>JBHPMF010000061.1:0-14975 GCA_042563375.1 Elusimicrobiota bacterium | reverse complement strand
AGGGCGGCGGGCGGGCAGGATCGAGGGATTGGTTTTGGATTTAGATGGTAGGGGATGGTTTGTGATATTTTGGATTCATGAATACGGGTGAGGGGTTGGGAGAGGGGTGATAAAGCTCTATCCAGAATGCAGTAGGGGGTAGTCGAGGATTTGGTTTTAGTAGGTAAGATGTGGAGAGTTTTGATAGCGGGTTGGCAATGATACCGATGATATGCTGGATGAAGACTTATGGCCTTCGGATTTGGCAATTGCAAGATCGACAATTGTAAAGTTTGCTAAGGGTTATTAATATTGAATAATATACCAATGCCTAAAAAAATAAAAGACTACATCACAATAAGTCAGGCTGCCAAGCTGGTTGGGGTGAGTCCGAGTACTCTTAGAAACTGGGACAGGGATGGAAAACTTGAGGCTACAATTCAGCCAATCAGCGGGTATCGTTTATATCCGTGTATTAGTCGCTTTTACTCACAACAATCTTTTGAGTTGATTCTGTTGACAATTTAGATTCTAGTTTTTCTGCAGGCGTTTGTCCGTCTAACGCCATATGCATCCTCTCGTGATTATAATATCGCTCCCACCCTGAGAGCTTCTGCTTGATATCCTCGATATCTGAGAACTGCTCCCTGGAATAGAATTCCTCCTCATCCGTCCTAAAAGAGCGCTCCACCTTGCCGTTGAGCCTTGGCGTCTTTGGGCGGATGAGGCGGTGGTGAATGCCCTGCCGGTCAAGATAAAAGGTGAAATCAGTGGCGAATTCAGGGCCGTTATCCGTTTGAACCTCGCGGATTACCGCTGGAAAAGCTTTTTTGACTTGTTTTAAGAAATCAATGGCGTTTCCTGTTGTGTTTCTTGAGTAGATTCTCAGAACCCGGTAACGCGTGCAATCATCACGCGCCGCGAATTGATAAAAGCGGCGAAAGGGCGCTTTAGGATCCTTGATGAACTTGACATCCATTTGCAGGGTTTCCCCGGGAAAGCGCTTCTGATATCGCTTAAAGGGCCGTTTTGATGGTTTGTTGTAACGGGTGATGTAGAGATTGGGCATGTTGTGACGCTTAAACACAGTCCACGCGGTTGAGGACGCAATATTCACATTGAGATAGCGCTTGAGGTAGAGCTGGATTCGCTGATGACCCCAGCCCTTTTCCTGTCGTAACTCTATGATCTTCTGTTCGATCTCCGGGCTTATGCGGCAGTGCCTTCCTGATAGCCGGTTCTGCATCAGCCCTTCCAGTCCTTGCTTATTCAAGCGTTTGCGCCAGCGCCAGAAAGTGGACCGGTCGATGCCGAAGATTTCACTGATTACTCTGAAACCCAGCTTTGGATTATTCTCCCACTCTTCAATGGCGGCTTGCCGCATGTGCGCTTTCTGAACTTGCTGCCACTGCTTAAGAGTGAGACGTTTTGGGATCGAGTTATTGTTCTGATTCATGGGTACCTCCTGTCAACAGAATTCACGGGATTTTACCCAACTCAAATGTTGCAGAGTTAAACGACTATTACACGATTACAAAGATTTCATCAACGCCGGGGAAGCCGCAAAGCTATTTGGCAAATCACTTGGCCAGGAGCGTCCTTTTTCGTGCTGGGTCAATGCCATCCAGCTCCTCCAGGAACTTGCCCGTGCCCAGTGCCACGCAATCGAGTGGATCAGGGGCTAAATGCACGGCGAGCTCTGTCTCTCTGGACAATAATTCAGGAAATCCATGCAAAAGAGCTCCTCCACCTGCCAGCACAAGGCCGCGGTCAACCAGATCAGCGGCAAGCTCAGCAGGAGTCTCTTCCAGGGACGACTTGATCATGTCAGTGATAGTCTTGACGGAGCTAAGCAGCGCTTGTCTGATTTCCTCACTGGTCACGATGATCGTGCGCGGCAGGCCCGTAACCTGATCCCGCCCCTTCACTTCCATTGTTTTTTCCTCATCCAGAGGGAACACCGAACCGATTTGTATTTTGACCCCTTCGGCTGTGTTTTCGCCTATAAGGAGGTTGTATCGCTTGCGAAAATACTGCGTGATAGCGTCGTCCATCTCATCTCCGGCCACATCCACAGACTTTGAGACAACGATCCCTCCCATGCTTATGACAGCCACTTCTGTTGTGCCGCCGCCGACGTCAACAATCATATTGGCGGAAGGATCAGATATCGGCAAATCAGCCCCAATCGCTGATGCCATAGGCTCCTCGATCAGATATATCTCCCTTGCTCCGGCCTGATGCGCGGAATCGCGCACAGCGCGACGCTCCACTTCCGTAATCCCGGAAGGAACTCCAATAGCCACTCTGGGATGAAGAAGGCTTTTTCTGTCATGAACCTTACGGATAAAATAACGGATCATCGCTTGGGTCACTTCGAAATCCGCAATGACGCCGTTTCTAAGAGGACGTATGGCCACAATATTAGCCGGGGTTCTGCCAATCATGCGCTTGGCTTCCTCGCCGATAGCCAATGGCTGTCTGGTCATGCTGTCTATCGCGACAACGGAAGGCTCTCTTAGCACAATGCCCTGGTTCCTTACGCAGACAAGAGTATTGGACGTGCCAAGATCGATACCCATATCGCTAGAGAAAAGACCCAGGAAAAAATCAAACATTATTCAGTCCTTTAGAGATCATTCCAAGCGGAATGCTTCGAGTGGTCGGGATGCCAATGTTTCCGACTGGATCACTTGGGGCTGCATACTTGCTATTCCTGTTTCCCAGGTTCGACTTTCAATATTCGGAACTTTTCCAGTCCGCCACATATCAATACCACTGCTTCATCTCCGGCTCTTTTACCCTTCAGCCCTACGGCCAGGGGGCATTGATCCGATATTTTTCCCACGGAGAAATCCGCAGTCTCGGGCGAGGACAACTCGTATGTAAATATCTCCTGAGTCTCCACCTTCTCGATAACAACCCGGCTGCCCCGTTGTATGGTATCCATGTTCGAATTCATGCGATTATCTTCTGCCATGCTTTACTAGCGCCCGACACGCCCGATGGCCTTTTCCTATGGGTGCTCTGTTGCTGCGAACTTAACTATGCGCTGACGCATGACATCTCTTTTTGACTTTTTTCTACAGACCATGATTATGGGAAGACCCCTCGAAGCCGCATTGCCGAGTCGAGCTTCCTAAGAGCAATTATGTATGCGGCCGTACGCAAGCTGACCTTCTCATCCTGCGCCATAGCCCACACTTCCCCAAAGCTTCTAGCCATAATTCTCGCCAAATGCCCGTTCACCTGCTCAATATCCCAAAACAGGACCTGGATGTTTTGCACCCACTCAAGATAGGAAATTATGACCCCCCCGCTGTTAGCGAGAACATCGGGGACAATGAGCTTCCCCTTGTCACAAAGGATGTTCTCAGCATCAGGTGTAATTGGCGCGTTTGCGCCTTCCAGGATGTACTTCGCCTGCACTTTCGCGGCATTATTTTTCGTGATCTGATTTTCAAGCGCTGCCGGCACAAGCATGTCCACTTTGCATGCAAGGAGTTCATCATTCGTGATTTGGTCCGCTCCGTCTCTATGGTATCCCTTCAACAGGTGATTCTCCGATGTCTTGACGTAGTCATTGATGCTCGCCGTGTCCAGCCCCTTGGGATTATATAGGCCGCAGCTGACATCGCCAACGGCTACAACCTTGCAGCCCGCCTCAGATAAGAGTGTCGCAGTCACAGAGCCGACATTCCCATACCCTTGCACGGCCACTGTGATATCTGATGACGTGCGCCCTTGTTTCTTTAGCAATTCCAAAGCAGAAAGCATGACCCCTCTCCCTGTGGCCTCGTTGCGGCCAAGCGATCCCCCGAGCGCTATAGGCTTGCCAGTCACTATCTCCAGATTCGTCCGACCCTCAAACATGCTCACCGTATCCATAATCCATCCCATGGTCTCCGGTCCAGTGTTTATGTCTGGCGCAGGAATGTCGCGGCGAGCACCGAGAATCGGCATGATCATCACTGTGTAGCGCCTGGTTATCCGGCGAAGCTCGTTGGTTGAAAGCTTGAAAGGGTCGCATCGAACCCCCCCTTTTGCTCCCCCGTATGGCACGTTGACCACAGCGCACTTGAGTGTCATCAGTAAGGCAAGCGCCTTAATCTCGTCTTCCGAGACGTCGGGATGGAATCGGATGCCTCCCTTGCACGGCCCCCTCACACTCGAGTGCTGAACCCGATATCCCGTGAATACTCTGACATGCCCGTTATCCATGATGGCAGGGATGGAAACAGTCAGCTCCCTCTCCGGACGCTGGAGCAGAACATGCGAGTCTGGATCAATCCGGGATTTTTCTACCGCAGCATCCAGCAGGTGCAGCGTTTTGTCATATAGACCTTTTTCCATTTTCCGTCCTCCTTTTATTTGAAAAACAATGGATATGCTTCGTAAAAAGCACTCATCGCCACATCAATATCCTCAAACTGGTAAAGTGGTTTTTTGCAGCCTTTGCGCGAACAGACCAGGATCAGTCCTCCTTCTTCCCGCTCAAGCGGGACCAGGGGCGCCGCGCATTTTGAGCACTTCCTTGAATCTCTAAGTTCTTTCCCGCAGTGGGGGCAATAGAATCGCGCGATCTTCCACTCCGGCAGGTCAATCGAAACGAAGGTAGTCCGGCTCTCGTAGAGACTGCTAAGATATAGATCTCCCTTGCGCCTGCCGCTGACGATATTTACTCTGACTGATGGGCAGGAGTCGAGCCTCACTTGCTCATCTCGCAAAGAATGTCCGCAAAACATGCATTTGATATTGAGTTCAACCATGATTTCTTCCCCTTTTTTTTCGTTTATCGCGCTTGCCAAGGCGCTTTATCTCGACACAAAGAGTATAGGTATTAGGTTTTTAGGATGGTATCAGGCAAGACTGAAAGATATGTGCGGTGCCCCCGTTTTTCTTGTAGGCGATGCCTTACGCGGATTACTTGGCGTGGCAGAAAGGCGATGGGTTTGCGCTTAGGAAGCGAGATGATTCTTGAGGACGTAGCGCGTCAAGTCAGCGTTACAGGCCAACCGCATCTTTTCCAGGATGCGCGCGCGATAGGTGGTAATGGTCTTTGAACTCAAGCAAAGCTCTTCTCCAATCTGCTTGGGCGTCTTACCGGAGGCGATCAGAAGCATCACCTCATATTCCCGGTCGGAAAGTCTTTCATGGGGCGGCTTATTGTGCTCACCCCGCAGTTCCAGGGTCATTTTTTCCGCGACCGCAGGGCTTATGTATTTTCTGCCGCGCGCAACCACTCTTATGGCCGCGATTAATTCGGCCAGTAGGCTCTCTTTGGTGATATAGCCACAAGCGCCCGCCTTCAATGCCCGCAAAGCATACTCCTCCTCGCGATACATGCTCAATATCAGCACGGGGAGCTTTGGCTTGCGCGTATTCAATTGTTTGAGGATATCAAGCCCATTGCGGCCCGGCATGGCGATATCAAGCACAACGACATCGTAGCTGTTCTTCCACGCCTTACTCAAAGCATCCTGCCCATCCCCGGTTTCATCAACAACCTTGATGTCGGTGGTTTCCGCGATGAGTTCTTTCACGCCCTTTCTAACGATGGGATGATCGTCTGCAATCAGCACGCGAATCATGATCGAATTCCTGCGTCTTGGACAGGCATGCTCACTGTAACAGCGCACCCTTGCCCGGGAGCCGTTTCAATCTCGAGGTGGCCGTTCCAGTACCGCATCCTCTGCCGTATGCTCTCAATGCCGAAAGCCCCGAGGGCGGGCTCTTTCCCGGTCTTGAATCCCCTTCCATTATCCTTCACTGAAAGCGCAAGAACGCCGCTATTATGTTTAAGACTGACCTCTACCTTTGTCGCACGAGCGTGCCTCATGACATTGGAGAGCAATCCCTGAAGTATGCGGAAGAGTCCTGTGGACCGTTCCTGGTCAAGGGTAAAGCGGCCCGCTCTCAGTTCAATGTTGCAGTCTATCCCGGAATGCTCTTGAAATTCCTTCATATGCCGCTTAATGGATAAGGAAAGTCCGAAATGCTCAAGCAGCGGCGGCCTGAGCTTGGATACAATGCCATGCACGCTGTTTAAAGATGAGTCCACAAGCTCGCATATCAAGTTTACCTTGGCGTGAAAAGGCTCGTCCCCGCGCCGTTCGGAACGCTTCAGCTTTCCTGCGACCACCTTCAGCGATGTCAGTATCTGTCCAAGGTCGTCATGCAGCTCGCTGGCTATACGTGCCCTTTCTTCATCCTTTACTGACTCCACATGACCAAATAGCTCGCGGAACCTGCGGTTAGCGTTTTTGAGTTGTTTTTCCACAGCCGCCCGTTCTGCGATTTTTCCGATCCGCTTCGCGATAGAATCAAGAAGATTCCTTTCAGCCGCAAGGAAAGGCCCCTCATCCCGGCGCGGCATCTTTTTTGTGTAGGCGATTTCCACAAAACCCTTATTCTCGTCATGGACCAGGATATCGCTGCGCCGCCGGTCGCAGCGCCTGCCAGGATTCTTTGATGTGAATTCACGGCCATCAAACATGACGCGGACGCAAGCGACTTGCGGATACAGCCATGCCACCGGCATTACGTTAACTATCATCTGGATGGTTTCAGGCAGCGAAGCGTTTTTGTCGCGAATCTTCGCGATCTCGTAGATACATCTCAGCTCTTTTTCTCTTTCTCTCAGATCTTTGGTACGCTTGTCCAGGTCTCGTCGCATGTGCCTCTCGCTTGCCGCTGTTTTCTTTATGGCGGCAAGCCGCTGTCGGAGGCTCCGGATTTCTCGTGAAATCTGTCGGCGACCCGTGCGAGTCATAGCGGAAATGTCCGATAATTCATTGATTAAACCTGCTTCTTGAAATATTCTAGCTTTTTGCGAAACAAGAGCGATGTCGGAAGAAGTTTTTTGTTGCTATTATAGAGGTGAAAAACTCCGGGAATTGCTGAGCATGTTTCCGGAATTGAATTATTACCATGGATCATAACGACCTGAACAAGGAAGACCTCGTCCGTCACGTCGAGCTGTTGAATCGGGAGATATCCAAGCTTCAACACTCAATCAAAGAAGCGGATTGGGTTGAAGGTTCTCTGAAGCAGCGAACCCAGCTGTTGAATGAACGCATTAAAGAGCTGGACTGCGTCTATCGGGCTTTCAGGTTTCTGCGCAAAACCGGCATGAGCTGGAGCGATAAAGTGCAAAGCATCGTTGATATCCTCCCCGAGGCCTGGCAGCATTCCCGGTCAGCTTGCGCCCGGGCAATCATACATGGGAGAGAATTCGCAACACAGGGATTCCAAGAGTCGGCCTGGGCGCAGACTTCCACTATCAGGATGGGAGATGAACCTGTCGGCTCGGTGGATGTCCGCTACCTGAAGAAATTTCCAGATTGCGATGAGGGGCCATTCCTTAGAGATGAACGCGCCTTGCTTGATGTGGTAGCGGAGTGCTTTGGGACTATACTTGAAATTGATGCCCTCCTTCAAAGACGCGAAACATCCCGCTGATTCCCTATAATTCCGGGTTATTTGGATCCATGGCAGATGAACTACTGCCCCGCTTGCAGCAATCTATGATGTATCTGCAGGGGGTTAGTGTATCATCGGCCAGCTGAGCTGGTTCTTTGGCAAAAGTAATCCGCAGAAGAAGGTGGTGAATGCTTATTTGTAATATGTGCGCTGCCTAAACAGCGCCGAAGATGTATCTGGCCCCATTTCCCCACCCCCCATCTTGTTCCGACATCTTTGGAGGACTTAAAGGCCTTGGGGCATCGTTCAATTATGTGCCCTCAATTGATTAAGAAGCTCACTTGCGATGTTTTCGGGGTTTTGGGAATGGGCAATAGCTCGGACAAGTTGTGCAACAGCAGGCGCATCCTCCACCTGTCTTTGGATATCACCATCCCAAATTCCCCAGCCCTTCGACTTCGCTCAGGATGGTTGAGTGGGTGGTGAGCCTGTCGAACCATTGGGGAATTTGCCCGAAGGGCCGGAGGCGCATGTCGCCGACGGGGTTGACCCAGCGACGAGGTCGCGAACTCTGTGAAACGCAGTGGAACTGAGTTTTTTGGGCTATCTATCCTGCCATCCAAAGCCTTTAAGTCCTCCAGGGGGATTTTAAGGCTCACGTAGCGCCCTAGCGTAGCGCTCCTACGCTAATTACACACATTTGCACTAGTGGCACTACGTGAGTCATAAGTCCTAAGGAATTTACCCTTTGGGCTCAAGACTTAGAAGGGGATCCATGCGATACTTTAATTGTGGGAGCCTGAGATGCAGGCCAAGAAAGAAGTAATAAGGAGGAAAGTAAAATGAAAAGAACACAAATCATAGCTGTCATGCTGACAGCTGTTATGACAAGTTCAGCATGGGCATTAAAGCTGGAGAAAGAGGTTTCGAACGCAAGCAATTTTTTTGATACGCAGGTTATTTCTGCGGGAGCACCGCTGCAACTTCCGGATGGCGTGGATCAAAAAGCCAATACCCTGACCGATGTGCAGATCGCTCGTGCAGAAACGCCGGATGCTTGCCCTGCTAAGGATATAGACGGGCGATTAGCGTATCATGTGGCCCTCGGCAATGTTGAAAGAGCGCAGCAGTTGGTGCTATGCGGCGCTGACGTTAATTACAGGTGGCGTAGCAGCAATACAGTGTTGATGCTTGCGACAGGTTATGGCCATTATAAAATCGTAAAGATTCTCGTTGACTACGGCGCTAATGTCAATGCAAAAACCGATCACGGCAACACAGCGTTATCAATAGCACTGGCTAACAACTCTGGTGAAGAGCTTAACTATATTGTTAGGATCCTTGTCGAAAATGGCGCTAATGCGAACGCCAAAGACAAGAATGGCAGCACCGTATTGATGCATGCGGCAAAATGGGGTGATTGCCAAACTATCAGCACCCTTATCAGGAACGGCGCCGATGTGAACGCGAGAGACGTTGACGGCACAACGGCGTTAATATTTGCGGCAAAGCGGGGCCATCTCGCAATTGTTGAAACTCTTATCGACAACAATGTTGACGTGAACGCAAAAGACAATCGCGGCATGACGGCATTGATGTACGCTGTAAAATTGGGTCGCTCTCAAATCGCCAAAGTTCTTTTGGAAAATGGTGCTAATACGAATAAATAGCACAGCTATGGTGTCTGGCGCCGAAACCCTGATTGGCGCTAGGTTATTGGTATATCTCAAAGTTCGAGCACCGCTCCATTCTGGTCCCCTCAAACCCCCAAAACACGCAGTGATCGGATTTGGATTCAATTCCGCCTCCTCAGTTGATTAAGAAACTCGCTTGCGAGTTGTTCGGGGTTTTGGGAATGAGCAATAGCTCGGACAAGTTGTGCAACAGCGGGCGCATTCTCCACCTGTCTTCGGGTATCACTATCTATCCTGCCATCCAAAGCCTTTAAATCCTCCAGAGGGAACATTCCTATGCTAATTTCAAGGGCATTTGCTTAAATCATTGAAGAAAGTGGTGAGCAATACACGAAGCATGGCTTGAGGAAATCTCTCAATTCATCAAACAGAACTGCTATCGTAAAGGCGAGTATATCATGAACGAGGAAATCGACATGCTGGTAGTCGCGAAAAAGTAATATTAAGCTCAGGAGGGTCAAAATGAAATGTCCAAAATGCGCTTCTGAAAATAAAGATGACGCACCGTTTTGTGCGATGTGCTATGAGCCTTTCAGGAAGGAAAAGAGGGAGAGGCCCACGGGATCGGCCGCGGCGTATTCGGCCGGCGCGGCACCTGAGGAGCATGGCTCAGGCAAAAAGCTGACAGGCTGGGGCATTATAATAGCGATCCTGATGATTGGAGGATTCATAGCTGTTAAGTTTCATTTGGGTCAGATAACGGTTAAGATGGGGGCGAAAAAAGTGCTCAAAGCCCGATTGGTAACGGAATGTTTCAGGGAATTGCCTTTGAATTCGATGAAACCCGGAAAAATGAGCGAAAAGGAACTTGAACAAGTCGGAGAAAAAGTTTCGGACACTCTTAAGAAAATCGACAGAATAGAGATCAAATCAATAAGCGCGCTGGGGAGAGGCGTGAATATTGTCGTTCGGGCGGAAATCCTGGTTGACGGCAAGGTTCCGGCGGGAAAAAAGCGCGTCCGTTACTTTAGAATGAAATATTCAACCCTCACAGGCTGGCGCTACAAACGCGAAACAACCGCCTCCTCCTACTACCTGAACATTTTTTAAAGAAGCCGGGCGCGGGCGTCTCTGTTGTATGCAGTGACGGCGCCTGACCTCGACTTTCTACTTATGTATTTTGCAAGGAGCACTCTAAATGCCCCCCAATTGCTTCCGTTTAACCCCAATCCGCAGCAGCGGCCTTAGCTCCCGCTCCCTAATCCTGCCGCCATTATCCCTCGTCTTAACCAGATAATCCTGAATCTCCGGAGCCAGCTTAAGCAGACTGAGCAGATTTAATACCCGGCACCGGCTCATCCGCATCTTGCGGGCCAGGTCATACTGGCTTTTCGCCTTGCTGGTTTTAAGCAGTTGGGCGCATTTTTGGGCAACTTCAATAATACTTTTGCTGCCCCAGGGTTTTAGGGCGACTGGCCGGACCCCTTTTACCTCGCTTCTGGGGCTCAAAACACACCTGCCATGAGCCTTGCGGATAACAGCTACCGGCAACTCATGCAATATATGCGCCGCCCGTGTCCGGTTTTGGCACCTGCTGGCACTTACTGACACCTCGCGGAACCTTGAAATACCCCCTAAAATGCCACCTACTGACACCTCCTGGCACCGATAGTTCTTTGAATCGAAGGGCTTACAGAGAAATCCTCCACATGCGTGTATGCGGCGATGGCGAAGTGCTATGGTCCGAAGAACATCCCGACCTGTCATCCACAAGAACCCGCGAATCCAGCTCAAACGCTGGACACGCCGCAAAAAAGAAGCCCTGATCTCTGGAAACCTGGGATTGCTGAAGAAGGTGTAATCTGGCCTGGAATCGGAAGTTAAATCCTGGAACCGTGACAAAAAGCTTGTGCTGGCCAGAAAGGTGGGGCTGTCGCCACAATTTTATGGAGAAAACAGTGCGATTATCGAACTTTCATTATGGGTGAAGTGCCCATAACCCTGTTTCATTGCGTTATTTGGGGATTTAGGGGGACCAGAATGGAACGATTCTCGAACTTTAGCAGAGGAATCTTAGGTTGATAAATAGACCATTGGGTCCGTGTTCATTCGCAAACAAAGCGATTCAGCGCATAATCTCCAATATGTCAGCCCATGGTAAAACTTCCAGATTGGCGCCCACGGACCCCCTCCTGTCTGCCAGGGCAACCACGTAGCCCTTCATGGCTTTCAACTCAGTGAACATTCTCCTTATTACAGCGAAATGCTCCGACTTCGGCGTGGAGGTAGCTTTTATCTCCAGCAATTTACGCGACGCCCCGAAATCAAGCACCAAATCTATCTCATTGTGGTTCGAGTCGCGGTAGAAATACATCTCGAAATTAAGGTTATGATTCAGTTTGTATTTTAGGACTTCGGCCACGATCAAATTCTCAAAGAACGCTCCAGCCTGCGGCCCGCGGCTGAGCACAGCCGCGCTAGGATAGCGCAGCAGATAGGCAAGCAAGCCCGTATCCGTGAAATAAACCTTCGGGCTCTTTATGACCCGTTTCGTGATATTGCGATGATAAGGCCGCAGCAAATAGACCATGCGTGTAGTTTCAAGCAAAGACAGCCAGCGTCGGACCGAAGTGAAGCTTACGCCGCATTCCTTGGCGATCTCGTTTAGATTGAGTAAAGCCCCGGCGCGGGAAGCCAGCAGCTCGAGAAAATTATGGAATACGCGCAGATCCTGCACAGAAGCTATCTGCCTGATATCGCGCTCAAGATAAGTTTGGAGATAGGAAGGATAAAAACGGTTTCGATCCACTCTTCCGATCGCAACCTCAGGATAAAAACCGCGAAAGGCAAGATCGAACGCCTTGGCAACGGTTTTACCCTTCCCGCCGCCCCAGACTTCCTCGGTTGAGAACCCAAGCAGCTCGTACAGGGCGGCTCTGCCGGCCAGGGATTCCCCCATGCCGGCCATAAGCGGAAAATATTGCGAACCTGTGATAAGGAAACGGCCTTTCACGGAACGTTTTTCATCCACGGCCATCTTTATGTACGGCAGGATCTCGGGAAGATACTGTATCTCGTCTATTACCATCCGTGGTGCCTGGGACAGGAAAGCTTTGGGATCGTTCGCCGCGAATTGCCTGGTGACCGGATCATCAAAAGTCGCGTAATGGTAACCGGGGAAAGTATTCAGCAGAAGCGTGGATTTGCCGCTCTGCCGCGGCCCGGTAAGAACTACAACGGGAAATTCGCGGATCGCGGCCTTCAGCTCTTTCTCAATAGCGCGATGCACATACTGCGGCATACCTGTAGCATAGCAGAGAATCTATGTAAATACAACATGCAATAGTTATATTACATAAGTCCAATTATCGAACTTTCATTATGGGCGAAATGGTCAATAGACCGGTTGTTTGCGATGAGTGTAGTCGAACCGTATTGCGTTATTTGGGGGTTTAGGGGACCCAGAATGGAACGATTCTCGAACTTTGGGTAAAGCATGACTCTCACATGACTCTCACATCCGTGACAATTTCTTACTTGTAAGATATTATTACTTGTAAGAATATATGATATCTAGAGGTTATCGAAAATGAAAACAGGATATTGCAAAAAACATAGCGTCTTTCGTGGCACAGTAAAGGTAAGTGAAAAGGGGCAGATTACCATTCCCAGATATCTTCAAGAGGAATTGAACATAAAAAGCGTTCCCCGAATTAACTATTTTCTTGTATGCATTTCTCCGGCTCTTGAAATTGCGATTTTTGCGGTTATGGGTCCGATTATTTCAAAAATAATGGTGGTAGCAGTAATTGTATTTATCACAAGTATTGCCAGGTCTTGCCCGACGCCTCCCATAGATCCAAATTCTTTTGTAGCCAAGATGGCAAGTCCGATGGCGACGCCAGCTTGGGAAAGCAGACCAAGCCCCAGATATTTTCGTATAACTGGTTTTGCTTTCGAAGCCACACCTCCCAAATATGCTCCTCCCATCTTTCCGATGGATCTGCTAACTATGTAGGTTAATCCCAGCAATCCCATGGCAGGAAGGAGCGCTATCTGAAGATGGGCTCCTGCCATGACAAAAAAGATTATAAATACAACTGTCGTGATGAAATCAATTGTCGCAGAGGCTCTGCGGTTGGCAAGCAGAAAAATGCTGGCAAATACCATGCTTAAGCTCATGTTTGCCAGGATAAGCGATAGGTGAAAATAATTTGACAGGCCCGTACACACCAGAATGCTTCCAAGGGTGACAGCCAGTATCCCTGGCTTACTGCGCTGTTTTCTCGCAAAATATCCAAGGATAATCCCGATTGATCCGCCCAAAAGGACTGAGCCTAAAATTTCGATCACGGGCCCTTTTGCAACTTCAACGAAGGATATTGAATTGCCTGTTATAAGCACTTTCGCAACAGCCGCAGCGAATGCGTAGATTATAATCGCTAAGCCATCGTCCATGGCGACAATCGCGTATATGGTGTTTGTTAGGGGTCCCTTTGCTTTACACTCCCGTAAAACCGCGACGGTTCCAGCCGGCGCTGTCGCCGCTGCCAAGGCCCCGAAGATCAACGCAATATGAGCCTGGTGGGTTAGAAAGTAGACACACAGCGTTACCAGGAAAACCGCCCCCAGGGCTTCCGCAAAAAGGAGTATCATGACTCCTTTCCCAAGCTGGCGCAATGCGTCAATACGTATTTCGCTGCCAATGATATAAGCGACGATTCCCAGAGCGAAATCATTGAAAATGGTCGCTTTCTCCAACATTTCCAGGCTAAATATGTTTAAAGCGGAATTTCCGAGCAAAACCCCTGCAAGCAGGTATCCGACAATTGACGGCAGTTTAATCAGTTTGGCAAGTTTTCCTCCAATCAAGCCGCTGATCAGAATTAGTCCTAAAAAAAGTAGCATGTCCATATAAATAATTTATCGTAAGCGTATCCGGCCAGCGGCTCTCAGGGGAAGTTTAATAAGAGTTTTATATACGCTGTTTTTCGGATACGCTGCGTTTATCGCAATTCTCCAAGCAGAATATACAGGGTCATGAGGGCAAAAACTGTAAGGACGCCGGCTAATGCAAAATCCTCCTTAAAAACAGAGAAAATCAGGAAAGTAACCCCGCCTCCCGCAATCCCCATGAGCGCGGCTCGTTTAAGCTTATTTTTGATAGCATCTGATTTGTTCGACATCGTAGATATTTTGTTCAGGAGTATGCAATGCAACTATCACAAGTATTATATCTTGATGCCGGAAGTGTTGCAATATGAATAATGGGGAATATGAGAAATAACGAAAATATCACTGCCAACTCCATGGTTTTTAGGATAAAGGCCGACTTCTTGAAGTCCCTGGCTCGCCCGGCCCGTCTGGCTATTGTTGAACACCTCAGAAAAAAGCGTGAACTTTCCGTAGGTCAAATGGTCAACGATTTGCGTATTGAGCAATCAGGCCTTTCCAAGCATCTTGTTGCCCTGCGCCAGGCAGGGATCCTCACCTGCCGCCAAGAGAGAACGACTGTTTACTATTCCATAAAGAATCGGGATATTTTCAATGTTCTGCGTCCCATTGCCGAAATCTTGAGAAAAAGATTAAAAGAAAGCGAGCATCTCCTTAATATTTTGGGTAAAACATAATAATACCCTGAGTCTTTGACGCAGCGCAAGGTTCTCTCCTGGCAGCCACGGGCTTCAGCGTAGTAATCAGCACAATCTGTAGATCTTTTGCCACGATTGGAGAAAGACGGTCCCTGTATTTCGGTCCCAAGTTGCCTTGATTCAGACTTGTGGGATGGGGTCAAGGGGGAAGATGTGGCTAAAGAGCTTCATGAAAAGGGTTTTAAAAACCTTTATCTTGAGACGGGGCATCCGCCTGAGGCTTTTTCGCATGCTACGTGGATCAAGAAGGTAGTGGGCAAAGAGCCGCCGTGGGCTTAGGCAGAGGTTT
>JBHPMF010000059.1:0-15199 GCA_042563375.1 Elusimicrobiota bacterium | reverse complement strand
AGAGAAATTCGGAGGAGTGCTTTTTGAGACCCAGAAAGAGAAGGTGTTTGTGACCAATCCCGCAGGAACCAAGATCATAAATCTGATCAAAGAGGGCAAGGACTTAAAACAGGTCGCGACAGCATTAAAGCATGAGTATGATGCCGGAGAGGGGGAGATAGAGAAAGATATCGCTGAATTTGTAGGCAATCTGAGGAAGGAAGGTTTAATTAAGGAGTAAATATCCCCTCTGTCATCCCCGCCTTCGCGGGGATGACGGTAGCATATGTTGCCAGTTCTCTTTCTGGTACGTTAGTCGCTAATATACGATGAACCCGGAACCATCCATATTCAATCTCAGCGCGCCGCTTTATATAGGCTGGCAATTAACCAATGAGTGCACAGCCACATGCCTGCATTGCATTGAAGAATCCGGTCCGGGAAAGGCATTCAAGGATGAGCTTTCAAAAGAAGAAGTCCTGCGCATAGCAGGGGAATTCGCTTCCAATAATGTTCCCTATATATCGTTCTCAGGCGGGGAGCCTTTAAGCGTGCCTTATATTTTCGAGCTTTGCGAGATGCTGGCCAAACATCAGATAAGCGTAAAGCTCGAGTCAAACGGCCAGCTCATGACCCGCGAAACAGCAAAAACTCTCGCATCAGCGGGAGTCAAAGCTGTCCAGGTGAGCCTTGACGGGTCCACAGCCAAGACTTATGAGAAATTAAGGGTTGGATCGAAATTCAACAAAACGATCGAGGCTCTCAGGCATCTGAAAGAGGCCGGAGTCTCGGTGGAGATCAATTTCGTGCCAACATCTTTTAATATCAGCGAGATCGCAAGCACTATCGACCTTGCCAAGAGCCTGGGAGCTTACAGCTTTTATACCGGCCCTATCATGCGCTGCGGTAATGCGAGCAAGATATGGGACACGATCTCTCCGGATGCCGCGCAATATAAGGAATTCTTCAAAGCTCTTGATGAAAGGGCCAAATGTTACAAGGGGAATATGCGCGTTTATTTTCATAAGCTCGGTATAGTTGAGGAACTGAAATTCAGGCTTGAACATCCGGCTGCTATCATGATTGTGCTTGCCAACGGCAAAGTGAAGATAATAAACAGCCTTCCTTTTGTGTGCGGAGACCTAAGGACGCAGTCTGTGCTTGAAGCGTGGGAAAACTATAAAAAGGCGTGGAAGGATGGCAGGGTGGCGAAATATATCAAGGATCTGGAAAAAGACGATAAAATGCTTGCCAAATTGCATGATTTGGTGGAGCTGTACCCATGAAGAATGATGATGAGATGAGGCGATGATGAGATGATGAGAAAGAGGGGAATGATGAAGAATGATGAAGTAATAAAGGAAAAAGAGTCCGCTGTTCACCTCATCTCATCATCGCATCATCACCTCATTTTTCTGCTGCGGTATCGCTTCTTCCTATTCGCCGGAGGGCTTCCCTATCTCCTGGGCGCTGCTTGCGCGTATTACAAGTACGGAACTTTTAATCTTAAATATTTCCTGATAGGGTTACTTGGTATTGTTTTGTCAGTGGCGGGAGTAGAGATATTCAATGAGTTTTTTGATACGCTTTACGGCACAGACAGGGTGTTTTCACCGGGTCCCAGGGGCAGCGCGAAATTCTTTCTCTTGATCATAGGCATGATAAGCTTTTTCCTGGCTTTTTTGGTCGGAGTTTACCTTACGATCAATCTGGGCTGGCCTGTAATGGCTTTTGCCGCAGTGGGCTTCATGGCTGCTGCGTTTTATGAGGGGCCGCCTATCCGCTGGGTCTATATAGGACTTGGCGAGACGATAATCTTCATGGCTTATGGCCCGGCAATGACAATGGGAAGTTTTTATCTGCATGCGCAAAGAACGGATCTGCTCGCGGGCACTGCTTCTTTAGTGCCTGGCTTGCTTGTGTGGGCCGTGGCAATAGCCAATGCGATCCCTGATTTTTACCAGGATACTTTAGTGGGTAAAAGGAATCTGGTTGTGCGTTTTGGAAAGAAAGCCGGATGCTATCTTTATAATGGGGCTATACTTGTGTCATTTGCGCTTATTTTCGCAGGTGCGCTGGCCGGCCAATTCCCAAAAGTCTCTTTGCTTGGATTGTTATCATTGCCAATAGCGATTTACGG
Source organism: Elusimicrobiota bacterium (assembly GCA_042563375.1). GTDB lineage: Bacteria > Elusimicrobiota > Elusimicrobia > JACQPE01 > JACQPE01 > JBHPMF01. Next base: position 13,080 of record JBHPMF010000059.1, on the reverse strand, counting down.
ACTTAAGATAGCTTTTAAAACTTTTAATGAGCCAAAAAAATTCGTATCTGCGGCTCGAGCCGCAGTGTTGACCTATTCGGTCACAGTTGCTTTATTTACATTAAGTTTTATCCTGCCTTGCGTTTTTTGACATGGACCTATCCGCCCCATTGACTCTTTATTGGCAGATAACCAACAAATGCAATCTATCTTGCCTGCATTGCCTTGAGAACTCAGGGCCCGGCATTGATATCAGCAAAGAGCTTGGCAGAAGAGAGGTGGAAAAACTGCTTGCCAAGATAATAAAAGCGCAAATACCATATGTGATCATTTGCGGAGGCGAGCCATTGCTCCATCCTGATTTTGAGCTTGTATGTGATCGCTTAAGCGCTGCCGGCGTGTCTGTGAAAATTGAGACAAACGGTCATTTTTTGGATACGGCTATGGCGCAAAAATTTAAGAACTGGCAAGTCCGATCGGTTCAGGTGAGTCTTGACGGGGCCAAGCTATGGGAGTATAAGAGATTGCGGCCAACCGGTTCCTGGAGCAAGGTTATCAATGCGTGCAAGAGCTTAAAAAAAGCCGGAGTACCCTTTGAAGTGACATTCGCTCCGACCCGGTTCAATATAGATCAGGCAGGCAAGTCAATTGATTTGGCGCGGCTATTGGGAGCATTTCAGTTTAACACAGGCAAGATGATAAAAATAGGCAGAGCTGTAAAAACTTGGAACAGGATAAGCCTTAGCAGCGTGCAGTATGATAGGTTCCGATCTTATTTGCGCAAAAAAGCAGGTACGCTCAAAGGCAGAATGCGTATAAACTGCGAGCCTTTTGATATTGCTGACGCGCTTAAAAATGATATTAAGCACATGCCATCCACCTTGATCCTGGAGCCTGACGGAAAAGTAAAAATATCAGGCATGCTGCCTTTTTCCTGCGGAGACTTAAAAAAAGAAAGCATTGAAAAAGTGTGGGGGAGATTCAAGAAGATGTGGAGAAGCGGGAAAGTAATAGAACGGATAAGAGCGATGATGAATGATGAAAGCTGAATGATGACCCCGCCACCTGTTGGCGAAGCAGAGTATCCCGCCACTGGCGGGACAACAGGCATGTGGGGCATGATTCCCCAATATCTCTGGTATAATATTTATATCTGATGTTTCACGTGATATCAGATGGCAATGCTAGGAGGTACACTTAAGTGAGTAAGAAAGTAGAAGTTAAAGCCATTAAGAAAACATCAAAGAAAAAATGGGATAAACCCACTTTGGAAGATGTTTCCGATAAGGTAATGGCGCAACCGTATATACGGTTCACATAAGAACCAAAATACCTAGATGGTGAGAGGGGCTGAGATGCATGATTTCTCAGCCCCTCTTTTTGTTGCGTGGCAGATCACAAACATCTGCGATTCAAAATGCCTGCATTGCCTTGAGGAATCCGGCCCTGAGAATGCCTTCTCATACGAATTAAACCGCGAAGAGATCTTCAGGATCTTAAAGCAGATCGCTAAACTCAATATCCCATACGTGGCTTTTGGCGGGGGGGAGCCTCTGGCTCATCCGAATTTTATTGAAACGTGCGAATACTTAAGTTCAAAAGAGATCGATATAAAGATCGAAACCAACGGACATCTCATAGACCGAGAATATGCAAGGTGGTTTGCGTCTTTGCGGATAAGGTCTGTTCAGGTAAGCCTGGACGGGCCCGATCAAGTCACTCATGAGCGTGTGCGGCCTGATGGGAATTTTGACAAAGCGCTCGCAGCTTGCAGACATCTTGTTAAAAGCGGTGTTAATTGCGAGATCGTTTTTGTGCCAACAAGGATCAACATAAATAAAGCCGAGGATGTCATTGATCTGGCAGCGAAGACCAATGTTGCGGCTTTTGTCACGGGTCCCATGATGCGCATCGGAAGGGCTGCTCTGGGATGGGACCAGATCGCTCCGACCAGGGAGCAATCCGATGAATTCAAGCAGATGCTTGATGAAAAAGCAGTCTTGTATAAGGGGAAAATGGCTGTGGTGAATTATCCCTGGGATATCCTCGAGGAGCTTAAATACAGGATAAAGCATCCCCAGGCTATGATGCTTGTTATCCCCAACGGCATGGTGAAACTTATCAATGCCATGCCTTTTACATGCGGGGACTTAAGAAAGCAGGCTATCCTGGAAGTGTGGGATAGGTTAAGAGTGGCATGGGGATATCCTCAAGTGGCAAAATTCATACAAGATGCTGTTAAGAATCCTGAAACCTTAAACCAGGCCAATCACCCTGTTGTTTTGAAATGACCGATGGTTCCTCTTAGCTTATTCTTCTTGACCCGCTTATTTTAAGGTACGCTTTTCCCAGGGGAACCGAACGTCCGTTGAAATCCGCGGGTATTCACCCTATACTACTGTAATGAGGGTAACGAGTTTAATAATAACGCTTGTGATCTGCATTGCTTTGACCGCAATACCCATTTGCGGGTTCGATGGCCCGGAAGAAGAACCCGTACATTATGGTTTTAATATCAGTCTGTCTCCGCAAAAAGGCGGATCCACCGTGGGGATCCCGGCGATACGCATAAGCCCGATGTTCGGCCGCGGTGCGGATCCTTATTCCGCTGAAAACGATCCCCTGGATGTTATCTCGGATTACGACACTTCTGATGACCCGGCCAATGCTTTGATCAGCGGCGCCCTGGAAGCGGTGACTGTCGCGGGAATGCGCCTTATAAGAAACAATAGCGGCATGGCAGCAAAAATATTCAGGCGCGCTCATTTGGACGGGGTATATGACCTTAAATCGGAGAATCCCGTTCATGTCAATGCTTTGCTGGATTTCAGCGATGGTTTCGGGCATGGATCATGCTTCAGCCAGGGCAGGCGTATGCTTGAGATATGCGGGAAAGTCCTGGCAGCGGATGCTGACTGGGTGAATATCAGGATGTTCTCCTCAAGGAAAAAAGCGGGGGATCGCAGGGTGAATATCATGGTGGCTGTAGTGGACGGCGCGATCTATTCAATGGCTCCGGATGAATTCATAGTATGGGTCCCGAAAAAAGGAGATGATTCCAAGGGTCTGGCCGCAAATGCGGGTTTTGAGATTTTCAAAAATGCCATTGACGGAGCCCTGGAAGAGGTCAGCGCCACTGCAGCGGAGGAATTCCTCACCGGAAACCTGCGAGCAGGCGATGGGGCGACCCGCAGCCAGGCCTATATGAGTGCTGTTAAAAGACGCCTTTTAGCCGCAGGAGCGCGGCAAGCAGCTATAAACGTATTATTGGGCGCTCCCGTCAGGATAGACAGTGATAAGATAGAGGATACCCTTGAAAATATGGGCGTATCTGACCGCATGGCAGGGGATATCAGCAGGATAACATTCAGGAAAATGCCGAATTTCTATCCTGAGGGGACTATAGCAATGTCCCTTGGCCGCGAGATCCTGCTGAAAGACCCTCATCCCGAAGACAAGGAGCTCATCGTCCATGAGTGGGTGCACTCCCAGCAGCAGCTTGATAAAGGTTTCCTGCCGTTCCTTGCGGATTATTTTTCTCAGTATCTGACCAAAGACTACGAAGATGTTTCCCATGAGCAGGAAGCGTTTGATTTTCAGCAAAACCTCGGAGGAAATACCCCGCATTGACGCATCCGGGCCATTAAGTTCCCGGCGAACCGAGTGAACTCAAAACACGCTCCCCTTGGCTTTTTCATCAGGTGCGTGGGAATCGTGAATCTGGCGCTCGGGATATCCGGAACTCTTGTTTTTTTCCGGTAGTCGCAGGCTTCAGCGAAGCAGTCCTGTGTTATTCCACACAGGATACGGGTGCGTTTGCGCTACGTCTAGTATGCGCAAAAAAGAACGCGCCCCTTGCGGGCGCGTTTTCCTTTTGCTCTTACCAATGTAGAGCAAACGCACCCGTAAAGGGTGCGACTACCTAAGAGCGGAGCGCACCCGTATGGATTCGACTGAGTTTATGCAGAGCGAAGCGAAGTGCTCTTCACCTTCGAAAGGGTGCGACTACCGGACAGGGAAACAGAGTAAAAAGCTACTTTTGATTTTCCTGGTGGGACAGTTTAAAGGTGGCATGGGGATATCCTCAAGTGGCGAAATTCATACAGGATACGGTCAAGAATCCTGAGATTCTAAACCAGGCTAATCACCCTGTTGTTTTGAAGTAGTTTTTTCCTGCCCCGTGGAACATGCCATAGGGCAGCTTCGCTGCCACCCCCACCCCTCGCAGCGCAGGGGGGTAATCTCAAAAACAAGGGAACCCCTCACCCTCCCCTTTCCCCTTGAAAGGGGCGAGGAGAAGAGCGGACGGATCAGCTTCCAGCTTAAAGCTCTAGCGCTTGGTCAGTCTGCTCCTGCGGTTTTATTGTTAGTCCAGCAACGCCCCTGCTGCACCTGTCGCCGGGTTGGTGGTTCCGCCCTCTGTTGTTGTGCCTTGCTCCGATACTCCGCTTGATTTTATGTTTATCTTGTTGTTTTTGATCTGATGGTTGAGTGCTTTTTTGAATCCTGTGAGCTGTACCTCATCCAGTTTCTTGTAATTCACGATGACATCCATGCATCCTTCGCTGTCGACCCATTCAAGCAGCTTGTTGAGCGCGTGATGCTGTCTTTTCTTCACGGCATTGAACTTGTCCACATAATTGAGTGCCCTATTTTTGGTTATGATGCGCGTGCCTTCGGGCATCTTCGGCTTAGGCATCCTTTTGAACGCGACCTTTTTGCATTTTCCGCCTTTAACATACTTTTTCTTTTCCGATTGTTTTTTGCTCTGTTGGAGTGTTGATGATTTTTTCTTTTTGTTTTCTTTTTCGTTTTTCTTTTTCAGTGAGGGTTTCTTGCTCCATGATGCTTGCTCAAACCCTTTTAATTCAGCGTCTTGCGTCCGCCTGTAATACTTGGCAGTCCATTCACCTTCCTCGCCGGTGTTCTTGACCTGCTGCCATATCCACTCGGAATTATGCCATTGGTCATTCATTTGCTGGTTAAACGCTCTGATATTTCTCCGCGAATCTTCCCTGCTGTTGAATTTCGCATATTCCGGCTTTGGAAAATAATATCCGCCTTTTTTGCCGCCTTTCTCGCCTTTTGCAACACCAACTTTTACAACACCAACTTTTGCTTTTGCTTTCTCAGCGTTCACTTTGACCGTGCGGCACAGTGTCATGATCAGCGCGAGAATGCTTACCGCAAATACAATCGAGCCCAATTTTCTCATTTCGACTTCCTCCTTGCATAACCCCATATACAGTATATATCAGATAAGCTTTATTTTTTCAAGCGACATTAGAAAACTTGGGGCTAAATGTTATGGCGGATCAGGGACGTAGGTGAAAAAGTGAATTTTTCCAAAAATTCACTTTTTCACCTACGTCCCTGAAAATGGGAAATTCTTGTGGAATAGAGAGGGTTTAACGGTTAAACTATTAAGAAGAAAATGTGAATAATAGAAAAGACACTAAGGCACTAAGTGGCGGAATTGATATATATTCTGTCATTCCAGCGAAAGCTGGAATCCAGAGCCGCTGTTTTATGTAGGTTCTTTTCCGGCAGAGAAGAATCTTTATTTGAATTAAGGATCTGGATCCCCGCACCCTGCGGGCACAAGCGTCTTTATAAGTATAGAAGCATGCATCCGCGGGGATGACAGATATAAGGTTTTATGACCATCATTCTTAAGTGGGCGATCATCGGACTGGGCGTTCTTATTGTGCTGAGCCTCGCGCTGGTCATGTCAAGGGAGACTTTGCGCAAGATCAAGCTTTGGATGATACTCCAGAAGCGAAAAAGATGCGAGCGCACACTGGAACGCGTTCTGGATATGGGCGATGACCAGATACTCGGGTTTTCCTTTGATCTTAACAAGCAATATTCCAAGGAGACATTGAGGCAGGCCCTTGATTTCATGCTGGCTGCGAGCGATCAAAAATATCCCAAACTCCTTACTCTGTATGATTATCTTGGTTTTATCGAGACCCATATCGAGAATCTGTATCAGGCGAGATCCTGGATCGAAAGAGCTGAAGCAGCTGAAAAGCTGGGGATTATAGGGCACCCGAGGGCTGTCTTGCCCCTGATCGCTGTGCTGCAGGACCAAAAGGAAATGCCTGAGGTCAAGAATGTGGTGATGAAATCCCTTGCAAAGATGCAGGACCCAAGAGCAATAGCTCCTTTGATCGATGCTCTGGGTTCTTCGGGTCCGGCAACAGGCCAGCCTTTAGCTGATATTTTGATCCAGTTCGGGTCCTCTGCTGCAGAGGATCTCATCAAAACGCTTAAAACCGCTGATTCTGAATTCAAGCTTTATTGGACAGCGAGCATCCTGGGTTCGCTTAAAAGCAATGACGCGACCCTTGCTCTTATTGAGCTTTTAAGCGACAGGAGGGAGAAGGTCCGCGAAGCAGCGTGCTCCGCTCTAGGGCAGATCAATGACTCAAGGGCAGCGATAAAACTCAGAGACGTGCTTTTAGGGGACCCTGCTCCTTCAGTGAGAGAGAAAGCAGCTCAGGCTCTTGGAGCATTAGCTGATGAGATGGCGATAGATGCTCTTGAAAGAGCGCTTTCAGACATGGAATATGGAGCGAGATCAAAAGCGCGGGAAGCTCTTGAAACAATGGGGCGCAAGGCTCTGCCGGTTTTTATGCGGGTATTAAGCCGCGGTGAGGATCAGGCTAAAGCGCAGGCTGCGAGCGCTTTGGAAAGGATGGGCCTGGTCAATGATGCGATCGAGAATCTGGCTTCCCAGTCAAAGGAGGCATCGAGCGAAGCCTGGGAACTTCTTTTAAAGATATCAGGCGCAGGAGTCGTTGAGACGATAATCAAATCTCTTGAGCATCCGAATGCTTTGGTGCGCATAAAAATATGCGAATTATTAAACACCGCAGGACATCCAAGAGGCCTGGAAGCGCTTTTGTCGGTTGTGCAGAAAGATCCGGATTGGAATGTGCGGGTTTCTGCTGCGCGGGCTCTTGTGTCTTTGGGGGACAGGCAGGCATTCCCTGTGATCGTGGGGATAATCAAGGAAAAGGGTCCTCAAAGAGAACTGCTTTTAAAAGAATTAAGCCGCTTGAGCGACAAGGCAAAATCATTTCTTGTGCCTGATATTGCGATGTTAGCGCGGGATCCTGATCAGTCTGTGCGCGTTGAGGCGATCAGGTTTTTATCGGATACAAAGGAGTCTGCTGTTATCGAGCCTTTAAAGAACTGCCTGAAGGATGCGATCGAAGAAGTGCGTGAATTAGCCTGCAAGGCTCTCGGCAAGAGAAGCAAGGAAGCTTTTGAAGCAAATCTGGATCAGGAAGTGGTTAATGTCCTGCTCAATATCCTTAATGACCCCTCGCATAATGTGCGGGTGGCTGCGGCAACAAGCCTTGGAAATTACAAAGACCCGCAAACAGTGATAGCTTTGGCGCGCGCTTTTGAAAAAGCTGATGAGAGTTTCCGTGATGATATCGCGCGGGCCATCACCATGATCGATAAGGAAGAGATCTTTAAGATCATGGATACTCTGGTGAATCTTGAGCATCCCAAGGCACGCGCGGGAATAGCGTGGACCCTGGGATTGATCAAGGATGAGAAGGGGCTTAAATTCCTTTATGATCTGATCGAGGACAGTGATCATTTAGTGCGGGCTGCTGCTTGCGGCGGACTAGGGCTTTTCGCGATGCCCGCTATCGTGCCCTGCCTTGAAGCATATTTATCCGATCCGAACGAAAGGGTAAGGGCCGCGGTGGTCAATGCCATAGGCAAGAGCGAAGATCCTCAGGCTTGCGCAAAACTTTTTGCAATGCTCGGCGACCCGGATGGATTTGTGCGCAAGAGAGCGGCTTTAGCCATAGCTTCCCTTGCGGGCAAGCTCATTAACAGTGATGATTTAACATGCGCGCTTGAGGCTAAAACAAGGATCATTGACTGGTCGCAGAAAGAGAGCGACCAGGGTTCGAAAGTCGCGGCAGTCATATCCTTGACGCTTTTAGGGGACGAAAAGAGCTTTAAGGAGTGTTTAAAGCTCTTGAAGGAAGAAGACACAGTAAAACATCTGAAGGGTCTGATAAAAACACTTTCAGCCAAGGCTCAAACCAGATTTTTCAATGCTATCTCAATCGATCAGCGGGTATTCTGGGGTTCACGCATGAATGATGAAGAGGCAGCAGGGCATTATGAGCGTATCCTGCTTACAAGCCGTAACAGCACTGACCGCATAAGGGCTGTGAACGCTCTGTCGTATTTCAATATACCCAGATCCATGAGCGCTTTACAGACAGCGTTTATCAAGGATCCTGATCCAAAAGTAAGGGCAAAAGCGTTTTTAGCGGTATGCCCGGCGCTTAAAGGCAAAGAACTGATTGAAACGCTTTCCAGAGCGATAAATGATCCAAGCGAATTCGTGAAAGAGGCTCTTATCACAGTACTTGACAGCTTGAGTATTGAGGAGCTCACCGCAGCAAGGGAACTTATCATCCCACTGCTTGATACCAATAATGATAACCTGCGCGAAATTGTAAGCCAGCTGCTCGCGCGTTTGTTCAACGGCCATTGGAGCCCGCTTGAAGGAGCTTTGAATTGCGCAACAAAGAAAACAAGGATCCTGGGCCTTTTATCGACCCTCGCAAAGATAAATGATCCAAAAACAGCGGGGATGTTCCTGAAATTCCTCAAGCATAATGACGCCCAAGTCCGGGCATTGAGCATGGAGCTGGCAGCATTATCAGGATCGCTCGCGCTTGACGAGGTGTCAGTGTATCTAGGCGATCCAAGCGAGGCAATGCGTCTGGCAGCTGTGAAAAGTTTTTCAGGGAATATAAATTCAAAAGTACTTGATGTGGTAGCGCAGAGAGCTGAGGATCCCTCATTCAAGGTTCGCCAGGCCCTTGCCTGGCTTTTAGGCAAATCAGCGGCTGCATACAGGGAGAAGGCAGGGGAAATCCTTAAAAAGCTCGCCAAAGACGAGAATGTAAGCGTTAAGGCCGCGAGTATTGTATCGCTGTTCAGGCTTGGTTTTGAGGGCCTGGGTGATGAGATAAAGAGTTTGGTGGGAGATATTGACGAGAGATCGAGAAATGAGCTGACAGCCTGGCTTGAAACAGAGAACATGATCGCAGGACTTGTAGAGGCTGCAAAGAGCGAGCGTTTAAGCTCAAGAAGAAGGGAAGCTCTGGAATTCATAACAAGCCTTGCTTCCAAGCGTTTTCTCCATGAGATAGTATCGTGCCTGCAGGACCCGTCAAGCGAGGTCAGGGCGCAGGCAATAAGGGCGCTCTCAATATCGCAGGATCCGAAGATCAAGGACGCGATCAATGCTTTGGCGGATGATTCAACGGAAGAAGTGCGGCTGGCGGTGAAATGGAGCCAGCTTAAGATATAGATCGTGTTATCTGTCATCCCCGCGTAGGCGGGGATCCAGATCCACTATTTCGATATAGGTCTTCTCTGATCTTAAAAGGAGAAGCCTAAAAATAGCGGTGCTGGATTCCCGCCTACGCGGGAATGATAGAATTAGTTAGATTGGAAACATTAATCCAGATCTGGGAAGCGTTCATCATTGCCTATTTCCTCGCTTACAACTCGATCAATTTTTTCCTGCTGCTCGTGGCTTTTGTCAGGGTAAGGTTTTTCCTCAGGCTTAAAACATTCGTCAGCTTTGATGAGATATATAAATCCGGAGCAACCCCGTCAGTCTCGCTTATCGTACCCGCGTTCAATGAAGGGCAGACAATAGTGCAGAGCGCGCTGTCGTTCGCGAATCTAGAATATCCGAACTACGAACTCATCATCGTGAATGACGGGTCTGTGGATAATACATTTAAAAAGCTTGTGTCTCAATTCGGATTCATCAGGAAAGATGTGGGGTATTCGCAGGCGATCCCTACTGCGAGGATCCGCGGATTCTACGAAGCGCCGAAAGAGGATTCCTCTGAGCCCCCCCATCTTGCCTCCCCCGCCAGGGGGGAGGAAAAAAGGGAATGGTGGGGGAGCGGATTAAAGAGGATCGTGCTGATCGACAAGGAAAACAACGGCAAGGCCGATGCCATCAATGCCGGAGTGAACGCGTCCACCTGCACGTTCATCTGCTGTCTGGATGCTGATTCGATCCTTGACAGAAGAGCCCTGCTTGAGCTGATGCAGCCTGTTGTGCAGAATCCTGATGAGATATTCGCATGCGGCGGACAGATCGCAATAGCCAATGGCTGTAAAATAAGGTCCGGCCGTGTGGTAAAAACGGATCTGCCCTCAAGTCCATTGGCCATGTTCCAGGCAGTGGAATATATACGTTCATTCACTGCCGGCCGCACAGCCCTGGCAGCTCTTAATTCCCTTCTTATACTTTCAGGGGTTTTTGTGGTGCTCAAGCGTGACAGGGTTTTTCAGGTCGGAGGATTCCTGACGAAAAACCTTGATTCAAGGGTGGCTTTGGAATATTGCTGCGGGCAGGAAACTGTTTGCGAAGACATGGAGATCATTGTGCGCATATACAGGTATGTGCTTGAGAGGGATATAAATGAGAACGTACTTTTCCTTCCGTACCCGATAGCATGGTCGCAAGTGCCCGAGAAGATAAGTCATTTTGGAAGGCAGAGGAACAGATGGTATAGAGGATTAGCCCAAGTGCTCAGTTATCATAAAGTAATGCTCTTTAATCCAAAATACAGACAGGTCGGGATGTTCGCTATGCCCTACCAGTTCTTATTTGAGTTTCTTGGACCGCTGATCGAGCTCACGGGATACGCGCTTGTGCCTGTGCTTTATTTTTCAGGCATGCTTCACACGGAGGTTTTTCTGCTTTTCCTGACAGTGTCGATCGTGTATGGGATGTTTTTGAATCTGTTCGCGGTTTTGCTGGGGCTCTGGAGCGAGGGGAAACTCGAATCCGCGCGCGGAACCTCGCTTTTTAGGTATTCCGGCGTAATGAGCGTGTTTAGGCTCATGTTTTATGCTATTTTTTCAATGCTGGGTTATCGCCAGCTCCAGCTTTTCTATCAGGCAAGAGGGTTTATTGATTATCTGCTGAAAAAACAGAGTTGGGAGAAGTTCGAAAGAGAAGAATTCTCTTGAAGATACGCGAATTAACGCTAATAAGAATACACGAATGGACGCTAATAAAGACATGCGAATGGGAAATAGGGGAGGGGCTTGCCCCCTCTCGTCTTCATGGAAAAATAGGATGCCTTTATGGGAGGGCGCAAGACCCTCCCCTACGAGGAAGAAAATGAATTTAGCAGGGATGGGCTTTAGCCTGCGTTCTGTTTCTGTTACCTTGGTAACCTTAGCTGCCTTGGTAACCTCAGCCGCCTTTTCTGTTGCCGGAGAGTATGATTCCGAGATCAAGGCTCATCGGGCTATCGTAAAATCCGATCCAACGGACCTTGATGCTCTCTATAGGCTCGGCAATTATCTTGCGTGGGATGAAAGATATGACGAGGCAGTGGATGTATATGCGCAAGTGATCGAGAAAGAACCTGTTTATATCGAGGCTGAAGTGGGTATTGCCAAGGTCTATGCCTGGAAAGGGGCGCACGAGGAGGCTCGGAATCTGTATCTGGGTATTATCGCCAAAAAGCCTGATTGCCATGAAGCTCATCAGGGCTTGGGGTCGCTTGCTCTTTGGAACAATGATTTTAACAGAAGCGTTGAGTATTTCAAAAGGGCTTTAGAGATAAATTCCGGCGACATGGTGTCATTGAAAGGCATCGGCAGGGCTTATCTCGGAAAAGGCGACCGCAGAAGAGCTGAGGTGTATTTCACCCGCGCCCAGATCGAAGAACTGAAGAATATCCCGGTATGGATACTGATCACAGTATTGAGCGCAACAGCGGGCACGATCATCGGCGTTGTCTTGTTGAGCAGATATTTTTGGCGCAAAAGAAAAAGAGAATTACTTGTGCTTGAGCTCAAGCTGTTAAGGCTGGGCCTTGATCTGTATCATCAGAATAAGGGCATGTTTCCTCTTGCCATTGAAAAGCTTTTTGATGAGACATGGAGGATGCCGGGAACAAATATTGAGAAAGTGTATCTTGATATGGAAGGATTCCACAGGGGAGAGAGGGGGTATCTGACAGACCCCTTTGGCAAGAGATATTGGTATAGTCCGGATACGGGCACAGTGTACAGTTGCGCCAAGGGATTTGAGAAAATATAGCTATAAGCGTGAGACGTAAGACGCGAGACGTGAGAAGCAGGGACCGCAAAGAGATGCTGAACTGAATTCAGCATGATAGGGCAGGCAGATCCATCAGCACGTTTTCCTTGCGGCGGCTTGTGTAAATTTATAAAAAAGACAGAGGGGTAATAATGATTAGGAAACACACACATAAAAAACTGATGAAGATCATGGATTCGCCTTCGTATAAGATGGCGTATGAAGACATCGATTTTTTGGCAAGTGATGATTTGCGGCCGGTGAGGCTCCAACTTGAGCTTTTAAAACCCGAGATGATCCTGGAAAATCATAATATCAAGGCCACGATCGTGGCTTTTGGGAGCGCGAGGATCCACTCAAGAGAGGACAGCTTAAAGCAATTTAAAAAAATTGAAAAGCAATTGCGCAAAGCGCCCAACAACAAAAAGCTCATATATGAGCTTGAAAAAGCGAAATCACTCGTTACGATGTCAAAGTATTACAATGAGGCGCGCAAGCTTGCTTATCTGATATCCAAAAAATTCGGCCCTAAGGGCATCTCTGTCGTTACGGGAGGCGGCCCTGGAATAATGGAGGCTGCAAATCGCGGAGCGCATGATGCAGGGGGGAAATCAATAGGGCTCAATATCACGCTTCCATTCGAGCAATATCCAAATTCGTATGTTACACCTGATCTGTGCTTTCAGTTCCGGTATTTCGCGATCCGTAAGATGCATTTCCTGATGCGCGCCAAGGCCTTGATCGCGTTTCCGGGAGGTTTTGGCACGCTCGATGAGACGTTTGAGTCCTTGACGCTGATACAAACGCAAAAGATCGCGAATTTCCCGGTAGTGCTTTTTGGGCGGGAATTCTGGGAAAATACCGTTAATTTCCAGTATCTGGTTGATTCGGGCGTGATCTCAGCGGGAGACCTGAGCTTGTTTCATTTTGCTGATACAGCTCAGGAAGCTTTGAATATAATTTCCAAA
>JBHPMF010000060.1:0-15177 GCA_042563375.1 Elusimicrobiota bacterium | reverse complement strand
AATCTTGTCCTGGTGCTCGGCTCAAAGAAAAGAGATGCCAGGATATTGCCCTTAAGCAGCTCTGTCCTGGATTTTTGCTCCATCTTCTCAGCGATCGCGAGGACATGGATGATATCCTGTTTGGAAAAATCACTGATCGAGATTACGTCTTTTTTGGCAGGTATGTGCGTATGCATGTTCCCTATATAATACGGAATTTTTATGGGTTCAACGCGAATTACCGCGAATAATAAAAATACGCGAATTTACGCTAATAACTCAGAGCGAATAGGGAGACTCTCTCCGGTAACCGCAGGTCTTCAGCGTGCGTTCCTCTTAAAATGGAATTCTTTACATAAGACGCATGCTAAAGTATGCGACTACCAAAAAGGCCATCTCTCGCCATTTCACCCCTCAGCATTCAGCCATCAGCCCGTCTTTATTACCAGCTGTATTTCACAGTATAGAAGAGAACCCGCTTTCCGTCCTTTGGCACAGCGACATCGAACTCTATGGTCCTTGAATCCTTCTTCCTATATTTTTGCGAAGGCTCGATTATCTTCCAATTGCTCCATCTATAGAGATGTTCCACCACGCGCACGGTGACAGGGGTCTCCTTGTGATTCCTGAGCTCTATCCTGAACTTCTCAAGAACTTCCTTTGGAACCCCCCGGACATTGCGATTGATCTTAAATGATGTTTGTTTCCTCTCGCCGACCACATCGAACGCGTTTCCAAGCTTGATCTTAATTTCCTCATCTTTTGGGGTATGATCGATCGAGTCCTCTCCTATGAACTGTAAAGTATCATCATCAGGATCTGTTTTATAAACCCTCATTTTACCCACAGGAAGCGGCATACCCAGGTTATTGTCCTTTGAATTCTTGAATTCCAGGATTACCTCGATCTTCTTATTACCCTTGGCTCCGTATGATGATTGAGTCCTATAGCTTTCATAATAGCGCGATTGAACGCCCCGGACCCCGTCGTAGATAAAGAGCTTCTTAACCGGCACATCACTGGCCGCGACAAGCTCGATCTGCTTTGTTTGATTATCCTTCACATCAGACGGACGCCCGAGAGTGTAAAGATGATACTCAAAGAATGCTTTTTCCTTGAATCCCGGAGCCTCCGCTTCCACCATATCCTCCATGGCTAAGCTCTTGCTTCGCATACCGCCGAATGCACGCCTTACCTGATTAACATCTCCCGCAACAAGTTTGAGCTTTGCCTGGAGGTAAGTAGCGCCGGAGCGGTTGTCAATTGTCACCCAGCCTGTTAGATCGATCCTGCTGTCATCCTTGTTTGTCACAAGCACGTAATCAGCTTTCCAATTTATGCCATGCGTAAGATATGTGAGCTCTGATAAATGAACTCCGCCTGTTCTTGAATTTAATTTCCATGCAAGTGTGGGCTTTGTGATAAGGCCCTTAGGCAATTTTGGCAGGATAAAGTGTCCGGGAGGATTTATATATATCTGATCCTTTATTTTGACGATCTTGCCCCCTTTTGTTGACAAGAGAATACCCTTAAGCGCCTCCTTTTTCTCCATGCCCTCTCCGTAATATCTTTCAAGCACCACTTCCTTATCTATATATTTCTGCAGCATCTTATCCTGGCTTATTAGGTCGTACTCGAAATTCTGCTCTAGCACGCTCACGCCATTGGGATCTGTCATGGATTTAAAATGAACACTTGTAGGATCTATGCGGGCCGCAACATCGTTAAAATCGATATCACTCACGCCTTTTTTAAGTTTAAGCTCCTTTTTGATCCTGACCAGTCCTAAGTCACGGTTATAGACCGTAAGCTCCACGCCATCTTGGGCAGCCTTCAGCTCCAAGTTCGCACTGCAAACGCACATCATCACGATAATAAGACTTCTCACGACTCCCCCTTTTTGATCTGCTCGATCTTCGTATTTTCCAGAAGCTCCAGAAGAGCTGTCTTGATCTTGGGCGCTGTTGCTGAATCAAAGCACAGGCCGCAGCGGCTTCCTTTTTTATGATTCACTGCCCATGTAACGTCAGCGCGAACATCCCAGAATTCCCTGTCGCCGATTGCAAAATACAGGGCAAATTCATCTTTCATGTCCACGGGAAAATCAGTCTCCAGGCAAAGCCCATGAAAAGACATGTCCCTTGTAAGAGATTCTTTTCTTATGTGGAGTTTCGCATGGTCATACACAACGCATTTAACAGCCATCAATATCCTCGGGGACTGCCTCATATTAGAAGGCTTGAGTGATCTTTTTTGTTTGCGCGTGGTATTGAATATCTTGAGAAACGCTCTGAGCATATGCTTAAAGTCCTTTTTTGCCTAAGTCAATACAATATTATCACTTATCCACTTTTGATATCATGCCCCGGGCGCTAAGATATCCATGGACCTGGCAGCAAAAAATGCTTTGATATTTATTCACAGTAATATGACAAGATCCAAAAGCGAGACTTTCCTTATCGGCATAGCCGGCGGCTCAGGATCAGGCAAAACAACATTCGCGGATAAGATCTGCAGGGCATGTTCCAAAGTAGGCATCGAGGGCCAGATCATCTCGCTTGACAATTACTACAGGCCCCTTGACCACCTGACATTCGAAAAAAGGCAAGTCTATAATTTCGACCATCCCAATGCGATCGATTCTGATATGGCATATGACCACATAAAAGCCTTGCGCTCAGGTAAAAACATAGAACAGCCCCTTTATGACTTCAAGCTTCACACAAGACAAAAGGAAATAGTAACGCGCCATCCCACAAGCTTCATCGTGGTTGAAGGATTATACGCTCTCTATTTCCCCAAGCTCCTGTCTCAATATGACTTGAAGATATTCGTTTCAACAGGATTGGCCACTGGGGTCTTGCGAAGGGTTCAAAGGGATGTCGAGGAAAGAGGCCGTGATATCGAAGGAGCGAAGCATCAGATATTAAACACGGTTCTGCCTATGTATGAAACCTATGTCAAACCCACGCAGAAAAGCACGCATTTTTCCATAAATTGGGACGGGGAGGAAGTGCCGCAAAAAGCCACGGAAGGGCTCGTTATGATGCTGCGCGACCATTTCAGGCAAAGCAAAAAAGCTAAAGCCTTATAATTTTGACTCTTACCCGGTAACTGATAGAATACAAGCAATGGAACCGAACAAGGATTCAGCAACAGATCGCGCGCTTCCCGCCTTAAGACGCAATCTTGAGGTCATGCCTATACAGCATGAGGGAAAACCAATGTTCATGATCCAGGACATGGAAGGCATATGCGCCAAGCCTGTTGTCATGTCAGCCGGAAGCATACTTATCGCATCTCTTCTAACAGGAACTGCGACAGCCACGGAGATCCGCTCGCTTTTCACCAAGCATACCGGCAACATCCTGGGAGATGCTGAGATAAAAAAACTGGTCAAGGACCTTGATGATCTTCAACTCCTTGAAACACCGAAGGTCCAGGCAAAGCGTAAAAAGATCCTGGAAGATTTCATGGCAGGCTCGACCCGCAAGGCAATGCTAAAGGGCATAATGTATCCCGAGAACACGATCGAACTCTCAAGCTACATGGGTAAATTCCTTCAGGACCCTAAGGGTCCAAAAAAACCCCTTGCGGAAAAGGCGATCCATGATAAAGCGCCCCTTGGCTTGATCAGTCCGCATATCGATATTAGCCGTGGAGGTCCTGTATATGCCTGGGCTTATCAGGCGCTCAGCGAATATAAACCGCCTGATACGATCATCGCGCTCGGCGTGGCGCACACTGCCCCTAATTCTCCATGGGCTATGACCACGAAATCCTATGAAACCCCGTTTGGCCCCATGGAAACAGATCAGGAGCTTTACGCGGAGATAGAAAAGACCCTTTGGTATGACCCAAAAGACGACGAATGGACCCATCGCCAGGAACATTCCCTTGAACTTCAGGCGCTCTGGTTAAAATTTTTATGGAAAGATAAAGCCCCAAAATGGGTTCCTATCCTCTGCTCTGCTTTTGAACGCTTCTGCCCTGATAAATCCCCGTCAACTGTTCCAACAGTGGAAGGCGCTATCAAGAAAATAAGCGCTATCCTGGAAAAAAGGACTCAAGCTGGCCAAAACATAATGGTATTGGCAGCAGTGGATTTGGCCCATGTTGGCCCAAGATTCGGGGACCAGGCGCAAGGTGTACAGGATAAAATAGCCAAAATCGAGGCAGAAGACAGAAAATCCATGGATCACGTAACACGCCTTGAGCCTGATGAATTCTATCTCTCAGCTGCAAAAGACCAACACTGGCGCAGGGTCTGCGGTTTATCAGCCTTATACACTTCCATACGGTTGATCAAGGCTTTGAATAACAACAAGGCAGCACAGGGAAAAGTTTTAGCTTATGGCCAGGCAGCTGACCCGATGGGCGGCGCGGTTTCCATGGCCAGCGCGATAATCACGAAAAGCTAACACTAGAAACAGCCGTCAGCTCACTACCATGTCCACATAGGAGCAGCTAATCATATCCTTTTTATTTATACCCAACGCTTTAATGAGCTTTCCGGCTATTCTACGACCCTGGGCTTGGGACTGATTGGGTTTAAGAACCACTTCGATCTCAATGAATCTGCCCAACCCCTTGACCTCGTCAAAATGGATCCGCGTCTGTCCGACATGGTATACGATCCGCTTTTTCCTGATCGTTCCTTTTTCCCCGAAAGCAGCAGCAAGGGCTTTCCTCAGGATCAAAGGATCTCTCACAGGATAGATTTCATACCCGGAAAATTTAGGGCCCACTTTATTGCTTCTGCTATAGAAGATAAGATAACCATGCTTTACATGCTCAATGCGCAATTTCAGATGACCATGCTTGCACTTAAAGAATGTGTCTTCCTGGATTATTCGTTCTGATCTCTTGGTAAGGACTTTGGCTTTTTTTATCTGGGCATTCCAATCATTTGCCCTGGCTTTTATCTCTATGTTTCTTCGCATCTTGGATTCCCCTTACCCGGCGCTAGCAGACAATAATTAAGAATCAAAAATTTAAAATTAAGAATTTTTTTCACAGTCCCCAGAAAAGCGCGCGCGCAACAGGATCTTCGATCATTTCAGCTGCCATCACTGCCCATGCTGTGGAAGCTACAGACGGGGAGGGCGAGAATTGGAATTCCAAATGCTGCGTGGAATAAAGTATTCCGCCATGCTCATCCTGCAGTCCTGCCATTTGGGTTAAAATCTTCTGGGCTTTATCAATATCGCCATGCCTGACATATGCCATGGCAACACCGAGAGTCCCCTCGGGCCACACCATCTCATAGTTCTCCCACAATCCTGATTTGTAGTCGGAAAAATAAAACTTGTTTATCGGCCTTGATTCATATATCATGCCGCTTGCATATGGCTTGTATCCTGTTACCCCGCCATCCTTGCTCAAATACCGATCAGTGGCTTTAAGCGCTGATAGTGATTTGTCTTTTTCGCCCACAGCAGCAAGCAGGGAAGCTCCCCAGGAAGCGCAATCCAAAGCCTCATAAGTGTCGCGGCCGATAGCAAGAACTCCGCGCCCAAACTGCTCTTTTTCCTGATGCCATGCTGCTTTAAGCAAGGCATCAGCGATCTTGTCAGCCTTCTTTTTGTAAAACTCATTATTGGTCAAACGCCCCAGGTCGCGCAGGAAAAAATAAAAATCAATATTATGCTCAACACTTGCCCATGCTATCTCCCCGGACTCGAATTCTTCAACAACCTTGCCTTCCTTGCGCTTTAATTTATATGAACCCCAACCCCCTGTGATCAGATCCTTTCTCGGGTCATCCTCTTTTTTTACGATCCTGCTTAACTGCCTGTTCGCGATCCTCTGCGCCAGAGCAAGATACCTTCTTGCGTCAACATCCTTGACCAGGAAGTCCTTGTCTTCAAGTAATCTGGTCGCCAGATAATACACTATCGCGTAGCCCATCCATGCTGAAGCCCCGCTTCGTATGATTGTACCCTCTTCATCTTTGGGATTAGGCCAGCTGTTATGAGTATTAAAAGTAAAATACAGGTCCCCGTCAGGTTTGATCAATCTCTCCAGCGCATCAATGATAAGTGATGCTCTGTGATAATCCCCAACCATGGTGAACGCGATAACAGCCAGAGCATTATCATAAATAGCTGACTTTGAGAATACATATTCATACGCCGGAACCTCAGGCCCGATGCGGTAGCTTATAAGCAGATTGCGCCTGTCATAAGCAGGCCTTCTTACAATACGATTCGGAACTATCTGTTCTTTAAGCCAGTTCAAAGCTGATACCCTGATATGCTGGGCCTTTAGATCAAGCAGATGTTTTTCAGGACTTTTTTTGATCGCAGCAGTCCATGCGCTTAAGTTCGGCTTTGGCGGAGGCGCAAGCTCTTTGGGTAAAGTTCCAAAATCAGCACGGCTTAATTCCTTGATAAAATTCATCAGTTCATTGCCGGCTGCCTCGTAATCATTGTCATACACTTCAATGGATAGCCGCATCAACATGCATCCATCCGTGATCCTTCTCCTGCTTTTTGGCCACATATACCAGTAAGCGATCAAGTGCTCGCTATTATCGAGCTTGGCGCTTGTCAATCTTATTCCCAAAGGCTCTCCATTCACCTTTAACGTGGTATATTCGCGGCGATCGAGTTTCCATCCGTCATTTATATAACACACTTCCGCTGTATGGAACTTGCTTTCTTCGCGCCCAAACACCACGAGTAAATACAAATACCCATCTGTTTTTTTGTTCTCATATGATCTGAAAAAAAGCGGCAGCTTATCCTCTGTCGCGATATCAGAGCCTTCCCAGGCACCGAGATTCATGGGCAATTTGCTCATATTGTCTTTATAAAAGAAATCTGTTTTGGCTGAGAACTTTCCTTCATGAGAAGTGAAGTAATATTGGTTTGTATCAGTCGCATACCTGAAGCGCGCATAAAGAGCGCTGCAGCTTATATGCACAAGAAACAATGCTGATATGCCTATGCAGGCTGTCTTGATAATTTTGTCAATATCCATCCTATCACCCCAAGGACAACTAGTCCGCTGGTAAAAAATACGATTCCCGCTGTTATATCCCAAAACCATAAAGCCGCTTCCTGGCCTTCAAACGCCGCGGCCCTGAGCATCAAACACACTCTGGCGGCATTGCTCAACAACGCCACCAGTACTGAAGCCAATGGCAAGCCAAAAAACACCAGGTATGAACGCGGCGCCAACTGCGTATATGAGACTGACAAAGCAAGAAGCACTATCACGCTTTTAAAGCCACTGCAACTGGCGCCCACAAGCAATTGCGTTCCATTTGCAAAGCTCAACAGCGGTCCTTCCATAGCGACTGACAAGCAGAATGCCTGCTTTATCAGATACACGGCCCATTGCGCAGTAAAAAGCTGCAGCCAAGATAATATATAAGCCACAAAAGGCAAAGGCGTTAATATGCTGATGATCACGAGAGCAGGCGTAAAAACCGCAGCCAGGTCCCGGTCGATAAAACGCGCGATAATGCACCAAAGCAGGATATACGAGCCCCAGGCTTTAAAAGCATTCAAGCCTGTAAAAAATCCTGCCAGCGCAAAAAGCGCTCCTGCCGCAATGACAAAGCCGATATGGATGTCCCATGGATCAACATCATTATTCCTATGCCGCCAATATCCCACAATGCCCGCCAATGCAAGCCCGAGCAATCCGTGCGAATAATAAGAACTCGATACCCATGAGATCACAAGCCACCAAAGTGTTGGAGCGAATAAGGCGATCCAGGCTGCGGATGCTGTCCACAGCATCAGGCTTGAGGATCTCCTCAGGATCACGCGTAGGCGAGGCAAGGCAACCCTGTCATAGCATTATTATCAGAATATAAATATACAGTTACCCTTTTTCAGTCTTGAATTTCCTGATTACCACAGCCACAAGAGCAAATGCTCCCAGCCCTATGGCAAACAGGGCAAGAGCCGGCAGTTCAGGTACAGTAGGCGGCGTCTTTTTATCTTTCTTTTCTTTTTTATCTTTCTTTTCCTTGTCTTTCTTGGCAAGCAGTATAGGCTGCTCTTGCCGCACAAGAGAAACAGCTTTTTTCTTTATATCTGAGAAGGAAAATCCAAGGCCCTTATCTGTTCTGCTGCTGCCAGCCTCAAGAAATACTCCCGGGACCAATAAACAGCACCAAAAAATCACAAATACAAGATATTTCATTTTGCGCACCTCTTTAAAATTAACGTTATTTCCTAGTGTAACAGGTATTTTGTAATAATACCAGCCGGGAAAATCCATTCAAGCAACGGGTCAAAAGTCAAGGTCCATTCGCGGCTTTTCGCGCCTTTAAGATTCATATGCATATTCACATCCCACTTTTCTCCGCTTGATCCGCTCCAGTCATCGCCTCCTGTGATCGCGCGATTATTAAGAAGGTTCCCGCCCGCGTTGCCTTTGATCCCATGGCCGCCGATTATGCCGAGCTTATCGAGCTTGATCGAACTCTTGCCTGCCGCAAGCTTTAAGTAATGCCTCTCGCCCGGAGAAAGCAGCCACGGCCCGGGCATAACCCGCACTAAAAACTTTTTTTCTTCAGATGTATCGAACACAACAACAAAAGCGAACCCACCGACAGAATATGTCTTGTTTTCCATGGCATCCGAACGCAGCCCGGAAACAGCGATGATATTGGAATTACCCTTAATGAATGATGTTACATCCGCAGCGGCCGTATAAACATATCCGGTTGATCTCTGCCATTTAAAATAACCGGCCTGAACCTCTTTGGATCTCCCTCCTGCCGTGAGGAATATCCTTTTGACCTGTTTGTCGAATTCCTTGACCTCTCCGGACCAAAGAATGAACACCTTGAGCATCTTTCTAACAGCGATCCCCTTAAAATTCCTGTTCCACAGGAATTCGACTTTCTCAAGCAGTTTGCCGTCTTTTAAGAATGACTGGCCGAAACATATAAAATCAAGCCCATAGCCTTTACCCTCATATAAGAACTCGCGGGACTCAAGCGCGATATCACCTTTGGATTTATTCTCTTGAGCGCTCACATGCATGACGCCAAACGACCAAAGCAATATCAGCGGTAAAAAATAATATTGTTTTATCCTTATCAACGTATCATCCTGTCAATTTTTATCCTATTTTCAGAATACAAAACTTAGATAGCTTTGGCCTGTTAACTCTATCCCCTTGAAAGTCACATCCTTTCTATAAGCTATTTCCTGGTTATAGTGGAATCCATGGCCCAAAGCCCATGAAAAAAACGCATCATATGTCTGGCCTTTCGTGTTGCTCAAGCTGTTATATCCGGATGAATATTCAAATTCAACAGTGGCTTTGGGGCTCCATAATTCCTGCTTAAAACTCACTGACCCTATATCGCTTTTCTCGATCTGCCTGTCACGATACCTATGCTCGTATTCGAATAAGAGCAGCGTCCAGAACGGCATGCGCAGCCTTAAGCGTCCTGATAAATCTGAACGGGTCACATTACTGCTTGTGATTTTATCCTTTCCTCCGCTAAGAAGCACTGACACATAATCATTAATATCATAGTCTTCTGATAATGATCCACTGAGGATCGAATGCACTGCAAAATTCTCATCATCCGTATTGACCTCAAAAAGCTCTTTTGACACCACAGCGGACACAAAATGCTTTTTATGGCCCCATTGCGCGCCCGCGAAACCCGCTCCTCTTGTTACGCCTCCTGTCCCTGAGCTGAGCCTGTTGCTGAATTTGATCCCGTCTACACGACCGAACATGGTCAACTTATCCGCCACCCTAAAATTCGCGCCTGCTCCGGCTTCTGTCCGCCCTGATTTCATCACAATAACACCGTCTGCGAGATTGGTCTCTGTTGAAAAAAACCTGGCGCCGCGGATACTGATAGAGCGATCAGGCGTGAATTTATGGATATAAGTCGTCTCGGCCCCTCTGTAGCGCGTATCTGTCCTTGGATAAAGCGCGCCAACCGCTTCCCTGGCATTGTAATACATGTAACGAAACTCGATCTGTGGAGCATTGATCTTGTTAAGCCACTTAAGCCCGTCTTTAACCTCAAGACTCAGCGGCGCAAGCGCTTGAGCGCGAGTCCAGGTTTCGCGCGCTTTTTTCCATTGTCTGGCGTATCCATAAGTCCTGGCCAAACCTGTCAAAGCATCGATATGCCGGGGGTTCTTGTCCAGTACTTTATTGTAATGCGAGATAGCCTCATCAAGCTTGTTTTGATAACTCAATACCCTGCCAAGCGCCACGTATGAGTCCAGATCACCTTTTCGCATTGCAACGACCCGCTCAAGCTCAGTGACTGCATTATCAAGCTTTTGCGTGCGCGCATAGAGATGGCCGAGCTCAGCCCTGATATCAGCCCTCTGAGGCTCTTTATCGCGTACCCGTTCCAGCAGCTCAATAGCCTTGGCATACTGGCCCTTATCGCGATACAGAAAAGCCAGGTGCGTCATTGTCTTGATCGATTCCGGATCTTTTTCAAGCAGTTTTTTATATATGGATATGCCTTTTTTATGCTGCCCGCTCCATCTGTAGAGTTTCCCGAGTCCCGCGGTGGCATCTATGTTCCCCGGCGAATGCTTTAATGCTTTCTTGTAATGTTCCTCCGCGAGCTTGTATTTTTTATTCCAACCATGGATCCTTCCCAATGAGATATGCGCGTCCGCATAATCCGGCACAGCCTTAACAACGATCAGCAGAAGCGATATCGCCTTGTCAAAGCTACCCTGCCAGCTTAAAACAAGGGCCTTTGCCAGCCTGGTATCCTGATCTTCCGGATGCTTGGCCAGTATCTGATCGAACAATTCATGCGCTCCCCTATAATCCCCCATCCATGAAAGCGTTTGTCCCAATTCGCGCTTAACCGCCAGATGGCCCGGATCGCGCTTCAAAGCCTCCCTGTAAACACTTACAGCTTCCGGGAATTTCTTCTGACTCCTCAAACCCCTTGCTTTATCGAGAAGGTTCTCAAAAGCGCACGCAACGGAAACATTCAATATGAATGCTGCGCCAAAAAGCGCAAACAACAGGATTGATTTGATTTTTACGGCCATTAAATCAGTTATTGCGGACTTTATTATTCGAGGCAATATTGCTGAACACCCCGCATAAGGCGCGCGCAAGACACGTCTCCCGTGCGGTCGAGCTTTCTACAGTATAGGGCTGCCCAATTCTTGCTTTCTTTTTGAGCATTCAAATCAGGAACTTCGTCGCAAAACTCCTCTTCATATTCAGATACCTGTAAACACACCCTCAGGAACAAGGTATTGGTTATTTGGCATATATCGTCATTGCACACATCAATGCGCGGCATAACTTGCGTCACGCATCCTGTTTCAGTGGAATCCGCTCCGAACCTCACTGCTTCCCTGACTGTTTCGCGGCTTTCGGTCATGAGCCTTTGCCCGTTCTTCTGCCACCACATCCTTGCCCAAATACCCCCGCCTATCAGCACCACGATCACAAGTACAATGAATACAGCGAGCATCTTTAATATGGATCGCATAAGGAGATTTTAAGAAAAACAGATTACTGAAAATCGCGAATAATCTTTTCTTTCCATTTTCGCTCAATACGCTTTTTCCCATTCTCAAGGAACTTCCTGCTGAAAATCACCTTAAAATATTCCTTGTCTGAGCGTATATCCATTACTGTCCTTAACTCGAGCCTCCTGTTTCCGATGCGCACGCAATATATGGCCTCCCCCAGGAAAGCCGAGTCAGCAGGCTGTTTTTTATTCACGCTGTGGCGCATGTGCTTGCTCACTAAATAGCGTTTTGCGCCAATATTAAAATCCTTTTCCCCCTCCCAGTCTACGCTAACACGCGCGCCCTTGCTGTCTTGCGCCACCTTGCGATTCTTGGGCCAGGCAATATGGTTGAGCACAGCATCTCCCCGCTCCTCTCTTGCCTGGGGCATGGGCAAATCCCGGCACACGCTCATATCAGCCGGCGCAACAGGCAGTTTTATCCAACTGCATGATCCGCAATAAATCTTGCTGGTGATCGATCCCGACATGGGCCACAGCATGGGGAATGCCCCGTTTGAGATCGCAAGACGGATCTTATGTCCGGGCCGGAAGATCCAGGTTGTGAAATGAAGGTCCATGTTAAAATTGAAAAACTTTCCGGGATCCATCGCGTTAGAAGGAAACCCTGATTCATATTGCGAACCATTCAGCGCTCCTCCTGCCACCAGAGACACTTTCCCGTCAGGGTGCACATCCTCCAGCCTCGCGACCCAACGCGCTGATCTGCTGTTATTTAAAACCCGTAACCTGATTTTTGGAAAACCTATTATTGCCAGGCTTTTTTTAAGCAGCGCGCTGTCATAGACCAGGCTTTCCCTGTCGAATCCGCGCATATCACCTGTCATTTCACCCCACCAGTAACCCGCTTCAATACCTGCTGCCGGAGCATATAAAAGCCTGTCAATGTTCTTTACTGCTCCTTTTTCAACCAGCGCGTTTTTCTTGCTCAGATTGAGAGTCTTCCAATTAGTGTTTTTCACAGGCCAGTCAAGCTTTGCCCAATACCCGGGCAATACTTTTAAATCCGGATCAGGCTCATGGCTATGACGGACAAAAACAGTTAATCGCTGATCCTTGAGTAATCCTGTATTCTTGTTTTTAAGCCAATGATCCCACCATCGCAGGGCATGAGCGCGCCATTCATAATTAGGTCCCGGCGTCCCATTATCAGGCCATGAATGGTTCCATGGCCCGATCTCAGCCTTAACAGGAACTTTCAAGCTCTCTTTCATGCGCAGCACACAATCCCTGTACCCATCAAGCAAGCCTCCGATAAGATACACAGGGATTTTTATGGCGCTTTTATTCCAACGCACGGAGCCTTTTCTCCAGAAATCTCCGTCCTTTTGATTCTTCAGGTAAGAAAGGATCCACGGTGGCTGATCAAAGCGTTCCCTGAGATACGCCTCATCGATCGAATAATCCGGGGAACGCGCAAGTCCTGAACTGCCATGTATTGAAAGATGATACTCATCCATGTGGAATATCCCGTCAATAAAATGAATGTCGTCATGATATAGGTCATCTGAAGCATGTAAAGCGATCACCGCCTTAAGAGCAGGCGGCCTTCTCATGGCAGTTTGCAGGGAATTAAAACCGCCCCATGATATCCCGAACATCCCCACATTGCCATTTGACCATGAAGCTTTTGAGAGATGGTCTATTATTTCTTCAGCATCAGATAGTTCCGCGTCTGAATACTCCCTCTCGGGAAGCGCACCCTCTGATGACCCTGTTCCTCTTATATCCACCTTTGCGCAAGCATACCCGCGCCTGGCAAAATAACTGAAGATCGGGTAATCCCTTATATAGGACAGATCATCCTTTCTATAAGGCAGAAGCTCGAGTATAACAGGGAATTTTTCATCAGCCCTACAGGACTTTGGCATAAAATAGGTCACGGAAAGCCTGACCCCATCCTTCATGCATATCCAATCCCGGATGATCTCAAAATTGTGATCAGGCTGAGAGGGTCCGATAGCTCTATTCTTCACTTTGCGCAGGCCATTTCCGTATTTCTGGAAGAAAGCAGCATCTTCATTAAGAGCATTTAATATCATAATTAATAGCAAGGCCGAAAATAATGAAAAAAGTCATATTCCTGCACGACAAAGCAGTCATAGAATCGTTTCTTAGAGCTAATACCTATCTTCATATTTACAGCATAGGAGACCTGGATGATTTTTTCTGGGATAACACGACTTGGCTCGCGCTGGAAGAAGGGTCGGAGATCAAAGCCATGATCCTGATCTACACAGGATTCACGATGCCTGCTCTTTTGGCTTTATCAGATAAGCGGAATTTCGACTATCTCGCGGAGCTGGCATGTTCCGCCATGCATCTGCTTCCAAGAGCCTTCTATGCCCACCTTGCCCCGGGACTAGCCGCTGTATTTAAAAAATCATTCAGCATAACACCATACGGCCTGCACAACAAGATGGCATTAAAACGCAAAGTCTGTGCTGCCAAGATCAACACATCAGGTGTTGTGCGGATCCAACCCAAAGACCTGGATGGCCTGATGCTCCTTTATGAACAAAGCTATCCCGGATGCTGGTTCGATCCGAAGACGCTGGCAACAGGACAATATTACGGCATAAAGCATGAAAAAGCATGGGTCAGCGTGGCAGGAATCCATGTTTTCTCTCCAAAATACAAAGTCGCTGCTTCGGGCAACATAACAACCCACCCTGAATACAGAGGCAAAGGCTATTGCACTCTGGCCACAGCAAAACTTTGCGGATCACTCACACGCGCAACAGACCACATAGGGCTCAATGTAAAAGCTGACAATAAAAACGCCATTTCCTGCTACAAAAAGCTGGGATTTGAATTCGTGGCTCCTTACGAAGAAGCAGCTTTGCAGGCGAGATGAAGTCAACACCCTTATTCTTCGGCATTGACAATCATCATTATTGCTGTTAAGTTATTAACATAGAGGTGGATTAACATGCATAAAGCAGTATACCCATTGATCCTATCCTGTATCTGCGTATTCCCAAGGATCTCTTTTTGTATTGATGATTTTGAATCAACAGCGCTTATTGGTGAAACAGAAGTCAAAATCAGGGTGCTTGACAGCCAGGACAGCAATCCGATCGTGTATTTCAATATGCATGATGATGAAAACACAGCGGTAAAGGCTGCCGAGAAAACCGTGCGCGAACACGGCGGACGGCTTGTTGAACTCAAGCACTCAGGCAAAAGAGAAGTGGCATTTAAGATAGGTAAGAAGAACTACTCGTTTGATCCCAACAGAATATTCACGGAACAAGGACTTAAGGATAAAATAAAACCAAAGACCAAAAATAAAGAGGTCTTAAGCGCTGTCCGTGATTTTGCGATGATTTTGATCGATGGCGAGTCATTCCTGAAAGGCAGCCGGGCTATTGTTACAGTGCACAATAACACGCCCGATAAATTCAGCATAAAAAGCTTTCAAACAGGCGGAGCATACGCATCAGACGCTGAAATGGCTTATTCCAACCGCGGCAGAGATCATGATGATTTCTTTTATGTGAACAACAGGGAGATTTTCGATTATCTTAAGGGGAAAGGCTATAACGTCCTGCTTCAGGATAACAAGCGTGTCAAGAATGACGGGTCGTTGTCTGCATATTGCAGAAAATCCTTCTGCAAAGACAAGGTTTGCAAGGCATCATGCTACAAAGACAGGTTTGTCCCTTATGTCAATGTGGAAGCCC
>JBHPMF010000005.1:0-75981 GCA_042563375.1 Elusimicrobiota bacterium | reverse complement strand
AACGCCTATTTTTTATAAACTCTCTTAAATCATATTATGTTGTCTTTTATCGCTCGCAGAGCGGCTTTTATTCCTGTGGTATTAGCAGGACTTTCCTTTCTAATATTCGGATTGCTTCAATTTCTTACTCCTGAAATGCGAGCCAGCCTGTACGTCAAAGACCCGCGTCAATTAGCGCAGATAGAGGATGTGATAAGAACATACCACCTCGATGACCCCATACATACGCAATACTGGGCATGGCTTAAGGAAGTGCTTAAAGGTAATCTTGGGTGGTCAGAAACAGCGAAAATGCCTGTAGCTGAAGCCATAAAAACTTTTTTTCCCGCAACATTCGAACTTACAACGATTTCTTTTGCCCTGACATTCATAATCGGCATCTGGCTTGGCACGATATCCGCTGTGAATAAAGACAAGATGATCGATCATGTGAGCCGGTTTATAGCGATAACAGGGACATCTCTGCCCATATTCGTGATAGGCCTTGGACTGCTCATGATCTTTTACGGTAAATTCGGGATATTCCCTCCGGGCCGGGCGTCATTTAGCACGCAACTCCTGATCTCAGGCAATGAATTCACCGCCTACACAGGACTTTTGACGATCGACGGGATACTGAATTGGAATTTTGATGTTGTGATAGATGCTCTAAAACACCTTGTGCTGCCGATCACAGCCCTGACCTATGTTGAGATCGCCATACTGCTCAGGGTCACAAGATCATCCATGCTTGAAGAACTGGGTAAAGACTACGTCAGAACAGCGCGGGCAAAAGGCTTGCCTGAATCAGTCGTGAGGAACAAACACGCAAGAAAAAACGCCCTTATTCCCGTTATCACCATATCCTCGATATTGTTCGTAGCGCTTTTAAGCGGAGTGGCAGTCACTGAAACGGTTTTTGATTATCCGGGCATAGGAAAATGGGGGATTACAGCAGCCCAGCAATTCGACATCCCCGGAGTAATGGGCTTCGGAGGACTTTCAGCCATACTCTTCGTAATAGGGAACACCGTAGCAGACATCCTGTACGCCGCGATCGACCCAAGGATACGGATCCAATGAGTTCTTTTATTTGTCTTTCGCCTCATCGCCTCATCGCCTCATCATCTTTATCATGTGGTATAGATTAAAAAAGAACCCTCTCTCCTTATTGGGCCTTGGGATCATCGCTTTTTTTACGCTCGTCGCGATCCTGGCTCCGTGGCTTGCCACGCCTGAAAGAAATTCGCGAGATCCGTATCTCATTCCGCAGGAAAGTTTCAGTATTGACCCTGAACCCCCGAGTTCAGAGCATATATTCGGCACATCAGAACAATCCTACGACCTTTATTACGGAATAGTATGGGGCACACGCACGGCATTCAAAGTAGGGTTATTCGTCATAGGGATCGCTCTTTTTGTGGGCATAATAGTCGGATCGATCGCGGGATACTGGGGCGGATGGGTCGATGAGATACTTATGCGCTTTGTCGATATAATGCTGGCATTCCCGAGTTTTGTTCTGGCAGTAGTCATCGTAGCCATACTCGGCCCGGGTTTATTCAAGGCAATGATCGCTATAACGGTTGTTTCATGGCCGTCATACGCCAGGCTTCTAAGGGGAGAAATACTGAGCATAAAGGAACAGTGTTATGTTGAAGCAGCAAGAGCAATGGGCGCTTCCCACTTTCGGATACTTACGCGCCACATCCTCCCCAACTCTATATACCCTCTGCTCATAGTGGCATCCATGGCAATGGGCAATATAGTGATCACTGCCGCGGCATTCAGCTTCCTCGGACTAGGATCGCCCATCGGTTACGCTGACTGGGGCCAGCTTATAAGTCTTTCGCGCAACTGGATAGCGGGGATCCCGGGAGACGCATTCGCATACTGGCACACTATATTTTTTCCAGGGCTCGCGATATCTCTTTTTGTGCTAGGATGGAATCTGCTGGGAGACGCTTTCAGGGATATCCTTGACCCAAGAATGAAACGTTAATCAAGAGAGGTAGTTAGAATGAACACAAAATCAAGCGCGCTGATCTCGCTGACATGTCTGGCCGCGATGATCATTCCGCATAATAATGCCTTGTCAAAAGAACAGGCAAAAAAGAAGCAGCCTGTTGCGGCTGCTAAAACTCCGGGCGCACCTGCCGGAGCGAGACTTCCAACCTCGTATGAAATATTTGATTACCTGAAAATAGAACTTCAGTTGAATGAACAGCAAACACCCAAGATTGAGGAGATCATTAATACACAGAATGAAAAATTCGAAGCTCGCAGACAGGAGATAGCCGCAATAGATGAAGAAGCAAAACCCCTTCGCAAAAAACTCGATGCGATACTTGAGAAGATGAAGCCTTATCAGGAGCAAATACGCGAAATCCAGTATCAAATAAGACGAAACCTGTGGCAGGCTCAAGACGATATAAGAACTTTGCTTGATGTAAACCAAAAAGCAAAATTCGATCAATTAGTTGAAATGCAGATCAAGCAAATGACAGGGAACCGGACTCCGGGCCGGGGAGGCATGCAAATGCAAAGAGGCAGCAATCAATTCGCGCCGCCAAGAACACCTGCACCCAAAATCGCCCCGGACTCAGGACAAAAAGGTAAAAGCAAGTAACAATACCGGCTGAATAAGCATGAACGACAATCTGATCCAAGCCTTTGAACAAAGAGCCAAGACTGACCCGAACCTAACAGCGTACATATACCGCGAAAAGCGCTTCACCTTTGGCGAGGTGTGGAAGAACTGCGAAGCAGTCGCCTGCGCCCTGCAGGAACACGGAGTCAAGAAGGGAGACAGGTTCGCCATATGCCTGCGAAACTCGGTCGAGTTCATCACTCTATGGTTCGCTCTTGCCAGACTTGAGGCGATAGTTGTACATTTAAATTTTCTCTGCGGAGCCGAGGAAATAGGCTACATACTGGGTGACTCAGGCGCAAAAGGAGTAATAACTCAACAGGAATTCATAGGCAAGATAAAAAAGGCGGCAGGCTCAAAACCCATAACCATATGGAGATCGGATCTGGACAGCGAGGCTGAAAGCCAAATATCATTTTCAGAGATGCTCGGTAAGCACGCCGGCAATGCCCCAAAGGGACATTGTGATGCCAAACTTGATTCTCCTGTTGCCCTTCTTTATACATCAGGCACAACGGGAAAACCAAAAGGCGCTATCCTTTCGCACGGGAATCTTGCCTCAAACGCCCTGGCCTCGATCGAGCACATAGGGATCCGGCCGAAAAAAGAAGTGCTGTTGTGCATTCTGCCGTTATTCCATATTTTCGCGTGGACAGGCCTGGCGATAATGGGGATGTTCCTTGCTGTACCGATAGTGATCGTTGAATCCATCACTCCTCCAAAACCATGGCTCAAACTTATGTTCAAACACGGAGTTACCCTTATCGCGGCTGTTCCTCCTGTGTACACTGTTTTAGCCAAAGAAGCAAAAGGCATCAAAGGACTCGTGCTTAAATATCTGTTTTTCAGAAAAGTACGCTATGCGATCTCAGGAGCCGCTCCTTTGCCTGTTGCGACATTAAAGAACTTTGAGGCTAACTTTAAAATACCCCTGCTTGAGGGCTACGGACTGACTGAAACAAGCCCTGTTATCTCAGCGAATCAGTTGTCCGCGAAAAAAACCGGCACCGTGGGAAAAATACTAAAAGATGTGCACGTTAAAATCGTCGACGAAGCGGGCAAAGAGCTCGGCCTGGAAGAAGAGGGGGAGATCTGCGTAAAAGGACCGAACATCACCCAGGGATACTGGAACCTGCCCGAAGAAACCAAGCAGGCTTTCACCAATGACGGCTACTTCATAACAGGCGACATCGGCAAAATAGACAATGAGGGATTTCTGACCATTTGCGACCGCAAAAAAGACATGATCATCATTAAAGGGCTCAAGGTGTACCCCATACAGATCGAGGAGATCATCCTTCGCAACAATAATGTCCAGGAAGCAGCTGTTGTGGGGATCCCCGGGCCAGACGGCGAGGAAATCATCAAAGCCTTTATTGTTCCAAAAAACGGAGCAGAGATCAAAAAACAGGAAATCATGGAAATAGTGAAATCAACGCTTCCTCCGTACAAGCGTCCAAGAGATGTTGAGATCAGGAAAGAACTGCCCAAGAATGCCCTGCAAAAAGTATTGAAGCGGGAACTCCGCGAAGAAGCTAAAAAGAAGCTTTTAAAAACCTAGGCTGTTCTTTATCTTATCTATAAGATATATCTCATTCTCCCAGCATTCCTGCGCATGCTCTGCTGATTCATCGACGCAATCCCTTTGCCTCGAGAACGAGCGTGCATACGCACAAGCCAGTCTCATGCCCTTCCGGTTCAAAAGATTGGGCGGCAATTGATCAAAACGCTTTTGCAGCACCCGCGGCTCCTCGATAATGCGATCCTCGCGCAGCGATTCTTTGAACTGAGAACCTATGTCTTCATATGTCCCCTTTGCCCTGTTAAACCTTCCCCTGGCATTTCTTATGACATTCCATAAGTGCGCTGTGAGCGACTGGAATTCAGTCATAATGACCCCAGGAAGGTCCCTGCGGTCCATGGCGCGCTGGGCAGCAGTAATGCTGTCTTTTCTGAAGAAATAAAGCGTGCAAGCTTGGGGATCGTGAGGCTCATTGCGCATGACTCCGACTTCAAGGCGCAGTCCAGGAAGCGCTTGCACAACAGCTTGAGCCTCTGTCGCGAGTACCTTGAGCTTGGCTCTTTTAGCTAAATCCTCAAGCTCTGGATCAATACTGTCCTGAAACGAACCGGCATCGGATTGCACATCATGAAAGATGACATTATAAGGATGGCTCCATATATATTTTTGGCATGCAGGCTCTTGGGCTTGCTGCGCATGCAGAGCTGAAGCCGCAAGAACGATACAAGCAGCCAAGACCAACCAATTCTCTCTCATTGTAAACATCTTTTTATCTTTTTTTAATCTCTTTGTCATCATATCACTTACCGCACGATCATCTTTGCGCAAAACTTTCAACAGAGATCTTTCCTGATTTGTTATCAAGCATTATATGCGTTACCGCGTCACCCTCTCCCTTGATCGTGATCCTGCTCATTACCCTGCCATGTTTTCTGTCCACGACAGCTTCAGGATCGACATCCTTGATCCTCGCCTCACCTGTAAGAAGTATCTCAGCCTGGTAATGATCCAAAAACCTCTCCAATATCGTAAATACGATCGGCTCCCTGCCGCATGATTTATAACGCACCCTTTTGCCGCTTTCGGCGCAGTAGCCGCTTGACATTCCCAGGTAAAGCTCAGGACTGCTTTTTGAGAGCGCAAACCTGATCTTCTTGAGTTTTGGCATCGCGCTTGTCTTCTTGCGCCAAAACTCAACCGCAAGATTCAATTTCCTCTCAAGCGCGCTTAATTCATGCGACGGCATTGTCTTGATCATTGCGTTTTGTATATCAACAAGATAATCCTTCTCCTCGATCATAGCTACAATCACAGGTCTCTTACCATGTTTCTTGAACACCCTTTCAACCGTGTCGAACTCACCTATATCATTGAAATTATTCCGCCTGTAATCAGCGATCAAGGCTGCCGCATGCATATTGCCGCAATACGCCAGAAGCACATCCCCTTGTTTCATTTTTGAAAACACTTTTTTCAGTTGCGTACCGGGATCGTAGATATCACTGACCCCCTTAAAATCAATTCTCGCTCTTTTAAGCCAACCCCTGTTGTCATACTGAGAAGCCATTGCTCTTCCCGGATTCATCAATACAGGTTGAGAGAATATGCCCTCATACGGCGGCTCACCACTGCTCATTTCCTCAAGAAGCATATTCATCCTATGCGTCGGCCTTAGATTCGCGAGCATCCTCTTGACTGCCTTGAATTCATCAGGATTAAAATGGGTTTCCCCGAATATGATCCCGCTGTAACTTCCCATTGCCAATTTTCTGTCAAGTTCCTGTGTCAGTCTGGCAAGCTTGATCGGCGGATTACTGTAAGCCTCGTCGAATATCGTGAAATAGCGTTCCCAATCGCTTTCCTGGGCAAGCAATGAGAAAGGCCGCAGTATCAACACAAAAGCCATGATGAATTTCACAAGTGTAATGCGCATTTTTATCGCTTATTCCTCCTGTATAAAGTGTAAGGGATATTCAAGAGAATAGCAATGGGGAAAAAGATGGAGTTCTTTATTGAAGACGCAGGCTTGGATTCGACTCGCAACTCGCTCACCACTACGAAAGCCTGAGGATGGCGCACAGAGATCGAACGGTAAATACATAAACAAGAAAATAAATAGTTTAATAACCTGGTGATCAACAGAATCCTTAAAAGCATCAGCAGGTTAAGTTCTCCGGTCAGACCGATATATCTGGTGGGCGGAGCTTTGCGCAATATCTGCCCGTGCGCTCCCCGGCCGGCTGTTATCAGGAAAAAACTAACCGGCTCAGGCATCGAGGATTTTGACTTTGTGCTGCGTTTTGGAGCATTGGAGATCGCGCGCAAGATTGCCGGCAGATTCAATGGCCGCCTGGTCCGCCTTGACGAAGAAAGAAGAATATTCAAGGTTGTCGTGAAAACGCCCGAGGCAAACCTGTCTCTTGATTTCGCGAACTTCCAGGGCAATGCAATAGAGCAGGATCTATCGCGCCGAGACTTCACGATGAACGCGATCGCGCTCAATATGACGAACATGAGCATGATCGACCCGTATTCCGGATCGCGCGATATCAGGAGCAAGACGATAAAGGCGATCAACGAGAAGAATCTGGCCGAAGACCCCTTAAGGACACTGCGGGCTTTTCGGTTTTACGCGGAACTTGGATTCACGATCAGCCCCCAAACGCTTAAGTGGATAAGAAAAAACGCTTCCAGGATAAAACGCGTTTCCGGGGAAAGAGTACGGATGGAACTCATGAAGATCATGCGCACAGGCAGCGCAGCGCGCTCTCTTATTTTAATGGATGAAGTAAGGCTTCTTACCGCGATATTACGACCTCTCGAAAGATCAAGGAACTTTGCGCGCGTGTATCACCCAAGAGGAGGCGTGCTCGGGCACATGATCGAATGCCTGGAATGCTTTGAGCACAATGTCAAACAGATACACCTGCGCCTGCCTAAGATACATTCCCAAATGCACAAATATCTTTTTGAGGTGATCTCAGGCGGATTCCCGAGATACACTACGCTTAAGCTTGCAGCGCTACTGCATGACATAGCAAAGCCGCATTGCGCCAAACGGATTGAAAAGCGCTTGCGCTTCTTCGGGCATGAACACAAAGGCGCAAGTATCGCGGCAAAAGAGTGTCAGAGATTGCGCTTAAGCCGGGGTGAGATCGAACTCATTTCCAAAGCCATAATGGGGCATTTGAGACCCGGCGGGCTTTCCGAACAGCCCCGCGTAACAGACAGAGCGCTTTATCGTTTTTTTAAGGATTTCGATGAAGACGGCGTAGGAGTCCTGCTTGTGGCTCTTGCTGACCATCAAAGTTATATGCGCAAACAAAAAAGATGGGATAAAAAGGAAAGGTCCGTGACTGTTGTCACTGAAATGATCGAGCGCTACTGGAAAGAACAGAAAATCATTAAACCCGTAAAATTAGTAGACGGCAATGACGTGATGAAACTGCTCAAGATCCCGTCCGGCCCGATGATAGGACAGATCCTGGAAAGAATAAGAAGCTTTCAAGCAGAGAAAAAAATCACAACGCGCTCTGAAGCTCTCGATGAAGCAAAGAAATTCCTGGCTCAAGATAAGCGCCGAAAAACTTGCTTCGCGCGATGATATTTCCCTGATTTCAGGAACTTTAATATTATTAAAATCAGAATGTCATGAAGACGCCAATAATCATGTGCTTATCGCGGGTCATAAGGCTGTGATATGAGATCTTCCATCGGCATCGACATAGGAGCCACCGTTATAAAGGCCGGCATCGTGGACGCGAAGGGCTCCATCACCCACGAGATATCAATGCCCACTCCAAGACATGAGCCCGAGTATGTCACGATCAATCTAATGGCAGAAGCTATAGCTGAACTCAAAAAGATCAAGCCGTCGATACGGTCGCTGGGCATCGCTTTCGCCGGGGACGTCAACCCTGACACGGGATTCGTCCGCAATGCCACCAACCTTGGCTGGAAAAATTTTCCGCTGACAAAAAAACTTAGAAAAAAAATAGGTTCCATGAATATCTTCATTGATAATGACGCAAACTGCGCTGCCTGGGCCGCCTATTGGGTCATGAACAAAAAACGCGGACCAGTGAAAAATATAGTATGCCTTACGCTGGGCTCGGGGATCGGCGGGGGGATCGTGATCGACGGAGATATTCTCCACGGCATATCCCATACAGCAGGAGAGATCGGACATCTTGTCGTGGAGCCCAACGGCAGAAAATGTATATGCGGCAGAAGAGGCTGCGTGGAAGCCTATACCGGGGGCATCAACCTCGTCAAGCGCGCGCAGGAAAAAAGCAAAAAGAGAATCATGGATCTAACGCCGCGCAAGATCGCAGAAATGGCCAGAAGAGGGGACAAGATGGCGATCAAACTATGGAAAAGCTACGGCCATTACCTTGGACGCGCGATCGCCAACGCGGTGAATCTGATAAATCCGCAATGGATAGTGCTTACAGGCGGCATAGCCAAAGCCAGGGATTTATTCCTTCCGGAGCTTAAATCCCAGATCAAGCTTCGCAGTTTTCCGCCGGCCGTGAGCAGCGTTCGGATCTACGTATTGCTGCGAAAAGACCTCGGCGTGCTTGGCGCCGGACTTCTGAGCTTGGAAAAAAGTTTCAAAAAATAAGACTGAAAATTATACACTTATAGTTGCGATGGGACTCAAAATAGGAGATACAGCTTCGAACTTTAAACTACCGGGAGTGGATGGCGCAAGCTACAGCCTGGATAATTTCATTGACAGCAAGATACTGGTCATAATCTTCAGCTGCAATCACTGCCCGTATGTCGTGAGTTATGAAGCAAGAATAATCGAGCTGCAGAAAAAATACAAGAAAGACGGCGTCAGCTTCGTCCTTATCAATCCGAATGATGAGAAAGTATACGCGGAAGACAGCTTTAATCATATGGTCGCAAGAGCGAAAGAAAAGCAATACAACTTCCCATATCTAAGAGACACTGAGCAGGACACGGCAAAAGCTTACGGAGCCGTCAAGACCCCGCATGTTTTCATGCTGGACAAAGAACGAAAACTGCGCTACGCAGGCGCCATTGATGATAATTGGGATGATCCCCAAAAAGTAAAGAATGCCTATCTTATGTCTGCCCTGGAATCCCTCCTGGAAGAAAAAGAACCGCCGGTGCAGGAAACATTGCCTGTTGGCTGCACTGTTAAATGGGCAAAAAAATAAAGAAAAGCCCGTCGCACCGCGAATCATCACCAAACATCACAGCCAGGATATTGTGGTTTCTGGCAAGAACAGCGGGAACTATCCTTGGCATTGATTCAAGCGGCATCGAACGGATCCCGGCAAAGGGCCCTTTACTTATAATCGCCCCGCACGCAAGCTACCTGGATCCGGTGTTCCTTCTAAGTGTTCTTCCGAGACTGCCTGTGTTTATCGCTGATTCGTATTTCTTCTTCCTGCATCCGGCCCTGAGTTTCCTAATGAGAACTTTTGATGTGATACCCGCGAACAAAACCAAGCCGGGTCCGATACCCCTGAGGCGCCTTCTGCGCAATCTGGAACAAGGCAGAGCGTGCGTGATCTTTCCTGAAGGCGCAAGAACATTCGACGCAAAACCTCTTATGCCATCCGCAAGCGCCTCCAGGTTCATCATGAAGTTAAAGATCCCCGTGGCCGTAATATCCATCAAGGGCGCGTATAACACATGGCCGAGATGGGACCCGAAACCGCGCTTACGGACAAAATCTGTTACCATTGGATTGAGCCACTGGCTTAGATCTCCGGATACCGCAGGACCGGATATCAAGAATGCAAAACATCCCTGGCAGAATGTGTATGACCTGAAAAAAAATATCACCATTCATGGATCCAGGAATACGGTGCTCAATGCTCTCAATGAAGCCGCCAAAGGCGAAGACACCAACATAGTTTTGACTTATGGAGACAGAGCCAGATACATCTCGAACTTCCTGTTCTTATGCCCGCTATGTCTCAGGGCAA
Source organism: Elusimicrobiota bacterium (assembly GCA_042563375.1). Lineage (GTDB taxonomy): Bacteria > Elusimicrobiota > Elusimicrobia > JACQPE01 > JACQPE01 > JBHPMF01. The sequence continues at coordinate 65,864 of JBHPMF010000005.1, read as the reverse complement.
ACACGCTTGGTTTTGACACGGATTCGTCTTCATTAAAATGCGATATATGCAAGCTCAATCTGCAGATCCAGGGATCGCACCTTACCATGACAACAGGCGATGATTCCGTGACGCGCCATATTTCAGCATGGTTTGAGGATATGTTGTATTCGATCTGCAAAAAAAGCGCCGGCGAACTCTTCCATGAAACAGACGTACTCTATGATTGCGCCCAGGACAAGAAAGGATTAAGGCAAACAAGGCTCAGGATAAATGAAAACGGCATCCTTGTTTTCACAAAGGAAAAGCACGAGGTAAGGATCCCCGCGGCCAAAGCAGCCAGAGCCAGCCTTAAGGGAATCTCTGTTATTGAACTTCTGTATAATGGGAAGGTATATACCATAAAAAGCAGGTCTGGGACTGCTGCTGCGTGGCTTACTATCCTTCGGGTTATAGCGGGGTCCAAAAAAAGTTTTTCAGACGAGATCCCCAGACATGCTATTCTTGCTGAAAATTAGAGAGAGGTTATCATATGACGATAAATTGCATTGACAGATCGAATTTTAAAGGCGAAAAAGACACTCTTGTGCTTTTTGCTTGGGAAGGGGAAAAAATAGACGCAGGAGGATGGCTGGACTCAAAAAAACAGAAAAGCCTTGAGGAGACCCTTAAAAAAGAGGGCTTTAAAGGTAAAGAAGGGGAAACATTCCTTCACTTACCTGAGACCGGAGACCCTTGCGCAAGGATCATCCTGGCAGGATTGGGTAAAAAGAAAGAAGCTGCGGCATCCACTTTGAGAAATGCCGCGGGTTCTTGCGTAAAAGTCTCAAAAAAACAATCGGAACACATTTGGGTGGATCTGCCGAAATGGCCTGAAAAAATCAGCAATGCGCAACTGTCGCAAGCAGCCGCTGAGGGGCTGCTTCTGGCCTCATATGCCTTCACCAAGCACAAATCAAAGGACGAAGAATCCAAAAAAGAGCAGATTTTAAAAAGAGCTTCTGTCATAGTTGAAAAGCCCGAGGATACCGGACACTGCGCCAATGGAATAAAAAAGGCTGAAGCCCTCGCCGATGCGGTCGTGTTCGCAAGAGATCTGGTGAACGAGCCTTCGATGAACAAGCATCCTGCGGATATCGCCAAGATCGCCAAAACTATGGCGAACAAACAGATCATAGTACGCGTTTATAACAGGAAAGAACTGGAGAGGATGAAAATGAATGCCCTCCTAGGCGTCGGCCAGGGCTCGAGCCATGACCCTTATTTCATACATATCACATATAAGCCCAAGGGCGGTCATGGTAATTCCCGCAAGAAGATAGGATTGGTGGGTAAAGGAGTCACTTTTGACTCAGGAGGTCTTTGCATCAAGACCAGTAATCAAATGCGTGAGATGAAATCAGATATGGCGGGAGCGGCAACAGTGCTGGCGACCCTGCGTGCCTGCCCCAAACTCAACATCGGGTTTGAGGTCCAGGGCTTTGTGCCTTTGGCTGAAAACATGCCCGGATGCAACGCTTACAAGGTAGGAGACGTACTGAAAGCATACAACGGAAAAACGATCGAAGTGCTCAACACTGATGCCGAAGGAAGGCTTATCCTCGCGGACGCATTAAGTTTCGCTACAAAGCAGAATCCTGATACCTTGATCGACGTTGCGACTCTCACAGGCGGAATAGTAGTGGCCCTGGGCGATGAGATCACGGGGCTTTTTTCAAACAATGAAAGCCTCCTGCAAGACATAAAGAAAGCAGCAGCGCTCGCCGGAGAAAACATTTGGCATATGCCTCTGGCTAAAAACTATAAATCACGGATCAAAAGCCCTGTGGCTGATATTTCCAATATGCCGACGCGTCCCAATTCTCCAAGCGCTACGATCGCGGGACTTTTTCTTGAGGAATTTGTGGACTCCAAAAATTGGGCGCACCTCGATATCGCCGGGTCAGCCTGGACAGATACTGAAACCCCGATCTGCCCGACAGTGGGCGGGACCGGAGCTATCACACGGACGCTGTTGGAATACCTTCTGCAATAGGGCTAAATGCTAAGGGCTAAAACTAAAGACAAAAAGAAAGATCGTATTTTTTATTTGCCTATTTTCTTATTGCAGCCCTCATCCCTGATCCCTCAGCCCTTTTCCTTTCAACACTCCCTTTACAATGTCCGATAAACCAGGTACCCAAAAAATACTTTATGTGGTGTCGCCGAGGGGATGGTGCGCGGGAGTGAAACGCGCCATAGGGGTGCTTGAGAAGGCGCTGGAGAAAAGCAAGGATCAGATATATGTAAGGCATGAGATCGTTCACAATAAGGCAGTTGTTGAGTCATTCAAGAAAATGGGGGTTATATTCGCCGACAATATAGAAGCTGTTCCGGAAGAATCACTCATTATTTTTTCAGCGCATGGAGCTGCTCCGGGCGTGTACAAACAAGCGGAAATCAAGAATCTGAAGATCATAGATGCCACTTGCCCCCTTGTGACCAAAGTGCACACTGAAGTGCGGAATTTCGCAAAAAAAGGATACCACATCCTCTATATCGGACATAAAAAACACGAGGAAGCAGTCGGGGTGTACGGCGAAAACCCGGAAAATATCTCGATCATTGAAACAGAAACGGACGCCAGAAAGTGGCAGGCCCCTGATAAGTTCAGTAAAGCGCAATTCTGCGTATTGACTCAAACCACCCTTTCCATCATTGACGCTCAAAAGATCATAGCCGTATTAAAGGAAAGGTTCCCTGAGATAATACTGCCAAAAAGAGAAGACATCTGCTACGCCACAACAAACCGCCAGAATGCCGTGCGCTCGCTCGTCAACACAAAAAGGATTGGAATGCTTTATGTTATCGGTTCAAAGAACAGCTCGAATTCAAACCGTTTGCGCGAAGTTTCAGAGTCGATCGGCGTAAAGGCAAAGCTCATTGACAGCGAGACTGATATTATTCCTGAGGATTTCCTCAAAGCGCAGCGCATAGGCCTCACAGCAGGAGCCAGCGCTCCCGAAGACATTGTTGAGCGCGTCAGCGCTTATTTCACAAAAGCCGGATACACGACAGAAGAAGTGTCTTTTGCCGATGAGAATGTGTCATTTGCCCTGCCCCGCGAAATCTATAATTTATAAATGAACACAAAAGCACGTCCCAGATCACTGACCGACATCGCCAGAGATCTGCTTATTCTGGTGGGCGAAAACCCTGATCGTCCGGAGCTCAAGCGTACTCCAAAGCGCATTGCCCAGGCGCTCTCAGAGCTCACAAGCGGCTATGCCATGGACCTGGGCGCGATAACCAAAAACGCTATATACCCTTCCGAGGATTCAAATGACATCGTGCTGGTCAAAGACATACCCTTTTATTCATTGTGCGAACATCATATGCTGCCTTTTTGGGGAAAAGCGCATGTGGCTTATTTGCCGAATAAAAAGATCATAGGATTATCCAAGATACCCGGGATCGTGCAGATGTTCGCAAGGAGACTGCAGCTCCAGGAACGCCTGACCCATGAGATAGCCAAGGCGATCGAGAACGTCCTTAAGCCGTCAGGAACAGCTGTAGTGCTCACAGCAAGGCATATGTGCCTTGAGATGCGCGGCGCGAAATCATCGAGCTCGGAATTCGTGACAAGCAGTTTCCTCGGAAAACTTAAACATTCGCCTCAAACAAGAAAACAATTTTTTAAATTAATATAGAAAATGCAGAAAAAATTCGCTAAATTCTAATTGTGGGACTAACAGTACGCATCGCGCATCATATGAACACGGCATTCTTGTCAATCCTGCTTGTGTCCCTGTGTGCCCTGCCCCTGGCGTCAGCGGCCTATACGCAGAAGAATTTCGAAACGAATTGGCAGTATTATTCGGAACGTGTTGAAGACGGCGCTAACAGCACTGAACGCCTGGATATTCTTGAGCGTCTTCTCATCATGTATGAGTCATCCAGCCTGAACTTAAGCAAAGCGAAAGAAGAATGGTCCAAGCTGTCCGATAAAAATCCCAAATTAGCGCTTGAGATGTCATTGAAACACCGTTATGGAAAAATGGTGGTGGAATTCGTGCCGATACTGGAAAGGATCGCCTATCTTGAATTCCTGCGAGACAAGTTTTCCCCGCTCAAGATTGATGTGAGCTTCGTGGAAAGGGAATTAAATATCCTTGAATACTACGCTGTAAAACACGGAATATCGGACAAAAAAAATCTCAAGAGATCCAAGAAGCCTAAAAAAAAAGAAAAAAAGAAAAAAAGAAAAAAGAAGCAAAAAAAAGACCCTACCCGCAAATAAATAGGTGGAGCTTCACTCTCGCGCTTCTGGGAGCGTATTCTTCCATCGACGGCAATGACCCCAACATCGAAGGCTACAATAAGATCACCAAATCCAGGCCCGCGCGCGCCATTTCAATGCACAATGGCGGAGGCGGTGAACTGCGCATAGGCTTTGAAAGAAATTTTACCGGCAAGCGCTCAATTGGAGCTTTTACAGGACTCACGTACGACAGGACAGAGACCTTCACTGAAAAATACACGATAACCACAGCCAAAGACACTTACCTCAAGCTTCAGCCAAGCTACTACGCCATACCGGTAAGCCTTTACTATAAATTTCCGATCGAGCGCACGGGAATGCATAGCTTAAGGATCGGAGCGGGCCTTGATTATTATATGGCAAAAGTTAAGTATCTTTTTTCAACAACCGGATCCAAATCAACTCAGGATTTTAAAGCCAGCGGCATAGGGTGGCACATGTATTCAGGGTGGCAGTGGAAATTCCACAAGTTCTTATCGGTTGTGACCGAGCTAAGGGTGCCTATGGCAACGATCGACGAATATGAGAGCGATCTAAGCCAGCTTATCATGAAAGCAGACTCTCAGCTCCCGGGAAGCGAAGAAGTCAATATCAAATCATTGAATAGCGCGATAACCGCCGGGGAAAGACCTTTTGAAATGAACTACACAGGCATCAAGCTTAATGTAGGCGTCCAGTTCACGTTTTGATCATTCTATTCCGGTAGTCGCAGATCTTCATCCTGCGTCTTTTATTAAGAATTCCATTTTCAAAGGAACGCAGGCTGAAGACCTGCGACTACCAAAGAAAGAGGGGCTTCTTTACCTGTAATTCACGAACTGCAGGTCAATGCCGTAATCTTTGGCTTTTAAATTCACTATCACTGTCTGCAGGTCGTTCTTTGATCTTGCGGTGACTCTTATCTGCTCGGATTGTATGGCGGGCTGGACCTTTAATTTCATGCCTTTTATTTCCTGAACGATTTTTTTAGCGATCTCAGTCGCGACTCCCTGCACGATCTTCACCTGCTGTCTTACAGTGCCGCCTTCAGCAGGCTCTATTTTCTGATAATCCATATTCTTCAAGGGCACGCTTCTTTTTATAAGACGGTTTATATAGATATCAGTGACGCTTTTGAGCTTGCCCTCATCGTCAGAGGCAAGCGTTACAATGCCGTCTTTTTTATTAAAGTCCAGTTTTGACGCACTTCCCCTGAAATCAAAACGCGTTGAAATTTCCCTGTTAGCGGTATTCACCGCGTCTTCCACTCCCTGCAAATCAACCTTTGACACAACATCGAATGAGAACTCCTCTGCCATATTACCTCCTTGTCTGATCTAAATCTATTGCTCGCTCATGCCGGGCAAAACACTTTTCTCAGGATCCAACGCATTATCCTGAGCTTCATCCGGCTCCAGCAAAAATTTCAGCCAGAAAAGCACCTGCGCTTGCTCGAGAAAATCCTTGTTTTTTTTCTTATTGAACCTATGTCCTTCATCTTTTGCGATCATGGTCCAGACATCAATATCATTCTTGCTCACAGCGCTGATTATCTGCTTTGCTTCTTCAACCGGCACTCTGGGATCATTCATTCCATGCGCGATAAAAAGCGGCTTCCTTATGTTCGATGCCTGCTTTGTAGGGGAAATTGATTCCAGGAATTCACGCATGGCAACATCTCTTTCATCGCCGTATTCCGCTCTTCGCAGATCCTGCCTGTACGTTTTTGTATTCTCGAGATATGTGGCAAAGTTACTGATGCCCACCTGCTGCGCGCCCGCCCTAACTCTGTCATTGAAATGCGCCATGGCGGAGAGCACCATATAACCTCCATACGAAGCTCCTGTTAATCCAACGCGTTTAGGGTCAAGCTCAGGCCTGCCCGCGATCCAATACAGAAGCGCTCCTACATCCTTAACAGAATCCTCTCTTTTCATGCCATTGTCAAGTTTAAGATAACTTTTACCATAGCCTTCAGAGCCTCTAACATTAGGCGCTAATATCGCGATACCAAGCTCATCAAGCCAGTATTGGAACTTAGGCATGAATTCCGGGCGGAATTGGATCTCAGGGCCCCCATGGATATAGATCGCCACAGGATGCGGACCCGCGGTTTTCGGCTTATAATAAAAAGCCGGGATCTCGCGCCTCTTTCCCACGACATTGTCAAAAGTCGGATAATAAATAAGATCAGGGCTGATGAATTTCTCTGTGCTGAGCCCTCCGGTCTCGCTTGTTGTCCAGCGCGTCAGTTTCTTGCCCCCGACTTTAAAGCTGTAGACATCAGATGGCGACAAGGAAGTCTGCATGCTAAATCCAAGCTTTGAACTCTCAGGGCTGAACTCAATATGCTTTATCAAGCCTTGAGGCATCTCAGGCAAATCGATCTCCTTCGAGTTTTTAGTATTGAGAATATGAAGTTTGCTTATACCGTTTTCATTGGTTATAAAAGCCAGGTATTTGCCATTATTTGAAAGGGCTAGCCCTTCAACATCCCATGGAATATGCGCTGACACAGGTTTTACGTCGCGGGTGGTCAAGTCGATATATCTTAATTGCAGGAACTCACCCCACTGGTCTGACACATAATAAATACCTTTGCCGTCTTTTGAGAACTTCGCATCCCCGAAAGCCATTATTTTATCAGGTATGATGGGGAATAAAATCTGCGGCTCGCCTGTTTGAATGTCAATAATATGATAATACGATTCATTGGCTGATACATAATTCATCACAAGCAGCTTAGAATCATCAGGAGACCAGTCAACAGGGAACCAATATCCTTGTGCATCCAGAATAAGGGATTGTCCGTTTTTCCCGAACGGGTCCATCACATAAATATCAAAATCCGCATTGCCCTCGGTGTTCGCGGAAAACGCGAATCTGTGACCCTTGTTCGACCAGATCGGAGTTAAGTGCTCTGAATTGCCGCTTGTGAGCTTTCTGTATTTATTGGCATCCATGTCAAAATAATAGATCTGGTACACTTCATTACCGGCGCTGTCCATCCGGAATAAAAATCCATTGCGCTGCGGATCAGGGCAATACTTCCCGCCGACAACAGGCTCCATGGAGAATGTTAATTGCTTTCGTGCTCCGCCGGGCATAAGCACTCTATGGATCTGGTTTGTTTGAGCGAAACGGGAAGCAATGAGAATGCCCTTGCCGTTGATATCCCAATCGAGGAATGATGCGTATCTGATATTCTGGTACTGATTCATGTGTACTTTAAGTTCCCGCGGAACTTCAGGTATGCCTTCAATTATGAGATTGCTGCATGTTGTCAATAAATCTTCTTCAGCAGCGAATACGTTCACAGAGACCGCAAAAATACAAGCTGTGATCAATGATCTTCTCAATCGCATACTCAAAGTCTATAAAAAGGGGGGATACTATAATAGATGCCCCGGGGCGCTACGCGCCACTTATAGCTTATAGCTTATGGCCTATGGCTGGCAGGTATTTTCTTTATATGGTAGCCGCACTCTTTATGGGTGCGTCTTTCGCCCTTATTTGGTAGCCGCATGCTTCAGCGTGCGTTCCTTTGAAAATGTAGTTCTTCATGCAGACACAGGCTTGGATTCGACTCGCAACTCGCTCACCACAGGAAAGCCTGAGGCTACCACAGAAGCAGAGCAGAACGCACCCTATCCCGCTGTGCGGGATCGCTTCGCAGAAGGGCGCGGCTGCCGGAACGGGAACCGGAAGAGCCGGAAAAAATAAAAAGAGCCGGGCGTAAATCCCGGCTCTTTTAAATTAATTCCGGGGGCAGGGCGCTTATTTTGCCCCCGGAAATCTTTCAATAGCGCGCAGCGCCTCAAAGAACTTCCACCTAGCCATAAGCCATAAGTGGCGCGCAGCGCCTTAAAGAACTTCCACCTAGCCATAAGCCATAAGCTATAAGCTATAAGTGGCGCGTAGCGCCTTGGGGCAGGGCGCTTATTTTGCCCCCGGAAATCTTTTTTCTGTCATCCCGGACGTGATCCTGCTTCTAAATTATTAGAGACGCGGGTCCTCTTTAGGGACCGGGATCCAGAACCGCAATTCTATGCAGATCTTCTTTATTCTTGCCCGGTATCTTCCGAAATGTTGGAAAATAACGGTTCCCTGCTCCCTTTATCCGTATATAAAAGCCCGAAAGTCGCGCCCAACAAAGCGCATGAATATATCCATGGCCTTGCCTTCTCTCCGAATGTCATGGCGATCATGCCTCCGATAGTGCCCCCTGCCACAGCGCCAAATGCAGCGCGTCCGGCAATCTTCAAATATTTGAGATTCTCCGGAGCCTGCTTCTCATTATTCTCGCTTTCGGGCTTCGCAGGGGTTGCAGTATTATTACCTGCCGGCTCTTCTGATCTTCCATCTTTCGCGAAAGAAACACTTTCATAGTCAATCTTCACAGGATACTTGCCCGCATCCGGCTTTATCATGCCTTTATCAAAAGAAACATTAAGAGCTTGAAGCCCTTCAATAGCGCGATCAGACTCAGCATCCTCCATCGCGAACAATGGATTAACGACAAGAACCGCACCGATCACCGCAACTATCATTTGTTTCATTTGTTTTTCTCCTTTATCAAGAGACCCTATCTTAATTCGCGAAGCCCTTCCTCAACGCGTCTTACCGCTTCATCAGTCCTGTCCTCGTGCGCTAATATCTGATTGACTACGGATTTAATCTCCTTTATGAGAGCGCCGAATCTTCCCATCAGGCCTCTGAGCGTTTTATCCGGCACTGGCGTATCCTGGGCAAAAAACACGCATGCGGAAAAACTCAGTAGATACGGCCTGGCTTGCCAGTAAACATCTGTATATCCGCGTTCTCTGGCTATGACAGCAAAGCGCTGCGCCTCTGCTTTGGCTTGACCCAGGTCGTAGGGACCCGGCTCCGGCTTGGCATCCAAGAACATCTCGAACACCTCAGGGCTTGTGCGATGCGTGCACAATGACTCGGCTTTCAAGGCGTCCACGAACGCTCCCATGCCAAAGACTGTAATCAGCGTTATCACTATTGTTTTTTTCATATTGCTATCTCCTTGTTTAATCCTCAATTCCGCACTTTCTTGAAGTAGTAGCACGCCATGAAGATTTCTCCTGTCTTGATGCCCTGGACATCCTTCAGAGCTATGCCGATTTCGACGAAATAATCTTCATACTTACGGACCCTGAATTCGGCAATTGCCTCTGGATCCAGACTTCGCGTCATCAGACTTGCGTCAATTTCCTTAACCAGCTCATGCCCAGAAAACAATGGATCCGCCATCTCAGCCATTTCGCATTTATCCTTATCTGTCATATTGTCATAGATATCCGGATTGTCGGATGTATCGTAAAATGTCATTAACTTGAACTCATATGGCGGAAAAAGCGGGCCGTTCTGCTTTGTCCTTTTTTTCCTTACACCCATGAGTATGCCTCCAGCAGCGCGGTCAGGATAGTTACCCCAATAACACCTTCCCGCGAACCATCCTTTTAATTCTTTTGTCGTGGGAAGCGAGCCTTTTTCATACATACCTTTAAGCTGGCTGAAATAGCTGGTATCCTGTTCACTCTCTGACACAGGCCCGTTCTGCTGTGCATCAGCCTTCTCATCCACTTCCTTTGGGGCGATCGGCGTATTCTCCTGCGCCACCTCGAGCCCGGCGTCTTTTGCCATGGCTTTTAGGTCTGTTTCCATGTTCATTGCCATCGCATTCAACGCTATAGAGCACGCGAATGCAACAAGCGTTACTGCTAATATTTTGTTTTTCATTTGTTTTTCTCCTTTATAATAATTGACCTGATTGTCCTTTTACCTGCACCCTGAGTCAGTTCCCCTGGGGAGAGCGGAGCGCTCATTGGCTTTCCCTTGTGATCCCTGATTTTTCAGCGCCAGGACCAGCTCGTATATGGAATTGACATTGTCTTCCTCGAGTCCATTCGCATTGCAGATCTCGATATCATTGAATCTTCTGCTATTGCTTACTGTCCAGCCGTTCTTTTTAAGAATGTCCAGATTCGCCAATATGTACGCGTGCTTACAGCCCCATTGCGTGCATTCCATGCCTTTGAGGAGGCGCGTTAACGCGTAGAGTATGTGTATGTTGTCATAGCGAAGGTATTCGGTGTTGTGCCAGACGAGCAGACCGTCTATATCGCTTGACAATTTCCATCCATTCTCGCGCAGTAATCGCTCATTGGTCAAGATGAAGTTGTGTTTTTCTGAGTATGTAGCATGGACTGGCTCCGCGTATTCCCTTATGTCGCGGCGATGGAACCTGAAGGCGAACGCCTGATATAGAACGCACTCGGGCTTCTCGTAGTTCCACTGCTTATGACAACCAAGGTGGTATGGTATGGCGGCCCATTCGGTCTGATAGAGGGCTCCTGTCTTCGGGTCAACCCTCTCGAATATCACCGCGGCTGGGATACAATGCCCGTCTTCGTGGCAGGTCGCTTCCAGGTGGATATATGCGCCGGTCTCGAGCTTGCGCTTCTTGTTCAGGATGAAATATTTGGGAAACCCCGCGGCATCATATTCAAAGAAACCCAAGATGCAGTCATTCTGTCCACAAACTCCTGCTCCAACAGTGAATAGCATAAGCGCAGATAAAATGCACAAGACTGCTGATATTCTTAATTTCATTTATATTTTTCCGCCTGCCTCTTTAAGCAGCCGGACAATAGGGCTATACCCTTTAAGAACAGCGCATGTTAAGGCTGTCCTGCCGAGATTGTCCCGAATGTTCACGCTCGCATTGCTGGCGATCAAGAGCCTGACGGGCTCGTAGCGGTCATTAAGAGAGGCTTCTATCAGCGCTGTTTTACCGGCACGACCTCTTGCATTCACATTAGCGCCATTGTCGATCAGGAATCCAACGGTTTTGACAAAGCCTTTCTCTGATGCGTATATCAACGCTGTTTTGCCAAAATCATCTCCCACGTTCACATTAGCGCCATTGTTGATCAGAAGTTTCGCAATGTCAATATGGCCATGTTCTGCCGTAAAGATCAGCGCTGTTTTTTCATGGCGGTTCCCTGCTGATACATTAGCGCCGCTGTTGATCAAAAGCCCGGCTGTGGCATAATAGCCCTTGCTTGCCGCATATATCAATGCTGTGTTGCCACGGTTGTTCTTCTTGTCCAGATCAGCGCCGCTGTCAATCAAAAGCCTTGTGATATCAATAGAATCCTGTCTCGCTGCATATATCAAGGCTGTACTGCCAGCTTCATTGTCCGCGTTCACATCAGCGCCATTGTCTAGCAATAACGAGGCAATCCCGGCGAATCCCTCATACGCCGCATACATCAAGGCTGTGTTGCCGTAATAGTCCTCCTTGTTCACGCCAGCGCCATTGTTAACCAGTAGTTTTGAGAGTTCAAGGGACCCCTCTTTCGTCGCATGTGCCAACGCTGTCTTGCCGGCGCTGTCTGCGGCATCCACATCAGCTCCGTTGTCGATCAGCAGGCTGACGATGTCAGGGTGCTCATTGCTGACGGCCAACATCAAGGCTGTATAGCCCTTCTCGGTGAATTCATTGAGACTGGCATTCACATTGGCTCCTGCGGCCAATGCGCATCGCACATTCTTCATGTCACCATCTGCGGCCGCTGTCATCAATATCCTGTTTATGTCGTTGATGTTATATTTGTCCGGATCGAAACATGAGTCCTCAGCGTTGACTTGAGCAGTCCCATCAAAGAACTTGCCAACCTTGGCATGGTCCCCAGTCCTCGCCGCTATTGCGGGAACCGCGAAAAGCATTACGATACCGAAAGAAATGATCCTATTCATGTTATATTGTCTCCTTGTTTGGATTTCGAAAATACTCAGCAGAGCCATTATGATTTGCTGATTTTTTATCCATTAACTGCTACTCTTGCGCTCCATTATCGACTAAGATCTTGACGACTTTATGGTAATCTGTTGAGCTGTTGCGCCAATTGTCCTTAGCGTATGTAAGAGCTGTGCGGTCTTTCAGGTCGCGCGCATTTATATTAATGCCATTGTAGATCAAAATAAATACAACGTCAGATATCTCTTCAACCTGAGAGGGGAAATCGGATATAGTTTGCACGGCATGCATCAGAGCGGTGCGTCCCAAACTATCTCTGGCGTGCACGTCAGCGCCACGCGTTAACAACAGCCTTGCTGTGTCCGGATCGGGCCCCCAAGCAGCTAACATCAAGGCTGTCAGTGAGTCGTTGTCTTTCGCGTTCACATCAGCGCCATTATCGATCAACAACCAGGAAAAACGAGCCGCATATCCTACATGTATAGCCATCATCAGCGTGGTTGTGCCTTCGTTATCTTTTTCATTGACTTTTGCTCCGTTTTCTAGCAATATTTTTACAACCTCGAGTCTTTGGCGGAGGCCCCGGTTTGGATAACTCAAGTAACCCGCCGTGTACATCAAGGGTGTTTGCCCTTTATTACTCTTTGCGTTTACATCGGAGCCGCTCTCGATCAAGAGCTTTGCTGCTTCTAGATAGTCCTGCCTGAGCGCATGCATCAAGGGTGTTCTGCCATAATCGTCTTTGGCGTTTACGTCAGCGCCATAGCTGATCAACAGAGTGGATATCTTTATCTTGCATTTATTATGCAGAGAGTACATCAGAGCGGTCATACCGTATCCCCCATATACAAGATCAGCATCAGCGCCGGAGACAAGAGCAGCCTTGACCATGAACACGCTGTCATTTTCAATGCCTTTTTGCAATTGGTAATTCGCTTTTCGCTTGAGAGCGTCGGGGAGATCGGATCGAACAGGTTTGACCTTTGTTTTGGCGGTTCTGCTTTCTCCAAACACATTGATCGCATTGTCAAAAAGACTTTTATCTGATAATGCAAATAGCGGATTTGCCGCAAGAACTGCACCAATCACTGCAGCAATCATTGCTGCTAATATTTTATTTTTCATTTGTTTTTCTCCTTTTGTTTAATTTAAGTCTCGCCTCTTGCTGTCATCCTGAACACTATTTCTCATTAGCAGAAAATAGCACAGGTCCTTAACTCAATAAATCGGCATCGTCCCGATAAATTCAGGATGACATACTGGGCGATGCCTGACACAATGATCTATCTCTATTTTCCCAATGAATTCCGACTCTGTATTGAGTCTGGAGGGCAGATTTGCTGGGTCTTAAGTCTCATCAAGTGATGGATTAGCAAAAGAGGGGGAATGGTAAATAGAAGCTAGACCAACAGAAATAATAATGGATTCTTAGATTTGTTTTGCGGTTTTGCGGCGGGGGTGTTTTTTGGCTGAAGGCTTCTTTCCGATACTCTTTTTCGGCGTGTAGGATTTCTTTGGGCCGAGATATAAGACGCTTCCAAACCCGTTTCTGGGGTTAATCTGCACTATTAACTGCCATTTGCCATTCACGCTCTTGGAATATAGGCCCCTGCCCAATTTTTCACTCCCGATCATAAACTCTTTCAGGGCCTTACTTGCCTGCTTTTTTTGATACTTGGACATCGCGCCATACACCTTCGAAGGACGCGGATTGATCAGAAACATGGAAATAAAACTCGGTTTCAGCCTGACATCTTCAAAAATTCTTTCATATTCCTTGAATTCGCTCTCATAGTAGGCATTAAGTTTGGGTACCCATGACGCGCTCACGTCATCAAGGGAAGGAAAGGAGGGATGCATTGAAACAACATATTCTTTAAAATTCGCCGGACCGCGCTCATAAGCTGCAAAAGAGGATTCTTTTGCCTGCCCGATCTGAGTCCACCGGACATCTGCCGGGAGCGATCTCAGTACTGTGTTAGCAAGAACCACCTCAGCAGCATGCGCGCCTATCTCGCTTTCTATTGCATAACTCGGATTATGGCCTGTGATCCTCGCGATCTCGCTGTATTGCAGCCTGTGCTGAGCTTCATGTATCAATGTCGTGACCCACAACCAGCTGGCGTATTCAAGCGCTTGCTTTTCAGAATAACCCAATACCATCAGATCTCTGATGGTATTTCCTATAGCATTCTCGTTCAGAGATACCCATGATGGATTGGAAGAGTCAAATTGACCAAATGCGCCGCTACCGATCTTCTCGATCGAGATCTTTAATCTTCCTGATCTATACAGCTGTGCATGCTTGTTGGCATGCGGAAGCGTTTCCAGCTTCTTAAGCATCATTTCTTTGAACATCTCTTCAGCTTCAAAATTGAAGTACCATTGGCTTTTCTCAATGCTTATCCTTTCCGGCAATGGAGCGATAGCTTTTATTTCTTTCTCCGATTTATCCGGATTTTTTATATGTTCCACCTCATGCCTGGCTATCAGCTTTCGCTCATGCTCCGAAAGATCCCGCACAAGCTGTTTTTGATGGCCGAAATAATAGACCTGGTTTCTTGATCTTCCTGCATGGACTGCCAAGTCAACAGGCGCGCTCACGCCGACATACTTCGAATACATCTCTATGGCACGTTCTCCGGCGCTGATAACATAAACTTGCGTGCCATTAGCGAGATATTCGCCTTCAGGATCATATTCCAGGTATTCTTCATCCTCATTCGACTGTATCTGATACAAGACCTCGTTCCATGAGGCATTAGTGCTCTCCTTCCTGTATTTAAGGAGAGCTTCCTTTAATTGCTCAGAGGGATGCAGAAGCGTTACCGCATCCTGCCTGAAAGCTTGCTCTATCAGCAGGTTGATCGCCTTATGCTGCTTTTTTGTCAACCCCTTCCCTGAAATCCGGAATGCGGGACCAGAGGAGCCTTTTCCTGTTATCCTTCCCAACTGCTCTTTGAGCGCTTTGCCGATAGCGGAGAACCTCACTTTTTTGCGGGTTTTTCTTTTGGACTTATCAACCCTTGGGACCTTGTTTAGTTTGCGATTTTCTTTCTTTATCTGTCTTTTCAGCTTGCCAACCTCGCGCTTTGACAGGATATTGATCTCCCAGTCGCCCTTTATTCCTTCGAACTCTGCGTTGAGGACAAGTCGTCCGTCTTCCAGGAACCATGGCTCTTTATAGACCTTGTCGAATTTCACAATGGTTTTACTGCCTAGAATATCATCGGTCCGGCCCATCACCAGATAGTATTCATGCTTATTCTTCTTGCTGGTCATGACAGCGTAATACTTACCGTCTTTGCTGAACTTCGCGTGGCTTTCATGATCATATCCCGGAGCCACACGGTGTCCGTCTACAACAACGAACCACCTGCCGTTGTTTACTCCTCTGGCTTTAATAGTCCTCGCCCAATGCTTTCTGTCATGTGACTGAGATTTATCGATAATATCATGATAATCATATTTGACCATCCTTGGAGTCATATCTCCCATCATCGAGACTATGATCCCATCCTTCTTCTTGGGATCGAATTTCGCGATCGAGTAGCTGATCCTCTTGGGATTAAATCTGACCTTCCTGCCGTGTTTGTCGAGGAACGCGGTTTTCTTCAGGCCCACGGCTGCGAGGAGGGGGAAGAAAGATAGATGAGGTGATAAGGTGATGAGGTGACGAGGTGAAAGAGAAGAGAAGATATCCTGGATACTGTTCTCAGCAAAAGAACCGGACAGCGCCATGCCTTTACTCAATATGGAAAGTATCGGCAAAGTCAAATTCAGGATGACGGAGGGAGAGAATTCGTTGGAAAGCGGAACGGCTTCGCTTATGCCGGGCATGAAGATGGAGGTGAGCAAGAGGACGATGGGGAGAAAGGCTAAGAGCAATTTTGAATTGGAGGATGAAGGAGATGAAGACTTTTCCCACATCACATACACTTCACTAATGGGATATGCGGGTTGTGCGCTCCAGGAGATGGATTTGCCGAGAGATAGCTTCTTGTAATCCTGTTTTTTGATTAGTTGCTGTATATCCGATCTGTTTGAGTGTATGGTCGGGCTTGTAGGAAGATATACCGCATCAAAACCGCCTTCAATGGCGATTCGCTCGATAGCCTCTTCGATCAGCGGATAGAGGTCTCTGGCTTTTACCTGGCCTAAGAACTCTGTGCTTGGCTCTATCCCGGGAATTACCAGTATTTTCTTGCCTTCTATCCCGTTTTCCTCAAACAGATGGACGAAGCCTAGCGCCTCCTGTGTCGCCTCGTCTATCATGGCAAGGAGGTAGAAATTCTTTTTCTTCCAGAGCTCAAGGTCAGTGGCTATACAGACTCCGGCCAATAATCCCCAAAGCCCATAAGCGGGGCCTTTAACAACCTGGAATTTAAGATTGATCGAGTCTTTGGAGACTTTCTCTTTATATTTGGCTTTTTCCGCTTTTATTGTCTCTATCGGTTCTTCGAATAGGTCTTTTATGATCTGGGAGGGAGGTATCGGAAGGGTAGAGCGTTGCGCAAGTATCTTCTCTATCGCGTCCCTTAAAGCAGGGCCCAGGTCTTCGGTCAACATCTTGCTTATCAGCTCATCCGTCTTATAATTATGCATCAAGCCTCTGAGGGCTTTTTCTTTCTTTTCCGGGGCGGTGAGCTTTTTGTGGTCCCATATGCCTTTCATCTGTTTTAAAAGCTTCTTCTGGTTGGTTATATCCTTGCTTCCGTCGTTATTGAACTCAATGCCTATCACTTTCCTTAAAAGCACGCTTAAGTTGTCTTTATCCGTGAACAACTGATCGAGAAGGTCAAGGCTCGTATAGCTTTCCGTCTGTATAGCGTCGATTTTTTCGTTTAATTGGTCGTTATAGCGGGCGTAGGAGAGGAAGGAATTGAGAAGATGGGGTATATCCACACTTCTGTTATTGTGAGCTCCCTCAGAAAAACGGGGACTGTCCCTGCCTTCTGCCAAGGGGCTGTCCCCATTTTTCTGATGGAGCGTGGCAATCTCCGGGGCTTGGGGCGCTTTTGGGATTGCTTCGTCGCTGCTGCTCCTCGCAATGACAGAGAGGGAAGTCCTACGTGAAGAAGGGGGGGCGCTCTTCACGATGACAGATAAATACTCCCTCAATTCCCCAACAAACCTCTTCCTGTCCCCCTCCATATCCTTCTCCTTCTGTGCTTTGTCTTTTCCGCTGTCGGGATAGCGCATTTTTGAGATCAGAACCCGGACTTTCTTCTCAGGATCAAAAACCTCGCCTTTTTTAAGCCTCCATTCTATTTTCCGGATTAATTTGCCGCCGAATCTGCCGAGTTTTCTCAGGGCTTTGGGGATATCGCCCCTTCTGTCCCCTGCTTCCAGATATCTACTGAACAAGTATTTGATCTCACCCTTACTAACGAAAGAGGCTCCTGAGGCGGGGATTGCTTTCTGGGCCACGGCCAAGAGAACTTCTTCTGCGTCATGGCCCTTTTGGGCCATTCCTTGTTTAAAGGCTGCCATCTCTTCAAAGCCCGCTTCGTCTTTCAGGATAGTTTCTCCGAATCTAATGGCTTCAGCCAGGCCTTTTTCACCCTCTTTCTGATACATCCGGTAAAGAAACAGATTGAAGCTGTTGGTTTTCCTGGTAAAGGCCAGAATATCCTTCTGCTCTGTTTCACTGAGCTCGATCGAGACGACTCCCTGCCTGATTGCTTCGAAAAGGCCTTCCAGGGCCTGGAGAGCCAGCCTTTTATTCTTTCTTATGATGTCAACATAGAAGAGAATATGAGTCTTTATATCTCCTCCGTTCTCAAGGACAAAACCAAGGATATCCGTTGTCTGGAAGAGTTTAAAAATGTGCGGGCGGTTGTAGCCTGTGGTATATTCATTTATCCTTTCTATGGGCTCAAGCAGAAAAGAGAACCAGTCCTCGAAACCTTCTTTTTTTTGGATGATTCCCTTTTTTATAAGCAAGTAGAGAAGCTCAAAGCCAAAAGAAGCGCTTTCTCTCCATGCCTTGGATCCTTGCTTAAGCGCAGGATTGAACAGGAAAGATTCAAGGTCAAAGACTTTTACCGGAATGTTCTCATAGCGCGCAACCATAAATTTGCTGTCGGGCGAGAAGGTTACATGCTGGACGTCATGGCCGATCGGCATTTCCACGCTCTCACGCGCCTCAAGGTCGAAAATTTTTACTGTGCGATTCTCGCTATGCACAGCCATAAATCTACCGTCAGGTGATAAAAATACCATCCGGGCGTCAGAACCGATCAAGTGTTCCATATCCTCGCGCACCTCAAGGTCGAAGGCTTTTGCCGAATTGTCCTTGTAGATCACAGCCATGAATTTGCCATTGGACGAAAAGGATGCTTTACGGACGTTAGGGCCGATCAAGTGTTCCATGTCATTACGCGCCTCAAGGTCGAAAACTTTTGCCGTATCGTTCTCATAGCGCCCAACAATGAACCTGCTGTCGGGCGAGAAGGATATTCCCCAGATATTAGAGCCAATCTGTATTCCCATGTCCTTGCGCGTTTCAAGGTCGAAGACTTTTGCCGGGTTGTCTTTATAGCGCGCAATCACGAACTTGCTGTCAGGGGAGAAGGTAATTTCCTGGACGCAAATGCCGGTAGGTATTTCCACGTCCTCACGCGCCTCGAGGTCAAAGACTTTTGCTGTCTCGTCCTCATAGCGCGCAACCATGATCCTGCTGTCGGGTGAGAAGGATGCATGCCGGACATCGTGGCCGATCAGGCGTTCCATATCCTTGCGCGCTTCAAGGTCGAAGACTTTTACCGTGGCGTCCCAATAGCGCACAATTATGAACCTGCTGTCGGGCGAGAAGAATACTCTCCGGGCGTCAGAACCGATCAGGCGTTCCATATCCCCGCGCGCCTCGAGGTCAAAAACCTTTGTCCCTCCACGGAGCTTACGCACAGCCATAAACCTGTTGTTAGGCGAAAAAGATACTTCCTCAACGGCATAGTCAATGGACATTCCCATATCCACGCGCGTTTCAAGGTTAAAAACTCTTGCTGTGAGATTCCCGCTGTACGCAATCATAAATTTACTGTCAAGCGAGAAGGATACATGCCGTACATTGAGGCCAATCAAGTGTTCCATATCCTCGCGCGCTTCAAGGTCGAAGACTTTTATTGTATTGTTCTTGAGGCGCGCAACCATAAACCTGCTGTCGGGTGAGAAGAATGCTGTGGCGTCAGTGGCCGCGATGTTTAGCCTTTTTAGCGCCTCTATGGCCTTTTCCGCATGCTCCTTGGAATGCGCTGGTGCATCCGGCATAACACTGCCCAAAACCCCCGTCAACCCAAGCCCCAGAGTTCCTACGAGGATGGAAAGCAATGACAGCGGCCCTGCGTCAACGGCATTCGCGGCCCGAGACACCATAGCCGCCGCTTCGCCTATGCTTGACAATCCGAAGAAGGCGAGGAGGGCTATGGCAGGGGCGAGGACCCAGGGTAGAAAAGAATAATTTTTAATTCTTAATTTTGAATTCTTAATTACAGGAACAGAAACAGTTTTTCCTCCGTCCTTGCTGAAGCTGTCTCTGTAGATCGTGAGCCCTTGCTGGGGGAGAAGTTTGTAGGATCTTGTTTGAGTTTTTTGGTTTTTAAGAGACCAGGTGCCATGACCACCTCCCCAGAACACTGTTTCTGCATTGAGATGACCGGCGAATGACATGATGAGGGATTCTATCTCGCTTACCCTTATCTTCTTGCCTGGGAGAGTATATAGTCTTTCAACAAAAAGAGCTGGTTCGCCCTTATCATCGAATCCAGCTTCAACCACTGTCCTTGCAACAAGAGCGTCTCCCTGGGAGATGTTGGCTAGTTTAATTTGTCCGAGCCTTAGCCTGTTTAAAAGATCGCCGTTTCCGGTTTGAAGTTTCAGTTCACTGTAATCCTGGCATGTGGGCATAGGCTCTGCTCCCATAAGGAGCATCACAGAAGGATCATCAGTCACCTCGAGTCTTAAAGAAGAATTATCCTCTCTCTGTCTTTTTCCTCCCCCCTGGTGGGGGAGGCTAGGTGGGGGGGATAAAGCCTTAACCTCATCATTAAGATTCTTTATATCCGTAAAAGTATTCGAAGCATCCGGCAGGACATGTTTCATGAGATCAGGCTTGGACAGCAGGGGAAGCAATGTTGAGAAAGCTTCCCTGGGGGGAGCCCTATTCTGTTCCAGGCCCTCGACTATCACCTTAAGGCTTGGGATAAAGCCATCAAGATAATTGGAAAGCATCTCAGCCTGGGGCATGAACATTTCCAGATCCTCGCTTATTTGGTCGCTTGAGAGCTTTTCTTTAAGCTCTTTGGTTTTTAACGCAAAGGCTAGTTCGATATCATCCGCTGACTCGATGCCAAGGTGGTCTTTTATCTGGGCTAGGTGCTGGGCCCAGTTGATAGTGGGTTCTTCTGAAACTTTATTTGAAGAGGGGCCCCTCACCCTACCCTCTCCCTCAAGGGGAGAGGGAAAAGAAGAAGAGGGAGAGGAAACATACTCCTGCATCCAAGCTTTTAGGAACTTGGGGTGGTTCCTAAAAGCTTTTTTTACCTGGTCGTAGCGCTTCTTGTATATGAACCTTTCCCTGTCTTTGCTTACGGGGCTTTTGGCAAGGTCAAGCAGTAGGGCTTTTAGGGACCTTCGGCCGTTAGTGTCGTTAAGAAAGCTTGAGTGTATCATGAGGTTGGAATAGAAGTTGCTGGAAAGCCAGGCTATGTATCTTGTTTTGAGGCTCGATTTTATGGTGTTTTTTTCTTTTTTGGTGAATTTGAGATCTTCGAACATCTCTTTGGACAGATAAGCTGTCCATAGATCGATGGCGGATGAAAAATCGATGATTCCGCCTTGCTTCGAGTTCTTTATAGCCTTATTGATATCAAAATCCTCTTCCAGTCCTGAGCCCCCAAAAGCAAGAGAGTTGAAGAAATCCTTGGCTTGATTCATATTAGCCTTTGTCATAGACACGAATGCCGTTTCGAGGTTTTTGGACGAAAGCTCACCCGTGCCCGAAAGCACGATAGCTCCCCAGACGGCTCTAAGAGCGCTTCTTTTTTTGCGCACATATTTCTGCTGGAGCAGATGCTCGAGCTTATCCATAACCCTATCGTTCATAACGGACGGATTCCACAAGCGTTCAAGCCGTACGAGAACCCTCAGCTCTTCTACGGTCAATGTTTTGAGGAATTTTCTGTCTGTTTTCGGGAAATACTCTTGGCTTAATATCATATCCCTTCTTTCCCTTTCCATGTTGCGGATGGCCACTGACATGTTTTCCAGAGTATCTAATGCCTCTGCTATATCCTCTGAATTCACCAGCCAGGATGCAAAATAAGGATGAGAGACTATCAAAGTCTCTATCCTGTCCAGGAGACGGCCCCATTCGCTTTCCGGCATTTTCAATAATTCCGGTATGAGCATATTGGCAAGCAATGCGTAGGATTGTATGCGATGGTTGCTCGTGTCCGCCACGTAAAGATCACCGTCTGCGTCCACGGCAACGCCGTTGGGATCGTCGAATTCCTCACTGCGGGCAGTATCCTCGCCTGTTCCCGTGGCGCTGAGATATTTCCCGTTCTTGCCGAATTTCTGCACGCGCTGATTTCCTGCATCCGCCACATAGATATTGCCCCATTTATCAACGGCAATGCTGTATGGTGAATCAAGACCCTTCTTCCGGGAAGTTCTCGTGCCTAGACCGATGGTACTGACGTATTTCCAGTTCTTGTCGAATTTCTGGATGCGATGGTTCCTCGTGTCCGCCACATATACGTTGTCGTATATGTCTACGGCAATGCCATGAGGAGAGTTGAAGCCGTTGTTATCCGATGCTATAAAGCCTGTGCCGATCATATCGATGTATTCCATATTCTCATCGAATACCTGTATCCTGCTATTGCCTGAATCCGCAATATAGATATTATTGCGGCTATCCACGGCGATCCCATGGGGACCGTTGAATCCCTCCTTCCCCCACTCTATCTTGCCAGTGCCCATCATCCCCAAATACTTGCCGTTCTTGCTGAATTTCTGCACGCGATGGTTCTGCGCGTCTGACACGTATAGATTACCGCGTTTATCCAAAGCTGCGGCAACAGGACCGTTAAAACCATTCTTGCTCTTGGTCGGCCTGCCTGTTCCTATCGTCTTGATGCGTTCGCCATTCTTATCAAGCATCTGTATTCGGTTCGCCCGCGTATCAGCAACATATATATTGCCTTGACCGTCTAGCGTAATACCCCATGGAAAAGAGAATCCTTCGGGATTCCATGTGCTTCTTTCGCCTGCCCCGATCGTCCCGACATAGACCTGCTTGTCCCAGATCTTCGGGTCTCGCTCAGATATGAGTTGTCTTAACTTCCGGATTTTGGATTGCTTGCGCTTGCTCTGTGCTGTCTTTGGATCTATGGATGATAATGCTTTGAGCCAGGAAAGAATTGAATGCAGAGAGGGCGGGATCATCGCGGAAGTGACTATGCCAAGACCCAAAAAAGGAAATGATGAAGAGAAGAAGCCGCTAAGGCACTGAGCCACTAAGGCACTGAGTGAAAGAAGCGGCAGAATGAATAACGATGGGGGAAAAAAGAAGAGATCCTGAATCAAGTTCAGGATGACAGAGGGGGTAGGTTCGATGGCAGCTGCTGAGCCAACGCTGGCGGCTTCGGGGAGGCCGAGGAGGGCGAGAAAGCCGGAGGCCAGGGCCAGCGCGATCAGCGGGAGGAGCATGGTCGAGCCTTTGCGTTTGTTTTTTCCGGTAGCGGCAACAACAGAAGCAGGGGCTTCTCCTCCGTCTTTGCCGAAGCTGTCACGGTATATGCTGAGCCCATGCTGGGGAAGCAGTTCATAGGATTTTGCCTGTGTCTTTTGTTTTTTCAGTGTCCAGGTGCCGTGGTGGTTTCCCCAATACACAGTATTCGCCCTGATATGGCCGGCGTATGACATAATAAGGGACTCTACCTCGCTTATGTTTATTTTCTTCCCGGGGAGGGTGTAAAGTCTTTCAACAAAAAGAGCCGGTTTACCCTTGTCGTCAAGCCCCGCCTCGACTACTGTTCTTGCCACAAGAACGCCTCCCTGGAAAATATTGGCGAGCTTGATCTGCCCAAGCCTTGATCGGTTGACAAGCTCCCCGCTCCTTGTATGACCTTTCGCTTCCTTGTAATTCTGGCACGTCGGCATAGGTTCATCCCCCATGAGTATCATCACAGCAGGATCATCGGTTACATCAAGTCTCAAGGAGGAAGTGTTTGTTGGAGTCTTGGGCGCTTGAAGGGCTTTAAGCTCTTCATTTAAATTCTTTATATCTTGGAAAGTATTCCCGGTATCAGGCAGGACATGCTTCATGAGATCTGGTTTGGATAGGAGTGGGAATAACGTTGAAATTGCTTGTTTTGGAGGCGCCCTGTTCTGCTCTAAGTTCTCGACTATCACTTTAAGGCTTGGGATAAAACCATCCAGATAATTGGAAAGCATCTCAGCCTGGGGCATGAATCTTTCCAGATCCGCGTTTACTTGATCGCTTTGGAGCTTTTCTTTGAGTTCTTTGATCTTGGAAGCGAAAGATCGCTCGAGCTCATCCGCTGATTCAATGTTGAGGTGGTCTTTTATTTGGGCTAGGTGCATGGGCCAGTTAGTGATGGGTTCTTCGGAAACTTTATCGGCAGAGGTGCCCCTCACCCGCGCTTCGCTTGCCCTCTCCCTCAGGGGGCGAGGGGAAGAATGGGGAGGCGAGGAGTATTCCTGCATCCAGGCTTTTAGGAATTTGGGGTGGTTTTTAAAGGCTTGTTTTATCTTTTCATATCGCTTCTTGTGCACAAATCTGCTGCCATCCTTGCTCACTGGGCTTTGGGCAAGGTCAAGGACGAGCGCTTTGACGGTTTTTAAGCCTGTACCATTGAGAAAAGACGAGTGGAGCACAAGATTGGAAAGCAGTCCGGTTTCAAGCCAGGCTGAATGGTGCTTTTTAAGGCTCTTGCCCAGGGTATCCTTCTGTTCTTTCGTCAGATTAAAGTCCTTGAGAAGTTTTTCTTTCAGATGTTCGAGCCATGATTGAAAAAGCGTTTGATAATCAGCTTTACCATTGCTCAATGCTCCAGCGAGGTTAAAACCCTGCCTAAGCTTGACATTCCCGTAAGCCAGGGTCCCAAGGAAATCTCTTGCCTGCGACAGGTTGTCCATATCTATGGCATCCAGAAGAACTTGAGCGTTCCGAGGGGAAATAACCTTCTTATTTACGAGGATGAAAACTCCCCATAAAGCTCTACGCACAGCCCTGCTCTTTCTGATCTTTCTATTTTTGAGAAGTTCTTCCAGGCGTTCCAGGCTTGGGGCCAGATCAGGATTGCGCAGTCTTTCCAGATAGGCCATGGCCTTTAGTTCCTGCACGCTCAAGTTTTTCAAAAAGCTTCTCTTGGTTTTACCCTCGATATCCAGGGCAACAATGATCTCCTGCCTTTCAGGCTCTATTTTTTTCAGCATTGAAGAGATACCCTGGAAAATAGGGAGGTAATCCTTGGAAAGGGTCTTTTTCCAGCCGGAAGATTCCTTTGCCAAACGTGATATGACTTTTAAGGCGTGAGAGTGGAGCTTTGCGCGGGGAACTCTTTGCCGCGTATAGTCCAATAGGGCCCGCAGGGAGGAAGGGTTCGTTGTTTGCATTACGTCTCCCAACGCTGAAACAGCGGCTTGCCGCACATCCCAACTATTGTCTTCCACGCCCTTTTTAATCATTTCCAAGATCTCATCTGCTTTCTCCGGCATGGCCTTAACCATGCTACCCAGCGCTGAAGCAGCGGCATAGCGCATGACCCAGTAATCATCTCCCATCTCTCTTGTGATCATTTCCCAAATCTCATTCGCCCTATGCGGCATGGCTTGAGCCAGCATACCAAGGTTTGAAACAGCTGCTTGGCGCACGCGCCAGTTATTATTTCCCATGCTCTTTTTAGCCATCTCCCAAATCTCATCAGCATTCTCCGGCATGGCAGCAGCCAGGCTTCCAAGCGTTAAAACAGCGGCTCTCTGTACATACAGGCTATTGTCTTGCGCATCCTCTTTAACCATTTTCAAAATCTCATCTGCTTTCTGCGGCATGGCAGCAGCTAAGTCGCCCAGATTTAACGCAGAGGCTTCTTGCACAGACCGAACATCATCCCTCATACCTTTTTTGACCACTCTAAAAATCTCATCTGACTTCTCCGGCATGGCTCGAGCTATGCTGCCCAGGCTTAAAGCAGCGGCTTCGCGCACATGCCAATCATCATCTTCCATCCCCGCTTTAGCCATTTCCCAAATCTCACCCGCCCTTTCCGGCATATGCTGAACCATGCTATCCAGGTTTAGGATAGCGGCTTGCCGCACATCCCGGTCACTGTTTTCCCTGTCCCTTTTAACCATTTCCCAAATCTCATCTGCCCTTTCCGGCATATGCTTGAACATACTGCCCAGTGTTGAAGCAGCGGCTCGGCGCACGCTCCAGTCAGCATCTCCCATGCCATCTTTAGCCATTTCCCAAATCTCACCCGCCCTTTCCGGTATGACTTGAGCCAGTATGATCATGCTTAGCATAGCGGCTTGCCGCACTCTTTGATCAGCATCTTCCACGCCCCCTTTAACCATTTCCAGCATCCAGGGTCTTGCTTCCTCTGGTAGGTGTTGCGCAACCTTGCCCGATGCGGATAGAGCGCCCACTTTTATGCTTGCGTCTGCGCTTTCAGAGGCTTGTATCCACATGCTTAGAAAACGCGCTGCCCGTGTGATCTCCTGTCTCTGTTCCTGTGAGTCCATATAAATATCAGGGAAAGCTTCTCGCGTGTTTTCATCCCGGATCATCACCGCAATATCCGTATCCTTGCCCGAAGTTTCATTCATCATGTGCGAAACAGCTTCTAAAGCATGGACGCGAAGCCGGGGGTCCGCTACTTTATGCTCAACATGGCTCCATACATCTCTAATGGAAGCGGGATCGAGTAAATGAGCCATCTCCCCAAGAACGTCTTGCCATGCTTCCAGTCCAGGGTCTGTTATGCTCCTGTTCACCAGATCCAGGATCTCGCCTGCCCTTTTCGGCTCAGCCCGGACTATTTGTCCAAGGCTCGAGATAGCGGATTGCCGTACTTTCCATGCATCATCTTCCACTCCGATCTTCGCCAATTCCCAGATCTCATCCGACTTCTCGGGCAGAGCCTGGGCCAAACTCCCAAGAACTGATGCCGCGGCTATCTGTACATCAAGATTGCGGGACCTCATTCCCTTGGCCACAAGATCAAAGATCTCTTCCGCTTTCTCAGGCATGGCAGTAACCATGTGCTTAAGACCAAAGAAAGTAGCCTGGCGCACATACCAGGCGCCGCGCATGCCCTTATTCACCATATCCCAGATATCTGCTCTCTTTTCAGGCATGGCTTGGACTATTCCTCCAAGGCCTGCGAAAGCTCCCAAAGAGTCCTCGTGATCAGCTCTTATCTTCTCTGCCATATCAAAAATCTCTTCTGCCTTCTCAGGCATGGCCTGGATTATGTCCCCAAGGCTTAAACCAGCAGCTTTTTGAACATGCCAATCAGTATGCTGCATCCCCCTCTTGAGTATTGCCAGAATCTCATCTTGCTTATCCGGCATGGCTTGAGCTATCCCTCCAAGGCTCGCAAAAGCGGTTTGTTGATATGCGCTAATGTCTTTCATCGACGTAGTCATGATTTCCCAGATCACGTCTGCCTTCTCAGGCATGACCTGTGCTACGCTTCCGAGACTCAAGGCAGCGGCTTGGCGCACATGCCAGTCATTCATCCGCATCCCCTTGCGCAATATATCCAGGATCTCATCAGCCTTCTCGGGCATGACCCGAGCTATTTTCCCAAGACTTGTAAGAGCAGCGCGACTTACGGGTTTCGTAATGGTCTCAAAGGCGAGGCGTGAGTTATTAACTCCTTTTTTCACAAGCTCAAACATCCACTGCTTTTTTTCAGGGAAGATCTGGATGAGTTCGCCTACGCCCGAAAGAGCGCCTGCTCTTACGCTTATATCCGAGGATTCTACAGCCGGTATCCACATGCTTAAAAAAAGCGCTGCTTGTGCGATTTTTTGTCTTTGTTCCGGGGAATCCGCGGGGATATCGGAAAGATCCATGGGCGCTTTTTTGGCTTGGACCATGGCGAGGAGGGGGATCAGGGAAAGTGACAAAAGTGATAAAGAAAAAGAGAAGAGGGTCTGGATTCCTGCTTTCGCAGGAATGACAGAAGAAGAAAGGAAGGAGAAATTTAAAACAGATTCACTGACGCTCGATGCTGCTTCGCTTGCGCCGGGGATGCCGAGGAAGGCGAGGAGGGCTATGGCAGGGGCGAGGAACCAGGGTAGAAAAGAATAATTTTTAATTCTTAATTTTGAATTCTTAATTATAGGAACAGAAACAGCTTTTCCTCCGTCCTTGCCGAAGCTGTCCCTGTAGATCTTGAGGCCGCGCTGGGGGAGGAGCTTGTAGGGTTTTGTCTGTGTTTTCTGGTTTTTCAAAGACCATGTACTATGACCGTTTCCCCAGAACACTGTTTCTGCCTTTAAATGAACGGCAAATGACATAATAAGAGACTCTATCTCGCTTACCCCTAGCTTCTTGCCGGGGAGAGTGTAGAGTCTTTCAACAAGAAGAGCTGGTTTACCTTTATCATTGAATCCAGCTTCAACCACTGTTCTTGCAACAAGAGTGTTTTCCTGGTAAATATTGGCCAACTTTACCTGTCCGAGTCTTAATCTGTTTACAAGCTCTCCTTTCTTTGTATGGCCTTTCTCCTCCTTGCAGTTCTGGCATGTGGGCATGGGCTCTGCTCCCATGAGGATCATGGCAGAAGGGTCATCGGTCACTTCGAGTCTTAATGGGGAAGAATTTTCCCGGGTTTTGGGCGCATTAAAAGCCTTGATCTCGGTATTCAGGTTCTTTATATCAGTGAAAGTGTTTCCGGCGTCGGGCAGGACATGTTTCATGAGATCAGGTTTGGAGAGCAGGGGAAGCAATGTCGAGACGGCTTCTTTCGGAGGCGCCCTGTTCTGCTCCAAGTTCTCGACTATCACCTTAAGGCTTGGAATAAAACCATCCAGATAATTGGAAAGCATTGGAGCCTGGGATATGAATCTTTGCAAATCCTCGCTTACCTGGTCGCTTGAGAGTTTTTCTTTGAGATCCTTGGTTTTGAAAGCGAATGCCTGCTCAATATCATCAGCTGTTTTGATGCCAAGGTGGTCTTTTATTTGGGCTAGGTGCTGGGCCCAGTTGATGGTGGGTTCTTCTGAGACTTTATTTGAAGAGGGACCCCTCACCCTACCCTCTCCCTCAAGGGGAGAGGGAAAAGAAGAAGAGGGAGAGGAAACATACTCCTGCATCCAAGCTTTTAGGAACTTGGGGTGATCTTTGAAAGCCTTTTCCACTTCTGCGTAGCGCTTTTTATATACGAACCTATCCTTGTCTTCGCTTGCAGGGCTTTGGGTAAGGTCTAGAACTAGAGCTTTAAGGGATCGTAAACCTTCCTTCTCAAGAAAAGAAGCGTGAAGCGCGAGACTTGAGAAAAGACCGCTCTCAAGCCAGGCGGATGGATTATCCTTAAGGCTTTTTTCCAAGATCTTCTTCTGATCTTGTGTTAGATCGAAGTTTTTGAAAAGTTTCTCTTTTAAGTGCTTAAGCCAGGATCCAAGAAGTGAATGATAATCCGCATCATTGTCATCCAGTAATTTATCAAGATCAAAACCCTGCCTTAGATCAGCATTTCCATAGGCCATGGAACTCAAAAGGTCTTTCGCGTGTGGGAGATTATCTTTTGTGATGGAACTTAAAAGGTTTTGGGCGTTTTTAGGGGAGATGACTTCCTTATTTACAAGAACAAAGACGCCCCACAGGGCTCTCAAGGCCGATCTTTTCTTCCTGACCATCTTGAGCTTGAGGAGTTCTTCCAAATGCCCAAGGGCCGGAGCCAGAGCAGGATCGCGCAGTCTTTCCAGATAAGCCATGGCCTTTAGTTCCTGCGCGCTCAAAGCCTTTAAGAAACTCCTTTTGGTCTTGCCTTCTATCTCAAGGGAAACAATGATCTCCTGTTTTTCAGGTTCTATTTTCTTGAGCATTGAAGAAGCATTCTGGAATATGGGCAGATAGGTCTCCGAGAAGTCCTCTTGCCAATTTGCCGATTCCTTGGTCATGCGGGACATGATTTCATAAGCGCGATTATAGAGCCTGACATCAGAAACTGCCCGTTGAGTATAGCTCCAAAGGGCCTTTAATGATTCAGGTTCCAGTGCCAAGAGTATGTCCCCGAGGCTTATGATGGCGGTCCGCTGCACGCTCCAGTCATCATTCTCCATGCTTTTGCTCACCATATCCAGTATCTCGCCTGTTTTCTCAGGCATGGTGCGCGCAATATTGCCAAGACTTAAGAGGATAGCCTGCTCTTCATGCATATCAGGATCTCTCATTGCCTTTTCCGTCATCTCCCAGATCTTCTCCGACTTGTCACTCATTACCGGAACTATACTGCCAAGGCTCAGGGCGGAGGCTTGCTGGGTCTGCCATTCATCAGCCTCCATCCCCTTGTCCACTATATTCAGGATCTCTTCTGATTTTTCAGGTAATGCTCGCGCTATATCCCCAAGGCTTGATACAGCAGCATGCCGCAGATCCCAGTTGTCTTCCTTCATCCCTTTGCTCACTATCTCCAATATCTCATCTGCTTTTTCGGGCAGGATCTCCGCAACATTCCCAAGGATCGAGAAAGCAGCTATGCGCACATCATCGAAATTGTCCCCTAACCCCTTGCGCGCCATATCCAGGATCTCCTCTGGACTGCCCGGCATGGCCTTGGCTATATGCCCAAGGCTTAAGACAGCTGCCATGCGTACTCTGCTGTCTTTGTCTTCCAGCCCTTTGCCTGCCATAACCAGCATTTCCCCTGCCTTTTCAGGCAGGATAGGCGCCAGGTCGCTGAGAATCGAGAAAGCGATTTTCCGTGTATGCGGGTCATCGTCTTTTATCTCTTCAACAACGATTTTTCGGATCTCCTCTGCTTTCTCAGGCATGACACGGGCGATATCCCCAAAGTTTGAGAAAGCGGCTTTGCGCGCGATCATATAGTTATTTTTCATCTCTCCATGCGCCAACTTCCATATTTCCTCTGCTTTTTCTGGAAGGGTCCGGGCTATGCTCCCAAGGCTTAAAAAGGCTGTATTGCGCACTGTGCGGTCATCATCCTTCATGTTCCTGATCACCGTTTCCCAGATCTCTTCTCCTCTTTCAGGCATGGATAAAGCTATGTTGCGAAAAACCGATCCGGCTGCCTGCTGCATCTTTGGATCGCGCTGGTTTCTCATTTCCCTGTTCACGATCTCCAGGATCCTGCCTAACTTTTCAGGCAGGATCTTGGCGATATCCGCAAGACTTGAGAGGGCGGCTTTCTGCGCTGGCTCGAAAACATCCCTTGTTCCCTCGTCAACCATGTTCAATATCTCATCTGCTTTCTCCGGCATGACCTGCGCCATGCCTGCAAGGCTTGAAAGAGCTGCCTGCCGCGCGTTCCAATCATCGGATCCCATGCCTTCGCGCACCATCTCAAACATCCTTGCTCCTTGCTCGGGGAATATCCGAACGAGCTTGCCTAAAGAAAAAAGAACAGCGTCTTTTATGTTCTCATCGGAGGATTCCATGGAATCTACCCACATGCTTAGAAAGCGCGCTGCTTGCGCGGTTTTTTGTCCTTGCTCGGGGGAATCCATGGGGATGCCAGGAAAAGCAGCGGACATGTTTTTATCCTGGGCCATATCCTTACCGGAAGTTCTATCCGCTATGTGTGAAACAGTTTGGTAAGCATGGATGCGGAGCTTAGGGTCCGGAACATTCTGCTGCACATAGTGCCATAACTCCCTTAAAGAAGCGTGATCCGATGCCTGAGCCATGTCCCCGAAACTTAAGGCAACAGCTTGGTGTACGTACCGATCACCATGCTGTATCTTACTGCTCACTATCTCCAAAATCTCATCTGCTCTCTCGGGCATGGCTTTGGCTATATCCCAAAGGCTTGAGGCAGCAGCCTGGCGCGTATGCCCGTTAAAACTCCCCATTTCCTTGACTAGCATTTCCAAAATCTCATTTGTTTTCTCGGGCATGCCTTGGGCTATGTCTCCCAGGATTGAAACAGCAGCCCGGCGCGTATCCGGGTCAGCGTACCACATTTCTTTACTTACTATTTCCCAAATATCTTCTGCTTTTTCAGGCATGGCTCGGACTATGTCTCCCAGATTTGAAAGAACAGCTCGTTGTTTGGACCTGTTCTCGTACAAATCAGACTTTTTCATGCTTTCCCTTACCATCCTCCAAATATCATCTCTCTTTTTAGGCATAACTTGGACTATGCCTCCAAGGCTTGAGAAAGCGGCTTCGCGCACAAGCCATATAGCATCCTCCATCCCCTTACTCGCTATCTTCCAAATCATGCTTGAATTTCCAGGCATGGTTTGAACCATGTCGCCAAGGCTTGAGGCAGCAGCTCGGCGCACTCTCCAGTCATTGTCTTCCATCCCTTTGCGTGCCATTTCCCAGATTTTTTTTGCTTTATCAGGCATGATTCGCGCTATATCTCCCAATCTTGAAACAATAGCTTGGCGCTTATGCCAGTCATCATCCTGCATCGCTTTTTTCGCTATCTCCCAGATCTCTTCTGCCTTCTCAGGCATGACTCGGGATATAAGGCCGACAACAGCTTCCTGGCGAACATATCCATCTTCATCTTCCATGGCTTTTATCGCCATCTTCCAGATGTCATCCGATCTCTCAGGCATGGATCGAGCCATGCTCTCAAGGACCGAAACAGCGGTCTTACGTATTTTCCAGTCATCATCATTGATCTCTTTGCCCACTATTTCCAGGATCTCATCTGACTTTCCGGGCATTGTTTCGGCCAGGCTCCCAAGGCTTAAGATGGCGGTTTGCCGAATTCGCCGGTCACTGTTTTTTATTTCCTTGTTCACTATCTCCCAGATCTCATCTGCTTTATCAGGCATGGATCGGGTCATATCCGCAAGGACCAACAGGGCTGTATGCCATATGCGCGCGCTGTCATCCTCCATTCCTTTTTTCGCCATCTCGAACATCCAGGACCTTTGCTCAGGGATAACTTGCGCCAACTCGCGTAATGAGGAAAGAGCCCCGACTCTCACATCTTCATCCGGAGATTCCATGGCAGATGCCCACATGCCTAAAAAGCGCGCTGCTTGCGCGATTTTTTGTCTTTGCTCCGGGGAATCCGGGAGGATATCCGAGAGAATATCAGGCATGCTTTTACTCTGGATCATTGCTGCGATACCCATGTCTTTGTCGGAAGTTTCATCCGCTATGTGTGAAACAGCTTGGTAAGCATGGATGCGGAGTTTCGGGTCCGGAACATTCTGCTCTACATAGCTCCATAAGTCTCTCAGGGAAGTCGGATCCAATATCTGTGCCATTTCTCCAAGAACAAAAGCAGCTTGCCACGATTTTAAGCCAGTGCCCGTCATGCCCTTTTTCACCATATCCAGGAACTCGCCCTCCTTCTCAGGCATAGCCCGAACTATTTCTCTAAGGTTTGAGACAGCGGTTTGCTGCACCTTCGAACTCTCATCCTTCATCCCCCTCTTCATCAGTTTCCATATCTCTTCTGACTTCTCAGGCAGAGATCGAGCCAAACTCCCAAGAACTGATACAGCGCCTTCCTGCGTTTCAGAGTTACTGGACTCCATCGCATTGCTCACAATATCTAAAATCTCCACCGCTTTATCGGGCATCGCCTGAACCATGTGCTCAAGACCGAAGAGGGTAGCTTGCCGCATATACCAAGCGCCTTTCATTCCCTTGCTCACCATATCCCAAAACTTTGCTTTTCTCTCGGGCATAGCCTG
Source organism: Elusimicrobiota bacterium (assembly GCA_042563375.1). GTDB lineage: Bacteria > Elusimicrobiota > Elusimicrobia > JACQPE01 > JACQPE01 > JBHPMF01. Next base: position 32,943 of record JBHPMF010000005.1, on the reverse strand, counting down.
CGCTATTGCGCCTAGTCCCGCAAAAACTCCGATCATAGCCCCCTCTTCTTCTATCTTCGTTGTCATATAAAAAATCTCTTCTGCCTTATTGGGCATAGACTGGACGATATCCTTAACACTTAAGCCGGCAGCTCTTTGAACATACCAATCGGTATGCTGCATCCCCCTCTTGAGTATTGCAAGAATCTCATCTTGTTTATCCGGCATGGCTCGAGCTATCCCTCCAAGGCTCGCAAAAGCGGTTTGTTGATATGCGCTAACGTCTTTCATCGACGTGGTCATGATTTCCCAGATCACGTCTGCCTTCTCAGGCATGACCTGTGCTGCGCTTCCGAGACCCAAGGCAGCGGCTTGGCGCACATGCCAGTCATTCATCCGCATCCCCTTGCGCAATATATCCAGGATCTCATCAGCCTTCTCGGGCATGACCCGAGCTATTTTCCCAAGACTTGTAAGAGCAGCGCGACTTACGGGTTTCGTGCTATTCACTCCTTTTTTCACGAGCTCAAACATCCACTCTTTTTTTTCAGGAAAGATCTGGATGAGTTCGCCCGCGCCCGAAAGAGCGCCTGCTCTTACGCCTATATCCGAGGATTCTACAGCCGGTATCCACATGCTTAAAAAAAGCGCTGCTTGTGCGATTTTTTGTCTTTGTTCCGGGGAATCCGCGGGAATGTCATAAGGAGACGGGAGTGTTTTTTTGGTTTGGACCATAGCTAGGAGACCGAGGCCAAGAAGGGCTGAGGGCTGAGGGCTGAGGGATGAAAAAAGAGATAAGGCGAATAATGAGGGGGAAAAAGAGAAGAGATCCGGAATCAAGTTCCCTCCGTCGCTAAAGCTATGGAGGACACGCAGGATGACAGAGAGGGGAGGTGGAAAAAGCTGAGGAGAAAGAAAAGAAAGGAATCCGGAGGAGGAGTCACTGACGGCCATCGCGGCTTCGCTGATGCCGGGGAGGCTGAGAGCGGCCAGGAAAACTGCAGCGGGGATGAGGGCGAAGAGAAGGAATGACTTAAGAGTCAGGACTTTTTTTTTGCGCTTTGGAATTTTGGCTTGAACACGAGTTTTTGGGGGTCTTCGGGGTCCTGATCAACGCTGATGGATGTAATCTGTTTTTTTGAGTCTTCGTGCTTAAGGATCTCTTTGGCGAGCTGGGCTTCTACGGTGTTCTGTATGGCTCGTCGCAGTGGTCTTGCTCCAAGGGTCGGGTCAAATCCTTGAGACAATATTGCCTCTTTGGCTTTATCGCTGATCTTGAGTTCAATGGAGCGCTCTTTCTTCAGGCGCTTTTCCAGTTTGGCAAGCTCCAGGTCAAGGATCTCCTTCTTCTCGCTGTCTGTGAGCATGTCAAAGATGATGGTCTCATCTATCCTGTTAAAGAACTCAGGCTTCATCGACTGCCTGAGTTTCGCAAGGACCGCATCTTTCACGTTTTTACTCTCCTGCCCGGAGTTAAGGAATCCTATTGATGATTTGCTCTGAAAAAGTTCGCTTCCCTGATTCGATGTCATAATGACATAGGTATTGCTGAAATCCACTTTTCTGCCCTGCCCGTCCGTAAGAACCCCGTCTTCAAGGACCTGGAGCAGGGAACTTAAGACCTGGGGGTGTGCCTTGTCTATCTCATCGAAAAGAACAATGCTGTATGGTTTTCTCCTGATCTTCTCGGTCAGATCTCCTGCTTCATCATATCCAACATAGCCGGGAGGAGCTCCGATCAAGCGGGCTACTTGGTGAGGCTGAGCGTATTCTGACATGTCCACCTTTATCAGCGCGTCATCACTGCCAAAAAGCGCTTCTGCCAGAGCTCTTGCTGTCTCTGTTTTGCCGACTCCGGTGGGACCGAGGAAAAGGAATGATCCCATGGGCCCGTTCTCTCTTGATAATCCCACATATGCCCTGCGCACAGCATCAGCCAATGCCACTTTGGCATCTTCCTGTCCTATGACCCTTTCTCTAAGCTCATCCTCAAGATTGATGAGTTTCTCAGATTGGCTGGCAGAAAGCTTTTCAGCGGGTATGTTTGTCATCTGAGCCACGACTTTGGCGATATCCTCTCTTGTTATCTCTTTCGGGGCAGGGGTCTCTGTGTTAGGAAGCTGGGGGCGCTGTAAGAGACTGTCTTTAGCTCCTGCCTTATCCATCAGGTCTATGGCGCTGTCAGGAAGGAACTTATCTGTCAAGTAACGCTTGGCCATTGTGGCTGCTGCTTTCAAGGCTTCGATGCTGAATTTAACATTGTGGTGCATCGCATAGCGCGGAGCAAGCGTCTTTAATATATCGAAAGTCCCTTCTTCAGTCGGCTCATCAACATGTATCGGATTTATTCTTCTTTTCAGGGCTGCGTCCTTCTCTATATATTGCCTGTATTCCCGGTAAGTGCTGGCTCCTATGATCCTTAGATCACCTCTGGCCATGGCAGGCTTTAGTATGCCTGCGATATCGAGATTGCCCTCTCCCTTGCCCGAGCCCACCATGGTGTGCATCTCGTCAATGAAGAGTATGTAATCCGGATTCTCCATCAGCTCCTCGACCATCATTGTCATGCGCTCTTCAAATGAACCGCGCATGCTTGTGCCTCCCACGGTTTGCCCCACTTGAAGGCTCAGTATCCTTTTACCCTGGAGCTTATGAGGCACATCCCCATCAGCGATCTTTTGAGCCAAGCCTTCGACAATGGCTGTCTTGCCTACTCCGGCTTCTCCAATAAGTATTGCATTGGGCTTTGTGCGCCTTAAAAGGGTTTCCATGAGATCAAGGACTTCCCTATCCCTTCCTGTTATGGGATCGATTTTTCCTATCTCAGCCAGATGAGTCACATCGATCGTGTATTTCGAGAGATATTCCGGAAGCTGGGGAGCAGGGGGAGGTTCGGGGGTATTCTGGTCTGAGCTGGGGCGGGCCATACCAAGGAGAGCGAATAAAGAGAGGGCTAAGGGCTTAGGGCTGAGGGATGAAATGGAAGAAAAAATATGGGAAGAAAGAGAAGAGAGATCCTGAAATGAATTCAGGATGACAGAAAGGAGAAATGATGAATGATGAATGATGAATGATGAAGAGAAGAAGGTGCTAAGCCACTGAGCCACTAAGCCACTGAGTGAAAGAAAAGGCGAAATGAACGATGAGGGGGAGACAGAGAAGAGATCCTGAATCAAGTTCAGGATGACAGCGGGGGAGGGCTCGGCGGCAATGGTCGCAGCGGCGGCGGGTTCGGGGAGGCCGAAGAAGGCTAGGAGGGCTGCTGTGGGGGCGAGGAGCCAGGGGAGCCAAGAGGAGGTGCGGTTTCGGACGGAAGAAGGGGGATCAAGCTCCTCTTCCCATGGCTGGGTTATGGGACCTTCCTCGGAACCTTGGTCAGCAGACTCTGTTCGCCCAAAATCTCGATTTAACGCGTGCCCCAGTTCTGCCAGGCTATCCCGGCTTAATTCTGCGGTATTTCCCGCGCCATCCGTAATAATAATGTGATTTCCAGAAAGCTCTCTGCGCGTGATCCATGTGCGATTAGGGATGATCTCGGGCAAGTTAAGCTGACCGGCATTGCCCAGCATCGCCCGATTGATGTCATCTTGATTTTCACTGCTCCCAATGGGGATCCTTCGCACTATGGATTCTGCATGTTCTGCCAGAAGCTCCGCGGATTGAGGGTCTTCCCGGCTCTTAAGCGCTTCAATAGCGGTTTTGCGCACTGATTCATCTTCATCCGCAAGAGCTTTTCTAAGGAGGTGTAAGATCTCGGGTCCGGCGCGGAAAATAAAAGCGCTGGCAGCTGTTTGGCGAACTCTCGGGTCCTCATCTTCAAGAGCCTTCTCAATGAGTCTGAGCGCTTCAGGCTCGTCACGGTCTATAAGCCATTCAGCAGCTATCTCGCGGATATCCGATTTCTCGTCTTTAAGGGCTTTTTCAATAATGCGTAAAACTTGCGGCTCGTCATGGTTTGAAAGAGCTAGCGCAGCAGGCTTGCGCACATCTGCTTGTTTATCCCCAAGAGCTTTTTCAATTAATGGCAATGCTCCCTGATCTTTTCGCTTCATGAGGACCTCTGCGGCAATGGAGCGGACAGAAGTTGATCTATCCTCTAGGGCCTTGCTGGTCAGCCGCAAAGTCACAGGATCATCCCGTCCGATCAGTGATCTAGCAGCAATGGAGCGAACCCCGTCATCTTTATCTTCAAGAGCTTTTTCTATCATCCACAGCACGTTCAAACCTTTATGTCCTGACACCATATACAGCGCGTATTTGCGCACTGCTGCGCTCTCATCATCAAGGGCTTCATACATCATCTGCAATGGGTCTTTGGAATCCGGCGAGTAATTTTCCATGAAAGCTTTTCTTGCGGGAAGCTTCAGGCTGATGGCTGTTTTCCAGAAAAGCAGCCATTCCTTCGGCCAGAATTCAGCAGTAAGCACGTTTTCCTCAACATGACCTATCGCTTTGTCATTGAGGATAATCTTGCTCACCCATTCAAGATGTTCTTTCCAGTGAGGCTTGGAAAGCGCGTATTTTGCTATGGCCCAATCAGCTTTACCTTGATCAATGATCGTTTCCATCCATTCAGGATGGTCCTTCCAATGAGATTTGGAGAGCACGAATTGAGCGATATACTCATGGTTTCTTTCTTTTTCGATCAATGTCTTGACAAATTCCGGATGATCTATCCAATGCGGCTTAGAGAGTGTGTGTGCTATGACAAACTCATCTGACGCGTCTCCCTCTATAAGCATCTTGAGCAATTCAGGGTGATCTTTCCAGTGAGGCTGGGAAAAAACGTATTTAGCGAGCGCATTGCCTTCTTTGCCGGTCTTTATGGCCATCTCAAGAAGTCCGGGATGGTCTTTCCAGTGAGGTTTAGAAAGAACGCTCTCAGCTATGGTCCAGATATCCGGGTTCTGGCGTTTTATCAGGGCTTCAACGAATTCAGGGTGATCTGCCCAGTGAGGTTCTGCCAGTGCGTTGTGTGCGATAGTCCTGAGCTCTTTGCCGTTCTCAATAAGCTTTGCAATCAATTCAGGATGCTCTTTCCAATGCTCCTTGGAAAGAGCGTATTTCACGAGTTCGTGCACAGCGTAATCCCGTTCTATGATCTTATTCGCCCAATCAATGCGGTCTTGCCATTGCGGCTGTGACAATACATATTCAGCTATTAAGCGGTCCGCGTTCCCGGTATCGAAGAGTTCCTGCATGAAAGTTTTTGATCTTGCACTCCAGAGCTTGGCTGTATTTTTAATGATACTTACAGACAAAGCACCGCTAATATTATCGCGAACCACGGATCCAAGCGCTTTGTACACTTGATCGCGGGTCTCGGAAGGCTCATGCTGAAAGGCTGTTTTTGCCATGATCGCCGTTCCTTTATCCGGATCATGCAGCAGAACTTCGATTGCGTAATGACGCACAACAGGATCCTCATCCCATAGCGCCTTTTCCATTAGCTCCAGCGCTTCATGGCCGGATAACTTTTCAAGTGCCTTTGCCGCGTATTCGCGCACACCTGCGTTCTCATCTTCAAGGGCCTTTCTGATGAGCGGCAACATATCCTTATTATCCTGCTTGTTCATCATGTTCTCTATGATACTTGCTGCACTCAATCTGACCAGATAGCTCTCATTACCCAGCGCTTCTTCCATGATGCTTGTCGCGTACTGGTATATTTTGAACTTCGGCAATAATAACACGGCGTTCTCCCGTACACGCACGCTCTTGTCCTTAAGCGCTTTTTTAATTAGCTCCAGCACGCGCGCACTGCCCGATTTCTGCATTGCGCCGATCATCTTAAGTCTTACAGACTCGTCCTCATTGTCAAAGTATTTCGCAATGAGATCCAGCATTGCTTTGAGGTTATATGCATAAAAAGCTTTTGTGGCGGATTTACGCGCTGGAGAGTTCTCTTCTGCTCTCAATGCGGTTTGCATCTTATCCTCAAGGCTGAGCAAGCTGCTGTCATTGCCCGTATGCATGAGTATGCTTTTCCTCAGCAATGCTGCCATATTGATGTTGCGCGCCCATTTTTTGATCCGCCATCTGTACTGCTTGTGCCGCTCTTGCTTATCCGGGTATTTGCCGCTGACCGCGTTCTGCAAAACAGTGTAGAGCTCCTTCTGAAAGACAAAGTTCGCTATGGCGACCTTCATTCTTTCCAGACGGCTTAAATACGCTGCGTTCTCAAAGTCAATCAACGGCAGAGGTCCGTCTAGCGTGGCATTGCGCAGTTCAAACAGGATCATCCTCTCCTCGTCGGTCAAGTCCCTGTGGTGATATTTCTTCACGAACTTTTCCATGAGCTTTTGCAGCCCGTGAGGATAAACGCTCATCATGATCTGGTTCACAAAATTGCCTTTGATCAGCTTCTTGTATTTCAGCCCGACCATTATCATCTTGGCCAGATCCTCGATCCTCCCGATATCGCTCATGAATCCGCGTATCTCTATGTCATAGGAATTGCCTATGGAGTCCAGCTTTATCGCGTTCTTTGAGTGTACTTGTGCAGAAGGCCGTTTTTGCGTTGTTACCTTCAACGCAAAGAAATGCATCCTGTGCTGAAGGCGCCAGAAAAAGATGTAATCCCCGATCCTTCGCACCCAGGATGCGAATTCATCGAACGGAATATCCGCGACCATTGATTTGGGTACCCTCATGTGAAGGTGGAACCCCCTGAGGTCGCTTTTGAGCGTCTTCTTCACATGCTTCATCTGCGCTATGACTTCTTTCAAGCGCTCATCCCCGCCGTTGGATCTGATCTCATGGTTGCCGGTTAATTCTCTTGAAACGTGGCGGCTTAAATACGGAAATCGATCCAGCCTGGGAGCTTTCAGGTCATCTTTCAGGACCTTTGCACTTCTGCTTCCCCGGAATTCAGCTTCCCAACCGAATGTGATGTTTCCACTATTGTCGCCCATAGGTTTTGACGTATCAATGTTGTCTGTAAGCGCTTTTATCGTTTGCTCGCTTAAGCCCAATGATGGCCGCTCTATCAGATTGGGGTATTCGCTTATGGAGAATCCAACGCTCTCTATGAACTGCGCGTATTTTTTCGCTTCCAGGTTGTAGATGCGCTTGTTCAGATCATCAAAAAGGTCATTGTGTGTGCGACCCTTGAAAGGATCCCTGAATTTCGCGTTTTTCTCGATCTGCCATGCATCAGCCACGATCTGCCTCAAGAGCGTCAGGTTCTTGACCAGTGTCGAAGAGTCATCCAGGTCGCCTATGCGGAATTCAATGATGGGCTTTTGCTTTTCTCCGAGCAGGCCAAATATCTTTTTGTAGTTTGCTGCTCTGTATTTCCAGGCTTTGCCCTCATTGCGGTCCTTAAGTCTGAGTTCACGGCCATTGTATCGCTCGAACAGGGCTTTGACAGTGGAGAATGTCCTCTGCTCTGTGGGCATATCTGCTAATTCATTTAGAAGCCCCTTCTGCTGGGCAGCCAAAGGAACTGAGAACCGGTTCACGGTGCTTCCATATCGCTTGGTGCCGACAGCGGAATAAATCTCTTTCCAGTTGTTCTCAATGAACAGGATCGTGTCAACAAGGCGGGAGGCGTTCCCGTCAGGATCTATGAGGTGAGAAGCATCGAATGTGAAGTGCGTGGAGGAGCGTATGCCTCTGCCGAATTCCTTTGTTTTGAGGATCAAGTCCATGAGGTAGGATAGCCCCTTGATATCCTGTTGAGTCTTAAGAGGGGGGGTAACAAGCTCAAAACCATCCCATCCTGTTGTATTGACAGCCTCGGGCACCACCTGCCATTGGCGTCCCATGGGATCGCTGTAAACCGCTTTCTTGAAATTCCTCTCAGGATACTTCTCCCATGGTTCTATGCTGATCTCAGACCCGCCCCCGCCAAACCCTTCCTTTATTACTTCCAAAAGTTTCGGGTAATGCCCGATATTCTTAGCTGCATCCACTTCCATAAAATTCTCCGAAGCCAACTCAAACTCAAGCCCAAACCCGGGCAGATCGCCTTCTCCTTCTCCTCGTATTCCTCTCCCTTGAGGGTCGGAGATGCTCCGTAGCCTTGGCGTAGGAGTGGAGAGGCTAGGTGAGGGTGACAGAGAATTTCCACCTATCCACCCTCGCAGCGCAGAAAGCCCCAAAGCACTCGCAAGTATGGGAAACAAGCTCGATCCCGCATTGATAGTCTCCGCCACCTGAGGAAGCGCAGAAGCCGCCTCGCTAGCGCTCGGCAATCCAAAAAAAGCAAAAAACCCCACAACCGGAGCCAAAACCCAAGGAACCCAGGAAAGAGCCTTGAATCTCTTTGTCTTGTCATTGCGAGCTTCATTACCTTTATCTTCATTAAGGAGATGGGGCGCGGCAATCTCCGATGCCTCCCCTGCTTTTGAGATTGCTTCGTCGCTATCGCTCCTCGCAATGACGGAAGAGGGATCTTCAAGGTCCGTCACATCGATCCCGTATTTATCCTTAAATCTTGCCCTATTGGCCAGCGCCTCATCCGTCGGAACTGCCGGTGATCCTGCGATCTTTCCGGATCCTTTCGCCCGAAAAGCAGCGATCGCCATCTGTCCTTTGTTTGCCAGCTCTGCTTCCGCATCAAGCAGGGCTTGCACCTCTTCATTAGCCAACGGTTTTACGAACCATGTTCCGCGCTTGCCCTTGTAGGTGCCCACAACAGCGAAATCTTTCGATGGATTAAGATATATCGCCCTTATCTTGCTGAATCCGGGCAATATCCACTTATCTGCGATAAGATCATAGTGAAAACCCTTAAGCCAGCTGATCCACCGTGAGTGATCACGCACAGTGTGCCCGTCATGATCAACCCATGAGGACATTTCAGGGTTCTTATGATTATCTTTGACATACGCCCATAACAATCTCGCCCATGCTGCCAAGCCGTATGAGCCATAATAATCCCGGGCGCTTTCAATCGTCCAGCCGTTCCCGTCAGGCATCACAAACACGTTTTCTTGCATCTTAAGCGGTTCCATCACGCCTTTGGGTTGTATCCGCTTTAACAGGGCATGGAGGAACTCTGCCTGCCTCTGGAGCTTGTCATCTTTTGCTGCTTGTTTCTGCTGCTTATCTGGCTGCTCCGGCTTTTCCTTGGTAATATCCTTATTTCTTTCCGTTTTTTCTCTTGCAGCCAAAGGCGCTGAATCCTTGATCTTTTTCCTGGAGTCTGACAAATTAAATAACCAGGTCATAACCGGAGGCACAACTACCATCAAAAATAAACCTGCGAAAAGTCCCACGAATGCTGTGGTATGAAATAGGTCTATGGCCTGAGAGACTGCAGCTTCTAATGCAGCCGCTTCGCCCGTGCCCGGCAATCCGAAGTAAGCGAGGAGGCCGGCTGTGGCGGCGAGGAATAAAGATAATTTTGAATTGGGGCCAGATTCCTTGTTGCCACTGTCTTTTGCATCACCCCGGTCTTGAGATTGCCGCGCTTCGCTCACAATGACAGAAGGGGAACCATGAGAGAAATTAACCTTTGCTCTGCGTCTACGCAGGTTATTGCCTTTCATGGCTTGCGGGACTTTATTAAGCGCGCTCTCTACTTTTTCAGATGTGGGCTCTAATATCCATATGCCTTTCTTCCCGGCATATTCGCCCTTTACTGCCAGCTCATTATCTGACGTAAAACGCATGTCATCGATCTTCTCAAACTCCGGTCCCATTATTCCGTCATAAAACACATACCACATGCCATTAAGTTTCGCGATGTAGGCGAAATGCTTGCTGTCAGGGCTGAAGAGCTTATGCCAGACAGAATCCACCAGCAGACCGGGCTCGCCATCAACCACTGCCTGATCTTTCGCGACTTTTCCGCCATTGAGCGCGTTTCCCTGCATTGCGTAACTGCGTAATGTATACGCTAAACGGTTGCCATCAGGGCTGAATAACAGAGAAAGCGCTTCCCCGTCTAAACCCGGACCGGGCTCTTCATCCACCACAATAAAGTTGTTTTTTCCTTTTTCGGCAACATAAACGCTGTGCTTGCCCTGCGGGCTGAAGTGCGCTTCCCAGACGTCTGTATATGCCGGACTAGCCACATCGTCGATCACGATATGAACTTTTCTCCTTCCACTGGGCCCCCTGTATCCCCGATATGTCACATGCTTAAAATCAGAACTGAAGGCAACATTGTCGATATAATCATACGCTTCACCTGCTTTTCCATCCACAACCACATAATGTTTTTCCTTAGCGCCTTTGAAATTTAGCTGCGCCTGATACAGGTATCGTTTTTTGTCCGGACTGAACTGTATGTTGTAGATGCTGTCGAATATCTGTCCTTCTTTGCCATTAATAGTGGCCCTTCTTCCTTTCCCGGGAACAAATTCAACGTAATCCCTGGGTTTCCCTCGTTTAGGCCCTTTTTCTTTTGTTTTTTGTTTTTTTGCTTCAACCGGCCATTTTCTTCTGTTGTAGAACTTTAACTTCCAGACATTCCCTGTGAGCGATGTGACTTTCCCGGTTTTGCCATCAAACCCGTCGCCGGAGAAGGGGTATCCGCGAATATTAAGAGATGAAGCTGTAATCAATCCAAAAGCAGCGATCCCAAGCGCAGAGAAAGGCTTAAGAAAATCAATCCCTGCTGATCCAAACACACCCACTTCTTGCGCTGCTTCGCCCGTACCGGGCAATCCAAAGTAAGCGAGAAGACCGGCGGTGGCGGCGAAGACGAGGGTGAAAGCTTTGCCGGGCTTTGTCTTTATCGCTGTTTTTATCGCACCCCCTTCTCTCTTTTCATGCTGCAGCGTCTTCTTAAATGCATGATCATTGCCTGGGTCAAATTCAATATTGGAAACCCGGATTTTTCCGACTTTTACATCGAACCAACCTTTTGTGGCGGATAATAGCTCCTGGATCAGTTTTTGATCCTGCTCATGCGTAAGATGCTTCTGCATTTTCTTTAAGTAATACTGCAATTCTGACCGGGTTCTGGGACTGTATGCGCTTGTGATCCCGGTGCCATCCTTACTTAATTGGAAATATACGATCGTCTTTCCGGAACGGTCCACTGCATAGAATTTCTCCGTGCCCACGATCACCATGGCGCTTGTGCCCTTGCCGGGAAACACATCCTGCCGCCCATAGCTGCCAAATGTTTCTATCCATCTTTTTCCTGACAGCACAATACTGCGGGCAGGGGAAGATATATTTTTTATGTCGGAATTGGTGGCGACGATCTCGAAACCGTAATCTTTGATGAGCAGATCCGTTAGGCCCCAAGTATGATTTTTCCCGACGATCGCCAGCATGCTCTCAAGCTCTGATTCATTCTTGGCGGTATTGTAGATGTTGCGGGCCATTGTCTTGTTTCTGCCGGAAAGGAGCCCTGCTGTTAGGGGAAAAAGTGTCTTAAACCACAAAGAAAGTTTCTCGGCCAAATCCGGCTTGTGGCCTGCTTCGAGCCGGAAGAACTCTGTTTTTTTCTGTTTTTGGGCCTGCCGTACTCTTGCGACTTCGGGCGATCCTGGATCGCTCCTGAGCTCTGCGAGGATTTTCTTGACACTATCCAGCCTTATCTGTGAGGTCTTCCCGGTTGCTGCGTCCTCGATGTTCGCGAGGGCATCCGGATCCCTGGCAAGCGTGGTATCGAATCCGACTTCCATCTTGTGCCTTTCCTCTGCTGATAAGAGCATGAAATGGGTTTTAACGGCAAAAGTTGCAGCATCGGTTTCCATATCGAGAACATGCTCATAAGCGTCATTTATCGTGCTTTGCTCTTTGCTGCGCCCGGGTAAGAATGTGCGGTAAAAAGCATGGAATACAGACTTGATTATCTTTGAGAAAATTCGCATGCCGGCATACGAATTAAAATTGACGCCCTCTCCTCCGATGTATCTGAATTTCCTTATGAGTTCCTTGCCGATCTCTGAGCTTGTCTTGCTTTTCAGGTGAGTTTCTCCCAGGAGCACGACAAAGCGATCGGTCCCGTAAAGATTCTTCTTCAATATCGTGACCGTGTAGTCATCATTGGCGGCTTTATGGAGAGCTTCAAGAGTATCGGATGATAAGCCTGTGCTTTTTTCTTTCGGGCTATAAGATTTGCGGGGACCCAGATACATGATTTTCCCCGCGACCGTTCTGGGATTGTGCTTGACGACAAAATGCAATTCGTCGTTTATGTCCACTGACCGGAAACCATTGCCAAGGTCTTTACTTGCGGCAAACGCGTCCTCGAGATAAGCCTTACGAGCCTTCTCTGTCTGCTCTTTAAGGGATTCCGGCATTGAGTGATACACCTTGTGCGGGTCCGGATTGACAAGGATGTCGGAGATGAAGCTGGGCTTTGGCTTTGAATTCTGGAAGATCTGCGCGAATCTATCAAGATCGTTCTTTAGATAGGCCTGAAATTTCTTGATATCTTCCGGTGAGCCTATATCCGGATGGATGCTGTTCCAATCAGGGCTCTTAAATCTCTCATACACGGACGCAATGCGCTCTTTAAAGTCGGCGGGGCCCCTCTTGTACGCATCCGCTATCATCTCATCATTATTGCCTGCCCTGGTCAGCCAGATATCAGGGGGTAGCTTTTGCAGTGCAGCATGAGTAAGGCTGATTTGGGCGGCATGTGCGCTCATCTCGGATGCTTCTACATCGATCTGGACTAAACCTACTGTTCTCGTGAGTTCATCAAAATCGAGCCTGTGTTGCGCTTCGTGGATAGCAGAGGGAAGCCATATCCAGCTGGCCAATTCCAGCGCCCGCTTTTCTGAATAGCCCGCAGCCAGCAATTCCCTGACCGTAGATTCCATGTATTTGGCGTTCAGATAAATTATTGACGGATCGCTAGGATCGAAATGCGCCGCAATTCCATCGGGCATGAACGCCGACAAGAGCTTTGCCTTGCCTGAATCGAACAGTGAAAAATGTTTTTCAGCGCCAGGAAGTTCCGAGAGTTTTTGAAGTATCATGCTTTCAAGCTGTTCTATCACACGAGGCGTTATATTCCATAACGCGCCCTTGATACTGCTGTGCCCCAGAGACGGCGCGATGGCCTGAATGACTTCGTCTGGTTTGTCCGGATTTTCTATTTGCTCTATTTTATGCCTTGCAACTTGCCGCCGTTCGATCTCGGACAAGCCTTCTAAAAATTCTTTTTGGTGAGCGAAGTAATAGACCTGGTTCTTCGTTCTGCCGGCATGAGCCACTATGTCGGATGGGGGGCTGATCCCCGCAAATTTCGCCAGCCGGTTTATCTCAGTCTCTCCATCGAGTACATATATGTCCGTACCGTGTGCGAAATAATCGCCATTGGGATCGTAAAACAGGTATTCTTTATCGCTTTCCGTCAATATCTCCGGCTGGCGCATAATGCTCTGTATGGAATAATTACGGAGAGCCTTTGCCAGAGATTCAGACGGCTTGATCTGCCTTGCCTTGCCCTGCGTGAAGAACAGCGCGATGACCTTATTGATGAGCTTGTGTTCGGCTTTGGTTAGTCCTTTGCCGGAAAGGCGGAATGCGGGGCCGTCTTCTGTGTCATCCTCGCGAAGGCGGGGATCCATATCCTTTTTATTGAATAAAGAGGATATGCGGGCCTTGATGGCAGAAAATATATTAGAGGAAGTGGATCCCCGCATTCGCGAGGATGACGCGGGAGAGGGGGGAGAAGGCGGTTCAACGCCGGGGAGGAGGACTCCTTTTTCGAGGGCTCTTTGGGCGTAGGCGTCGCGGTCGCTGAATTGGGGGAGGACCTGCCCGGCGAGCTGGAATGCTGTCTCATAAATGGCTATGGATTGCCTAGTCAAATCAGCCCTCTTGTCCTCGGCTTTCCAGTCGATGAAATATCCCATGGGGCCATCCGAGTAGCTAATCTGGATATAGTCTTTCTTGTCAAATTTGTATCCGTAACGCTTCCACATCTCCCATCTGTCAAAAAGGTAATCGATGATATTTCCGTTGTATTCAGGCTCCAACTTCACATCCATACCGTTCTTGCCGGGGAAAAGGAGCATTCCTGCTCTTTCGGCACGAGTCTTTCCCTTGCTCTCCTTGGCGATGTAATATGCCGTGTCATTGAGCGGGTAGCCGAAGAGCACTCCGATCCTGTCGTCCATGGGACGCTTGTCAATAAATTCTTTCAGCCATTTATTCAGCCTTTCTCCGTAGAATTTCTTGTTAACACGGATTTGAGAAAGTTCTTTGTGGAACGAAAGGGATTTATATTCCTTCTTCAGCGAGGCTGTAGCGTTATGCATGGCATCAATCACCGCCCTCCTGTCATAGACAAGGATGTTGAAGTTCGAGTCTTCGATGACATCAAGAGAAGCATCAATGCTTCTTATCGTCTGCTTAAGCGCTTTAACATCGATCATCCCGGGCATCAGCATCATATCCGCCATCGGCTTAACGCCCAGAAGGACAGCCAGGATGGGACTGTTTCGCAGATGGGCTTTAACATCAACATCAACGTCCTTTCGCTTTAGTATTTCAGCGATCCTGCCTGCACGTCTGCTCACAGTCGTGATGATCTTCTCGGCTTTCTGGTAACCGAAACCCGCGTCCAAGAGGTCGTTCTCGAATTGCTCGATGGTTTTGGGTGTTGAAGAGTATGCCGCCTTTTCATTTGTTCCCAGAAGCGGCATACCCCCCTTCGCTAAAGCTACGGAGGACACGCGAGCTGCCGCGCTACGAAGAGAGGAGATCAAAGAAGTCACTTTTCCGATTACCTTGTGGGCGATACGAACGCTGAGGCGCACTTGGGAAGTTTGGGATGGGTCGGAGGAGCCTGCTTTTGCGGAACCCCTCACACTACCCTCTCCCTCAAGAGGCGAGGGAACAGAAGAAGAAGCGGCCGCACTGCGAGATGAATCGGACTTCACCTTGCCCTCTCTCGCGCCCGGGGTTTTACTGCCGGGCGGCGAGGAGGGAGAGGATGAATCTTCTTTATCCGTTGTAGTGACGGAGGAATCGGGCTTGGGTGGGTCTGCGCGCTCTTTCATTTCCAACATGGTGACTTTCCCAGTTGACTGAGGGTGGATCCCGCTGATAAGCTTTATTATGGTTTGCGCGAGAAGCATGTGCGTGAAATATGATGATGATACCTGTTTTCCCCAGATCTCGAATAAAAGCACTTCCTTTAACCAGCCGACCGGGTCACTCGTGTATCTCCCTCCGACTATCTCTGTTTTAATGGGGGAGAAACCCTCTTTTCTCAAGGCATCCCTCTCCTTTTGCAAGGATTCGTTGGCATCAAAGGTTTCCCGCGCCTTCTTGAGTGTGTCTTTTTCGTCTCCTACGATCACATCTTCTTCTTTTTCCAAAGCTTTGCCGAAATTCTCACTGCCTCCTGTGAGAGTTTGCTCGGTTACGACTTCTATGTCCGGCAGAGCATCTTTTTTACTGTATGAAGACTTTCTATGATTCAATACCTCTCTCAGCATCGAGATCACAGCAACAACCCCAGCAGTGACAGCCACGATAGAAATCGGGGATTGCCAGAAGCTTGCGGTATTAGAACCCAGCGTAGCTGCTTCGCTGGCGCCGGGCAGGCCGAAATAAGCGAGGATGCCGGCTACAGAAGCCAAAAGCCAGGAAAATTGTGCATCTATGCCGGATTTCTTGACATCGCCGTCTTTTCTGTCATCCTGAGTCACGCTTCCCGTGTCATCCTGAGTCAAAGACGAAGGATCTGATTTAGATTCTTCGCTCTCGCTCAGAATAACAGACTGCGCAGGGCTCACAATGACAGAGGGGAGGGACAGGTCGCCTGAATCCGTCAATACGAGCCCGTATCTATCCGCGAACATTGCCCTGTTGGCGAGGACTTCGTCGGATGGGACTGCCTGGGAAGCAAGTGAACTTGCTTCTTTTGCCAATTGAGCGATCTTGAATTTCAAAAGCTCAGCCTCTGACATTTCAACCTCTGTCTCAAGGGCGATCAGCAGTTCCTCTTCAGAGAGCTTATTGAAAGCCCATATCCCGTTCTCGCCCTTATGTGTGCCTTTAATAATAAGGTTTCCTTTAGAATCAAAATATAAATCCTCTATTTTGTTGAATGCCGGCCCTTTGACCTGGTTGATAACAGGATATTCAGCCACTCTTTTGCCGCGTGCGTCTGTCTTGATTCCGATATAAGCCATAAATTTTCTGTCCGCGCTGATCCCCATACTTCTGATCGCGGAAAATACAGGCCCCATCTCATCATCAACAATAATGGATTCGTTGCGCTTGGAACGGCCAACTTTATATGCCCAGCCCTTCGCGGTCATGACCCCGGGGTTTAATCGCGCCAAAGGCCGCGGGGCAAGTGGATGCCTGATAAAGGATTTGATCCTTGCCCATTGGAACCCGGCCCAGAACATCAGATCGCGCAAAAGATCATTGCTTTCTATATGCTCAAGCGCAAAGCCATCATTGCCGGGTGTTATGAATATGTTGTCCTGTATTCCCAAGGGATTCATTGAGCGCGCTGACTTTTCATCACTTTCAAGACGCTCTGCTTTCTCCCTGGCAGTTGTGCCGCTTTTTTTGGCGAATACGGCATCCATGATCTCATTGAGATTATCTTCGGTCACGGAAGAAAGCGTGGCATGTTTATTTTTCCTGAACGTATCGTAAACAAGCGATCCGATGCTCGCGATCCCGAAAGTCAGGGAAAGGACCATGGTAATACCAAGCGCTGCGGTTGAAAGGAGGGCAAGTGCGGTAGAACTGATGGCAGCGGCAGCTGGCACGCTCATGCTAGCCAAGTAAAAGATCGCAGCTGATGATGCAGCGACGCTGATCTGTGCAAACGCTCTTAAAAGCCTTTCGGATTCAAGCTTCGCCTTGATCGCGGTTGCGGCCTTGGATAGCGGTTCCTTGGTCTTTTTGACTATGGTCTCGAGTGCGACTTGAGCGAGGAAGCCAAAGCTCGCGAGTGCGATAATGCCGGAACCGAACATGGTCAACGCCAGTGTTGTAACGAGAAAGCTGTCTAAGCCGGGAACTTGCGTGCCCATGTAGGACAGGGCAGAGACCACAGAGGCTGCTAATCCAGCACCGGCCATTCGCACTAAGAATCCATAAACAATATCAGATGTGATCTTGCGCGCCTTCGCGAGCAATTTACCCGGGATGGAAGCTAGCTTTTTGAACGCTGATCTGACCTTATTTCTAGGCGTAGACATCCACAGCGCCGCCCCAAGCGCTGCACAACATATCATTAGGATAGTCCCAATAGTCCCATAAGAAGCCATGATGCCCAACGCTGGTTCTGACGCAACGATTGCAGCCTCCCCCGTTCCCGGCAGTCCGAAGTAGGCGAGGATGCCGGCTGTGGCGGCGAGGGTGAGGGGTAGTCCGTTCATGTAGGTGATGCCGGCAGATTTACCAGCCCGCGACAAAGCGAGTTCGTTAGCTTTGGAACTTTCCGGGAATTCCTCCACTGCGAGTGGATCAGGAGACTCTGTGATCTCCGAGCTGTTCCAATCCCCAGCGATATCTGAGATGACTCTGCGGATGCCGCGTGCGGCGAAAGAAGCCATCTTGTCAACCACAAAAACACCGGCCGTCAAAGCCGACAATAGCAAGGTGACGACAGCCACCTGCTCAGCCACATCACCAATAACTCTCGCTATATCGGAACCCAGCTGAGCCGCCGCAGCATCGGTGCCTAGAATAGCCGCCTCTCCCGCGGCCGGCAGGCCGAAAAAGGCGAGGAGGCCGGCGGTGGCGGCAAGGACCAGGACAGGAACATTTTTGCCTCTACGCGGCGAACCATAGGATTTTACGCCGTGGGTTGTCTTTTTGGATGAGAACTTGCCCTTGACTCTTTGGAACAGACTGCTTATGCGCGAGAAGATGGACGGGGTGATTTTATGCGGAGCAGCCATGGAAGTTTCCGATGTTTTTGCGTATAAAGGCTTGTTGCCAGAGCTGAAAACCGAGGCGGAAACGATATTGTATAAACGGCCATCGATAATCACATTTTTCCTTTTGTCCTTGTGAAGCCACCCAGTTTCAATGAAACGAACCGACTTATTGCCGAAGGTGAAAGTCAGGCCCTGTATGGCGCCGTATATCCGGCCATATATGACTACGACCTGCCTTCCGTCTTTTTCTATGAAATAGACCGGCTTGCCGTCGTGGCTGGAAGTCATATGGTGGGCAATGTCATACGCCTGGCCGTCAATGATCGCAACCTTTTTCCCATGCGTATCCTTGAAATAAACCGAATTGCTGCTGCCAAAGTCGAAAGTCAGGTTCTGGATAGTGTAATACTCCCGGTTGCCAATGACCATATGCCTCTTTCCATCCTGCTCTACGATATAAACAGGCTTGCCGTCGGAGTCGAAATCCATATCCAGAATAACTCCATCCCTTAAAGATTCAGCAGGATCGGCCTTGTTAGAATCCGCAGAGCCGTCATGGGGAGGCGCCATCGAGGTTCCAGGCATTTTTTCAGTCTCTATGGTCGCAACGACTGCGCTGTTATCGCGCCCGGATTTCATGAGCGCCCACTGGCCTTTGATCGCCCTATACATCCCTATTGCAATAACTGGCGCAGCAGTGATAACGAAAATAAGCTCAGCAGCGCGCGAGCCTACGCTTTGAGTGGCTAATTCTGCCGCCTCTCCCGCGGCCGGCAATCCGAAGTAAGCGAGGATGCCGGCTGTGGCGGCCAAAGCCAGGGTGAGGGCTTTTTTAGGTTTGCCGGAAGGATAGGATTTTGTGTATGTTTTTTCTTTATTTGCGCTGCGTTGAGAAGGAGGATGAAGAGGATCGTCATCGATCAGCTGTCCCTTGTACCGGGGTTCCGGTCTTTTTGATTTTCTGGAAAAGATCCTGGTTTTCGCATTCTGGATAAGTTTGTGTATTCCGGAGATGGGGGATAGGAGGGATGCGGTGATACCTTGCTTACGTGAACTGCTTATAAATTCCGTTTCTTCGACTCTTGTGCCACCCTGCTTTTGAGATTGCCGCGTCGCGTTGCTCCTCGCAATGACAGAGGAGGGGGAAGCGGGATTTCCTTTGGCTCCCTCGCCCTTGAGGGTCGGAGATGCTCCGTAGCCTTGGCGTAGGAGTGGAGAGGGTTGGGGGGAGGGTGTTCCTTCTGCTGTGCCATCTGAGTGTTTTGCAGACGCACGCTTAAGCATGCGACTACCGGAACTAGCAGAGGAAAGCGGGGGACGAGCCCCCGTGTTACCAGAACTCGCAGAAGATTGCGGCATACCGGCTGCTGCGTTACGGGAAGAGGAAGTCTTTAATTGAGGAAGAACTGTTTCTCTTGCGAGCTTCTTGCTTACTGCTATCACTTCTTTTAAGGATGTAGCGTATTTAAAAGAATCAAGAGAGCCTTTTGGAGCTTCTACAATATTCTCTGTTCCTATCTTTTCTATTGCTTCAAGGTTTTTAACATGGTTCTTAAGGTAATTTGTGATCTTTTTGGTTCCTTTCTTGCTTGAGAGCTCTTTTATAAGGTTCGGGAACACTGCATCAGCTTTGAGTTTCGCCTTGGCGAACGCATTATCAGCGACTTTAAGGGGGTTGTCATAGGAGAGTTCCTTGAGAGCTGCTTCTCCGGGACCGATCTCTCCGTTTAAGAGCTTTCTCATTGTAGTGTCTAATACTTTTTTAGCTCCTGAAAGAGAAGCTTCCTCTGACATGAGCGCTGCTTGTTTTATGACGCTATCCACTGCAAGGTAGTCTATTCCCTCATTGATGAGCTTAAAAGCAGCGCTTGATTTGTCTTTTATGAGGTTTACCTCATTAGCAAGCTTTATTGCCTGCTCAGAGGAGAGATTCCTGCCTTTTAATGCTTTCTCGTAAGCCCTGGCAATTACCGGGTCTTCTGCTTTGCCCAGTTTCTCGATCATGGCTTTCTTTAAAGTCTTATTGGCTTTTTTGCCCATGAAATCCTTTATTGTGGTCAAAGTGTCTTGCGTGTAATAGAAACTTGCGCGCGTTACCGTGCCTTTTGATCTTCCTCCTCTGCCCATGGCCTGTATCGAGTTAAATGAGTTCAAATGGTCAGCATTGACCAATACATCTATATCTCCCTTGAAATCAGCGCCTTCTATGGCTCTTTTGTTTGTGAAAACAATTGCTTTTTCTTTTCCTGCGTTCCTGGTAATCTCCACTATCTTTGCTTTAGAAGTCGCGTCATCTATCCTGTATGTTTTAGCGTCAGGGGAAAGTTCTTTTACCATCCGCTCTATGGCTTTTGAGTGTTTAAGGTCGCACACAAGAGCTCCTCTTCCTTTCTCTGCGCTTTTTACAGCATCAAGGGCCATCTGTTTGACATGTGAAGTGAGATCGGGTTTTATGGGGTTATATACTGTTGTTTCTCTTTTGCCGGGCGCTTTTGTCTTAACACTGACAACTTCAGAACCGATCCCGGCTCTTACCATTTCTTTAACAACCTCAAGGCTTCCTGACATGCCTGAGATGTTCGCGTTCTTCCTGGCAAGTATTGCCTCAAGAAGAGTGGATGAAGCTGAAGTCTGATTGACTTCTATCATGTCAGAGAGTTTTACCCCGTCTTTTAAGGTGATGTTCCCTTCTTTGACTTCTCGCAAATAAGCTCCAACCTCAAGAGCCTTGGAACTGAATTTGGAATTCCACTGGATGCCGTCGGCGCCTCTTGGATAAAGCTTCGCGGAAGTTGATGGTTGCTGGCTGTTGGTTGTTGGTGCAGAATTCTTGGCATTATTGGCGTCAGTGGCCTTAGTGGCATTATTGGCCTTCTCTATTGCCCATGGTTTCACCACTTCAGGCACGTGCCTGGCGTAAAGCATCTGGTCTATCTCGCCCCCCTCATATCCCTTATCTTTTAATGCTCTCTCCAAAGCCCTGTTTTTGATGACTCTGTTGCTCACAGGATCCACAACTACAGCGGGCTCAGTCATCCTGGCGAATGTTTTGGGGGAAACTTCCTTTGGGTTTATGGCTTCTATCTCGTTATACAAGCCCTGGTATCTCTGAGCGTAATATTGGGCTTGTTTTACATTGCTCTTTCCATCACTTGTAATGAAATCTGTTTTCTCAGTGAAGAAGCTCTGCGGCTCATCAATGAGCACTTTTTTCGTGTTCTCTATGACAGTCTTGTTCAAGAAAGGATCTTTATCCATGGCGGTTTTCAAGTGCCCGAATGACTCCTTGTCATAGTAGATCTTCTTGCCTTGCTCATAGGCTTTCATCAGGGAAGCAGGGTCTCCTCGCTGATAACTCTCGAACAGCTTTGCGCCGTCCACCGCTTCCATACCAAGGGCGCTTTCTATCTCCCTGATCTTGACTCCTGCAACATCCCCTTTAAGCGCCTGTTCAACAAGGAGCTTGCTGGGAACAACCACTTCCATTGCCGGTCTTTTGCCTGTTTCAGTTATGATCTTCCCTGTTTCAGCTGCAAGAGCTATGTTGGCGGCAAGCGTTTTACCTGTTCCTGTGCCGGCATCCGGGTTTTTGTTCTCAAATATGATCTCTGACGTTTTTACTTGGCCTGACCTGTCAGTTACCCTGACTGTTTTGCCTTCAGGGGTCTTAAACTCAGTGTTTCTAACTATGTCCCAGGCTTCTTTCACGCTTGATGGCGGAGAACGAGTCCCCGCGCCACGCTCAGCAGCAGCCTTGGTCGCAGCAGCTGCCTTGCTTTTTGCCCTGTTCCCTGAAGCCCTGCCAAGAACTCCAAGTCCCAGTATTGTCGTGACCATTGCTGTTACATTCCTGCTGTGGTTGTTCATGTCAGCTATTTCCCGGCCAACTATCTGGTCAGGATGATCTTCGAGTTTTTGTTTAAGTCTTTGCGCTTCCCTGTATGAGTGATAAGTGCTTAAGACAAGAGGAGGCACCATTGTGACAGGCGGTATCAGATGAGGAACAGTGTGAGCTAATTTTTGCAGCGGAGCGGTCTTGGGAAGCGCCCCGGCAAGCGCCTTGCTTACAAGCTTGACACTACTGGTTATGGGCACAGTGAGCGCGAGCATCTCAGCTGCTGTCTGGCCTGTTGTAATAACAGTGGCAGTGCGTCTTTTTCTTTTTGCCTGACGTTCAAGTTCTTTGACTTGTTTATCATATGCTTTTCCCTTGCCAGCCAACCTGTCAGCCTCAGATGTGAGTATTGCTGCTTCTTCGTTTAAGTGATTTGGCAGTCCATCCCACCCTGTTTGGGAGAATATGGAGGCGTAATCATCCACCTGTTTCCAGACCTCAAGAACAGGTTCCACTGTACTTTCATAAACATCCTTTCTCATGCCTGATAAAAGGTGGGGCTTGGCTTGCGCTGTGTTTCCGGCTTGCTGGGCGTGTTCTTGTATTACCTGCTTCTCACCCTGTGTTGAGGACGCATGCGCCATGTCATTGTAACCCTTGACTGAGGCAAACCATTCATTGCCTGTGAGCTTATACATAGTCTCTGTTACGACCCTGTCCACACTGTTATAAGCTTCTCCTGTTGTGGCTGTGCCCCATTCATTCATTTTGACAACCCAGTCTGTTGTGACTGCGCCTGAGTTAAGGGCTATGAGCCTTGATATGCCTACAGCCATGAGACCCACAGGGCCTCTTACAAACATATTGGCAGCGAATGCCAAAGGCTTCATAATGACATTGAATATGCTCTCTTGTTCCTTATTCCTTTGCTCTTCAAGTTCCTTGGCTGTTGTCCTTTTCTGAGGCACTTCAACAAAAGCTCCTCCGGGCATAAGCTGGATCAGCTTTGTGTCAGTCAAGCCTATGGGCACTATCATGTTTCCTTGTTTATTGAATCCCAGGATGTGCGCATTCACCTCTTCCTTGCCTGTTACAGGGTCTTTTGTCTTAACAATAAGCCTTACAGGGATATCGCGCTCAAACTCGATGTAAGTGACTGTGCCGTCAGGAAGGATATTGACTTCACCGGCCCTTACCTTGCCATCATCTCCCATCACTCCTGTTGAATAACGGAACCCGGGTGCCATTGTATCCTCAATCCAGTTTGTTGCGACTGCCATCTGAGAGTGCTCTTCCTTTAATAGGTCAAGACTGTCGAATATCTTATTGAGCATGTCTGCGTAAGCCTTGGGATCGATATTCTTTGGTATTGAGGCATAAGCATGAAAAACAGCATTGGTCTGGGATACCGTATCATTCGCGTTTAAAGGATCTTTTCTTGAGAATCTTATGAGGTCTTGCGCGTATATCGTGGGTATTTCTTTGTCAAAGTCATATATGAGTTCAAGGGGGATAGAGGTAGGATCATTTATGCCTGCTTGAGCCATTTTCCTCCATATCTCCCTTATATCCGAAGGAGCCTTGCCTTCAAGCAGTAAAGCAGCTCCATTCTCCAATAGCTCATCCTTTTTAAAGTCAAATAGAACGCTTTTATCAGCCTGATCCGGGTCAATCCCAAGGGAATCAAGAGCCTGATCGATCCTGGACATGAAAAACCCGGCTTTTTCCGTCATTGGAATGGAACCATTGATCTCAGGAAAGTTATTAGGGACTTTTAGAGCTTCTGTATTAATATTAGGAACTGGTTTTGGGCCTGACATTGCTGCCAGGACCTGGTATGGAGCTATACCGGGAACAGTGATCAGAAGAGCTGTTATCAGTGTTACTGCGATACTTCTAATAAACATTTTCATCATCCTCTACATATATTATTGCCGAGAATCCGATCCCTGCCTTGAGTCCATAGACTAAAAACATTGGGACTTAAGTCTCGTCTGGCAGTGGATTAGTAAAAGGGGGGGATTGGTAAATAGAAGCTAGACCAAGGGAGAATGATAATGAGATGACGCGATGATGAGATCCTGCCTTCTTTGTCATCCCTGCGAAGGCAGGGATCCAGCACCGCTGTTTTATAAAGACTCTTCTCTGAATATTAAGAAAAGGATCTCTATAAAAACAATGGAACTGGATTCCAGCCTCCGCTGGAATGACAATCTTAAGACTGATTTTTTAAACCTGCAAATAGTCTAGAAAATGGGGGAAGGTCAGAGCGGTGTATTGCGTCTTAATAAAGTGTCCGCTTTTTCGGGGAATGATGAAACAAGAGACATAAAAGAAGAGGGTTCGCTTGGCAAACATTGGTTCGGCGGCGCTCATCAATGAAGAAATTGCTTTTCTCCGGTAGCCTCAGGTATTCCCGGAGGGAACAAGAGGCCGAGCTACAAAAATATGAAACGGAAAGAATTTGGGAAGTTTTTTGTATAGTTGTAATATGAAAACGCCTTTTTCAAAAGTCTTTATGCGCCTAAGGAAGGATGCGGGGTTTGAGACTGCTTACCAATTCTTCCATAAGAACGGAGGGGCCAAGGTATTCAAGTGCAGTTTTCAAAACTATCTCAAGATCGAAGACGGGACCCATCTTCCCAAGCCTGAACGCCTTCAGCTTCTATATGCATGCATGCGTTCTCCGCTAAAGTCTCATGATCTCAAGGAATTTATAAAAGCCTATTTGGAAACATGGTTTAAGTCAGCGGATCTTGCCAAATGGATAGTGAATTCCCTGCAAGACGCTATAAAGGATGACGCTGTTTCTGATCCCGGAACAATGGCTTTGAATAAGCTCTCACAGCAAAACAAAGTGCATATAAGCATTGAAGAGCACAAAGTGATCCACAAAAATCCAGCTTCCTACTGGTGTTTTACAATGCTCTCAAACTCGAAAGATCCGCTCAAAACAGAAGATTTTACAACAGCAACTCACATTCCAAGAAAAGAAATAGAATCAGCTTTAAAGGAGCTGTGCAAGCATAAGATCATCAAATGCGTCAAAAATGATGAGTACATATCCCGCCTGATCGGCGCTAATATCTCATTGCCCACTCGCGTTCTGCAAGACCCCTCGGTAAAGGGGAAAAGCTCGCAGTACCATGAGATGATGCTTAAAAAACGCGGTTCCATGATCGGCGGACATATAACCAGCGGCAGGGTCGATTTGGACAAGCTCAACAACCTTCTGCCGCATCTGGCTGCCGCAACAAAGAATCTCAAAGCATACACGACCAGTGAGAAAAAAGACCGTTCAGCATATGTGCTTGTGCAGGCAGTGATGTATAAGCTTTTTGATTATTAGACAATGAAAACACCTTTCTCAAGAGTCTTTGTGCGTTTAAGAAAAGAAGCGGGTTTCGAAACAGCATACCAGTTCTTCCACAAGAACGGCGGGGCAAAGGTTTTTGACTGCAGTTTCCAGAATTATTTGAAGCTTGAAGACGGGGATCACCTCCCCAAGCCGGAGCGCCTTCAGCTTTTATGCACTCTTTTGCGCGCGCCTTTAACACCTGCCAACCTGAAAGCTCTTGCGCTTTCATATCTTGAAACATGGTTCAAATCAGCGGACCTTGCCAAATGGATAATGGCTTGTTTGCGCGAAGAAACCGCGGATAAAACAATGCTGGACCCGGGTTCTCAAGCCTTGAAAAAGGTTGCCTATGATAACCCGGTCCATATTAATATTGTCCAGCATGACGCGATATTAAAAACTCAGGCCACATACTGGTGCTTTCAGATATTGGCAGCTTCCAAAGATCCTGTCTCATCCGAGGAAATTTCCAAAATGGTTAAAATGCCAAAAAAAGAAATCAATGCTGCCATGCAGATCCTATGCAAGCATGGAATTGCCAAACGCGTGAAAGATGACAAGTATCAAAGCCCAATAGCTGATAAAGTGATCCAATTCCCTCCAAAAGACGCGCGCAGCCAGTCATTAAAGGAAACAGCAACGCAATACAATGCTGCGTTGTCTAAAAAGCAAGGCAAGCTGATAGATGGATTCCGCTACAGCGTCAGGGCTGACCTTGATTCATTGACGGGCTTTATCCATCATCTCCAAAGCGCGGCAAGAAGTCTTACTGCTTATTCTGTTGATGAGAAAAAAGATCGCTCAGCTTTTGTGATAGCTGAAGCCAAACTCACCAAACTCTTCGACTTCTAGACTTGGTTTCCTTCCTTTACATACAGAATACGAAGCAGGCTCGTTTTTTTTGCCTATCTGTTTTTTTGGTAGTCGCATCCTTCAGCGAAGCAGTCCCGTGTATGCCCACGGGATATGGGTGCGTTCTTTTCTGTTCTGATCAACGCGATAGAGCAAAACGCACCCATAAAGGGTGCGACTACCGAAAGGGAGACAAAGCAGACGCACGCTCAAGCATGCGACTACCAAAACCTGGTCTAGCGCACATACACCAAACCGCCCCTTTTACTAATCCAGCGCTAGATGAGACCTAAGTCCCATAAATTCCGTACCTAAGTCCCTTTTACCGTGTTTAATTTCCACCTAACCTTTTAGCATGATCACAAACTTGGCAAAACTAAAGGAGGCGGTTATGAAGATATCCAGCTTAACCTTAGTCTATATTTGCGCATTCTGCTTTAATGGGCACTGTTTCGGACCCATGGCAAACCCGGGACCGCAACATGCAAGGACCATATTTGACATCGGACCGGGGCACATGGTCCCAAACAAGATCGCGCCTGTTATGATCGATGACTTCCCTGCCAGCGGCCAAGATGTTGATCTATCATTTACAGCAGGAGCTCATTCCAAGCCGACTTTGCCGAATATCTTAAAAAGTCTGATGCCGCAAAACCGTGCCCGCAAATTTTTCGGAAGTGACAAGAACCAGGCATCTTCTTCCGAAGCGATCGGATTTTATACCCGGGGCAGTCTAAAAAACGCTGTGGCTTTGCCCATGGACGGGAATGGATATATGAAGATATCGCGCAGCAGAAACCTGCATTGGGGTACTGTTGAGACTATCTCCGCGATACAAGCAATGGGCGCAGCATATGGCAGTGAGTTTCCGGGCTCTGTTATCCAGATAGGCAATATCAGCGGCCCCAAAGGTGGGGCGTCCGGGTATAGCAAATCCCACCAAAACGGGCTTGATATTGATATTGATATCATCGGGAAGAATGAAAACAGGCCAAGCCCCAATAAAACAGGATTCGGAGCAGGATTTATACAGGGAGGCAGGGTTAAAAAGAACTTTGACATTGAAAAGAACTGGGCGCTTGTCAAAAACGCTGTTTTATACGCGCCGACTGTGAGGATTTTCACTGACTCCGCGATCAAAGACCTGTTCTGCAAGGTATATGGGGGGGATAAAACAGGCAGAACAGTGCTTCTCCATTTGCAGCACTGGCCAAAACACGATGACCACTTTCATGTGCGCCTGGCATGCAACCCTTCAGACAAACAGTGCAAAAGCCAGGGAAAACTCGGCAGTGTTGGGTGTAAAAAATGATTTGGTCTAACGCTTATACACTAATCCGCGTGTTTTGCTAATCCAGCGCTAGACCGGACTTAAGACCTAATAGATTTGCCCTTTGGACTCTCGGTAGTGAGTCGTTTTACTGGAATAATTAAGAAGATCCTGAAACAAGTTCAGAGCCTGCCCCGTACTCGATACGGGGATGACAGAAAAGAAAGGAGTAAAAATGATCAATAGAATAAAGAGTTTACTGGCAGGACTACTGCTAATAGCAATGGTTTCCGCGCTCGCGCACAACAAT
Organism: Elusimicrobiota bacterium; assembly: GCA_042563375.1. Lineage (GTDB taxonomy): Bacteria > Elusimicrobiota > Elusimicrobia > JACQPE01 > JACQPE01 > JBHPMF01. Next base: position 5,559 of record JBHPMF010000005.1, on the reverse strand, counting down.
GCTCATGCTCAAGACACACCAGATGTTTTCTCGCAGACTATCGGGATTTTCGATGGATTTCCCGGAGAAGATGCTGTTAAGCAACTTGTCCGCGAATACCTTTTAAAGACCCTTGCAGCACCTGTCAAACCTCAAGAAACTCAATACCGCAAAACCAAGCAGCAAATCAACCGCAATATTTCAGCGCAAGAAGCGTATAAGATGATACAGGAAAACACGGGGAAAGAGCACTTCGTTATTCTGGATGTGCGGACCCCGGATGAATTCAGTGTAGGGCGTATAAAAGGCGCAATGAACCTGGATTATTATTCCAGAAGCTTTACATCCAAACTGCAAGGACTCAATAAAAGCATGACTTATCTTGTTTATTGCAAAAGCGGAAGACGCTCAAGCAATGCTCTTGGCATGATGAAGGAAGAAGGCTTTCAAGCAGCTTACAACATGACAGGCGGGATAACAGAATGGATCAAACAGGGATACGAGACAGTCCGATGAAAAAACTACTGATAATCCTCATCGCTTCTGTTTCCTGCGCAAACGCGTTTGAATATCAGTCAGCACATATTCTCAAGACAAACAATACAACAGCGCTTTTTAACGCACAGACTGCCTTCAGCCCCCTGTCGAATTTCAAGCCTGATGCGCAGCAGATCAAGCCCCTGATAAATGAAGTCGCGTATGTCGGCCAGAATAAAAGAAGGGACCTGGCGACCATCCTCACATCCAGAATAGTATACAGAGGCAGATATGAACAAGCGCTTCAAAACGCCAAGTCCATAATATGGGAAATGGCGATAAATCTGCCAATGCAGATGCTTGAAGAGCTGGAAAGCGAACAATTCACCGCATATATTATCCCGGCAAACAGGGATCTAACAGATCTGCCTGAGCTTGCTGATTTAAAAGGTGAGCCGACATCTGACGGCAGGGCCTTTAACAGAGTGCGCGGATGCGCCAGGCGGGTCAACGGAATCGAGATCGTATTCGCTGAGGAAGATGTGGTTCCATTTGATATCCCCGGAGCCAAACACAAAACTGTCCGCAAACATTTTGGACTTATCGCAGCACATGAAATGGCGCATGCTGTTCATTATGTCGTGTCATGGGAGGGACACCAGGAACTCATAGACGCCTATGAAAGCAGGGTGAACAACTCATTGCCGTTCCCGGGCAACTACGCTTCAAAGAACATGGTGGAATACTTCGCAGTATCAGCTTCCATGTTTTTTGGGACAAGGGATCATGCGGGCAAGCGCGGCTTGGACTGGCTCAGATCTAATGACAATAAATTGCTATCAATACTCACGAAGATCTTCGGAGACCCTAAGAATTTAAGCCTTGGGATAAACCCGCGATCAATCGAACCGGATTCTGCTTATATCGACATAGACGAGGATGTGGATTATTAAGAAAGTTGTTTGCTGTTGGTTGTTAGCTGGTAAAAAGACGCACGCTCAAGCATGCGACTACCGGGGGAGCAGAGCGGACCCATAAAGGGTCCGACTACCGGGAAAAAGCGTAGTTGAAGAAAAGGAGTGGTGTTTTCTTTACCGTTTTATACGGCGGCTGAAAACCCGGGATCCGAATCTTCCTGATAATCGATGCATACCGCCAGCACGCGGTTTTGGGACATGTAAAAGAGGGGGATACGAATACGGGAAATCAGGCAGCATGGCGCGCGGGAACGTGATGCCTGTAAAACGCTCGATCGCTGCCACTTCAGCACGTTCACTTAAATCCATAAGAGTTATGGCATCTCCCACGCTGTAAGCCCGGGCAGTGCGGCCAACCCTGTGAACATAATCCTCAGGATGCTGAGGCACATCATAGTTGATAACATGGCTTATCTCCTGAACATCAATACCTCGCGCTGCAATATCAGTCGCCACAAGGATCTGGACTTTACCTTTCCTGAAACTCTCCATGGTCGCGGTACGCTGACCTTGTGTTTTTGCGGCATGCAGAACCCCTATGTGAAATCCCATTGTTTTCAAGTTGTATGCGAGACGGTCAGCTCCACGCCTGGTACGGCAAAAAATAAGAACGGATCTTATCTGTACTGCTCTTAAAAAAGCTATTAAAAATTCTGTTTTTTGGGCTCTGTCCACCGGATAGATAACCTGGCTTATTCCTTCAGCAGTTGATGATGGTTTTGACAGTTCTATTCTATGCGGCTTTCTGAGCGCAAAATAAGCCACGCTTTCAATCCTTGGCTGTAATGTAGCTGAAAAAAGCATTGTCTGGCGATTTTTTGGAAGCCTTTGTATGATAGCGCGGATATCAGGCAAAAACCCCATGTCAAGCATGCGGTCAGCCTCATCGAGTACCAGATGATCCACTATGTTAAAACGAAAACTGCCCTGCCTCATATGATCGAGTAATCTACCGGGAGTTGCAACAAGTATCTGAGCGCCTTCGCGCACAGCAGCTCTCTGGCCATGATAACCCACACCACCGATGATCATTGCGGTTTTTATATGCACAAAACGCGCGCAGTCGCGCAGATCCCCTGCTACCTGAGCTGCCAATTCCCTTGTAGGCACAAGGATCACAGCCCTGAGTCCTTGTTTCGGGTCCTGTTTTAAAGCCTGGAGTATCGGCAAAGCGAATGCCACAGTCTTGCCGGAACCTGTTTGAGCGCACCCCATAACATCCACGCCGGTTAAAGCCAGCGGGATCGCCTCATCCTGAATAGGAGTCGGTTTTGTGAAACCCATTGCTTTTACAGCGCGTAAAAGGTCAGGGAGAAGTCCTAATTTTGTGAAACCCATACTATAGTATACAGCATACAGAGAATGATGAAGGATGAATGATGAAACGAGGAGAAAGCATACAGCATGCAGGGGGAAATGATGAAGGATGAATGATGAAACAGAAGCGGGAACCCTTCGACTCGCTACTTCTCACGTCTCACGTCTTACGTCTTACGTTTTACGCTTTTCTCAGCGGGTGATGGGAATCGAACCCACGTCTGGTGCTTGGGAAGCACCCATACTGCCATTGTACTACACCCGCAAAATCAAGAAACAGGAGTTAGGAGAATAGGAGTTAGTATAAACGGAAGCAGCAGATCTTGCGTCCTTTCCCTACCCCAAAGCTACTTAATTCTACAAAACCCGTAAAGGGGGAATGATCGCACTTAACCTTAATGAAAAATAGCGGGAAAGTACAGTCCCGTTACGCTCTATATATTTGGAAACGGGGCGGATTTCTGATCGGGCATGTGTTAATTTAGCCCTGCTCATATCTATTATTACTATCTTGCTCTTCCCGGCTTGCAGCCCCTGTGCCGGCACAGGGGCTCAAGGCAAGTTCAACGCAGCCCCTTTATTGCGCTCAAAATATTCTATAAGGGTAAAGCCTTTGCAGGGCCATCACGGGTCCGAAAGACCAAAAACAATAAGTAGCCCTGAAATAACTTCAGGGTGACACGAAGATAAAATAAAGATGACACAAGGAGGGGGATGATGCCTAAACAATGCGATGAAATAGATTACAAGCTTATAGGGGATGACATGCAAGCGGTCGTTGTGACCCTTGACCCGGGAGAGCAGGTGCTGGCTGAAGCAGGCACGATGCTCTACATGACAGACGGCATTGACATGCAGACCAGCATGTCAACTGATAATAATAAGGGGCTTTTCGGCAATCTCATGAAAGCCGCGGGCCGGGTGCTAACAGGTGAAAGCTTTTTTATTACAACCTTCACCAATGTGGGACAGCAGCGCGCTGATGTCACTTTCGCAGCGCCATATCCCGGAAAGATAATGCCCATTGACCTGTCCCAGAGCGGCGGCCATATCCTCTGCCAAAAAGACGCGTTCCTCTGCGCTGCCCGCGGAACGGATATAAGCGTCGCGTTCAATCAAAAACTCGGAGCAGGGCTTTTCGGAGGAGAGGGATTCATCCTCCAGAAAATATCAGGCGACGGGCTAACATTCATCCATGCCGGCGGAACAGTGTTCGAGACGTCTCTTTTCTCAGGGCAAAGCCTTCGCGTTGACACAGGCTGCCTTGTGGCGTTCGAACCCACTATCAACTATGACATAAAGTACGTGGGAGGGTTTAAAAACGCGCTTTTCGGAGGAGAGGGCTTGTTCTTCGCTAATCTAAGCGGTCAGGGAAAAGTCTATCTCCAGACCCTGCCCTTCAGCCGCATAGCTGACAGGATAATCCAGTCAGCCAAATCACTGGGCGGACAACAAAAAGGAGAAGGCTCGGTCCTGGGCGGCATGCTCATGGGAAACAAGGGATTCTAAAAGGCCTGCTTTTTGAGATCGAGGATTTCAAACTTGATTATTCAGGATTCTGGGATCTTTATTCAAGAAAAAACCTTGTTATAAACGAGCTTTCGTGGGACAAGCTCCATCGTATTACCTGCCCCTGGACAGCGGGCAAGTTTTAAAAATGACCTCATATTGCCCTCCGTACTCTATTTGAGATCCGCCTGCTGAGCACTGCCCAGCTTTTCATGCATCACGCCAGATCAGAGATTAATTTTAGAATTTCGATCATCAGCACGGAATATTAGAACATTTTTAACATGCTTACTGTGCCCGGGGGCCCCGGAAAATCGAGGCATGGAATATTCGGACTCTGTCTATTGAAGAGGCTCTAAGTCCGAATCTTCGATGCTTGGTTTTATTACACCATCAGTACGACTGTAGATCGCTTCGCAGCTTCTTGTCCTATTTTCCATCAAGTTTTTTATGCTGAACTTCAGCTGATATAATTCTTTCCCAACGCCAGGATTCCCGACCTGTTCGCCTGAGCCAATACTATAGGCTTCACAGATCTTATTTATATTGGATTTCGCCAGCGATGTCTCCACGTTGGCTATATTCGCCCGAAATTTCAGCCTGCAGTACCGGCGGGCAACAATATTTTCACTGCCCTCTGACGTGTGATGCGCGACTACGATTTTTACATAAAGAGCGTCATCGTGGTAGGTGCACAAAAAGCTCCATTCCGGGGCAGGAATCTCATCCTCAGCAGCCTCCTTAGCTCCAGATTTCGCTGACTGACTACCGCCGGAACCGGCTCCTGTGTCAATTTCTGAGTCATGTCCGGCTGAAGCAGAACCTGAATTTAAACTATTGCCTCCACCGGCAACGCCCTTGAACGAGGTTATTGTGTTTGCGATCCGGGCTGGATCACCCGAGCTGGAGGGAGAGGCTTTTGTTGACATCGGCCGCGTGCCCACATTCTGCCCTGTACCCCCGAATGCAGAACTCTGATCAGGAGATGCGCTATATTTGCCCTTGCGTCGACGCGACGAACCAGTTGCTCTGGCTGAAACCGATCTCCCGGCAAAAGCTCCTTGCGACTTTAAACCGTGCTCCGGACTTTCGCTTAAAGCACCGCCAAACTTAGTGACAGAACCCCCGCGTCTGCCGCGACCCTTTGAACCTAATGAACTTTCATTTTTCGTTTTTAAGCTGAAACCTTCCAAGCTCGGGCTGCGACTCGGGGCTGCTTCATCTTGCGCGAACATCTTTTTACCAACGCTCTCCTGCTGCGTTGTTTTATTTCCAGCGGATTCCTGTGAATCCGCGCTCT
>JBHPMF010000058.1:0-15336 GCA_042563375.1 Elusimicrobiota bacterium | reverse complement strand
TAGGTTTTTAGCATTCAAGGTGTTAAAAAGACCGATAACCTCTCTGTTTTAATTTCCAGGAGCTCTTGAGTTGTAGCTCCATCCCCCAAGTTCGAATATCATCCAATCCGGGGAGCTTTTTCCGCAATTTTGCATAAAGGAGAAAGCGGAGACCCTTTAACTTTTCACTTTCATCCATTTTGCCATAGCGGCGAATGGCTGATCTTAGATTCCCTCGACGGAAAACCCGTCTTTCTTGACGTATAGCTTCAAGTTCGAGCACGCCAAATTCACCAGATCTCGCTTTTGCTGAGTTTGAGCATGGTGTAAGGGGGCGAGGTAAATATGCCTACGGTCGAAATTACTCGCGAGTATATTTGACCATAGGTAAAAATAGTAGTAGCATATGAACATGCCTGTTATTAAGCGGTATCTGCACGCTCAAGTATCTAAGGATCTGGCCAAAAAGATGGTGTTTATTGGTGGTCCGCGCCAGGTCGGCAAGACCACATTTGCCAAAACGTTCATAAAAGATCGGGCGGGATACTTAAACTGGGATATATCCTCTCATCGTGAGAAGATATTGAAAGACGAATTGCCTAGCGCCAAATTATGGATTTTCGACGAAATACACAAGTATCGTTCTTGGCGCAATTATTTGAAGGGAATATACGACCTTCGTGGCGCCGACCGCAAGATAATGGTGACTGGCAGCGCCCGACTTGATTTTTATAGATACGGCGGGGATTCATTGCAGGGCAGGTATCATTACTTGAGACTCTATCCCCTGACAGTAGCTGAGCTGAAAATTGGGTCAAGCAGGGATCTTGAGTCATTAATGATGTTTGGAGGGTTTCCGGAGCCGTTTTTTGGAGCTTCGCAAGTTGAGGCAAGGCGGTGGTCCCGTGAATATAGGAGCAGATTGGTTCGTGACGACATAGCCAGTATTGACAGGATACAGGACCTGGGCAATCTCGAACTGCTTGTTATGCGGCTTCCGGATCTAGTGGGCAGTCCATTATCTATTAATGCTTTGCGTGAAGATATTCAGGTAAGTCACAAGGCAGTATCCAATTGGCTTAAGAGTTTGGAAAGGATGTATTCAATATTTCGCATATCGCCATTCGGTCCTCCGCGGGTAAGAGCTGTGAAAAAAGAACAAAAGCACTATCATTTTGACTGGTCTCTGATCCCTGAGCCATCATTACGCTTCGAAAACTTAGTAGCCTTGCATATTCTGAAGTGGGTGCATTTCGAGCAGGATGCTAAGGGGCGTGACCTTGATTTGAGGTATTTTAGAGATGTGGATGGCCGGGAGGTTGACTTTGTCGTAACAGAAGGCAACAAGCCCATAATGTTTATAGAAAGCAAGTTGGGCGATTCTGAGATTGGGAAAGGATTTAAATACTTAAAAGCACGTTTTCCCAAATGTGAATCATGGCAGATCTCGGCAAGGGGGAAAAAGGATTATGTTTCCAGCCAGGGAATACGCGTTTCGCCTGCTGTTACTTTTCTTAAAAAACTAGTTTGATTCTGTTTCTCGCCCAAGTTCGAATATCATCCAATCCGGGAAGTGAAAGACATTTAGGTATTGTTTGTATTTTCGGATTTCAAGAATATCGTAGGCTAGGAATAGCAGTATCTGTTTATCATGATAAACAGATTAGTAGTTGCTGATTATAATAATTCATGCTATACTCCAAAGTATGAAGATCTACGACAGGCTGCTTGATCTCAAAACTGATGCGCGGAAAAAAAGCCTGCTTTTATTCGGCCCCAGACAGACAGGAAAAACACATCTTTTAAAACGCATTTTCCCGGCATCGCCTTTCTACAACCTGCTGATGGCAGATACATTCCTGAAAGTAAGTCAAAGGCCACAGATAATCCGCGAAGAACTCGCTTCAGCAAGGCCAAGGTGCGGACAGCCTGTCATAATAGACGAGGTACAAAAACTCCCCATTTTGTTGGACGAAGTCCATCATATGATCGAAGAGTACGGATACCGCTTTATTCTAACAGGCAGCAGCTCAAGAAAACTCAAAAGAGGCGGGGGCAACCTGTTGGGAGGCAGGGCCTGGACAAAACAGCTTTTTCCCCTGGTGTCAAAAGAGATCCCGAACTTTGATCTTGGCCGAATCCTTAACCACGGATCCATACCGTCCATCTACAACTCCCCGGATCCAGAGCAAGATCTCTCATCCTATGTCGGAACGTATCTCAAAGAAGAAATACAAGCAGAGGGGCTTACCCGCAAAATAGAGAATTTCTCAAGATTTCTCCAAACAGCCTCTTTGACCAACGGAGAGCTGCTGAATTTTGCCAATATCGCGAGTGATGCGCAGATACCGGCAAAAATCGTTGCTGAATACTACAGCATCCTGCAGGACACCCTTGTTGGAACACTGCTTGAGCCGTACATAAAAACCAAAAAAAGAAAAGCGATCTCTACTGCAAAATTCTATTTCTTTGACGTTGGGGTATCGAATTTCCTTGCCGGAAGAAAAAATATAAGACCCCGCACCGAACTTTTCGGAAAAGCATTCGAGCATTTTATCTTCACCGAGATCAAGGCTCAAATGGCTTATTCCAACGATGCCAGACCGCTTTATTTCTGGCGCTCCAAATCAGGCTACGAAGTTGATTTTATGATCAGCGACGAAACCGCTATAGAGGCAAAAGCAACCGCAATGGTCACTGAAAGGCATCTTGCTGGCATTAAAGCTCTTTCACAGGAGGATCTAAAGCTGAAAAGAAAAATCATAGTCTCGCTTGACCAGCACCAGAGAAAAATAGGAGATGTTTCGATCCTGCCCGCTAGAGATTTTCTGGAAAAACTCTGGAATCACGGCTTGTAAACCCATCTTTCCATCCTGAAAAGCGGCCTTGAATTCAGAAATGCCGGGCTCACCTTTCAAATGGCCAAGTTTATCGGGGGGATGTCACGCTAAATGGTAACACAGTTGCCATTATTTGAATGACCGACTTTGTCAAAACTGCTACTTAAACGATTTTATTGCATTTCCCGCCATCCCCCAAGTTCGAATATCATCCAATCCGGGGAGCACTTTCCCCTAATTTATATAGAGGAAAGTGCGAAGCCCCTGAGGCTGACCCATTATAAAGGGTGGTTTCAGGGGTTTTTGTTTCTGTATTTCAGAAACAAAAAGGGCTAATACTGTGTTGTTTGCGTTTGTGCGCGCAGGGTCTCGAATTCCGTGTGGTTTACAAAAGAAAGTATGAAGCTCCTTGAGCGGTATTGGTTTGAGCCAGTGGCTTATTTGGAAACTTTAACTTTTGCCGAAACCTTGTCCTGTGCCTCAACAACAGCAATTGCAGCTATATTGACGATGTCAGACACTTCAGCTCCGCGTTGGAGAACATGAACAGGCTTGCTCATTCCCATTAAGATCGGGCCCATGACATCAGCTCCGCCTATTCTCGCCATCAGCTTGTAAGCGATATTTCCGGCTTCAAGACTTGGGAATATCAGGACATTGGCGCCCTCTTTCAGGGAGCTGAACGGGAATGTCTCTTTGACGATGTCAGGAACAACAGCAGTGTCTGCTTGCATTTCTCCGTCGATTATTAAATGCGGCACCCTCTTTTTAACCAGCTCTGTCGCACGGGCGACTTTTTTCGCATTAGGATGATTACTGCTTCCAAAGTTTGAGAAGGAAAGCATGGCAACACGCGGTTCCACGCCGAAGCGCTTTGCTGTTTCAGCTGCCAGTATGGCAATCTCCGCCAGGTCTTCATCCGTGGGGTCGATATTGACGGTTGCATCGGCAAAGAAGCAGGTTTTGTTCTTTGTTGTAACGATGTAGAGGCCTGCAACCTTTCTTACGCCCTCCTGGATCTTGACTATTTGCAAGGCCGGGCGGATCGTGTCAGGATAATGCTGGGTGAGACCTGCCACAAGAGCGTCAGCGTCTCCCATTTTAAGCATCATGGATGCGAAAATGGTTCTATTCCGTATGCGGGTGTTTGCATTGGCCCTTGTGAGCCCATTGCGCTGCCTCAGCTTGTAATACGCGTCAACATATTCCTCGCGCTTGCTGAAGTTTGAGGGGTCTACTATTTCAGCGCCGTTTAGATCCATTCCAAGTTTTTTGATCTTGTCCTTGATCACTTTCTCATTGCCCAGCAGTATCGGTGTTGCGATATGATCATTAATAAGCTGGTGGCTCGCGCGCAGGATCTTGTCCTCATCCCCTTCGGGGAAGACTATTTTCTTGGGTTTTGATTTTGCCTTGACCACGATGTTGCGCGTGACTTCATGGGAAAGACCGAGTCTCATCATGAGCTTTTCCTTATATTCATCAAGATTGACTTTCCTTTGGGCAACACCTGTTTTCATGGCAGCTTCAGCCACAGCTGCGGCTTCCCACACGAGTACGCGCGGGTCAAATGGTTTCGGGATGATATATGTGGGGCCAAAGCGAAGTTCTTCGCCTCCATAGACTTTACGTACTGAATCAGGCACATCTTCCTTGGCCAGATCTGCCAAAGCTTTTGTGGCAGCCCGCTTCATTTCCTCATTTATTGTTGTTGCATGGACATCCAGTGCTCCGCGGAAAATAAACGGGAAACCAAGCACGTTATTCACCTGATTTGGATAATCAGATCTGCCTGTTGCCATAATAACGTCTTTGCGGGTTTCCATAGCCAGAGAATAGGTGATCTCAGGGTCAGGATTTGCCATGGCAAAAACTATAGGGTCCTTTGCCATTGAAAGAAGCATTTTAGGGCTCATGCAATTTGCAACAGAAAGTCCTAAAAAGACATCAGCTCCTTTCAGCGCATCATCAATGGTTCTGAATTTCGATTCATGCGCAAAGCGCTCTTTATAGGGGTTCATCCCGGCGGTTCGTCCTTTGTATATGGCGCCTTTTGTGTCGCACATTGTGATGTTTTCGCGCTTTACTCCAAGATTAATGTAGTGCTCAGCGCATGCAATGCCGCTTGCTCCTGCTCCACTCACAACAACTCGTATTTTCTTGATGTCTTTGCCAACGACCTCAAGAGCATTGATAAGAGCAGCTCCCGAGATGATCGCTGTCCCGTGCTGATCATCGTGGAAAATAGGAATTTTCATGGTTTTCTTTAAAGTTTCTTCAATGTAGAAACAGTCCGGAGCTTTAATGTCTTCTAAATTAATGCCGCCAAAAGTGGGTTCTAAAAGTTGGCAGGTTTTAATGACTTCATCCGGGTTTTGGGTGTCGAGTTCAATATCAAAAACATCAACATCAGCGAATCTTTTAAATAGCACGCCTTTGCCTTCCATAACAGGCTTTCCTGCTCCGGCTCCGATGTTTCCAAGGCCTAACACAGCTGTTCCATTGGAAACAACAGCCACAAGATTGCCCTTTGCAGTGTATTTATATATGTCACTCGGGTTTGCTTTTATCTCAAGGCAGGGCACAGCTACGCCGGGAGTATAAGCCAGGCTTAAGTCTAATTGTGTTTTGCAGGGTTTTGTCGCTACTACTTCGATTTTTCCCGGGATAGGGAACTCATGGTACTTAAGCGCTTCTTCCTTTGTTATTGTTAATTTGTTTCCACTTTTTTCTTTGGTTTTTGGCGGCATGATACGATCCTCCTTAAATTGGTAGTGAGTAGCAATGGTTAATGTCTGGGAGCCTACAAGGAAGCTCATCGGAATTCTATTAACCTGTTACAAATACATAATATATATAAAGGAAGAGAAATGGTAGAGCCTAAATCAGGCAATTTCATCCGATAAACTTCCGGGGGGTTGATGACCATATTTTCGCCCAATGTTGTAATATGAATTACTTATGAAAATATCGAAAAATTGGTGGAAAACGTTTTTTGATCCCAAGATCTTCACCCCCGGAGGCAAGCGGCATGTGCAAGCTGCTGAGCATGAGACGCGCTTTATCATGCGCGTTTTGAAACTCAAAAAGGGAAGCGCGATACTTGATCTCTGCTGCGGGACCGGCAGACATTCGATATTGCTCGCCAAAAAAGGATATGGCGTAGTAGGTCTGGATTATACGCCCATATACCTGAGGCAAGCCAGGGAAAGGGCAAGGAGAGCGCGTGCCCATGTGGATTTTATTCGTGGCGATATGAGAAAGCTTAGATACACCGAGGAATTCGATGCGGTTATCAATTGCTTCACAAGTTTTGGTTACTTTCCAACTAATGCGAAAAACCAAAAAGTGCTTGCCGGGATCTCTAAGGCGCTCAGGCCCGGGGGGAAATTCCTGCTGGATGTTGTGAATCGAGGCCGGCTTGCGAAAGGTTTAGTGCCTCGCAATTGGGGAAAGGTTGAAGATGGCGGTTATGTGCTTGAAGAGCGCAAGCTGATCCGTGGCAAAAAATGGGCCCAGAACAGGTGGGTCAAAATATTCAAAAATGGCAAAACCATGGAGCGAAGCTTTATAAACCAACTCTTTGACAAAGCGATAATTACCAGGATGCTGGCAAGGGCCGGACTAAAGCCTATAAGTTTCTGGGGGGATTTCAAAGGCGCGCCATACAGCGAGGATTCCAGGCGTCTTATAGTTCTTGCCAAAAAATGATCCTGCCAAAGGCTTGAGTTAAATGGGCATTCATAGAACATCCGGCCGCTGGAAATTAGGCCTGCTTCTTACTCTTGTCACTGCTTTTTTCTGGGGCTCTCTTCCTATAGCTATCAGAGAAGTTGTTCCGACTGTTGACGGGATCACTCTCACCTGGTTCAGATTCATAGGTTCTGCCATGATTTTCTCTTCATTCATATATAAAAGATATGGTTGGCCAACTGTAAAAGGCCAGGCCGGATCAGTCAAGTGGCTGCTTGTAGCTGCAACCTTGGGTCTTTGCGGTAACTATGTGTCTTATGCATTCGGGCTTTACTATCTTACGCCTAGCGCTAATGTGATCATCATGCAGCTTTCTCCGATCTATCTGCTTCTTTTAAGCATTTGGATATTCAAGGAATCATTCAGCCGTATCCAAGGTGTTGGACTTATTATTGTTATTGCAGGACAGATCATGTTCTTTAATCAAAAGCTTGGGGAGATATTTTCAGGCACTGATCAGACCGTGGGTATTCTTCTTGTTCTTTTTTCAGGGCTTTCATGGGCAGGTTATGCTTTGGCTCAAAAACAACTTTTAAAGACTTATCCATCAGCGTCTATTGTTATGATGATATGCATTGGGTGTAGCTTTATCCTGCTGCCTGTCATAAGACCAGCATCCATATTCACATGCTCAAGTCTTCAGCTATGGTGCGTGCTTTATTGTGTTTTAAATACGGTTTTCGGTTATAGCGCGTTCGCTGAATCCCTTAATCACCTTGAGGCCACAAGGGTGAGCGCGCTTCTCACGATAGTTCCCCTGATAACCATGGCACTGATGACTATCGGCCATGCCATGTTCCCCGGAATCATCGAAGCAGAGGGTCTCAATTCCATCGGCGTCATGGGGGCTGTCGGCGTGGTGGCGGGCTCCTCGATGTGCGCGCTAGTGAGAAGAAGGGCGTAGAGAGATCGTACTAGCCCCAGAAACTCTCCTTGACAAAATCCGATTTCCTGTTACACTTATGGTGTAGAGATAATGTTTATCTTCAGGAGGCTGTTATGATAAGAAAATTAATAGCAGTGGCATTGATTTTTGCGCTTTGGCCGATGCCGATGAAGGCTGGTATTGTTGACAAAGTGAAAGGTTTATTTGATGACGATGAGGTGGTAACGGGTCCAATGTATATGGAGCATGAGGACCTTGGGGATAAGAGCATGAATGCTGTTATGGCGGCATATGAACAGATACAGCACGATATGCATGAGGTCAATGAGTACGGTGAGCAGGTTCCTTCGAGCCGGGCCTGTGCATACGCCGGAGTTGCAGTGATTTTTGGTCCGGGCAGATGGATGATGCTTGGCCAGGAAGGCGGTGCTGCTGTTGCGGAGCTTGCAGCGAGGGAGTCAATGACTGTGCAAAGAGCGGTTCAGGATGTGGCAGAACAGGCATTCACCAAGCTAGATACTTTTGGTGATGAATTTTCCGAATTAGTAATGCGCGGCAGGGAGAATGAAACATTGGCCCAAAGAGCGATAACCCTAAGGGATGATATTATCCAGGGATTAAAGAAGAATGATGACCTTATACGCAAATATTCGAAAGAAGGCGTAGATGAGTTATGCAGTGCGTTATACCATCAGGGGGATTTTATTATCCAGGGATCTGTTTCGAAGAGCGTGCAATATGCAAAAAAATTCAGATTAACCCCCCAGGGGTTTTATAATATGGGCTTCCAGAGACTGGCCGTGGATCTGGGCAGCCATGCGGTTGGCGACGGCAGTCGTTTTTTGGGGTGGCTGGTTCAAAATTTCGACTCTCCTGCGCTAAGCGCATTAAGGAAGCGCTATGCAAAAGTTATGGTAAAAGCTGTTGGAGGAGCAAGCAAGCGCAGCGCGGGAAAAATTCTGACGAGGATATGCGGGAAACTGGGCACAAAAGCACTTAAGTTCTTCGGAGGAGTGTTTACCTTTGTTGGATTTGAGATAGCGGCTTCAAATAGGGCTGAAGCGGAAACAATGGATGATGCTTCTGAAAAAAATATCATTACTTTTCTTGATTGGAGCAAGGATTGGAGCCCAAGTAGAATCGAAGGATTTCTATTACAGGGATCAGCGCAGAGGGTGGCCCTACGAGAGAATATATTGGTGTTGAATTATGTTATGAGCGAGCAAGTAAAGTAGGCAAGATGCTACTTTTTCGCCTTCCCCTGATTCGCCACTTTTGCCATAGCAGCTTCCACTTTTGACTGGTCGCCAAGGTAATAGTGCTTTATGGGCCTGAGATCCTGGCCTAGCTCGTAAACCAGCGGTATTCCTGTAGGGATATTCAGACCTACGATATCCTCATCCGAAACATTATCCAGATGTTTAACAAGAGCTCTCAAGCTGTTCCCATGAGCTGATATCAATACGCGCTTGCCTGATTTTAGCGTTGGAGCTATTGTCTCATGCCAATACGGCAGAAAGCGCGCTACTGTTTCTTTTAAGCTTTCCGTGAGGGGGACATCTTTCTCATCCATGTTTTTATATCTTTGCTCATGTCCGGGGTAGCGTTTGTCATCTTTGGTCAATTCAGGGGGCGGAGTGCTGTAGCTTCTCCTCCATATGAGCACTTGCTCTTCCCCGTATTTCTGGGCGGTCTCGGACTTATTGAGTCCCTGCAGTGCTCCATAATGCCTTTCATTGAGCCTCCAGGAATGCTCGACCGGAAGCCACATGAGGTCCATTCTATCCAGCGTGATCCAAAGGGTTCTTATGGCCCGTTTCAGCACAGAGCAGAATATCAGGTCAAAGACATAACCCTCTTTCTTTAGCACGTTCCCGGCTTCATTGGCTTCTTCAATACCTTTTTCGGAAAGGTCAACATCCGTCCATCCTGTAAACCGGTTCTCCTTATTCCAGGTGCTTTCACCGTGCCTTAAAAGGACAAATTTTATCGTATTTCCCGAAGACATAGAATTGCCTCCTTATATGTTATATGCGGCTTGCTACACTGTGTATTATAGGAATAGAGGGGATATTTTTGTATCTTGATAGGAGTACGCTGTGATTGCTTTTAAAGAAGCAGACACAGGCTATCCTATGGGGAATACCATAGGACTGCTTCGCTGAAGTCTGAGGCTACCGTAGGGCGCTATTGGCGCCACTGGCGGCTTATAGTTTATGGCTTATGGCTGAGAGGAAGAAAGAGCTTTATTTCTGTATAAAGAAAATACCTTGTAGCTATAGGCTATGAGCCATTAGCCATAAGTGCGCGAAGCGCCTAGCAGACGCAGGCTGAAGACCTGCGGCTACCAAATAAACAAAAGGAAAACAAAAATCATGACAGATATTTCATTTAACGGAAAGAATGCTTTTTCGCATTTAAAACATTTGGCTGTGAAGATCGGCCCAAGGTTGACAGGCAGCAGGGGGGAACATGAAGCAGCCTCTTACATCGGGAAGCATTTCAAAGCCCTTGGCCTTAAAACACGTTTTCAAAAATATCCATGCATAACCTATGACTTGCAAAAATGTGTTTTTGAGGTACGTGATAACGGGAGATGGCGGAGGATCGAGTGCCAGCCTGTTATGCTTAGCACCAGCACGGGGTCAAAAGGCGTTGAAGGCCCCATATATTTCGCGGAAACCGGGGAAAAGGAATATTTGTCCCCTGACATGAAGGGCAAGATAGTGCTTGTGTGCGGGCGTGTTGCTGCCACGGATTTCCCGCGCATGCTCAAATATAAACCATTAGCCCTTATCTCGATCGAGCCGCAGGTATCCGAAGAGCCGATCCGCATAAATTTTATGGACCATAACCGCAAGGTGTTCGGAAATCTGCCTGCCGGCCGCATCAGGCATTTAGACGGGCTTGATATCGTAAAAAAGGGGATAAGCCGTGCCCGGTTCGTGCTGCGCACAAAAGAAAAGAAATCCCATTCCATCAATGTTGTGGGTGAAGTTTCGGGCAGGGATTTTAGCGATGAAATAACTGTTGTTTGCAGTCATTATGACAGCTCGATGGGGATAAGCGGGGCTTCGGATAACGCAGGGGGCACAGCAGTCATGATGGAGCTTGCCAGGGCATTGAGCAAGGCAGGAACCCGCCGTACCTTGAGATTCGTGGCTTTTTCAGCTGAGGAAACAGGGCTTTATGGAAGCCTGCATTATGCCCGCGACCTTGCCAGGCTTTCCGCAAAAGAAAAAGCGAAAAAGAATTTTAATAAGAAGATCCATAAGACGCAGCAGGATAAGCATAGGCTTTGCTTTAACCTGGATGTGCATGGAGCTGTGCTTGGATCCAATAAGGTTTTGTATTTGGGCGAGGGCAATGTCGGCAGCGCTGTGAGCTTGCTGGCAAAAGAAACAGGCATGGTGGTCAATGTTACAAAAGGGCCCATGAGCTCAGACGGCACGAGCTTGGCTTCCCTTGGTATCCCGGCGGTGCAGTTCGCCAGATATGGCGGCACCTCAGGCTTTCTTCATTCCACAAGAGATGATATACGCTATTTATCCGCAAGCGCTTTGGAGCAGGCAGGGCGTTTTTCAGAGATGTTCCTAAGGCGCTATGTCGCTGATTCAGCGGATCTCGCGTTTGAGCGAAAGATCCCCGAAGACCAGATGAAGAAGACCAGGGAATTCTTTTCAGAATTATTAAGAACCACTCCTCCGGGGAGCAAGGAGCAAAAGAACAAAAAGTGAAATGGTTTGACGAGCAGGATCAGCAAAAACTTTTAAGTTTGGCGCGCCAGGCCATAGCGGCGTATGCGCAAACAGGCCAAATACCTGATGCTGACAAGATAGCCGGGGAAGCGGACCCCAATCTGCAAAAAGAATTCGGTGCGTTTGTGACCCTAAGAAAACACGAGACTCTTTATGGTTGCGTTGGGCAGATGTATGGGATCGGGCCGCTGTATAAGGCAGTGATAAAAAACGCTGTTTCCAGCTATGCGTTCGATCACAGGTTCGAGCCTCTTTCCGTGGCAGAGCTGCAAGATACCACGATCGAGATCTCGGTGATAGGCCCATTGGAGACTGTTGAAGGGCCGCATCAGATCGTTTGCGGGGAACACGGGATACTCCTTGAAAAAGACGGGGCAAGGGCGGTGTTTCTGCCGCAGGTTGCGCAAGAATACGGCTGGACGCTTGAGCAGATGCTTGAGCGCTTATGCGATAAAGCGGGATTGCCCATGGGCGCGTGGAAAGAGGGCGCTGACCTGCAGGTTTTCAGGGCGCAGATATTTTCCGAATAAGCCGGCATAAAAACAGAAAACACCTCTGCGGATAACCGCAGAGGTGTTTTTAGGTAACGTGCTACCTATCTTTTCTTTTTCTTTTTCGTGACTTTCTTTTTTTTCTTAGTTACTTTCTTTTTTTTCTTTACGCATCGGCATTTTGCCATTTAGTGATACCTCCGTATTGATTCGTAACCTTAATTTTCGCAAATAAAAATATTTTTTTCACGTGTTATTTGAAAAACAAGTCATCAATGATGATTTTTCATTCCATAGAATTTATTTGGATCGAGAATTCATAGGGTATCGCGGTTTCCAGGCGCACAGGTTTTCCCTGGAGCGAGGCGATTGAGATTTTCCAGGCATGAAGCATCAGTCTCGGGGCTATCGCGGCAGAACGCGCGCGATTGCCGTAAAGCGGATCTCCGACAACAGGATGTCCTATAGAATAAAGATGCACTCTTATTTGGTGGCGGCGGCTTGTTCTGGGCTCCACTTCTATCAGAGTGGAATGCGCGAATCGGTTTATCACCTTGTAAAAAGTCGCGGATGGTTTGCCTCGCTTGTCGATCCCCATCCTGCCTGAGCCGAACTTATGAATCGGCCCGTTGAGAGTGCCTGATGGTTTTTGCATCCCTCCGCGCACCAGGGCGATATACGTTCTATCTATTTTTTTAGCTTCAAGTTTTAAGCAGAGGATCCTGTGGATTTCCGGAGTTTTTGCCAGCAGCACTAGGCCGCTTGTTTCTTTGTCTATCCTGTGTACAATGTAAAGACGCGATTGCAATTTTTGGGTCATGATCGCTGTAAGCGAAGGGGCGTCTTTGAGCGAGCCGCGGCCCGGGATAATCAGCATGCCTGCCGGCTTGTTCACGACCAACAGGTTTTCATCTTCAAAGATCACAGGGATATCTTCTTTCAATCTCGCCTCCTTAGATAGGCAATGGTCTCAATGTGATACGTATGCGGGAAAAGATCGAATGGGACCACTCTTTGGAGAAGATACTTTTCAGAGGTCAATATCCGGATATCGCGCGCAAGAGTAGTGGGATCGCATGATAAATAGATAATATCGCGGGGCCGCATCCTGATCAGCTGGCGCGCGACCGGTTCTCCGATGCCTTCGCGCGGCGGATCAAGGAATATCAGGTCCGGAGTTCCTCTGATATTATTGAAAGCCGCTTCTACTTTCGATCTGATCCACGCGATGTTCGAATACCTGTTGATCTTTTGGTTGAAGATCCCATCCTGAATACTCTGCGGGTTTTCTTCTATGGCCAATACCCGTTGGGCCTTGTCGGCCAGAAACAGGCTGAAAAGACCCGCTCCGCAATAAGCATCAACAGCCATGGTAATTTTGCGGGGGACATTGTTTATCATGTCTCTGACTATGTTCTCCGCCTGCTCGGTGTTAGTTTGAAAAAAAGAAGTGGCTGATATGCGGAGCGTCTTGTTAAGGACTTTTTCATGGATGTAGTTCTTGCCCCATATCGTCTGCGTTATGGGTCCGTAGATGACATTTGTTTTTCTGGGGTTAATATTCTGGACGATCCCCATGCAATTGGGGATCTTTAATCTATCCAGGCGCTCGATGAATCTTTGCGGCAAATGCGCGGATGTCACAAGGATAATGAGAAGTTCATTCGTCCTGTCGGAACCTCTTAAGCATATGTGGCGTAAAAATCCGCGATGCCTGGATTCATTGTACAGGGGAACGCCGGAATCCGAAATAGCGTTTCTGATGATCAACAGCGCATCGTCAAACATCTTGAGCTGCACCGGACATGCGCGCAGGTCCACGATGTCATGGCTCTGCTTCTGGTAGTAGCCGATAACCAGTTTACCTGAGGGCAGCTGCCGCAGGGGGTATTGGGCTTTGTTCCTGTATCCCCAGGGCCTATCCATGCCAACGCAGTCTTCCAGAGGCAGGCTGCGAGGCTTCATCTTGCCGATGCGGATGAACGCTTCTTCTAAAATCTCTTTCTTGGCTCGGAGCTGATGCGCATAATCGATCATTTGCCATTGGCATCCGCCGCAGCTGCGGCTTTGGGCGCCGGGCAATCCAAAAGAAGAGCACTGTGGGTTTGTGCGATAAGGCGAAGGTTCTATTATTTCCTTTATACTTGCGATGCCGTGGTTCTTTTTTTTCGCGGTCCACCAGGCCTCTACGGAGTCTCCATCTATCGCTCCTGACACAAAAACAGGCAGACTGCCTTTAAATCCCAATGCGCTTCCGCCATAAACAAGTTTTTCTGGTGTTATGCGGAAAGTTTTTGATTTAGACATCAACATATTTTATATGTCTTTGAAGGGCAAACAGCCAAGGGCTGAATTGTGAATGCAAAAATTTGCAGCTTACGTTTCACGCTATTTAGCATCCAGCCCTTATAATTTCCATAAAGTGCGTGTAGGCTTGCGCATACGTTATAAAATAACAGTAGAGTTTAAAATTCATGGCGAGATCATCGAGGACTTTATTATTACTGTGTATGGTGGTTGTTATCGCTGGATGTTCTCCGGGGATCATAGAGTACGATAAGAATCTGCGCGTTGAGCTGCTGCTTATGAAAGAGGAAGATCAAAAAGTCAGGCGCGAGCTTGGGCGTGAAGACCATAAAGACGCAGGGATTGAGAAGATGGCCAGGGAGCTGGACGAAAAAAACACAGCGCGCATGAAGGAGATAGTCCTGGACAATGGATGGCCCGGCATAAGTCTTGTCCGCCAGGACGGTTCCAGGGCCGCATTCTTGCTTATCCAACATGCGGACAGTGATATTGAATTCCAAAAAAAGTGTCTACGTCTTATGAGAAAGGCGGCAAAGGAAGAAGAAGCTTCCTGGATGGATGTGGCATATCTTACAGACATGGTTCTTATGGGAGAGGGAAAAAAACAGCTATATGGAACGCAATTTTACCTTGGATACAACGATCCTGTTCCTTATCCTATCGAAGATGAAGATAGTGTGGATGAGCGGCGCAGCGAGATAGGGCTTCCTTCCATGCAAGAGTACAAACAGATATTAAAGAAAGTGTACACGCTTTACGACGCTGATGGCCAATGATGTCCGCGTAATCGCCATAGATACAGCACTCCTTCTTCCTGAGAGCGCCAATGAAAGAGCCAAATCTCTAAATAAGGGCTTTTGGGGCGCGGACAAGACCGGATTTTTGTTTGATTCCACGCATCTGCCGCACATAACGCTTTTTCAACAGTTTGTGAGGCCCGATGATCTACCCCGGATCAACAATGAGTTGGGGATCATATTGAACGGGATGCCTTCTTTTATTCTAAGAGCCACTCAGATAATAAAACCATCCACAACCACCCACCTTATTATAGAGCCGAATGCAGTGCTTCAGGGATTACATGAGAGGGTATGCTCAGGGCTTAAAAAGTTCTCTCAGTCATTAGAAGATGAGAGCGCATTCTATCGCGAGAGGGAAGTTCCCAGGAAGAACGATATAGAATGGGTAAAAGGTTATGCATCCAAGGCGAGCTTCCAGAATTTTAATCCGCATGTGACGCTTGGGATCGGAAAGCCATTCGAATTGGATGCGCCGATAGAATTTACGGCAAGTAGAATCGCGGTCTGTCAGCTAGGCAGGTT
>JBHPMF010000057.1:0-15763 GCA_042563375.1 Elusimicrobiota bacterium | reverse complement strand
GCTTGAAAACCAATCCTTTTCGAACTTTTTTCTGAATTTTCACTAAAAACGTTCGGTTTGATATTGTTTCGCTTTAAAAGTAGAAAGTCGAGACCCGGCACCGGTCCCCTTAATGAGCGACCTACCAACGCCTAAACGCTGATATTTCTTGTCAACTGCCATTGAATCAATCGTCACATAGCAACGGGACCGCATAACAGCAACATTGGGTGATTGGCGAAGAGGCAAAGAAGCGGCATATGCGCTGCTGCGCTACGGGAAAACAATACAGGAACAGAACGCGGACCCCCCCTCATCAAAGCGACACTTGTTTTTTCTGCTTTTCCGTGTTATTAATTTTATATGAGAGCCTTGACCGCAGAACTGCTGTTTATGCTGATAATCCTGACCCCCATTATCTCTTTGGCCCAGGATAAATACAGTCTCACGAATTTTTTATTCAAGGAAGCTTGCGATCTTCTTGATAATGTCACTGAAGATGACAGTGACCGCAAACCGATCGACCTGTATAAACAATGGAACAGGCCGCCTGAAGACCAATCGCCGTTCGGGTCATGCCACGCGTTCTGCGCTGTAGGTCTTGTTGAGGCCGCGTATTACAGGAAATTCAAAGAGCGTCTGAATTTTTCTGAAAAATGGGTATTATCCCAGATCTACACAACAGCCCATTTCCCCGGAGCGATAAATCCGCTCATGCCGCTGGTAGCCGTAGAGCTCGACAGGGCAACCGACTTAGAAGGCATCTTGGCTTCAGGAGAAGGTTTTTATGCGCTTGTAAATCTTGAAATTATCAAAAAGATCGGAGTATGCGAGGAGAGCGCATATCCATATTGGAGCGAGGAAAGCGCCCAGGACAATGAAGTAATAGACGAGATCCTGGATTATAAGTATAAATACTCTCAATTGCTGAAAATTTTCGGCAAGGAACGGCTTCGAGCTGACAATGTCAGCAAAGCTCATTTAAAGAATTTACAGGCCCTCTATGATGATCTGTTTTTTATACCGCCGGAGCCATATAACAAATGTCAAAAACAAGCGGCAGACATAGCAGAAAAGATCAACACCATAACGATCGAAGCCCATGAATGCAGCAGGGAAAATTGCCACTGCCTTGGACTGATAAATGAATATCTGCGCCGCGATATTCCGGTTGCCGTATCCATAAAAAACTATCCATGGACAGACGGGAAAAATACAGGCTATGAGCACTGCATAATCATAGACGGTTTTGAGCCTGACCCGAAAAATCCGGATCATTTCATGGATTTCTACAAGACCCGCGGCAGTTACGGGCCCGGGAAAGATTACCCCATCGGCAGGTTCAAGCTTGATGACATCACCGAGATATATGCCGTAGAACTCAAGTAACCCCGGCCTATTTCCTCAGTCATCATTCTCTCGGAGTTGCCGGTTTACGTAAAATCCAAAAAAACACTGGCCAAAGCCTCTCTCCTTTTATATATTCTTTCAGTGAGTAAGATTCTCAAGAAAGTACGATTTAACATTTTCACCTCGTTTGTAACCCTGCTTGTCATTACGGTATCCGCCACCACATGGTACATGCACAGCAGCAATACAAAAGCGTTCTTAAAACTCTCTGAAGAACTTATGGGTCATGTCACAAAACTTGTCATTGAAAAGACCGTGAACTATCTTGAGCCCGCGGCGATAACCGCGGAAATGGGATCACGCATCATACGCGATCAAAAGCTCAACCTCACGGCAAACCCCGGGCTTGAGTCGCTCGCCACGGAAATTTTAACCACATATCCCCAGCTGGCGATGTATAACATAGGTGATGAAAAAGGCAATTTTCTGATGCCTAAACGAAAACCCAACGGCACTATATCCACTAAAATCATCAATCGCAACATAAAACCGGCTACGGTCGCCTGGATACACAGGAACGCTCAAGGTAAAGTAATAGAGATCGATAAGTCAACGAACGTCAAATTCGATCCTCGCCAGCGGCCATGGTATAAAGGCGCAAAAACGCTTATGGGCACCTACTGGACAGGCATATATATATTCTTTACCGACCAGGTACCGGGCATCACAGCGTCATATCCCATCATTTCCAGTAAGGGTAAGTTTTTAGGAGTCATAGGCCTTGATATCGAGCTGGGTGAAGTATCGAATTTTCTAAAGAGCCTTAAGATCAGCAAAAACGCCAGGGTAATGATCGTTAATGACAAAAAAGAGGTTATAGCCTATCCTGACATCTCCAAGATCTCAAAGATCGAAGATGGCAAATACCGTCCCGTGCATATCAACGAACTTGATGTCAGGGAAGCTGCTGTGGCATTATATGAACACGAAGCCACAGGTAAAGATAAATTCTCATTCGCCCTTGACGGAAAAAAATATATCGCGTCAATCGCGGACTTCCCGGAGACATTCGGGAAGAGATGGAAGATCACCCTGGTCGTGCCCCAGGATGACTTTATCGGAGTCATTAAAAAACCCGGACGGGTCGCGTTTGCCATTTCCCTGTTTGTGCTGCTGATAGCCATTTCATTCACCCTATACCTCTTCCGCAGCATCTCGAAGCCGATCGAGCAATTGACCGCAGAGCTAAGCAAAGTAAAGGATTTCGATCTTGATGATGGGGTAAGGATAAAATCCTCTTTCAAGGAGATCAGAAACATGAGCGCAGCCGTTGCGGCCATGAAATTAGGACTCAATATCTTTAAAAAATATACACCCACCACGCTTGTGCGCCAGCTTATAAGTACAGGCGATGAAGCTTCGATAGGAGGACAGAAAAGGCACGTGTCCGTGCTTTTCTCCAACATCGCCCAATTCTCAAGGATATCCGAGACCATGCCGCCCGATGACCTCATGCTTCACTTGTCCAAATATCACGAGCTATTCACAAAAATCGTGACGGATAATTCCGGGGTGGTTGACAAGAATATCGGCGGAGCGATCATGGCATTCTGGGGCGCTCCGATCAAAAATGACACGCATGGTTTGAATGCATGCCGCGCGGCATTGGCATTCCGGCAACAGGTCAATGATCTGAACGCGAAACGGGAAGAAGAAGGCAAGCTGCCCACTCCCATCCGGATAGGAATCCATACGGGGGAATCCATCGTAGGTAATATCGGCTCAAATCAGAGGATGAGCTATTCGGTGCTGGGCGATACTTTTAATTTTACCGGACGCCTGGAGGGGATCAATAAGATATTCGGAACACAGATCATCGTAAGCCACAATGTCTTTGAAAAAGTATCAGATGAATTCCTGCTCAGGCCTCTTGATACCATAACCGTGCGAAACAACAAGAAACAGACCATGATCTATGAACTTGTGAATGAAAAAACAGGCGATCTCGGCCCGTACACTTTGGAATTTTATGAGCAATATCTAAAGGCCTTTAAAGCCTACACGAGGCACGATTGGGACGAAGCTATTCTGATATTCAATGATCTGCTTCTGAATTTCCCGCTGGATAAAACAACAAAGGTCTATGTAGAAAGATGCCTGTGGCTCAAGCAGAACCCCACGAGCAAATACAGAGTACCACGATTATAGAGAAGAATTAAGGGCTAAATCATCTTTAAATTATGTTCCTAAAACTATTCCTCTTATTTGTCGGGGTTCCACTGATCGAGATCGCGATACTCATCAAGATGGGCACAGTCATCGGGTTCTGGCAGACCATATTAATACAGATAATCACAGGCGCCGCAGGAGCGTTTCTTGCCAAACTTCAGGGAATGCTTGTCTGGTACAATATCGCGCGCGAACTGCAGAATGGAAGAATGCCCGCGGAACAGCTCATAGACGGGATACTGATATTCGTTGCAGGCATAGTGCTGCTTACCCCCGGCCTTTTGACTGATGCCTTTGGATTTTTGATCCTTATCCCATATACGAGATACTGGTTTAAAAGATGGCTGCGCAATAAATTCGACGAGGTGATGCGGTCTCCGAACGCGAAAGTCACGCTGTTTTTCGGGAAATAGAGGTTCACCCTCGCCTAACCTCTCCCCTCAAGGGAGAGGAAAAAATTGTAAAGACTTGAGGGGGTCAATTATGACAACATTCACTGATTATTTATATATGAACACAAAAAAGCGCGCGGATATAATTAATATTACCTCACATATCCAGGAAGTCATTGATAAAAGCAAGATCCGGGAAGGGTTTTGCCTGGTCAATGCCATGCATATAACCGCCGGGATATGGGTCAATGACGAGGAATCAGGCTTAAAACAGGACCTGATGGAATGGCTTGAGAAACTGGCGCCAAGAGGAGATTACCACCATCATCAGACAGGAGAAGACAATGGAGATGCCCACCTAAAACGCACCCTTGTACATCATCAGGTAACCATGCCAATAACAAAAGGACAGCTTGATCTGGGCCCCTGGGAGCAGATATTCTACACGGAGTTCGACGGGCAAAGAAAGAAAAGAATAATCGTAAAGATCATGGGAGAATAATCGCAAACTATATCCCCCTCACCTAACCTCTCCCTCCAGGAGAGAGGAAAAATATCTGCGGGACAGTTTGACCTAGGCCCTTGGGAACAGGTATTCTACACGGAGTTCGATGGGCAGCGAAAAAAACGGACCAAGGTTAAGATCATGGGGGAATAATTATACGAGGGAACAGCTTTATCCCCCCCACCTAACCTCCCCCACCAGGGGGGAGGAAAAAGAAGGGAAGTAGAGGCTTTCTCTACTTCTTCATCCACAGCTTGGCCCACTTGGTGTTCCACCAGGTGCGCATGGGGACCAGCGTTTTTGTCTGCCATCCAAGTTTCTGGAACTTTACCTGATTCTGGCAAACATCGTTCCAGTTCCATCCGCCGACATAAGTGATCCAGTCCCAGTCTCCGGGCACGGAAGCTGATGATACAGCCCAATCCCAATTCTTGGTTTTCTTCCATGTACCGTTTAAATCCTTGCCTCTCCAGAGGACCCATGCTCCGCAAGGCCAATCCCACCACCATGAAGCATTCTTGTGACCTTCATACACATAATGGGATGAACTCGCCGTGACTCCAGACATCTTCCTTAATTTTGCGGCCTTTGTGTAAACGTCACTCGTGTTCTTCGCGTCCACCCATACGATAACATCCCAATCCCCGGTTACAACCCAGCTTCCTATCGCTGTCGGCCATTCCTGCGTCTTTTTCCATACATTCTCAGCCTGACCAGGCTGAGTCTTAACCATCAGATATGCGCTCCTATTTTTCCAATCCATTTATTTCCTCCTAATTTCCAGAAAAATCCGCTTCCTTATCAATAATCAAAAATTATTTCTGTATCGCTGCCACGCCAGGAAGGGTTTTCCCCTCTAAAAATTCCAGGGTCGCGCCGCCTCCGGTCGAAACGTGGCTGAAATCATCTTCCTTCAGGCCCGCAATGCTCACAGCGTAGATCGTGTCACCGCCGCCGAGTACGCTTAAAGCGCCGTTCTTGGTCGATCCCGATATTACGCGGGCCATCTCGGAACTTCCAGTATCAAACGGCGGGACCTCCATCATACCCACGGGTCCATTCCAGAATATCGTCTTTGCTTTGCCCAGCTCGCTTTTGAAATTCTCAAGGGTTTTTGGGCCTATATCCATCCCCTTACAGCCATCAGGTATATTCTTTTCCTCGATGGTTTTGGCGGTATTGGGAGAATTCACATCCTTTGCGATCTTATGATCCACGCATACCTCGATACGAGAACTCTTTTTCGGGTCTTTCATCAGCTCAGTGAGTTTATCCACCCATTTTTCATCCACAAAAGAATCCCCTACCTGAACCCCCTGCGCTTTAAGGAATGTATATGCCAGCGCGCCTCCGATAAGTATCTTGTCTACTCCTCGCGCAATGAGGTTTTCTATCGCGCCTATCTTGTCTTTAACCTTGGCGCCGCCTAAAAGAGCCACAAACGGCCTTTGAGGGTCGGCCAAAAGTTTATTAAGTTCAGCAAGCTCTTTTTGTACCAATAATCCGAACGCTGACGGCAGTAACCGCGCGAGTTTATCCGTTGAGGCATGGGCTCTGTGCAAAGCTCCAAAAGCCTCCTGCACAAAAACCTCGCCCAGGCTTGCCAATGATCTTGCGAAAGCTTCATCATTGGCCTCTTCCCCGGGCCAAAACCTCAGATTCTCGATAAATAAAATATCCCCGGGCTTGAGTTTCGAGGTATAGTCCCTGAATCCCTCGCCGTCCAGGTCACCATCCCACATCTCGCATAGATGGATCGGCAGTTCCTCTTTTTGCGCGATACGGATGAATTCTTCGAACACAGGCGCCATTGAATATTTTTTGTCCCTTTTCCCTTTAGGCCGTCCAAGATGCGACATGATCACGATCTTGGCGTCTCTTTCCAGAAGATTTTTTATTGTGGGAAGCGAAGCGACTATCCTCTTGGGCTCAACGACTTTCCCGTCCTTGATGGCGACATTATAATCCACTCTCAACAAAACTCTTTTATTGCTTACGTCAAGTTTTTCAAAATTCATAAATTACTCCTTAATAACAGCGCCTTTGTGGGAATCTGAGTCCATGAGCAGAAGGTGGAACTTTACTTCATCCCCCCCACCTAGCCCTGTGGGAAATACCACAGGACTGCCCGCTTCGCGGGACTGCCTCCCCCTCCAGGGGGGAGGAAAAATAAAAAAGCTTTCTTGGCCTTTCTTTATGTTCCTGTCTTGATCCCGCGTATGCGGGTCGCAAAATCATCAGGATTCGTCGCCACTGACATGCAATCCTCTTTTGTGGCAAGTCCCTTATTGTGAATATCAAGCAAGCTCATTAAAAACGTCTGCATGCCGTAATGTTTGCCTTGTTCCATGGCTTTTGACAATTCTCCGATCTTATTCTCAGAAAGTATTTTTTTGCAATATGACGTGCCCGTCATTATCTCGCTTGCGGGAACGCGGCCTCCGCCGACTTTTTGCACAAGCCTCAAAGCGACGATCCCCTTGACCAGCTCTGAGAGATGGACCCTCACTGATGCCTGTTCATGAGGAGGGAACATATCAATGATCCTTGTCACTGTTTGCGCGACATCAACAGTATGCAGGGTGGACAACACCAAGTGCCCTGTTTCAGCAGCGTGCAAAGCAAGACGGATCGTGTCAAGGTCCCTCATTTCCCCCACGAGTATCACATCAGGATCCTGCCTGAGAGCATGGCGCAAAGCATCGGGAAATGAATGAAAATCTTCCCCCAGTTCCCGCTGGCTGATCAAGGCCTTTTTGGAATCATGCACGAACTCGATGGGATCTTCAAGCGTTATTATGTGGACAGGATAAGTCTTGTTTATATGATCGACCAGGGCCGCAAGCGCTGTTGATTTTCCCGATCCCGTCGGGCCGGTCACAAGGACTATGCCTCTTTCTTCTTCCGCGAATTTAAGAAATGAATCAGGGATAAAAAGACTCTCAAAAGACGGTATCTGCCTCGGGATCAAACGCATATTAAGCGCGGGAGAACTGCGCTCCATGTAGAAACTGCCGCGAAAACGCGCCCCTATCTCGGCTCTCTCGATCGAAAATTCAATGGTCCCGTTCTTCTCGTACGCTTCTCTTTTTCTCTCAGAGATCAGGGAAAAGACTTCTTTCTTGATCGTCATCTCATCAAGAGGCGGGAACCCCTCCAAAGCAACAACGTCTCCGTCCATCCGTATATGAGGGGCTAATCTGCATTTCAAATGCAGGTCGCTCCCCTTCATCTCAACCATTTTTTTAAGAATGTTTTCCAAGATCTCAGCCATTTTAACGCAGCCTCCTTGTTGTTGTCCGCAAGTATGACGGCTTTTTAAGCACATCGTCAGGCGGTGTTTGGCTCTTGTTCACTTTGAATCGTTTGCCGGTAGGCAGGATATCCCCGGTATCGTCCTTATCCTTCGCTTTTGACTGAGTCTCCGCGCGCCCGGAAATGCTGCGCAATGTCTCGCCTGCTATCACAGGCAGTTCGCGGTTAAGGTTGAATTCCCTCAGATGCGGAGCCCGGGTCCTGCTTGTTTTCGCTGGAAAACCCGTGGCAATGACTGTTACGCGGATCTTGCTTTTTAGATTCTCATCATTTGCCTGTCCGAAAAACACATGCGCTTCAGGACTCACCACAGAGTGGACATAAGTCATGACTTCTTTTATTTCCGTGAACAGCAGGGTGTGGCTCGCGGTGATATTGACAAGCGCTCCCTTTGCGCCGTCGATCGAAACGTTTTCAAGCAGAGGAGATACTATCGCTTTCTTCGCGGCATCCACTGCCCTGTGCGACCCTTCGCTTTCTCCGATGCCGATGATCGCTTCGCCCGCGCTTTTCATGATAGTCCTGACATCAGCGAAATCAACATTGATCTCTCCCGAGGTCGTGATCACATCGGTTATGGCTTGCGTAGCTTTACGCAAGACATCATCAGCCATGAGATACGCTTCAGTAGTTGTCGTCGTTTCGTCGATAATATTGAAGATCTTGTCATTGGGAATGATGAGAAGGGTGTCCACGTAATTCCTCATTTCGCGTATTCCGGCCTCAGCCTGCTGAGCTCTCACCCTTCCTTCGAATTCAAAAGGCCTTGAGACTATGCCGATCGTCAGGGCGCCTTCCTCCTTGGCGAGTTTGGCCACAAGAGGAGCTGCTCCGGTTCCGGTGCCCCCTCCCATTCCATTGGCGATGAACACCATGTTTGCCCCTGTAACCAGATTCTTTATGGTATCTATGGATTCTTCCGCGGCTTCTCTTCCCTTGGCAGGATCACCGCCAACGCCGAGACCCTGCGTCAGCTGGCTCCCCATCTGCACCTTTACATGAGCCCTGCTGCGCCTTAGATCCTGCGCGTCGGTATTGGCAGCTATGAATTCAACATGCTTGAGGCCGACCTCGACCATCCTGTTGACGGCATTCCCGCCGGCCCCGCCCACGCCGATTATCTTTATTACAGCAGGCTGCCCTTTGAAATCTTCACTGAATCTTATCCTCATAAATCAACTCGAATGATCGCGAATTACAGAGAGGCGCGAATGGACGCAAATAGTAACAACCGCGAAAGGACACAAATAAAAGAATAAAGAACAATGTTCTTTATTCGTGTTCATTCGCGTATTTTTATTCGCGTTCATTCGCGTAGCTTTTAAGAAAACAATTCCTCAAGCCAGGTACGAAATTTTCCACTAAGCCGCTTGCGCCCTTTTCTTGACGGGCTTAGATCGAATCCTGATCTCCACTTTCCATCGACTTTCTCAGACCACAGCGGCGGCCGCGTGCTGTACTGCAGGACAGACGCGCTTGAAGCAAAACCCAGGTTCATAAGGACTTCATTCGAGATATCAACTGATTCCATCTGTGGGATACCCAGCCTTGTGGGTATCGCCAGCAATTCCGTGCCGGCTTCGGCTAATCCGCGCATCATGGATCCGCCGCCTGTTATGATCACGCCGCCTGCCTGGATCGTGTCCAGAAGCGCGCTGTTCTCAAGCTCGCGGCCCACAAAACTGAAGATCTCTTCGACTCTCGACTGTATCACCTCGATGACTATCCTTCTTTTGACCCGTTTCGTTTCTCTCCCGTCAAGCCCGTAAAACTCGATCTCTTCGTCAGGCTGGGTCATGTTCATCAAGCAGGCTCCGTATTCCTCTTTTATGCGTTGGGCGTTCACGATCGATGTGCGCAGACAATGCGCGAGATCGCGCGTTATCGTATCCGAGGCGAATGGTATCTCTTTTGAATAACGCAGCGCCCCCTCGTAATAAACTCCCATGCCCACAGTCTGCCCGCCGAAATCAAGAAGCAGGCATCCCTGCTCTTTTTCCTCTTCAGTCACCACAGCGTCGCCCAACGCGAGAAGGCCGTAGCAGATCTGGGATGCTTTGAATCCCGCCCTGTTCACGGCCTTGACCACATTGTTGATATGGCTTGAGATCCCTGTGAGTATATGAACGTCAACCTCAAGGAGCGACCCCTCCATGCCTACGGGGTTAGGAACGCCTTTTTGCCTGTCCACCCAGAAATCCTGGGAGATCACATGCAGGACCTCTCTGTCCTGGGATATCGGGACAGCCTTTGCTATCTCTATGACGCTTTCAACATCAGCGGTTGTTATCTCTTTATCGGTCCTGGCGATATTATAAGCGCCCTTATTGTTAAAACTCTCGAAATGTTTTCCGCGCACACTGAGCGTAAGTTCTTCAACAGGAGGGAAATCTGAAGATTTGCCTGCGCCTTTTCCGCCCTTGCCGCTGACGATACTGGCTTTTTCCTCGCACAGCTCCACAGCCTGGGCTATCGCCCTGGCGGTTTCCGGGATATTGACCACAACCCCGCCTTTTAAACCGCGGCAGGCCACCTCGGACCCTGAAACTACCTTGATCTTATTTCTGTCTTCACTCAGGACAGCAAGAAGAGCCATGACTTTGGAACTTCCAATGTCCAAAGCGCAAAGAATATTTTTTTTAGCCACCCACTACGATCCTATCATCTCTAGTATAAGTTAAGTCCATATAATTGAATTCTTCTTCCCTGCTCTTTAAGTCATCCATTATGCGGGTCGCCTGTTCCATAGTCGAGAACAGCTTCAACCCGTCCAAGTCTACTAGATTAAAGTAAAAATTGCGGCCAAAAAAATCACTCATTACGACTTTGCTGTCTGTCACGCTTTTTATCGCCTTGACCGGCCCGAGCGACAGACTAAGATACGGCAAAGCCCTTAGGATCGTTTTTGTTTGCGAAGGAGCGATCCCGCTTATAAGCACGAGGGATTCCTTATCGCTGCGCACAACGCAGAGGAACCGCGCTCCCTCGCCGTCAAGGCAATAGGTAATATCCTGGTCAGTGATCCTGGCCACAGGATCCCTCAGCTCGACCCGCAATCTTGCTTTTCCGTTGATCAAAAGCGATTTCCAGTCGCAATCTATGCTTTTGATGAATTTGAACTCATCAAGCATCTTCTTTTTGTATTCCCACGCGCTCAAAATGCACGCTGCGCGATTTTTATTAAGCCACAGTTCTTCGACTCGCAGCTGCACGCCTTTGCGCCACAAAGGAGATGTTCTTGACTGAGGATCCGCCGCCACCTCAAGCCGGGATTCGTTCACCAGGAAAAAATTGTTCAGGTCCATCCTGTGCGCGGTAAGGCTCGCGGCAACAAGAAATACAAGGAAGATAAAGGGCAGACGAAGAACGTGCAGGAGCTTTCTTCGTTTCCAATTAAGAGCTTTTGAGCGCAATCTAAGCCTCTGGTCTTGCCGTCTCATTGAATTCACCCATAAAACAGATTTCGGGCTGAAGCAGGACCTTGCGCTGTTTTTTAACAGCGCTCTGGACCCGCTTCATCAAACATGCCACATCGCGCGCTTTCGCGCTCCCAAGATTGACTATGAAGTTAGCATGTTTGTCAGAGACGGCAGCATTGCCGATTTTTATTCCGCGAAGACCGCATGATTCTATCAAGCGGCCCGCAGAATCACCTCGCGGATTCTTAAAAACAGAACCCGCGCTTCTCATGTTAAGCGGTTGAGTAGCTGTACGTCTCTTCATAAACCCCTCTATTGTTTGTACTATGGATTTCGCATCCTTCGCAATAGGGAATTTAAGAATGACGGAGCACACTACATCTGCGCTTTTCTGAAATCGCGACATTCTGTATCCAAATCTTAATTTTGAGACCGGAATAGTAAAAAATCTGTTTTGCGCGGGCTTAAAAACGCGCGCTGACACCACAAAATCACCTATTGAATGCTCTCTTATGCCGGAATTCATGCAAACCGCTCCGCCGACTGTGCCCGGTATACCGGAAAGATACTCGATCTTGGAAAAATGCTTCTTAGCGCCCAATACCACCAACGCATGGAGCTTAGCGGCAGCGCCGACACATATCTTTTTTTTGTCTCTTAAGAGACCGAATTTTGTGAAATACCCGCCCAGCCTGATAACGCACCCCTTGATCCCCTTGTCGCTGATCAAAACATTGGATCCCCGGCCAAGGACAATCACCGGGACCCTGTTTTTCCGCGCAAGCTTAAAACAATTTTGTAATTCATCTTCGGTAAGAACTTCGATTAAAAATCGCGCAGGCCCGCCTATCCCGAATGTCGTATGCTCAGCCAACGGCTGATCCGCCCAGACCCTCCCGGGACAGATGGCCATGAATTCTTTTTGCAGCCCTTTGTTATTCATCATTCATCATTCATCATTCATCATTTCTTCATGTCCAGCCTTCTAATTATATCTTCCGCCACTCTCCACACATCACCCGCGCCGGCTGTAATGAACAGGTCCCCGTCTTCAAGATGGCGCATGATCTCAACGGGCCGCAGCGGAGCATGCCCGCATGGCACCTTTTTCCTGCGCAAGGATCTAAGCACAAGCTCTGATGTGACTCCCGGTATGGGTTTTTCATTCGCCTTGTAGATCGGCGCCACCCACACGAAATCAGATCCTTTAAACGCGTCTCCGAATTGTCTGTGCACCGCCATCGTGCGCGTAAAACGATGAGGCTGAAAATACGCGATAAGCCTTTTGCCGGGATAAAAATCCCTGGCGCAATCCAATACCGCTTTTATAGCTGTGGGATGATGAGCGTAATCATCCAGGAACGTGATCCCGTGGTGCGTACCCAGGATCTCCAAACGCCTTCTTGTCCCTGTGAACCTATGCGCAACCCTTGAGATCGATACCCATGATGCGCCGGCCATATGAGCAGCCAGCATCGCAGCCATTGCATTGTAAACATTATGCATGCCCGCAATGCCTGTCGCGAAGCTGCCGATATTTTTTCCTTTGAAAGTCAAGGAAAAAGAGTATCCGTTCCCGTGTTTCTTCAATGACCTTGCCGATAGATCCGCTTTTTCTTTTATTCCGTATGTGAGACAGCGTGAATAAACATGCGGCAGGATATTCTCGCGGAGCTCCGCGTCATCCTTGCACGCGATCACCCAGCCGTCATCAGGAGCGCAGTTAAGATGCTTCACAAAAGCATTTCTTAAGTTCTGTATGCTGCCGTAATGCTCGACATGGTCATTGTCAACATTAGTAGCCACGATTATCCACGGCTTTGTCTCCAGGAAACTTCCGTCAGACTCATCTGTCTCCATGACCAAAAGGTCATTGTCCGTGAACACGGTATTGGTTCCAAGATCGCGTATCTCCCCTCCGACTATCACAGTAGGCTCGAACTTCAGGTAATTAAGTATGAACCCTATGAATGAGGATGTGGTTGATTTGCCGTGCGTTCCGCTTACGC
Source organism: Elusimicrobiota bacterium (assembly GCA_042563375.1). GTDB lineage: Bacteria > Elusimicrobiota > Elusimicrobia > JACQPE01 > JACQPE01 > JBHPMF01. The sequence continues at coordinate 2,565 of JBHPMF010000057.1, read as the reverse complement.
CGATGGAGCGCTTGAATTGCGCGATATTGGCCAGAAGCGTGCCTCTGCGCATAAGGGACATTGATCTTCGCGCAGCCTCCCTGGTTTCAGGATTCTTTTTTATGTCAATAGCCGAAGAATATACAACAAGATCCGTATTGGAAGCTAAATTCGTTTTTTTATGGCCCACTGAGATCCTGAATCCTGATTTGCGCAGTTTTTTCACGCTCGCATTGCACGCGATATCAGAACCGGTGATACTGAATCCCAATCGCTTCATCACAAGAGCCAGCCCGCTCATGCCGCATCCCCCGATCCCGACCATGTGCACGCGTTTTGCATGGGCGAGATCCCCATTCAAATGCGCGATCTGTTTTTTCATGCGTCTTGTTCCTCATGCACCTTCTCCAGCCACTTTACCACCCGCGCCTTGACAGAACCATAATTCTCCCTGGTAAGCTCTATCATCTTGACACCGGTTAATCTCTTGATATCATCAGTGAATGGCTGGCTTTTACTTCTGATCGTCGCCAATACAGCCTTTCCCGACTCATCACCCAAAGCTTTCAAGGCGGCTTTTCTGAAATTATCGCTAAGCACTTCCATGGCTCCGATCTCATCAACAACAAGCAAACGTTTTTTGCTGTCGTTGAGGCAAGATTCCATGGAAGTCACGCCAATATCATCCAGGGCATTGATATCCACTCCGTATTTGCCGTATTTCACATCCCCTCGGATATCTTTACTGGCGAACAATGAAGCTTTTCCATCTATGGTCACAAGCTCAAAGCCCAGGCGTTCTCCGTCGTCTCCGCGCATCTCTTTCGTATAGAATCCCCCGCAAGAATCTTTCCACGGCAATATGACCTCGCGAACAAGCGTGGTTTTCCCGACCGAAGGCTTCCCGCTAATAACAAGATGTTTAACATCCACCCCTTCCATTACCCAATTAAATCAAACAAACAAGCCCTAAATTCCCGATATTTACGCTTCCGGGGACGTAGGTGAATAAGTGATTTCCCTAAGAAAAATCACTTATTCACCTACGTCCCCGGAATAATGAGGAGGCGTGTTTTTGCTTGAAATTTTAGGGGTAAAGAGGGAAAATGGGGATTAATGACATTGCTTAAGACTCCGCTTAATGATATCCATAAGGCTTCGGGCGCCACGCTTGTGGATTTCGCGGGATGGGAACTGCCGATCTATTTCAGCTCGATAATCAATGAGCATAAGGCTATAAGAAACGGGGCCGGGATGTTCGATGTGTCGCATATGGGTGAGTTCATTATCAGCGGCAAAGACGCTTCGCGATTCCTTGATTATATATTCACGAATGATTTTTCCAGCGCTCCGGTGCCAAGCGCGATCTACACGCACATGCTCAATAATGATGGCGGCGTGATCGACGACCTGATAGCTTACAAGCTTGCGGATGATTCATACATGCTTGTGGTGAACGCGTCAAGGATAGAACCTGACTGGTCATGGATCAGCGATCGATCAAAAGATATTGATGTGCGCCTTGAGAATGTTTCTGATAGATTCGGCATTATCGCGCTTCAAGGCCCTCGCGCGATGGAAATAGCGCGAAACCTGTGCCGGGAACTCGCGAATATAAAAAAATTCCAATGGCATAGATTCGCTTTTAACACAAAAGACATACTGGCAGGCAGAACCGGATACACGGGTGAAGATGGATTCGAATTCATCTGCAAGAATGAGATCCTTGCAAGCCTCTGGAAAAAAATCGAAGACATTGTCAAAGTCAATAATATCCAGCCTTTTCTGCCTTGCGGATTGGGAGCCAGAGACACGTTAAGGCTGGAGGCAGGATTCCCGCTTTGGGGGCATGAGCTTGATGAAAAAACAACACCCCTTGAAGTCGGATACAGCTGGGTTGTGAAATTTAAAAAAGATAAGTTTATCGGGAAAGACGCGCTCCTGAGCCAAAAGGAAAAGGGCGTGAACAGAAAGTTAAAATTCGCGATCAGCAAGGCAAGAGGTCCAATGCCCAGGAATGGATCTCAGATACTAACCGCGGAAAAGAAACACGCGGGAATAGTCACAAGCGGAGGATTTTCCCCAACACTGGAAAAGCCGATCGCTGCCTGTTTTGTTGACAAGGATTCCTTAAACGAAAAAGAATTGATAATAGATGTCGCGGGACGCAGTCTGCCCGTAGAGATCTTGAATACCACACCCTTAAATCATTATCGCTCTTCCTCGCGATAGCCTCAGGCTTAAAGCCTGAGTTCCTTAAAAATATAACTCTTCTCCGGTAGCCTCAGGCTTCAGCCTGTGTTCCTTTGAAAATGGAGTCCTTTATTAAAGACACAAGCTTCCAAAATTATAGAGATGCTAGTCCCGAAGAGCAATCCTGTAGTATGCCCTACAGGACAGTCCCCGCAGGTATTCTGTAGGGGGCAGGCTAAAGCCTGAGGCTACCGTGAAGGAAGAAGATCAGAGCAGAACGCACCCGTAAAGGGTGCGGCTGCCAGAGCAGACACAGGCTGAAGACCTGCGGCTACCGGAAAATCAAAATATGGGACTAAAGTCCTATTTGAATTCTAGGCCTTTATCCTCTAA
>JBHPMF010000056.1:0-15994 GCA_042563375.1 Elusimicrobiota bacterium | reverse complement strand
AACTCCAGATTCACGCCGGCCCAGGCGCGAAAAAGTTAATCAAGGGCCGCGCCGGGACGCAGCCGGCTTGCTCAAGTAAGTCAACAAGTTGGCTGTTGGCAAGTCAATACTTGACCTCGGCGCCTTCTTAAGTATAATGAGAAACATCATGAAGATACTTTTACTTTTTATTGTGTTCCTTATTCTTCCGGGTGCGGGGCATACGCAGGCCCTGGATGACTCGGATATTTCCTCGCGCTCTATCGGAGTCTTGCGCGGAACGCTTGAGAGTGAGGGCCGGCGGGAAGGGCGGATTCTTGTGTTCCCGGCTCAAAGACTCTCCCCAAGTTCAGGCCGTGATGCTGTGTACGGCCGTTCCCTGTATGGAGTCTTTCTGGCGCCCGATGACAAGGGAAATATGCACCCCGGAAGGTTCGCCCAAGTGAGCTTGAAAGATTCCAAGGGTGTGGCCGCGCAGACCCGGGCGGATTCGCAGGGACATTGGACGCTTGAACTCTCTCCCGGCCTTAAAGGCAGATATTCGATCCGATTTCGTTTAGACAATAAATTCTGGAAGTTCGAGCATAACGGGTCTTACGAGTGGGAGGGTCCATCTGTGACCCTGCCTTTGGAAGGACCTGTTGATACCGGGACCTATGGCATCGCGCCTGATGCCGAGAATGCCCAGGCAGCGCAGATCCACCAGGCTTATATTGACACTGTTTCGTTATTCGAAGGCAGCGGCGCCGGCATTGGCTGGTGGAAAAAGACCGTTAATGTGGTCTGGCCGGGCTCCGGGGATTACTACAGCCCATGGCGTTACGAGATCAATCTCACCAATGGCAAAGCCTGGGATGTGAACATCCATGAGCTCGGGCATTTCATCATGCATGTGGCAGTAAAAAGCCGTTCGGGCGGCGGACAGCACTATTTTGACAGGTGCTATGACGATGCTCTTGCCTGGACCGAAGGGTTTCCCACTTTCCTTGCTGCTGCTGTGCGTCTTGATAAGAACGGGGCTGACCCAACGTTTGAATATCTTGTACCGCGCCGCGCTCCTGTCCAGATCGAGAATATTCCGGGAGATGTCTGCATTGGCCCTACCAATGAATGGCGCGTGGCCGCGGCTCTCTGGGACCTTTTTGACACGCACGAGGATGGCAATGACCGTTTCAACATGGAATTTAATCGTCTTTGGGGCGCCATCGCATTAAAGCGCAGCACTATTCCCGGATTTAACGGCGCGTTTGAACTTCTAAAAGACGAACTTTCTTCCGAAGAAATCCCTTTGGCAAAAGCCGCAGTGGACCATGCGCTCTTCTGGACCCCGGGTCCCGGTCTTGCCGGTTTCTCCATCATCCCAAAGATAACTTTTCCCGCACTGACGTCTTTCCCGGATTTCGATGGCTGTACCAAAACCTACCGATAAAAGCAGTCTGAGCACTCAGCGTGCTGTGCTGACAATAACCATACTTGCGTCATTCATTGATCCTTTTTTAGGCTCATCAGTGAATGTGGCTTTGCCGACGATCGGCCGGGACTTTGCCATGAGCGCGGTCCTAATGGGATGGGTGAACACGGCTTTCCTGCTGGCAGCCGCGACATTTTCCATACCATTCGGCAGGTTGGGTGATATCTACGGACGCAAGAGGATCTACATGACGGGCGTGATCATTCTTATGATAGCTTCCGCTCTTATACCCATATCGAATTCATCCGGCACATTCATTTCTTTGCGCGTATTGCAGGGTTTTGGCATGTCCATGTCGTTTGCCACGCGCTTAGCAATGCTTATGTCTGTGTTTCCGGCGAATCAGCGCGGCCGCGTGCTTGGGATCAATGTCACCGCGGTCTACCTGGGGCTTTCAGCCGGACCTTTTCTCGGCGGGATCATTACGCAGCATCTGGGCTGGCGTTTTCTTTTTTGGATCTATATTCCCATAGGGATCATAATGCTCATATTGATATTTCTCCTGATAAAAGGCGATTGGACGGATGATAAGACTCATAAATTCGACCTCACAGGATCGATCATTTTCGGCGTTTCGCTCGCGTCCATGATGTATGGGTTCTCAAGACTTCCCCAGCCGCATGCGGCCGTGATGACGGTTTTCGGGATACTGGGCATCATCGGCTTCATATGTTATGAATCGCGCGTAAAAGAGCCTGTGGTCGATATAGGGATGTTCCGCAATAATACGACATTCGCGTTCTCTAATCTTGCGGCCATCATCAATTACGCGGCGACTTTTGCTGTGAGTTTTATCATGAGTATTTATCTGCAAAAAGTCAGAGGGTTCTCTCCGCAAACAGCCGGACTCATAATGGTGAGCCAGCCCATTGTGATGGCAATATTCTCCCCGTTCGCAGGGCGCCTCTCAGACAGGATCCAGCCGCGCACAGTAGCTTCAGTGGGTATGGCAATGGCTTTGATCGGCCTGATATTATTGTTCTTTATAAGTACCACGACTCCGCTGAGCTACATCATCGGGTGTTTCGCGTTCCTTGGGCTTGGGTTCGCTTTGTTCTCCTCCCCGAACACCAACGCTATCATGAGCTCCGTGGAGCGCCGTTATTACGGCGTAGCCGGAGCAACCGTGGGCACGATGCGCCAGATCGGGATGATGTTCTCAATGGGGATAATAATGATGATCCTGGCCCTGCACTTGGGTCAGGCCCAGGTCGAACCGGAAAACATAGATGCTTTCATGAACAGCGCGAAAACAGGCTTCGCTGTATTCGCGGCCTTGTGCTTTGCCGGCATATTCGCCTCATTAGCAAGGGGTAAGATACAAAGATAAAAGGGGTCAAAGTGGACTTACCCTGAAAAAGTGGACACATAGTTAAGACACATGTGTCAGCCTCCGGAACTATCATGCTAGCGCTCTTTTTGTCATCCCAGCGGAGGCTGGGATCCATTTCCGTTGTTTAGATATAGATCTTTCTGCCAGAAAGAGAAGGGGGCGCGCGAGAGAAAAGAGCTTATATCCGGATAGCGGTGCTGGATCCCAGCCGGAGTTTATCCCGGACCTGATCCGGGACCTGCTTTAAGGATGACAAAGGGGAGCCGGGATGGCACGTGTGCTTTTTTGAAGTGTCCACGAAACCAGGGTAAGTCCAAAGCTAAACATTCAACTTAAAATGCTGCTCTTCTATCCATCCATCACTCCTCTGACGGAATAAAGGATTCGTCTTCATTGATGGCCACTATGACTTTGTTTATCTTGATCATCATGTCTTCGGGAACATGGTGGTTGCCCTTTGGGCCCCAGCTGTTTCTTACAAGATAGGCGTTCGTTGATTCTTCTTTGTGGTCGAAGTCCGGATCGAATCCTTTTATGACCACGGAATGAACACCCTGGCTTTTTCCGTTGGGGTAACCTCTTACTCCGGCCACAATCGGTATGCCCTTGAGCAGATATTTTTCAATTATGGGGCCGCAGTTGGGCTCGCATTCATATAATTTAAAATCCCATGTTTCCATGAAATTCTCGTATTGCCTTGTTTCCATTTTGCATTTGATGCGTTGATGCGCTGGCTTAAAGAGTTTATTGTAGCGTCTTCGGATCTCATTATAGAAGCAAAGTCTTTTTGGAAAGAACTCAAAAGGACACATTTCCGCTAGTTCTTCGCGCTTGTCTTGAAATTCTTCGCTTTCTACCGGGAGTTCAAGGAATCCGGCGAAAAACCTCTTGGATTCATAAAGTTCGTTTATGAGTTTCTTTTCTTTTGGTTTGAGATCGGAAAAATCCCAATATGGGTACGTACTTTCCGGGCACAGGCTATGCGCCTTGATGAGCTCCATGCTGAATTTTGTTTTTGCGCCTTCGCCCGCTGACATAGACAGATCAAGGATCGTCTCGATCTTCTTGTTATATGCATCCGGCAGTTGCGCGCCCATCTTGCTGTAAAAGTGCGACAAGGATGCATTCTCTTCTTCCTGCTGCGCTGCCAGCTTGCCGACCAGCTTGAGTTTTTCTTTCATGCTGCGCATCTTCTCGGCTTTGGCTAAAAGATATCCTTGATACAAAAGCCATTTCTCGGAAAAGTCGATAGCCTCGTCATGCGCACGGAAGTATGCAGCTTCAACAAGCCCGACGAACGCGAACGCGTGGCAGTAACCGAAATCCCCCTGATCCTGGGACGCGCGCATGCCCCACTGCTCGGAAAGATCTATTTTTGTATTGATCAGATGTTCTTGGGGCGCGGGCGGGGCAGTGTCTTGAGCGCAATCTTCATCTTCCCAGCAGATCACTTCCTCATATTCCGCTGACAATGGAAAAACAGTGATAAGCGCGCAGAATCCGTAGAGTATCAATAGTTTCACGCATGTTCCCATAAAATACCTCGCATATCAATATGTACCACGTGAACTTGCTATTTGCAATGCCGGATCAATTAGTACAATCAATCTAATGACGATCGCGGACTTAAATAAAAAGCCCCGGAGCTTTCGCTCATGAGCAGCGCATTCGTGAAGGGCGATGGTGACCAGCATGGCGACCAACTCCCTGAGCGGCCCATTCCGCCGGGGCCTAACTATGTTACTGCGCGCGGCAGGGCTTTACTGCAAGAGAAAGTCCTTGAGCTCGAAGCTGAGCGCAGAAAACTAATTGCCGGTGATGACAGCTCCGGCAAACAGAGACGCCAGGTTGAGCGCGATCTGCGCTACTATGATGTGAGGCTGCGTAATGCGGTTGTAGTTAATCCCTCTAAGCAGGAGCCTGGCGTGATCCGATTCGGCGCCAGGATCGAGGCTCGCTGCGCGGATGCAGAGATTCACTGCTTTACTATTGTTGGGGAAGATGAAGCTGATGCTTCAGCCGGGACTGTGAGCTGGTCCTCACCTATATCTGAGGCAGTGCTAGGCGCCAAAGTCGGCGATACCGTAGAATGGAAGCGCCCGGCCGGTAATTCGACCCTGGAGATCCTCAAAGTGGAATATCCTCAGGAATAGCGCTTCAAGTGATGAAGGGCGGAGGAAAAAGCGGAATCCTAGGTGTGCCAGGTGGTGAAGTTCTCTAAAGGCTCGCGCGAACGCTCAAGAGTGTTTATGGGCGCGTTAAGGTCAGGATAGCCGACAGCCATTCCCAAGGCAATGAGTTTGGTTCCGGGAATGTCCAAAGATTTTCTGAGCACATCAGGAAATGTTGTTACCATTGCCTGGATGCATGTGCCCAGGCCATGAGCATGGGCAGCCAAAGCCAGAGTTTGTATGACTATTCCCACATCCATGAGCGCATACGGCGCGATAGATCTGTCAACTGTAATGATCACGGCATGGGGCGCGTCAAAAAATCTGATATTGGCTACGCCCCAGCCCAGGCGGGCTTTAGCGTCTGCGCGGGTGATCTTCATTTTTTCAAGCATAAGGCGCACAAGGCCTTTGCGGCGGCTTAAGTATTTCTCAGGATAATCCGGTATCGGGACATCAGGGCGCTTCTTTTCCCCTGAACTGAGTTTTTCCTCCAAAGCCTGCTTGATCTCATCAAATTTTTTACCGCTTACAACCAGGAATTCCCAAGGCTGGGTATTGCTGCCTGATGGGGCGAATCGCGCGGTATCCAAGACTTTTTCCAGAATTTCCTTTGGCACAGGATCTGCTTTATAAGCCCTGATGCTTCTTCTGGCGGTTATCGTTTGCATAGCATCCATATCAAATTCCTCCGATCCTCAAATATAGAGCGCCTACCATTGCAGATAATGCTTCTTGGCGTATGCCAGGCGCTTTCTCGGGTAGATAGCCATTGCGGCCCTGTGTTTTCTAAACCCGAGCTTGTGATAAAAACCTTCTTTCCCGACCGTGGTTGTAAGAAGCATGAATTTTTGTCCGGCGCGCTTTATTATTGCCGCCATTATTTTATTGCCGATTTGCTTGCCCTGGAATTCAGGCAGAACCGCTATATCATAAATGTTCATGTAGTATTCCCCGTCCGATATTATCCTTCCTGCGCCAATGATCTTTTTCCCGTGCATGGCGATGCAAGTGAACCAGCTTTTTTGAAATGCCCGCTTAAGCTGCTTGACATCACGCTTACCCAGCGGAGCGCGCTCATAAACATCAGCGAGTTCTTTCCAGTCTATGTTTTTAAGGTCATGCTTAAGAGTTATTTTCATGGAATTTCGTTCAGAGTATACAAATATCCCGGCGGTATCAATGTAGACTGCCGCTATTACAGAGTGCCCCCCGGCAGTAAAACTGCAAATAAGAGTTCAGTTATCAGGATCCAGTTTTTCTATTACAATATTGATCATCCGGGTCTCGAATTCCAGGACAACATCAGGGCCGGGCAGGGTTTGCCTCCATTGGGAGAGGTGCTGATGAGTGAGCAGGAAAATCTCGTCTTCTAAGGGGAACAGGATATCGAGCAATCCATTATCTTTCTTGTTCTTTAAAACAGCGGTATTAATGTATTTCAACAGAGATGCTTTTGAATAGGCTTTTTTTTCGATCCGCTGTATCAATCCGTTCAATTCTGATGTTGGATCGCCGTCTAAAGCCGGCGGTACGCTCCCTGCTGATGCCCATACGGGAATCGCGGCTCCGCAGACCGGCTCCCCTAAAATAGTCCACATTGTGGTGAGTTCCGGCGCTTCATCAGGGAGAACACCATGGAACACAGATACTGACGCTGTTCTATGCCTGTTAATGGAATCATGGGTTTTAATGAATCCTTTTGGATTCTTCCCCTCCCGGCCTTCAAAAGGCAAAGGATAGGGGTCTGTCCGGTCATTAATAAGATCTCTGGCAATGTAGCGAAGAAGCGTCTTATGGGTCAGATCATTCTCAGCAATGAATTTCGTGAATAATGTGTCCGCGCGATTGTAACGGATGTGGCCGTATCCTGGTTTTCCCGTACCTGTTTTTGAAAAATTCGCCCTGACAAAATACCCCATCGGCGCGGCTTCAGGGTCGTTAGCATTGAATTTCGTGAATGTGTGGTTGCCTGCCTCAAACATTGCTGCTGCGCCTTGAGCATCGATCACACCGAAATTAGCTTTGGTGCCCCGCCCTGTTTTATTCGTTTTGACCAGTAAATCCTCAAAATCATCAACATTGGCGCATTCCATCAATGCCTGTTTCATGAAGAATCCCTCATCATCAAGCATAGTGCCTTCTAAGTCCAGGGATTCAGCATTCATGATGGCAAAACCTTCTGTATTAACGCCCATCCACACTTGAGTCCGGTCGCCGGCATTTATAACGCCTACATAAGGATATTCCCCGTCATTGAAATACGCGATCTCATTATCAAGCGTGCTGGTATCGCGATTTTTCCACAGCAAAGGCCTGCCATCAGCAGTCGCTTTTCCTGACACCACCGCAACAGTGCATTCTTCCCGGCCTGCAAGATGGAAAGGGATCACCAGAAGCAATAAGCTAAGCGCGTAACAAAAGTTTTTCATTATTAATCCTCCATTCGGATTTTATAAAGAATAATAGCAACAGCCAGAACTCTGCTGGTAGCATAGGGAGAGAAGAGGGTTTAACCGCAGATGAAAAAACCGGTTATTCGCTGTTGAGTTCTATCAAGTGGATCTTTTCCTGGGCTGCGAGCTCCTGGATCCCCACACTAATGGAGCCTTTTACTCCGGCCAGGATATAGCGCAGCCTGTTGTTGTGGCGTTTTTCAAGCCATTTGAGCAGGTCCACGAAATCTCCGTCGCCTGTTACAAGCGCGACCGCATCCAGGCGCTGGGCAATATCAGCGACTTCCAAGGCAAGACCGATATCCCAGTTGCATACATAGACCGTGTCTGTTTTCTTATTGGGTTCTTTCTCATGGATCTCATAGCCCTGTTCCCTGAAAAAGTGCGCAACACGCGACTGGCGCGGCAAGAACGCGTGCTTGTCACTGACCGCGTATCCATGCTTATGCTCAGGAAGGTTCTGTATCCTGTGTTCCAGTTCGCTCAGGAGTTCCTTCCAGTCAAGCGAGCGCTCAGGATTGCCACGAAGCCCAAGCCTGATATTCTCAACATCCACGAAGATCCCGGTTTTTTTCAAAATGCGCTGGTTTTCCTTAAGCTGAGAATTATCAGCGCAAAGCTTGCGGTTCTGAGCTTCAATATCCGCGAGCTTGCTCTGCAGGCTTTCGATCTCCACTCGAAGCACGGATCCTTCATCGCCTGAGCAGCGTGTTTTTTCAAGAGCTTTCTTTAATTGCGCGATCTCCTTCTCAAGCCTGCCTTGCGTTTGTTTGTGTTTCTCGATATCAGCATGGCAGATCTTTACTTCTTCTAATTTTTCCGCATAAAGCTTTTCAATTTTCGTTTTACCCATAAACAAATTCTCTTGCCATCCTTTTAAAAGACTAACACGCAATACTTTAAATCACAAGGCCTTATTCAGAGTTCAGCGAGAAGCTATCTGCCGGAACTAAGGGTCAGGTTTTTGGGATTGCCGAAGATCTCCACCAGGATATCATAGGCTTGCTTATCATTGCTCTTAAGCCAGTCAACTCCCTTCCCGTTTGTTTTCACGCCGAAAAACATGGAAGCGGTTACTGCAAAGTATTCCTTGGGTTCCACGGAAGAAAGCTTATCCGGAAACTGCAAATTCCGATCACGCTGGATCTCGTAATAGCGCTCTGCCATCTCGCTGGCTTCATCCGGCAATGATTCTTCTATAACATGGCACATCTCATGGATGGCGACCTCTCCGTGATATTTAACAACAGGGCGGTATTTAAGCACTACATCTTCCTCTCCAAAAGCGATCTTGAATCCTTGATCTATATCTGACCCGGCATGTTCAATTCCTATACCGCGTATCAGGTCCCATGGCTGGCCGCCGGCGTTTCGTCGGCCTTGGAGATATTCGTATTGCGGCATATCAGTCAAACGCATGTTATACGGGATTATATGGGTCTCGAATTCTTCCTCTACCATGTTTTGTAAAGCCCCTATGGGGATATCTCTTAGCATAGCGCGGTATATCTTTTCGGTATTTCTAAGCGCTTCGGTTCTGTTTTGGACTCGATCTATGGCGATTATCCTTGAGCAGATGTAATCGATATATTCATCTCTTTTCTTCTCCGCTTTTTTATCGCCCGCACCATCTTGTTTAAACGCATCCCTGAGATTTTTGAAAAAATCAGATATGCCGGAATATTTTGAGCCTGGATCTTCATTATCTCTTTGGGCTGTGCCCGTACCGCAGGAAACAGCGCAGATGAATAAGCAGATCGAAATCAATAGTATGGATTTTCTCATTTGAATTTCCCCTTTCGGCGATTTTGCGTTTCTTTAGATAGGCTAACAGAAGGACATATGATTTGCAAGGCGTTCCCGGAATTCCGGACCCTCGGGTGATATAAAAGGCGGAAACCCCTCACCCGCGCTTCGCTTGCCCTCTCCCCCTGAAAGGGGCGAGGGAAAAGATAATTGCCCTATTTTTAAGAACAGGTTCAATGAAATGGTTAACGAGTGGAGGGCGCGTTTATTTAGCGGTGAATCCCTATCGCGGAGCTTTGAGGCCGGGAGTGTCGGCAGTGCACGGATCGATCTCCTGCTGTCCGATAAGGTGCGCTCCATAGTACACTGCAAGGCATTTTTCTGTTTCTACATCATGGAAATATACTGAAAAATGCACGGCTTCCGGGTAATTTTCCGTTCGGATGCGTTCACCCACGGCCTTGAGGTCCGCGCTGAGCTTGGCGTCCGTCACAACAATGACAGCCGGATGCTTCTCATCTTTCTTCCCCTGAACCAGGTGTTCGCGTATGATCCGGTAATCATGAGACACGGTCCTGGGGCTTGCAGCCTCGGGAGTACCGGTGGTCTTCTTGTTGAGAGTCCCGGTTGGCTGTACCATTTTCGCCATGCAGCCGCTCAGAAATATTGTCAGGGAACAGATCGCTATATATGAAATCCTCATCATATCCTCCTTTTACGCCGTTGAAATCAAGGCTTCTAATTGTAAGATTATAGTCATTTTCAGGTTTGCGGTGCGGAATTTTCTCGATCACCCTCACGAGGGCGCTATCACCCTATTTATCGATTGCGGCTCAGGGTTTTTTTGCGGTATTCTCATTGAGATCCTGAACACTATTTCTTAATGACAGAAAATAGTACAGGTCCTTTTACTTAATGAATTGGTATCGTCCCGACAAGTTCAGGATGACAGAGGGGGCAGGATGGCGGAGGTCAGCGGATCTTGATGTCCCGGATCTCCGCTACCGAGCCCCAGGTCGCGAATCCAATGGATCCAGATGAGCTCATATATTCCGACATCTCAACGTCCAATGCCAGGTTGTTATCGATGAATCCCTTGAAATGCAAGCCATCTACCACGATCTTGAGGTCATACCACCTCTCTCCCTCAAAGGTATCTGAGGTTGTGGTGTTGCCCATGATCTGTCCGGCTCCCCAGGTGTCATATTCCAGCGCGGACTTGGTATTGCCCCAGCCTCCCAGGTTCCACCAGATCCATTTTTTATTGTTCTTATAGTGGAACATTATATAGACCAATTCCGTACCGTGGAGATTGCGCGCTTGGCAAGTCAAAGTATATGCTGACTTGTTGATGTTTTCCGCTATGATCAATGCCGGATATGTCATAAGGCCCCTTTGCGCCAGATTATTCTTATCAACTTCCCATTCGCCGAATACTGCTTTCCAGGTGAAGTCTTTCATGCGGCTGTCAGCGTACTCAAGCTCGAAGATCTTTTTTTCTATGGCTTTATTATCTTTGGCCCTGGGCGCGGCCAAACGATACATCTGCAGGCTCTTGATAGCATCTTCGAGCATCTGGGCGCGCTCCTGCACCACACCCATGTTGTAATAGATCGTTGCCAGCCAGGGCGCAAGCGCCAAAGCTTTTTCAAACTCAGCAATAGCGTCTTTGTAGTCAGCGCTGGTTTTGGCCATGCGGATCGCTGCTAATCCCCTGGCCACGTAGCGTTGAGCTTCTTTTGGCGTGGCAGGCTTTGGGTCAAGCTTCAAAGCAAGCTTAATGATCTTTTTTTGGCTAAGTTCCGCGTCCAAGCCTGCCTGGGAAGCCGCTCCAAAAGCTTTGACATAAATATTAAATGCTTTACGCAACTGCTTTTTTTCCTCTGCTTTGCGCGCTTTTTCCGTGAGGATCAGAAGTTCTAAACGGTTGATGATCCCAATGGAGATCGATCGCGGGTGTGTCCGTCTTGCTTTGCGGTACATCTTTAAAGCGCGTTCCGGCTCCTTATTTGATTCCAATATTTTGCCGTAAAGGCTGAAAAGATAGCCATAAAGCGCAGTCGCGTTAACATCAGAAAACAGCCGGTCCATAAGCGGGGCAGCAGCCTCGAATTTTTTGATAGCTGCTTTTGGCTGGCGCTTATAAGTATAAAGCCTGTAACCTGACACAGCGTTTAAGAGCGCCTTGTCAGCGTTGGTTGTCGGCCCTCTTAATTCCACGGATTTGCCGAAAGCGATCAAAGCCTGACTGAATTGCCCCTGCATCATATTACCCAGCCCAAGAGCTTTCCATGCCAAGACATTGTCAGTGTCGTACTTGATCGCTTTTTTCGCGTATTTAAGGGTCTTTTCCGTCCGGCCTTTTTGGTAATGCTTTATCGCGCGCGCCGCGTATTTTTCCGCCAGGGCAGGTTTCTTCTCATCCGCGTTCGCGCGGCTTGGCGCCAGTATCGTGATCAAAGCCAGCAGTAAGATGAGTTTCTTCATTTATCCCCCTTGGATTGCGCGGTGAACTTTTTATACAGAGAATCCATCTGCTTGGGATCTTTGTCTGCCCCGACCACCAGATCCCGCGTCTCGCGGATCCTCTTGTCCATATCTTTTTGTTCCTGCAAAGAATCAGCCAGATCCTTTTCGCTTTGTTTGAGAATACCCTTTGCCTTGCGCAGCAGCGCGCGCGCTGCTTCCAGGGAACTCTTTTTATCTGTTTTGGTTTTTGGAACGGATCCGGGCTGTTCCGGGGCATCTTCTTTGGTCTCAAGTTCCTTTACTTTTATTTCAGCCTGCTTAACGCGTTTTTGGGCTTCTTTTTTTCCCTTTTTGGACTTGGCCACTGCGCTGGCCACGACCTGGTAATCCGCTACTTGCTGAGAAGCCCTGCTATAGAGCCTGCTCATGACTACAGTGTGTTTTTTAAGTTTTTCCGCACGCGCGAGCCCTTCCTTGTCCTGGATCGGCGCGGCATTTGTGATCTCAGGCACCTTGGGGCACTCCACCCGCGCGCTTTCGCGCTTGTTGCTTAACAGGTCAGCCGCGTCAGTACTTAAATAAGTGGAATCGTAAAATCTTCCGCCGGCAGCTGCTTGCCGGGACTTGCGCATAAGGTAAGAGGCGCAGTGCAGTTTTGCCGCGTAAGCGCGCTCTTTGGATACTTCTCCCGGGGATTCGGAAAGCTTTCTGGGATGAAGGGTCTTGGCTCCGAGAGTACCATCGCGCACTTCCAGTTCCGGAAGCGGCTCTAAGCCTTTGGGCTCCATTGGGTCCGCTAAAGTGTCTTTCATCATGCCAAGCATATCCTCTTTCTTGGATTCAAAATCCACCCGGTCCATTTGTCGCTCTCTTTTTATGCGGTCGCGGCGTATTTTCTTGCGGGCTTTTTCTTCTTCAGCCAGGCGCCGCAGGCGCTCCTGCTCAATAGCCGCTGCTTTGGGATCTCCGCATCCCAAACCCAGCAAACACTCCATGTTCTTTGCCATGCCCGCGCCGATCGCTCCGAAAGCCGCGTCAAAGAACCCTTGATACGGGTTAGCGCTGCTGCTGTAGCCTGAAGTGCCCCCGCCGCTGGTCTCGCACCTGTATGGCCGCTCAGAATAGTCCCCTCCTATGCAATCGCACCACCTCTTAAATCCCCCGGCTGACACTTGCGGGTCAACATAATTGCACGCGAACGCGCTTGTGCCCGCGAACCAGATCAAAACCATGGAAAGGCAGCCTCTGCTGATATGTCTTGGGTGAAACTTCATTGCACTTCCCACCATTGTTTGATAGAACGCAAATCTATCGCGACTGGTTTAGAAACACTGCCGTCATGCGCGATAACAACCTGCTCTCCCTTTTTAACACTCACCTTCTTCTTGTTCGTTTTTTGTTTCTCAAACTCGATCTCGCCTTTTAAAACCGTGAGGATAACGGAACCCTTCTTGCCCGGCTCAAGCATGGCCTTTGTGCCTCTTACACTGCTCTCCGTGGTGTTCACTCGTATGCTTCTTTTCCTCAGCGACAGCGCTTTGAGCCTGGCCCAATTAAACAGTATGCGCCCCTTGATATACTCATGCATCGTGGCCCTGGGACCGAGCTTTTCCACTTTCACAGATGATTCTTTATCCATAGTCACCGTGGTGCCGCCTTGAAACTTCATCTGAGCGTAGCTATCAGACCCTGTGCGGATCTCCGTGCCTTCCTTGATCACGATCCGGTTCAAAGGCGCCCATTTGCCCTCGACCTTGATCTCCACATCACCCTCTATTGTGGTTACAATGCCGATCTTAAAATCAGTCAGCTTGTGATCTTTTGTGGACTTCAAGACCTCTCTCAAGGCTTTAAGCGCCTGCGCAATGCGGTCTTGCGCTATCCCGCTGTTCCTGAGAGCTTGCTCAGTATGCTCGATCACTTGCCTGGATACCTCCGCAGTTTCTTCTTCATCGTTCTCCAGGGCATGCTTGAGCATCTTTTTGGACTCATCCAAAGTATCCTGCCCTGCGCGCTTGTTCGCGCGCACCTTTTTGATCTTGACCTGCAGCCTGGTTTCTTCCTGCGCGAACCAGTTCTCCCGCTGTTGAGCCTCAGCGCATAACGCAGAGGGCATCCCCGTTAAAAACAGGGAAAAGAAAACGGCAAATCCGGATATCTTCTGTAATCTCATATGCGTTATTCTAGCAGTTCCCATATTGCCGAGCGAGAGAAGCTCCCCTCTTCTCTATACAGCGCGTCTTCCGGATATACGGATCGCCTTAAATTAAAAATGCTCTAATGCTTTTCATGAAAATCGGTATTGGGCTCAGCCGGGAACGAGATCCGGAGCGCGCTGCTTTGCAGGCTGTAAAGGATGCGAAAAAGGCTGTTCCAAAGCCTGATCTTGCCCTGGCATTCGGCTCAATCCATCATGACCAGCGCAAAGTTCACAAGGGCTTGTGCGCAGGACTGGATCCCAATATACTTTTCGGAGGTTCTTCGTACGCTGAAATCACAAATGCAGGGGTCAGCAAGAACAGCGTGGCAGTTTTACTCGTTTCTTTTAAAAATGCGCGGATCTATTTGCGCGGGATCAAGAGGCAGCCGGAGCCGCGCCTGACAGGCAGGGTCTTGGCACAAGCGTTTTCCGAATGGAAAGCTCATGGCAATTCTTTGCCCATAGGTATATTATTGACGAACTTCGCGGCGGGCAAAGAAAATGAACTGCTCAGCGCTCTTCGTGAACATCTCAGCGGCGTGCCGGTGTTCGGGGGCATGAGCTGCGGACATTATGATAAAGGCAATCTGCACCCGGATTTTTGGACGACCCACCAGTACTCAGGGGATGCTTTAACAACGGAATCAGTCAGGATGGCGCTCCTGGACCTGCCAAAAAAGGACTGCAGGGCAGGATTCGGTTTTGGCCATGGCTGGGACCCTGTGGGACCGGCTGTGCAGCTTACACGCTGCTGCGGCAACAAGGTCTATGAGGTGGATAAGTTGCCGGTCCTGGATTTTTACAGGCAATTTATAAGCCGTGAAGAATCCGAGGAGTTTTTTGAGCGCGATGTACAGAAATACGCGTTTTCAATGATGCTTGAAGAGTCGGGAAGCGAGCGCTCTGTGCTCAAATTACCGGTAGCGTTTGACCCTAAAGAAGGAAGCGTGACCTATCTACCATTTGAGGACCTGCAGGGACGCAAGGTTCGCATGATACTTTCAAGCCGCAGGGGAGCTGTGCGGGGGGCGCGAGAAGCCGCACAATCGTGCATAGCTTCTTTGGATGGCTTCAAGCCAAGGCTTGTGCTTATCGTGAGCTGTTGCACGCGCAATGCTATTTTGCACAGCAAGATGCAGGATGAGGTGGATGCGATAAGGCAAGTGTTCGGGACGAAAGTGCCAATGTTCGGGTATTATTCCGGAGGAGAGATAGTTCCTTTCTTAAGCCGTTATGAGGATGTGCTGGACTCATCCCTGCCTGATTCCGGATTCCGCTACCATGGAGGAACAGTCGGGATACTGGCTATCGGAGCCAAGACCGCGGCAAAGGCCCTCAGGGTACCTTGCTCAAAGGATTTTAAGCCTGACGCTGAGGAAGAAGTCAGCCGGCTTCGGGATATGCTGGTAAAAAGTGAAAAAGTGCTTGATGATACTGAGAGTTTTTTAGCGAACTTAAGCCGAAAATCTTACCAGGACAGCAAAAAGATCCGCAAGCAGAATGAGATCATCCACCGCTACACACCCCATAATGTGTGGAAGCAGGTCAGCGATCATATTGCACGCGGCAAGTATGAGCTCACGGACGCGGAATTCATGGGATGCTTCATGTTCATGGATGTCAAAGGATTCACATCATTCAGCGAGGGGCATAGTTCAAAGGAAGTGGTAACAGCGCTCAATGAGATCTTCGGACCCGCAACAGAGGTCATCTATGCGTGCGATGGTGATGTTGATAAATACATAGGGGATTGCATATTCGCTGCATTCAATACGCCTGATGATGCGCTCAAAGCAGCAAAGGAAATATTGAATCTATTCCAAGAACTTAAAGCCCGCGGAAATCCATTCTCAGTGCGAATAGGCATTAACAGCGGAAGAGCTGTGCGCGCTAATGTGGGCGCGCAGAATAGGCGTGAATACACTTATATCGGAGATGCTGTGAACACTACGCAGCGTCTTGAAGCCAATTGCACTCCCGGCAAACTCCTGATCTCAGAGGAAGTGCATAAGCAGGGAACGATCGAGTTTTCCGAGTTCGAGCGTAAGGAAATCTCAGTCAAAGGAAAGAAACAGGCCCTCGTTGTTTACGAGTGTACGCTTTGAGCCGGGGAACCCCCAGACTCTTTTTACGGCTCATGTCTGTTTTCTCCGGTATGTTTCCCGGTAG
>JBHPMF010000055.1:0-16096 GCA_042563375.1 Elusimicrobiota bacterium | reverse complement strand
CATGGAAACCACGCTCTACTGCATTGCCCTTGTTACGATAATTGTCTTTCCTGCAGGAGTGTCCATGTGGTTCGTGATCCATCCGTTTATTGATACGTGGAGAAGACTCGGGCCCATTACTACATACACTGTTGTAATAGCCAATTCCTCGTTTATAGCAATGCTCGTTTATTATTTCCGCGCGGACCTGCTGTCGATTCATTTTGAATTCAGCATGCTCCTTGGCGTACTATCAGGAGTTTTAATATTACTTGCGCTAATATTGCGGATACTTTTAGAAAAATATCTGAAGCCCTCCATAATGCTTGGCCTGCCGGAAATAACCCCTGATGATCAAGTCAAGCTGATCACGCAAGGCATCTATTCCTTTATACGCCATCCGCGCTATTTGGAAGTTGGTTTCGCCCTGGCCGCCATTGCCCTGTTCGTTAATTACCTGGCTATCTATATTTTGTTTCTGGTTTACATTCCTGTTATCTATATCGTGGTCTTAATGGAAGAAAAAGAATTAAGGCAAAGATTCGGAAAAGATTATGAGGAGTACTGTAAGAGAGTGCCGAGGTTTTTGCCGAAGATCCTCCGATGATCCCACCCTTTATGCCTTTTTCCGGTAGTCACAAGCTTCAGCCTGTATTTTTTTATGAAGAGCTATATTTTCAAAGGAGCACAGGCTAAAGCCTGAGGCTACCGAAAACAGAGCAGAAACACAAATAAAAAAGGGGCTAAGTTCAAAACTTAGCCCCTTTTTCTTTATCTCTATCACCCTCACCCGGCCTCTCCCCTCAAGGGAAAGGAGGAAGAAGGAATAATAGGCTTAATTTACTTGTTCGGATCCCAGCGGCCTACTAGTTTTTCATAGGCTGGTTTTGGGAATGTCTCCTTGAAGAGTTTGTAGTACCAGAGCTCTTTGGGTGTATTAAGGGTGTAGCCTCCGCTTGTTTTGCGGGACTCTTCGTTGAATTCATTGTCAGCGAGTTTTCCCACAGCAACTTTATCCATAAGGTCATCTGTGCCTGTTCCGCCTGAGAAACGAAGCTTTGGTCTTTCATATATCTCTTTTGGAAGCATGTCCTTAAAAGCCTCTCTTAAAAGCCATTTCTCTGTCATTTTTCCGGTTTCATGCGTGTAGATCTTCCACTGAACCGGGATCTGCAAGCAGAATGCGATGACTTCTGTGTCAATGAATGGTGTTCTGTAATTAATGGAATTTCCCATCATTGCGCGGTCTAGCCTCTGCACAGCAGTATTGTAAGCTATGGCAATAAGACGCTTCATCATGGCTAAGCGTTCTTCATCTGTTGGCAGATCTTTTATCAGATGATAGCCGCCGTTAAGCTCATCTCCGCCTTCACCGCTTAGAATACAGTTTGTACCATGTTCTTTAGCCAGGCCTGAAGCCATAAGATTGGCTATTGTGCCGCTCACGCAATCCTCATCGAATGACTCAAGGGTTTTGACAGCCTGAGGAACTGTCTGTATGATCTCCTCAAGGGTGAACGTCTTAATATGATGTTTTATCCCAAGATACTTTGCCATGATCTTGGCATTCGCGATATCAGAGGCGCCTTCAACTCCAACAGTGAATGCCGGAAGATCGGGTTTTATCTGATGAGCGATAGAAGCGATGATCGAGCTGTCAAGCCCGCCGCTTAAACACATGCCTCCAACTGCGCCATCTGCCAGACGTCTTTGGGTCGCCCTGATAAGATATTCGCGAAGCTGTTTTGCTGCTTCTTCCGGGGTATTTGGAACCCAGACTTCCGGATATCGTACCACCCAGTCTCTCATTCCAAGTTTGGATGAATATATTGTTGAAGGAGGCAATTCTCTTATATTGTCTGAGATATTTGTTAGAGCTTTCATCTCTGAAGCAAAACAAAGCTTGCCTTCTTTTGTGGTTCCAAAGAACATGGGCCTCACTCCCACAGCATCACGCGCGATCAGGAGCTCATCTCCTGTCCAGACAGCGCATGCGAACACACCTTGGAGGTATCCTGGAAATAACTGGCCATGCTTTTTATGCAGATCTAATACCAAGTCCGCATCAGATTTACCCGGTTTGCGCTTGTTGTAGATATCCCCGTCAAAAAACACCACGATCTTGCCTTTTTTGGCATAACCTGTGCCCCTTTCATCGCTTAATTTTGAACCTGTTACTCCGGCGGTAATATTCTTTTTTATATAAGTCGTTGTCGTGTCGGGTCCGCGATGCTTGATCGCTGTAAGCATGTTCTCTATAGTTGCTGCCTGCTTCTTGTCGCTTAACAATCCTGCTATTCCTGCCATCTATACCTCCTGATTATTTTATGCCCGTCTTTCCTGGCATTTCTTATTAGGGCAAATCGTACATGGATTATTCTGCTTATCGGTTTTCTCGACTAATCCAAAAATTCCTGAAACCGATTTTCTCGGATGCATCATATACCCCTTGTTAAGGGATACATTGACATACGAATCCTTGAAAAACTTGAAAACTTTTTTTTGCTCAGAGAGCTTCCAGCTGCAATATCCCGGACTGAATCTCCTTGTGGCGGACATATTTTTAAAAGTATTGGCGACTTTCTCCTGCATTTTATCAGCGAGTTTCTCCGTAAAATAAGAACATATCAGGTCAAAAAGCCATGTGCGGATCGGGTCCTTCTTTTTTTTGTAAAAATTAAGCCTCTTTTCAACATCATCGCCTATCGTGCACACGAACGGGATCGCGTATCTTGAATTATTGAACGCGAAAGATACTCGGCTGAGCTCAAACTCCACTGCAGAACTGTCGCCATTGGTCTTAAACTTTAATTTTCCGCCTTTATTCTTTTCAATCTCTTTTACCCTGTAGTATGCCGCAGGAATCGCGAGCTTCTGGACTTCCACTCCCAATTCCTTGATGATCTCATTGATCTTCGGGGTTATCTGGCCTCGTAAGCTTGCCTGCCTTGATACAAATTCTTTTGCATCCGCTTTAAGTTTTATGTTGCTTAATTTTTTAACAGTACTCATGTTTCCTATATTGTCGTCCTGAACTTGATTTAGCCTCCAGGCTCATTAAGACGCAGTCTCAGCAGACCTGCCTCCATATTTATAAAGATGCTGGCCCTCGCAGAGTATTCTCGGAGGGGGGCAGGATCTCCGCTCTTTTCTTGTCCTCCATGTTTAAAACCACAGATCAGAGATGCTGAATCAAGTGCAGCATGACAGAAAGAGAGTTCTCGGCAAGCCATTCTCAATAACTGGTTCCCACCGTGTCCCAGACCTCCGGGAACAATTCCCTGATCCTCGTCCTGATTCCGGGGCTAAGCGACAATGGTTTGTGCTCTCTTAGGATCCTCTTCGCTTCTTTGATCGCTGATTGCTCAACATCCATTCTGCCGTCAGATTCCCACTCGCTCCTGGTTCTTCTGTCGCTTATCTTTGGTATGAAATGCTCTCTCCTTAAATATTTTGCCGTATGTTTTTCACCTATAAAGTTGCCTCCGGGGCCCACTTTCTTGAACAGGTCAAGGGCTATGGTGTCTTTATTAACTTCTATGCCTTTTACCGCGCGCATGACCATTCCATTGATCTCATTGTCTATCACGTATTGCTTATAACTCGCTGTCATGGCGAATTCAACAAGACCCGCTGAATCATGGATGAAATTGGAGCCTGAGAGAGCTACCATAAGAGAAGTCAGGGCTTTTTCATAACCATTCTGAGCATCAACCATTTTAGAATCTGACATTCCCGCTGTTGTGTAATTAGGCAGCTCGCAATACTGGGCAAGCTGTGCTGCCGCGGCATTGATGAGCCCCATTTCAATGGAACCTGTAACATACCTCATAGTCCATGGATCAGTGGAGCTTGCCACACACCCATAAAGGATGGGGGTTCCGGGATTAATGATCTGCGCTATCACAAGCTTGGCAAGTGTTTCAGCGTGCAAGCCTGTAAGCGTTCCTGCTATTGTTATGGGCGAAGTAAGTCCTGCCAGAGGTTCAGCCGGAACAGCTATTGGAAGGCCTTTTTTCGCGATCTCCACAAGCAGATCCCCGTAAAAACTATCCATCTTAAGCGGACTCATGACACAGGCAATAAATGAGATAAACGGTTTCTTTCTTAATTCTTCTTTTCCCCCGGCCACTTCTTCTGCCATGCGTATGGTCTTGTCCAGACCCTCCCACGTGAATATTCCGCTCATCACATGTTTGGAAGTATTCAGTATTGATCCGTAAAAACGGCTTATATCAACTTCGCTGGGCTTTATGTCCGTGGGATAAACAGGAATAACATAAAAATGAATATTTTCCAGAGCATCAACCAAGCGGGCAATGTTCCTTATGTCTTTCATCAGGGCTTTTCTTTTCTTGTTTGTATAAAGGTCGAGCGCATATATCGTAGTGCCGCCTGTTCCCATGTGCACATTCTTGCCTGTGCAGCGAAGATTGTGTTTATCTTCTCTGCCGTACAAGGTCACTTCCTTTGGCGCGGTTTTCAAAGCGCTTTGCACAACACCATAGGGGATCTTGACCATTCTTTTCTCTGTATCAACATCTGCCCCTGCTTTTTTAAACACTTCAAATGCTTTTTCGCTGAGAACATTGAGGCCAACCTCGATCAAAAGCTCCAAAGATGATTCATGTATTGTTTTAATATCCTGCTGTGAAAGCGGCTGGTATGCCCCGCCTTGAATTCCCTGCATTATCTCACCCCCTGCTTAACCGAGGCGGAAACCTCGTCCTTGATCAAAATATTGAATTCTTTTCTTATCCTGGAATCGATCCCAGCGGGAATTAGAGGCTCCTGAGCTGAGGAAAGGATTTCTTTAGCCTGATCATTGGCTTTCTGCCATAGATCGCAGCTTCCTTTCTTCTTCCATTCTTTCCTTAAACTCCTGTCCATCACCTTTGGAAAGAAATATTCCTTTCTTACATTCTTGGCAGTATGTTTCTGCGAAATATAATTGCCGCCCGGACCCACTTTGGCGATCACGTCAAAAGCCATTTTTTCATCATTTACCTCAACACCCTTTAGGATCCTCGCTGTCATTCCCAATATGTCATTGTCAATAACGTACTGCGCGTAACTCACACTCAGCATGGATTCAAGCATCCCTGCCGCGTGATGGATATAATTCCCTCCGGCTTGAGCCACTTGCAGTACAGACAATGCTTTTTCAATTCCGGCTTGCGCATCAGGCACCTTAGACTCTGTCAGCCCTGCTGAAGAATAATTAGGCATACCGAAATAAGCAGCAATCTGCACAGCGCTCGCATTTAAAAGTCCGAATTCAGCTGCTCCTCCGATATAATCCATGGTCATTGGATTGGCGATCGATGGCACATACCCGTAGATCACAGGAGCCCCGGGATTGATAAGCTGGGTCAAGACGACCCCTGAGAGCATCTCAGCATGCAGCTGCACAAGACATCCGCTCAAAGTCACAGGAGCGGTCGATCCTGCCATTGGGGCAGACGAGAGCACAACAGGCAATCCTTTTTTAACGATCTCCATCATGAGCCCTGTTGGATGCGGATCAAGAGCCAATGGACTCTTCATCCAGCATGTGATAAATGAGACAAAAGGTTTTGATCTTAATGTTTCTTCGGATCCCGCGATAATGGATGCGAGTTTGATCACCTGCTCAAGGGATTGCGATGAATACGCTGACCCCATTACATGCTTGGTAGTGCCGAGCATGCTCGCGTAATATTTGTTAATGTCGAGAACTTCTTTTGGGATATCCTGCGCAACAACAGGCCTTAAGTAAAATTCAATGTGATCGAGCTTATTAACAAGCCTGGCTAAGAGCATGATGTCTTTTAAAGTGGCTGTCCTTGGCTCCTTGCTGTCTATGTCAATAACGCTTAAAGCAGCTCCGCCTGTTCCAAGATGAGCATCCCTCTCTTTTAAGGCAAGATTATACTTATCGTCCCTGCCATACATCATGACTTTGGAAGGTGTGGACTCAAGAGCATCTTTTACCATAGAACGAGATATCTTGACGATATTGCCCTGCGTGTTGGCTCCTGCTTTTTTGAACACATCAAAGGCTGCAGTGCCAGCAGCCTTTATCCCTATTTCCTCAAGCACTCTCAAAGATTGAGAGTGTATAAGGTTTATTTCCTCTTCAGAAAGCGGGTTGTATTTAGCTCCTACCATTACTGCCTTTCTGCTCTGCCATCACATGCTTGGCAATAGTCACAGCCTCCATAGCATCATTACCGTAAAAATCAGCCCCTATCTCATCAGCGTATTCCTGGTCAACAGGAGCTCCGCCAACGCCGATCTTAAGCTTCTTGTTTTTTCTCAAGCCAGCAGCATCAACAGCATCGATCGTGGCTTTCATATGAGGCATAGTCGTGGTCAAGAGAGCTGACACCCCTAAAATATCAGGATCATGCTCTTTGATCGCTTCAACAAATTTCTCCGGAGGCACTTCGATGCCCAGATCTATGACTTCAAAACCCGCAGCGCTTAAATTCATTGCAACCAGGTTTTTGCCGACATCGTGGACATCATCAGCTACCGTGCCGATCAAATACTTACCCGCGCTCTGAGCTTCTCCTGCTCCAAGATGAGGCTTTAAAATATTCATGCCTGCATGCATGCATGACGCTGAAAGCATGACCTCAGGGAAAAACATGTCGCCATTTCGGAATTTAACCCCGATCTTATCCATGGCAGCGATCAATCCCTTTTCGATTATCTCACTGGCTGCCTTCTTCTCACCCAGACATTTATTGACTAAATCAACTACCTGTTCCTCTTCCCCTTCTTCCATAGCTTTTGCTATCTCAGCGTATAATTCCATTTGTTATTGCCTCCAATAATTTTTAACACTTCTTTCATTCCCCATCTTACCCCTCTCCCTTGAGGGGAGAGGCTAGGTGAGGGTGATAAAGTTTCTCCGCTTACTAATAAACCAGCTGCTCAGCCTTAAAAGCCTTAATATAGCTTTTGCAGAATCTGTCCCTGCCCATAAGCATCTCAGCGCTTCGAATCGCTGACATGAGCTTCTTATCCAATGGGTCAAGGATCAGGGCATCAGCATTGCAAGCAATAGCAAGCATTCCGAATGTTGTGTTCACAAGCCTGCGCAAAGGCAAACCGAATGATACGTTGCTGAGCCCCAAGCAAATCTTTGATTTTGGAAATTCCTGTTTTATCCTTCTCATGGTCTCAAGGGTCACAGGCACTTGAGCCTGATCCGTGGATTGCGGTATCACAAGAGGGTCGAACATTATGTTTTCAGCGGGAATCCCTGCTTTTTCGCACTCATTAATGATAAAAGCGCAGTTTTTAATCCTGGTATCAGCGTCTTTGGGAACCCCGCCCTTGCCAACAGCCAAAGCCACTACCTTGGTATTATGCTGCTTCACATAAGGCAAAAACCTCTTTAACCTGTCTCCCTCAGCGCTGATCGAGTTTATGATAGAGGTTTCAGGATGTTTTACAGCCTCAAGTCCGGCAGCTAGCACTGCCTCGTCAACAGTATCTATTGCCAAAGGCGCTTCAATTGCGCTTTCCACCTCTTTTACAGCCCACTTCATGATTTCAGGCTCATTTTTACCTGTGCCTACATTTATGTCTATGTAATCAGCCCCTGCCTCTACCTGGCTCTTGGCCAATTCCTTTAGGAAATTCGCGTCTTGGGCCCCTATAGCTGCCCTGGACTTAGGGATAGAAGCATTTATCTTTTCTCCAATAATTATCATCTTTTTCCTCTATATGTACATATCCTTGTTTGGCTGACCACCAGAAGAAACCTGTCCTTCTCAGGAGAAGGAGAGGAGTTTGTACTCAAACTGGCAAGTTCTTTTGAACACGGGCTGCGTCCAATATCTACTATTTTACCAAGTCTAGGGTTTTAATAGCACCCTTTTGAGGCAAAAACAGCAAAAAAACGAATATATTGCGTATTTCTAGGATATTCCCGAGCTTCTGCCACCTCTCGGTAGCCTCAGGCTTTAGCCTGTGTCTTGTTTGTTTTAAAGCAGATCGGAACACAGGCTAAAGCCTGAGACTACCAAGCTGAAGAAGGGGCTGTTTCCCGGGGGCGTTGTCAGCTTACTTAAAACTGACAACGTCCCCGATCAAAACTTTGCGGACAAACTGAGCCTATGTGAAGTCCCCACAGACCCAAAAGGCAGGAAACCATAGTCAATCATAAGCTTCTGATATAGAAACCCCACTCCGAATGATATACCTGAAAACCCGTCAATATCGCTTAAAGTACGGGTATTAACCCCTGCTCTGGTAGCTAAAGTCCAGGTTTGCAAGGGGAACAAATGCTCTGTGCCCAGGGCAAAGTATGGCTCATTGTCCTTTGGGAACCCTATGTCCAAACTTGAAACCCAGTTATCCTTAAGCTTGTAAGCGCTTCCAAGCTTGAAACTCATTGGAAGATCCTCTTTTTCCTCCTCAAACTTCATCTTAGAACCCACATTATGACCTGTAAAAGACAAGCGAAGCTTGTTATTGATATACGAAGGCGACAGTATCCCAAAGTCAAAAGCAAAGGCTGTGGCTGAATCAATGATCTTTGATTGTATGTATTTGAATCCCAAGCCAAAGGAATAATTCCTGAAATCACGCGCATAACCCATGGTCAATGCCATGTCATTTGGATTAAAAGTCCCTATGGTCGTGCCTGTTTCATCCGTTTCATCAATTGAACCCGCTGATAGATATTGGAGGCTTACCCCATACGCGCTTTTATCATTGATCCTTTTCCCATAAGCCAGATAGTCGAAAAAGCTTGACTCAATATACATAGCATGCATGAACGTAGCTGACTGGCTCTTGATATTCCTTAAGCCAGCCACATTCCAGTGCATAGCGCTCGCCTCATCAGCCAGGGCAGAATAAGCCTCGCCCATAGACACAGCGCGCGCGCCTACTCCAAGTTTTAAGAATCCGGCTGTTGCGGTGCCTTTGTCTTTGCTGCTGAAAGAAGCGTGGGAGGTAAAAAGTGAAAAGTGAAAAGTGAGAAATACCAGAATAAGAAAAATTACAGACTTCTTTATCATATAGTTCACGTTGGCTGCTTTGTTCTTATCTGAAGTTTAGCTGAGGTATTGTTTTTTTGCCACAAGGATTCTCAAAAAATAGGCATGGGAACAGGACTATCGCTGGATGGCTATTTTGAAGGTCTTTTTTCCGCCTGCGCCTTCTGCGAACACGAAATACACTCCACTCGCCACTTTCTTGCCATAGGAATTCTTTGCATCCCACCTGGCAATGCCTGAAGCATTTGAGGTTAACTCCTGGACAAGTTCGCCTGAGAACGTGTAGATTTTAAGTTTCGCGGTTGCCGGAAGATTTGAGAATGTCATTAAAGTATGCCCTTTTGCGGGTCTGAAAGGATTGGGATAAGTCTTGACATCAGACACAGACCCCCCGGGGTTCGCCTGCATGATCTGGAATATTGAAAAATGATTTGTCCTGCCTGAAACCTTGTTGTTCGCGGGATCAGGCGTAGATGGCAGAGGGATCCAGATATCGCGGCCCACATCATACCTGGCGATTATCAGCTTATTCTCATCCATTCCCAATACCTCGCTGTCTTTGTATGAGATCGCTATTGTGACCTCTTTCGTAGAATCAAGCGTTTTATCAGATGAAATATCAATTCCCACTCCGGTTACTGACAAGCTGGCAGCTGCCGAAGGAGCAGTTGGCAAGCTTGAGGGCACCTGAACAGTGATCTGAGCTGTTCCTGCGAATGAGTTTGCGGGAACATCAATCCTCACTTCGCCGGATGGCGCGTTAAATACCACTACATTGGGAACACTTGAATCAATGACGCTGGTTGAAACTGCTATATATTGCGTAACTGTTGATAATTCAATACCTGAACCTGTTAAAACGCTATCTGCGTTTAGAGCATGGATCGTTAGATAATACGTTGTATCAGCAGTAAGACCTGCTAATGCAGTACTTATGTCATCCACCACAATAGAAGTGGTCGATCCTGTTATTTCCCACCTATCCACTCTATACGTTGTTGTGCTTGGAGGATTGGTATTATGCGCCCAGGAAACTGTCATGGAAGTTATAAATACATCAACAACAGCAAATCCTGTAGGAGGCGCAGCTAAAGTGTACTTGGTCGTAGCATCAGAAAGCGAGCCCTCATACACGTCATTCACGCCTGAAACCTGTATCCCATAAGCTGTGTTTGTTGAAAGATCGGTTTGAATATAGGAACCGGATGCCGCATTGCCATCTATCACTGACGCGCTTGAAGCTGAATATACCATGTAATAATCAGCCCCTGCCACAGAATTCCAGGTCCATGATATGGACGAAACTCCCAAAGCAATACCTGAGGGCTCAGAAATCTGAGCAGGCACGATAAATGTTACTGTGCTTAAAGTGATATCTGAAGCAGTGACCAGGCTGTTCCCGTTTTGAGCTTCCACTGTCATGTAATACGTGTCTCCGGAATCCAAATCAGCGAAAACTATTGTGGTAGAAGTGACAGAAAGCGTTGTTGTTGATCCTGTTATTTCCCATATCTTGGCATTGTAAATTGTACCATTAGGATTTGTATTCGCCCCCCAAGAAACCGTCACTGATGTCAAAAACACGTCAACAAGAGCGAATCCAGTCGGAGGAGAAGCAAGTGTGTAATAAGTTACTTGGTCTGAGAGCGTGCCCTCATATGGCCCGCTCACGCCTGAGACTATCAAGCCGTACGCTGTGTTTGTTGAGAGGCTGTATTCTGTAAAACTCTCGCTCGCCACGTTCGCGTCAAGCAGGGTAGAATCCGATGCTCTGTATACCTTGTAATAGTCGATGTTCGCGAGAACATCCCATGTCCAGACCATTGATGATGCGCTATGTGCTGTACCTGATAAGCCTGATGGAGCGCTCGGCAAAGAGTATGTCCGTGTAGACAGTTCAATTCCAGACGGAGACTCAGCGCTGCTGCCATTAACAGCGCTCACTGTCATGTAATAAGTATCTCCGGAATCCAAGTTGGCAAAGTCTATTGTTGTTGAGGTAACAGAAAGAGTGGTTGTTGACCCTCCCTGTTCCCAGATGCTTGCGTAATATGTCGTGCCATTGGGATTACTATTTGCTCCCCAAGTGACTGTGGCTGATGTTAAAAATACATCCACCAGAGCAAATCCCGTTGGAGGAGCAGCCAGGGTATAGTAAGTAGCGATCGAAGACAGCTCGCTCTCGCCTGTGGCATTAACAGCGGAAACTCTTAAACCATAAGCCGTGTTGGTAGATAAGGATGTCTCATCAAAACTATTGGACGTGACATTGCCATTAAGCAACGTAGTATCTGAGCCGCGGTACACCTTGTAGTAATGAGCTCCGGATAAAGACCCCCATGTCCATGACATTGATGTTATGCCAAGATCAGATGATGTTGGAGCGCTCAATGCTGAAGGTAAAGTGACTGAGGAGAGCGTAGCGTATGAGGTAGTGGCAAGACTGTTGCCATTTAACGCTGCTATGCCAAAATAATATGTTGTATTTACACTAAGACCCGTCAAGGTCGTGCTTGTTCCATCCACAATAATAGAAGTCGTGGATGTTCCTGCTTCCCATCTGTTCACTCTGTATGTTGTTGTGCTCGCAGGGTTATTATTATGGGCCCATTCCACTGTGACTGATGTTAAGAATACATCGACAAGAGCGAATCCTGTTGGAGGAGCAGCAAGTGTATAAAGGGTATCAGATGTTGAAGTCGACATGCCCAAGTCATTAAAAGCCACAACGCGCCTGCTATATTGTGTATTAGTCGAAAGATTGGTCTCTGTCCAGGAAAGCGTATCTGCATCCAAATCTCCTGAGACATTGCCATCTGTGGATGAGACTATCCTAAAACCGTCTTCTGCGTCTACATTATCCCAGGTCCATGTAATCGACGACACTCCTGAAACACTGCCTGAAAAACTGCTCGCCGCCTCAGGAAGCGCCATCCAATCAACTTTGCTGTTAATATCGCTGTCAAAACTCTCGCCCCACAATGTACCGCTTGATAAGGCGAATGTCCAATCAAGATTCGAATCATCTCCCTCTGCCCGCACATTGTAAACAGAATCAAAACCTGATGACGAACGGTTCATGAAAAAACCCACGCTGTAAAGCGTTGTGTTGGATGTGAGATCGCGCGCTGTTATGAATGTATTTGTCCCTGAAGCAAATCCAAGATAATCAAAAATGCAAGTGGAGATTGAAACTCCTGCGTTACCTGAAAGTTGGATCCCTGATGGGTCCATATTGGTGAATGATGAAAATTCAGCGGTAAAAGCTCCTGAATCAACAAAAGTGTAATATGTGCTGCCGCTGGAAAACATATCAACAAGCGTGTACTCTTGCGGATCACCCGCCAGGACAATGCCGGCGTCAGTATCAATGGTGATTTTTGATCGCCCCTGATTAAAGGAGGTCACGGAGGGACCGAACAAGAGTTTCTTTTGGATATTGGCGTCATTAGACGCCGCAAGCAATATGAAGTCCGCTCTGTCTCCATCCTGATCCGAGGCAGCCGTGAGCGTCAAATTGAATTGCGCTGAGGCACCCGGAAAATCAGCAGTGCCTCCGCCAGCGGCGAGCGTACCCATGGCGCCGGACGACGATCCCGTGACATGCCACAGATTATCCGAGGAATTGTATTTAACCGTCACCAATTGACTCAAAGCATTCGCGTCATTAGTGGAATTCACGCTGATGGCACTGATGCTTGTGCCCTTTGTGATGTCCGGAACAGTGGCGGTGGAAGCATAAAGATCCGTGTTGTAATCAAGCGTCAGCGTGCTTCCCGAGAGCGAATAATCTCCCCAAATCCTCACTGTGCCGGTATCGTAGTCCTGGTTGTAAGAAATAAGAAAATAATCAGCTATGCAGGCGGACGTGACGATACCCGCAGATGGATTGACGCGCGTATTCTTGAGGATCGCGCCCCCTTCGGGCGCGCATCCGGTTTCAGCTAATGTGTTTGGAGCGCTATTGCCCTGCTCGTCATAGCCCAGAACGCCGTCGATGAAGATATTGCCGGGCCCTGTCAAATAAATGCCATAGGACGTATTTGAAAATGAGTAGTTGGACAAGAGGATATTGTCAGTAGCCGCTAAAGCCTCATTGAAACTATACACGAGAAAGCCGTGCCCGGCATTTGACTCAACAATATTGGACACGATTTTGTTCTCGTCGGAGTAGGAAATGTTTACCCCTCTTAGCCCGTTACCGAAGATCTTGTTCAAAGCAATGGTATTCTTTGATAGCGCGACTCCGTTAGACTGGAACCCTCCGACCTTATTCCTGAAAATACTATTCGAGACAAAAGCATTCCTTAAAGTAGTTCCGCTTAGTTCTATTCCTGCAGGGGCGGAAGCGGAAGTCGCTTCGTTACAGTACACATAATTGGATTCCACCACGCTGCCGACCAATCCCGAGGCAGCGATGCCGCCATCAACATTTGAATGGGAATAATTGAAACTTACAGTGTGGTTTGATCCTGATATCCATATACCGCTTCCGCCGTTGGCACATATATTGTTATACGTGATCGTGTGTCCTGCTCCGTTTATGCTCAGGCCTTTCCTGGTGTTGGAATAGATATTATTGTAGTTAAGGGTGATATTAGAAGGCCCGCTTTTAAAGCACACTGCACTGTCCGTGCAATCGCGCACAGTGGAACTTGAGATCAGCCCTTTCACGCTCGCACCATTGAACGTGATGCCGCAAACATTGTCGGCATCATCACCCACGTCAGAGACCACGCCGTGCACGATACTAAAGCTGGTGGTGTTTTGCGCAAGATTCTCAATGGAAGGAAGATAACCAAATTCATCCACCGCCCCGATTCTCACGTTTCGCGTTAAATTGCCGACTATTACTGGGGTTGAAGAACTCTCGATACTGTCGGCATAATTTGTGTCTGCAAGACTGTAAGTGATGGTCAAAGGATCTACGCCAGCGATACCTGTGATAATAGCCCTATTAGCATATGCCGGACCATAGACCAGGAATGTTGGGGCAGGCCCGATCGTGATCTCATCCCCTAGCGCCCATCCCACGGCTTCAGACGCCGCGATCATAAAGCTTGTATCCACGATCAGGATATCATGTGCGATTAAAGCGTGCGGTGTTTTTGTGGCGCCACGAACAGTAAAATTGCCCCCATCTTGTACCTGCAGCTTGTAAAAAATTTCAGATGTTCCGCCCGCGAGTATAAGCCTGGCGTTGATGCCATCCGGGATAGGTAAGGCTTCAGTGCCCATATCAAGAGTACCGCCACGCATGACAGTGATATCGCCGCCCGTGATCGTCAAACTGCTATTTACAACACGGCTGAAAGCCAAGGTCCCATTGATCGTGGTGGTGCCCGCGTCAGCTCCTGAAATATCCACGACAACAGTATCTCCGGCCGCAATGATCACTGAGCGACTATCAGTCGGCACAGTAGCCCCTGTCCATGTGGCAGCATCGGACCAATCACCGCCTCCTGTGCCGTTACTCGTGATCTGTGTGGAATCCAAGGTAACTGTTGAAAGAATAGCGTATGAGGTAGTGGCAAGGCTGCTGCCGTTTAAAGCTGCTATGCCAAAATAATATGTGGTGTTTGAGCTAAGCCCTGTTAAAGTCGTGCTCGTGCCATCGATCACTACAGATGTGGTTGATGACCCAGCCTCCCACCTGCTTACCCTATATGTTGTTGTGCTCGCAGGATTATTATTATGAGCCCAGGAAACCGTGACAGAAGCAAGAAAAACATCCACAAGCGCAAAACTCGTGGGTGCAGCAGCAAGGGTGTAAACCGTAGCGCTTTGGGTTAAATCAGAAGTGCCCACCGTGTTATACGCCTGCACTTGCCTTCCATAAGATGTATTCGTGGAAAGATTCAATTCATTCCATGTGTTTGTTGATATGTCAGCAATCTCAGTGCTGTCTGATGTTGTGAACACCTTGTAGCCGGTAGCTCCGGCAACACTATCCCATGTCCATGTGATGCTTGAAGTGGTATTAGCAGAACCAGCAAATGCTCCCCCTGTGTTGGGATTAAATGCCAGGACCTTGGAGGACATGGTGGCCCTGCCTCCTGTTGCCCAATGGAAAGATCCCGGAGTATCAGCATTGGGCCCATTGATGAAACCACTGCCTGCTGATGTTGAACCATAATGCTCAGCTGCAATGGAGTAAAGCGCGAATTCAGCTTGGGTAAGTTCTTCCCCGGGAGGACTCGTGACCATGAACACTGAATTGAATTTCTTCTTTGAATTATTCACATTCGGGACCCTCTCTCCATATGCTGCTACAAGCTCATCAGGGCCGACCGTGACTTTCTCGACTAAATGTTTATCTGATATCCTGTATTTATAAAAATCATAATCAGGCATGTCCTCTTTTGGGATCATCCCCATCAAATAGAGCTCCAACTGAGAATACATGACAGATGTAGTCGCCACTATTGTGATAGTGCTTGCCTGCTGATCTTCAGTGACAATTCCTCCGCCCAATGAAGCTGCCATATCGCCAATGTAATAAGTGGTGCCTTCAACAAGACCGTTCAAATGACTGTTTATGGGGACCCCGAGACCACTTCCCATATACATGCCCCATCTATGCGCAACCTCATGATGAAGAGCAGCCATTACAGTATTGCCCGCGCCGCCATTGAGCTGTATATAACCTGTCAGAACCCCATTGTCCTCACCGGAAAGCGGGATCTGGTGATCAGCTGTATTGTCAAAAACATCAGCGAAACCGCCAATCCCAATACCTTGCACGCTGTTCCTAACGCTTACATACGAATTAGTACCACCATCATGCTTTAGCACACTCCAGATCAACAGAAAATCAAATGTGTCATCCAACGCGCTATACATTTTCTTGGCTACAGCTACAGCATTTGTCTGCACCGAACCCATGCCCGATCCATCCACATAAGCATCATCCTGAATACTCACAACATATTCACTTGCAACAACCGGATTGCCGTCTCCGTCTGTGCCTAACGTGACCGTGGGATAAGTAACACCATCTTCTATGATGGCCATGTTAGCGCTGTGCTGATCATTCTGGATGGTCACGGCAAAAAGCGACCATTTCATTCTATTGTCAAACGCGTCTGTCGCGGCATTGGAAACAATGGAGTCTAGAG
>JBHPMF010000054.1:0-16111 GCA_042563375.1 Elusimicrobiota bacterium | reverse complement strand
GATGTTTTGGATCATGCCAAGGCCATGCCTGAAATGAGCGAAGAGGAGATCGCTCAAAGAGTTCTCCGGGAATTGCGCGATTCCGTGCAGGTCCGCAAAGTAAGCGATGTGCCTGTGGGGGTTTTTCTCTCCGGCGGCATTGACTCAAGCACGAATGCCGCCTTGTTCTCCGAAGGAGAGAATGATCCTATTAAGACTTTCACCATCGGTTATAAGGGGGATTACAAGACATACAGGAATGAATCGTATTTCGCTGAAAAAATGGCAGGGATCGTAAAGTCGGATCACCATGAAAAACTGCTTACTCAGGATGATCTTCTTGATTTTCTCCCTGACATGGTGTATCTACAGGACGAGCCCATAGCTGACCCTGTGTGCGTGCCCATATATTATGTGTCAAAGCTCGCTCGCGACCATGGCGTTATAGTGTGCCAGGTCGGAGAGGGCGCTGATGAGCTTTTTTGGGGTTATCCGCGCTGGAAAGAATATTTAAGGCTGGAGTATCTCAACCGCGTGCCTTTTCTTGGAGGGCTTAAAGGCCTCGGGCTTTCCGCAATGAAGCTTGCCGGGATGCAAAGTTCATTTTATTATGAGCTGCTGCGAAGGGGAGCATCCAAAGAAACGATATTCTGGGGAGGGGCTGAAGCATTCCCCGAAGGCCAGAAAAAAAGACTTATCAGTGATCGTCTTAAAAAGAAATTTTCAAATTTTTCATCCTGGCAGGCAATAAAGCCTTATCATGATCATTTTATGGCCAATGCCTGGGAGCCCACGCCTTTGAATTGGATGAGTTATCTTGATCTGAAATTCCGCTTGCCTGAGCTCCTTCTTATGCGCGTTGACAAGATGAGCATGGGAGTGAGTCTTGAGGGGCGCGTGCCGTTCCTTGATCATGAGTTTGTGACGTTTGCCATGAGCATCCCTGAAAGCATTAAGACGAAGAACGGGACTCTCAAGTACATACTTAAAAA
This sequence comes from Elusimicrobiota bacterium, assembly GCA_042563375.1. Taxonomy (GTDB): domain Bacteria; phylum Elusimicrobiota; class Elusimicrobia; order JACQPE01; family JACQPE01; genus JBHPMF01. Next base: position 15,140 of record JBHPMF010000054.1, on the reverse strand, counting down.
AGCCGTGAATAAAACGATCCCCGATGAATTGATACACAGGCGCAAGCAGGGTTTTGGAGTGCCTGTGTATGAATGGTTCTTTGACAGGCTGGGGGACAGGGCTCGAAGTGAGCTTAATGATTTTTGCGATAAAACTGATTTTCTTGACAGAAACGAGGTTATGCGTTTGTTTGATAAAAAAAGAGGCTCACAGCTGTGGTTCTTGCTTAATTTCGCCATGTGGTGGAAAAGGTATATAGAGAATTAAAAAGCATACAGTATACAGCAGGCAGCATAAATGGAAAAGGGGTCAGGGCTCAAATGAAGAAAAAGGCATTCTTCCTATTTTTGGCATTGAGCATTTATAATTTATAATTTGAAAAAGAGGTAATCTAATATGAAAAAAATACTTGTTACAGGCGGAGCCGGTTATAAAGGGAGCTTGCTGTGCCCCCTGCTGCTTGAGAGGGGATATAAGGTTGAGATATATGATTCATTCATCTGGGGCGTGAGACCCATACTTCATTTCATAAATCACCCGGATCTGACTATTACAAAGGGAGATATCAGAGACAAAGAAAAGGTGGCAAGATCCGTGAAAAAGGCTGATATGGTGATCCATCTGGCAGCTATAGTGGGCTATCCTGCGTGTTCCGCTGATCCTATTGGATCGGAAACCATCAATGTGCAGGGCACGCTCAATGTCGTCAATAATATGTCAAAGAACCAGCAGCTTGTGTTCGCTTCAACAGGAAGCACTTATGGCCGTGTTGACGGGGTGTGTGATGAAACCGCTCCGATCAGTCCATTGACCATTTACGGAAGGACAAAGGCTGAGTCTGAGAAGCATGTTCTTGATTTCGGCGGAGTGAATCTAAGGTTCGCCACTGTATTCGGGGTCAGTCCGCGCTTAAGGCTCGATCTTCTTGTTAATGATTTTTGCCACAAGGCTTATCATTATAAGTATGTTGTTATGTTCGAGGGCGGCCATAAGAGAACATTCCTCCATGTCCTGGATTCAGTGAAAAGCTATCTTACTGTTATCGATAATTACGAAACCATGAAGCAGGACACATTCAACATCGGCAGTTCAGACATGAACTACACAAAAAGGGATGTGGCGCAGATGATCAATAAATTCCAGGACTTTTATATCCATGAGGCAGCTGTGGGCCATGATGCGGACCAAAGGGATTATCATGTGAGTTACGCTAAGATCGACAAGATCGGGTTCAAAGCTCAAATAAGCTTAGAAGACGGGATCAAAGAGCTTTTGCGCGTTGTCCCGTTGATCCACATCTCGGATGAATGGAGAAATGCCTGATGCGCTCTGCTAAGAAAAAAAATATATCAGTCATTGGCCTTGGCAAGCTCGGGCTTTGCACCGCAGCCTGCATTGCCAGGGCGGGTTATAAGGTCTTCGGAGTGGACGTGGATAAGGCTAAGGTCAGGGAAATCAATAAAGGCAGGTCTCCGATTCCTGAGACCGGGCTAAAAGAGCTTATGAGAAAAGTCGCAAAAAGAATCACAGCTGGCCACAGTATTGAGAATGCTGTGCGCAATTCCGACATGACTTTTATTGTTGTTGCCACCCCGAGCAAAGCTGATAATAGTTTTTCAAACGCGCAGCTTTTACCTGTTTTAAAGGAAATCGCCCGCGCCTTAAAGAAAAAGAAAAGTTTTCACAGCGTGGTAATCACAAGCACTGTAATGCCCTATACGACTGAGCGCATTGCCGGACCCTTGCTTGAGAGAATATCCGGGAAAATATGCGGCAGGGATTTCGGGCTGGCATATAATCCGGAGTTCATAGCCCTTGGGAGCGTGCTCAAGGATTTCATGAATCCTGATTTCATCCTGATAGGCGAATCTGATAAAAGGACAGGGGACGCGCTTGTGAAGATATATAAGGATGTGTGCCGCAATAAGCCCGCGTTCGCCAGGATGAAGCCTGTGAGCGCTGAGATCACGAAGATCGCCCTGAATTGTTATGTGACCACGAAGATCACATTCGCCAATACTCTTGCAAGGATCTGCGAGCGCGCTCCGGGTTCCAGCGTAAGCGATGTAACAAGAGCTTTGGGGTTCGACAGCAGAATAGGAAGCAAATATCTTAAAGGAGGGCTTGGTTACGGAGGCCCCTGTTTTCCAAGGGATAACAGGGCATTCGCCAGGTTCGCTAAGAATGTGGGCATGCAGGCTGTGCTGGCTAAAGCCGTGGACAATGTTAATCGTTCCATGGTAAAAAGAATCGCCAATGTTGTGCGCAGGGATCTAAACGGCAAGAAGCGGGTGTCTGTTCTGGGCTTGTCTTATAAGCCTAACACAGAGATCGTGGAAGCATCCCAATCCCTTGAGCTTGCCGCTTACCTGGCTGATTCAGGCATGCGCGTTAAAGTCTATGATCCTGCTGCCATGAATAATGCAAAACAGATCCTGGGCAATAAAGTGCAATACGCGAAAAATATGAAGGATTCTGTTAAAAACACTGATTGCTGCATACTGGCTACTCCATGGGAGGAATTCAAGCGTTTGCCTGGCATGATCAGCAAGACATCGCGCAAAGCCAAGGTTTTTGATATCTGGGGATTGAATGATTACAAACGCCAGGGAGGCCTGGTAAGGTGAAGATCTTAATAACAGGCGGCAATGGTTTTTTAGGTAAACATCTGACCCCAAAGCTTAAAAGCAAGGGGCATGAAACATTGATTCCGCGCTCAAAAGAAATGGATCTGATGGATCATAAGAGCACTCTTGATTATATCAACGCTTGCAAGCCTGACGCTGTTTATCATTTGGCAGCGTATTATGGCGGGCTGGGCATAACAGTGAAAGAGCCTGCAAATATTTTCTTTAAAAATACGATCATGACCGCAAATCTATTCGAGGCTTGTGTTAAGGCAGGCGTGAAAAAGATCCTTCCTACGGGTTCGGCTTGTTCGTACCCCGGAGGTTTAGCGGGAGACATGAAAGAGGATGGTTTCTGGGACGGGCGCTGCCATGAATCAGTGGAAGCGTATGGTTTCTCCAAGAAGCTTCAAGTCGTCGGACTTGCCGCTTATCGTAAGCAGTATGGCATAAGTTTCAATCATCTGGTGTTAACTAATCTCTATGGAGAGTGGGATGAGTTCGGCGAATACCGTTCGCATGCCATATCCGCTCTGATAAAAAGATTCTGCGATGCGGCAAAGGCTGATTCACCTGAAGTAGCATGCTGGGGGAGCGGCACTCCCATCAGAGAGTTCCTCTATGCCGGCGATGCGGCTGAAGCGTTCGTGCGCGCACTTGATCTTGGGCACAATGATGAGCCTATTAATATCGGGACCGGGATAGGCACAAGTATACGCGAGCTTACTGATATGGTGAGCGAGGCTTCCGGCTACAAGGGCAGGATCGTGTGGGATAGCACAAAGCCCGATGGGGTTGCAAGGAAAGTGCTTGATATTGAGAAAATGAAAGACAAACTTAAGTGGGAGCCTCCGACAAAGCTTAAGGACGGGCTGGCAAGAACCATAAAGTGGTACAAGGCCAATAACTAGGTCTTAACAGGTTTTCGAAACAATCCAGAGATATTTGACGGATCGTAGAGTTTCTTATCAAAGATATATATAAGCGCCACAGCCACAAACGGGCAAAGCAGCACGTTCCCCGGAAGCACATACCTGGAATCCATTACTGTGACAATGCGCATTGCTATGTTGTATGCGGGTATGGCCAGGATGAGCATGGCGCCAAAGCCGCCTATCAAAGAGAGCTTGTTGCGCAGCGCAACATAGACACCCAGCAGAGCTAACAGGATAAACACGAAATTCTCAATGATCCCGATGGTCTTAAGGAAGAATATCTTCGGATATTTGATCGCGTATCTTATAGGGCTGATCCCCTTGCCCAGATATGAGTATTTCTGGTCTTCTATCTGCGGGAATCCCCAGTAATTTCTTTGCCTGAGCACCCACCAGGCTCTTGTGATCCAGAGTCTGGCAATGAACAATGGTTCATGCGTAAGGACCCTGATCACCTTTGGTTTTAAAAAGTCATTGTATGTAAGGTCATGATATTTTCCCTTGTCAGCGGGAAACCCTTCTTTAAGAGCCATGTCCCATGTTGATGCTTCGTCATACGCAGCCCCGAAATCATTTGGGATCTGTCCGAATCCATGCCATAGCGTGACCCAGTGTGTGTATTGCATGCCGAATGCCTTGCCGAATACATTCTTGTTCCTTATCACCCATGGAGAGCTCAATATTATCAGGCAGCTTGCAAGTACTGCCAGAAGCTGCGCTGCATCTTTGAGATTTCGCGTGGAAAGCCATATAAACAATGGGAAGGCAAGCGTCAGCAGGATGAACTCAAAGCGGATATAAGAGCATGCTGTTATTGATATCGCGCAGCAAAGCGACCAGAATATCTTGTGCTTGGGTTCTCTGGATTTGAATATCTTAAGAAAAAAGAATGTTGTCAGCAGCAGGAAGAACGGAAGGATGCTGCCTTTTAAAATAGTCAGGCTGAATCTTGCCACAGGCAGTCTTAATGCGTATATAAGCGTGCTCCAGAGCGCAGCGCGCTCTCCGAATACAGGGATGACTATCGCCCAAAGCAGGAATATACAGCAGCTGTCAAGAAGTATTTGCACAAGGTTCAGCCATAAAAGCCTTTCCCCGAATACTTTGAATACGCCGGCTATGAAATATGGATAACCCGGACTTATATGGCTCACGTTGTAGAGTTTCGGGACATGGCCTTCGGGTTCCTGGTAATCAACAGGATCGATCGGATGCCCGATGTCGACCATGGCAGCCGCATATCCTGATTTATCATCGATCACAAACCCCTTGCCGTGGATAATGTTCTGGGCCAAATGAGGATACTCTCCCATATATCCCACCTGGAAGAGCTGATCGCCCACAAGTCCCAGGTAGATCAGCCTCACAAGCAGGGCAAACAGAAAAACAGCCATGGTCCTGGTTCTCATCGTGATTATAAGATACCAAAAAAGAAAAGTTCTCAACGCTGGCATTTTTTGATTTTATTCGTGCGCATTCGTATATAATTCGTATTAATTCGCACCTTAACCCTCATCTATATCAGGAAAAGGAATGGCACAGCACTTTGTTCCTTATGTAATAGCGAGGTGTCAAAGCGCGGATAAACGCAAATAAGAGGCGGATTTTTGCTCACTTTGAGAAAAGTTGTAGTATTGGTATATGGACATTTTTCCGGAGGCAAGGATGGTATTTAACATGGGGGCTATATGAAAGATATTGTTTTTGTCCAGCAATATGCGCTTCCGTATTTCGGGATCATGTCTTTGAATGCATGGCTTGGGAGATCGGGTTTAAGCGCGGACGTGCTTATTGACGCTCTTGAAGAAGATCTCATTGAAGCCATAAAAAGGCTTCGCCCCAAACTCATCGGATTCTCGATCTTTTCCACTGAGCATTCCTGGCTGAAAAAAACCACGGAAACAGTCAGCCGGCATTTCCCTGATATCCCGATCATCATTGGCGGAATACATGCGATCATGTATGCCGAGAAGATCCTGGAAGAGACCCCGGCGACACTGGCGTGTCTGGGAGACGGAGAAAAGGTTTTGGCTGATGTCTTGAAGCGGGTAAGCCTGGATTTTCCGAATTGGCAGGAGGTCGGGGGGATTGCGTTCAAAGGCAAGGATGGAAAAGTACACATGGGAGAAAGGGTGGATTTGATGCAGTTCCGGGATGACATTGTCGAATACGGCGACATTTACTACAGGAAATACTCTTCACTGGCAAAAGACACTACCCGGCATTTTATTTCCGGGCGCGGATGTCCTTATGCCTGTAGTTTTTGCCAGAATGCATACCTTCGCAAATATTTCAAGGGCAAGGGCGTTTATATACGCCAAAAAAGCGTTAATAACTTCATCAAGGAGATAACTTCCACGCTCGATCATTTTCCCGCCAAAGCCGTGATGTTTGACGATGATCTATTCACGCTCAATAAAAAATGGCTGCGGGAATTCCTTGCCTTGTACAAAGCCCGGGTCGCGCTTCCTTTCATATGCCAGACCCGCGCGGATTTTGTAGATGAAGAGCTGGCCCGGATGCTCGCTGATGCCGGATGCGCCACGATAATGTTCGGGATCGAAAGCGGCAATGAGGATATCCGCACGCAGATTTTAAAGAAAAAGATCTCAAACGAGCAGATCATTCGCGCTGGCAGGATGCTCAATGAACACGGAATGACCGTTCATACGACCAATATTCTGTGTCTTCCGGGTGAGACCATGGAAAATGCCCTGGAAACGGTCAAGCTCAGCATTGATGCCCGTGCCACCCTGTTTTCTTCGGGCTTGCTTATGCTGTTCCCTGATACTGAATTAACAGAGTCCTGCAGGGAACGCGGACTTATCCCAGCTGATTATTCCCTTAAGGATATTCCTGCTTCTTTTTTCTTTTCGAACACCCTGAAACTCCCTGATAAGCGCAAGATAATCAATATCCACTATCTTGGGTGTTTGTTTGTGAGGTTTCCGGTGCTCTTTAGGCTTTTTAAGTGGGTAGTTCGATTTGAAGCATTACGGCCTCTTTATTACTGTGTCTATCTGGTCTCGCATGTTTTTCGGTATAAAACAGCCAAGAGGATGAGCTTGCTGGAAATGATCAGGTTCTCTTTGAGGATGAGCAATGCAATGGGCTGGTTTCCCGGATCCCGGAAGCGTTGCTAAACGCTTTTTTGATGCTTGACGCTGGTATCACTGATATCTATGTGGAATCCTATGATCTTTCCCCAAAACGCAAGCACAAGACTCGCGAGATAAAGAGAATAGCCGCTTGAATAATAGCGATCCTTGATATTCAAGATCTGTCCCATCGCCGCAAGGCGTTTAAGCCGGACTTCAAGCATTGCGCTTGCCATGTATCTTTTGTTGATCTCATTGTAGGTCATGCTGCCCCCGGAATACAGTTCGTAGAGTATTCTTATTCCTCTTGCGGTTTCGCTCATGTTAAAAAGATGGAAATACGCATAACTGAGGAAAGTGTACACAACAAGAGCATATAGGCATGCGGGCAACATTTGTGACAATGGTGTTATGCCGCGTAAATATAAAACCCAGCATAATCCTCCGGTGACCGGAAAACCTAAACCGATCGACAAAAACGCCACGAGTTGCGGTGTGAGGCTCCGAAGCAGCCGTGAAAGAACGGAATGAATCAGCAAGACTATGGCCGGCGTGGCTGTCAGGATTCCCAGGAATAGAAGTTCTCGGGTCATGCTATCCGCGCCCTATGGGAAGGTCCAGTATCCGCCTGATGCCCAGGAAAAGATGGACAAGCATGCGCCCTCTTTTCCCTATTCTCAGCTTTCCTCCTGTTTCGCGCACAAGCTTTGCTTCAACAAGATATTGGACACGCTCTTTAAGCATGGACAAAGACTCAAGGAATGACATAAGGTCATTGAATGTCATTCCGCGCTTTCCGGATTTTTTTATAAGCAGAAGGATAACAGCTGACGGACATAGATCCTGTATCGGCGGATAGGTCTGGATATAGGCGCATACGCAAGAGAAATGAAGCAATCCTATGGCAATGGTGTCTATGACGCTGAAAGGCCATTGGCATATCAGCGCATATACAAGGGAGATAAGTCCGGGCATCAGCAGGAGGACCGCCAGCAGTGTCAGGATATGATGTTTTGGATGGCGCCATCTCCATATCGCTACATGGATCAACAGGCAAAACGCAAACATGGTCAATCCGCACAGAAATATTTCGCCTTTCATTTATACAACCCTTGGATAAAATCAATTTTAGTAAGAAATCAGTGATGTTTTTTGGGTAAAATTTTTTACCGGCGAATATATATGACGCAAATCCTGAAACGCAATCCGAAGCTCAAATGGCTGGCGCCTGTCGCTGTTGCCTTGGCTGCGCGGGTATTCTATCTTGCGTATTTCAACACGGATTACGTTTCAGCTTCCGTGTATCTGAATTCCATGCCCGCGCATAATTACATAAATACCGGCGAATTCGTTTTTGACGGGGATCACATTCTCCATTTTTTCGGAGGACCAGCGAGTGAGCCCTGGAAAAAGATCAAACATCGCGGAGTATTGCTTGATCCCCATGAGATGCCTCCTGAGCCCTACGCGCACTCTCCCATAGCCAGGCCTCCCGGCATGTCGATAATGCTGGCTGCGCTTGGAAAGTTAACCGGAAGCATCAGGCTGGCGCTTTTTCGCTATTTCCAGATCATCATTGACGCCTTGTTCTGCCTTTTGATCGGCTGGTTCGCCGGAAAGGTCTGGAGCGAAAAAATAGGATACATTGTTTCATTCGCCTATGCCCTGTATCTGCCTGTTGTATGGCTTGCTGCTGTGCCCATGGAATATGTCTGGCTTACGTGGTTTGGCGTGGGGTCAGCGGCTGTTATCATCAAAGGAGAGCTTGACCCTTATCGCTTTATGGCGGTTACTGCCATTGCCGGGATCGGGTATTGGCTCAGAAATGAGCTCATTCTGTTCCCGTATATATTTTTGGCATTGCTCCTGCTTTTCAAGGCAATATCGTTTCGCAGGATGATGACATGCGCTCTTGCCGGACTTATCCCGATAATCATCATGGTGTTCGGTTACGGGCTGTTCTTTAAGGCGCATACGGGCAACTGGTATTTCAGCCGCAATGACAAATGGCACACGCTTGTTCAGGGGCGGCTCGCGGCCCAAGGCATGTGCGATTATGATGTGTATGAGGCGAATACCCAGATGGGAGGCAAGCGGCATCCGTTTTTCAGCCAGGAATATCATGATATGGCAAGGGGAATATTTTTTGAGAGGTTCAACAAGTTCTCTTACTGGGTCAATCCCAAAACAGCGATAAAGGCTCTTTCCTGGACTATCGGCAAACCCAATGTGTGGGGCCCGGAAATACTCTTGCCTGATCCCTTCAAGCCTTTGGATATGGGCCATATGCTTATGTGGAAGTGGGATGACTGGATACTGTTTGCGTTCAGGGGGGGCAGGCGGGTCTTGATGGTGGCTGTATTCGTTCTGGCTCTTTTTGAGATGCGCAGGCTTTACGGGAAATCAAGATTCAGCGTTCTTTCAATTTTCATCGCACTGTTCTTGTTCGGTTTTCCGGCTTACCTTACCCAACACCAGGGGCCTGCTCCGTATTATTTCTACTCGTTCAGGTGGTGTTTTTATATCTGCGCGATAGCGTATGCGCTCAGGTTCTTGCGCCCTTCTTTTTTTCGCGCGCAAAAACGCGCAAGCGCTTAGCATTAAGCCGGTATCTTTGTTGCATTTGCGCAACTTATTAAGGATAATAAAATAGCTTCTTGTAATAGGAACAAAAATCTATGAAGGACTCTTCTCTGTTGAATCAAAAGATCCTGGATAAAGGGTTTTTGCGTCTGGTTGATTTTATCGGCGGGGACCTGGGAGTTGTAAGGTCAGCCAGGGTTTCTTTCGGCAAAGACGTCAAAGATGAACACAGAGACAAAAAACTTATCAGTTATCTTTTAAAGCACCAGCACCTTACGCCTTTCGAGCATTCTGTTTTCAAATTCCATGTGAGCTGTCCGATATTCGTCATGCGCCAATGGATCCGCCATAGATGGAGTTCGACGAATGAAAAAAGCGCGAGATATTCGCAGATGACTGATGAATTTTATGTTCCAAAGGAATTCAGGATTCAGGACATCGTAAACAAACAGGGTTCGCTCAAGGATTCCAAAAAGATAAATCAACGCAAGGCTTTGAGCATTTACAAAAAATCCATTGATACAAGTTTTAAAGCTTATAAGGATCTTATCAATATGGGGGTAGCAAGAGAGATGGCGCGCATGGCATTGCCCGTGTCTTTGTACACACAGTTCTACTGGACGATAAATTCCAGGAGCTTGATGAATTTCATGTTCCTGCGCGCTGAAGAGCACGCGCAATGGGAAATACGCGAATACGCTATTGCGATAGCAAAATTATTTAAAATGAAAATGCCATGGACCCATGAGGCGTTCTTAAGGCATGTGTGGAAGGGCGGAAACGCTGAGCTTGACAGGCAGAAAGACGCATTGGAAAGCGTTTGATTCGCAAGGGGACAATAATAAATGAGTTCTGATACAGAAGCAAAAGATAATAAGCATGATGAAAACAAGATGACAGTGAAATATTCACGTTTCAGTTTTTACAAGATAGATCAGACCTTTAGAAAGCTTGATGCTAATATCAGGCTTCAGGCCAAGGAGGAAGCGCTCTCTGTCGTTGACGGCTACAGGGATGATGAGGCCATGCTTTTAAGCTACAGCCTTATAGCCACGCGGCAGGATTGTGATTTCATGTTCTGGCTCATGGCGGAGAGTCTTGACCTTGTCGAGGATTTCGCGTCCAAGATCACGCGCACAAGCCTTGGTCCTTATCTGAGCCTTAAGCGTTCCCTGCTTTTCCAGACGCCCAAAAGCTTTAAGCCTTTTGGCAAGGAGTTCATGTTTTTAATGGCCGTTAATAAGGGCGGCAGATTCGGTTCTTTACCGCGCAAGGAGAAAGACACTGTCATTGAGGAACTTGCAAAGAAGTCTTCCGGCAACTCATCGATCAGATTTTTGAAAACAACCGTGAGCCTGGATGACAGTCTTTGCGCTTTTATATTCGAGGCTGACAGCATAGAGGATTTTCTGCAACTCAAAGACGAGCTCGCTTCCTCGGATACTTTTTCATGCGTCCTGGAAGATTCTTCTTTTTATACTGCTATTGCCCGCGATCCAAAGCTGATCCTTGATTCTTTGGGATAGTTTTAAGTGGCGGGGGGAGAAACAAAAAACCCTGTCCGGTTGCCCGGACAGGGTTTTTTAATTTAAGATTTCTTATGCTTTACATGCTGCTGCCGGTTTCGCGACGATACTCTGCATTTCTTTCACTGCATCAGCGGCTTTATTCAAAGCTGCTTTCTCGTCGGTGCTCAGCGGTATCTCAAACACTTTCTCAAGACCCTTTTCTCCGAGTATTCCGGGTACCCCCAGATACACGTCCTTAAGGCCGAATTCTCCGTTAAGATACACAGAGCATGGCACTATCTTCTTTTTGTCAAGCACGATAGCTAGCACCATTTCCATGATGCTGGCGCTTGGAGCATAGTAAGCGCTTCCGAATTTAAGAAGCCCTACGATCTCAGCTCCGCCCTTGACTGTCTTTGTGACGATCTCCTTGATCTCATCTTCCTTTAGGAATTTTGTGATCGGAGCTCCGAAGACTGTTGAGTATGAGGGCACCGGCACCATTGTTTCGCCGTGTGTGCCAAGAACGCACGCATGCACATTCTCGACGGATACGCCGAATTTTTTGGCCATAAGATGCTCCATCCTGGACTGATCCAATATGCCTGCCATTCCGATCACGCGCTCTCTTGGAAGTTTGCTTTCTTTAAGAGCTGCGTAACACATGGCATCAAGCGGATTCGTGACGATGATGAGTATGGCATTGGGGCTTCCCGGCAGTACTGCCTTGACAACGCTTTTAACGATATTGGCGTTTGTATCAAGGAGCTGCTCTCTTGTCATTCCCGGTTTTCTCGGAAGTCCGGCTGTGATGACCACGATGTCTGAGTTCTTCGTGATCTCATAATCAGTTCCGCCTGTGCTTTTGCTGTCTGAGCGCAGGGTGTGTCCTGCCTGCTCGATGTCTAAGGCTTTTCCTTTTGGCATGCCCTCTGTTTGAGGGATGTCTATCAAGGCGACGTCTACAAGGCCTGACGTGTGAAGCCTTTCAGCTAAACTCGCGCCTACGTTTCCTGCGCCTACCACTGTGACTTTTTTACGCATATGTTTACCTCGCTTTAAATTATCCGTTCGTTAAACGGCTGTTGTCTGCGGCGTTCGCGTTTTCTTGTTATCCGTGCCCTTTCCAGAGTCCGAAGAAGCTATCTCAACGTGCTTCTTACTCATCATAATGGCAATACCAAGCGCTATTAAGGCTGCTGCCACGATCAAGACCCTGTATCCCATAGAGATGTCTCTTATCGCGAATGGTGCGATCATAATAGCTACCAGGTTCATAACCTTGATCAGGGGGTTTAGCGCCGGTCCGGCCGTGTCTTTGAACGGATCACCGACTGTGTCGCCGATGACTGCTGCCTTGTGGCAATCAGTTCCTTTGCCGCCCAAGAACCCGTCTTCGATCTTCTTTTTGGCATTATCCCAGATCGCTCCGGCGTTTGACAGATACACTGCCATGAGCTGTCCGGTCAGGATCGCGCCGGCCAGATATCCGCCTAGCGCTCCGACTCCGAGTCCGAAGCCCACTGCTATGGGAGCGCCTACCGCGAGTATTGCGGGAGCGATAAGCTCTCTCTGCGCTGCAGCTGTGACGATGTTGACACATGCTCCGTAGTCCGGCTTCTCCTTGAACGTCATGATCCCTGGTTTCTCTCTAAACTGCCTTCTCACCTCTTCAACGATGAGAGCGGCTGCTCTGCCCACTGCCTTGATAGCGAATGAGCTGAATAGGAACGGAACTGATCCGCCTATTAAGAGCCCCACGAACACCAGAGGCATGTTCACCTGAATGCCTATGGCTGTCAGGTGCGCCTCGTCGATGAATGATCTGAACAAGCTGACTGCTGCGATCACTGCTGTGGCGATGGCCAAGCCCTTGGTGAGGGCTTTTGTCGTATTGCCGATAGCATCCATCCAGCTGAGGGTCTTATTTACTTCCTCGTTCTGTTCTCCGCTCATCTCGAATATTCCGTGAGCGTTATCTGTGATGGGTCCGTAGGTGTCCATTGCCAGGATGAATCCCGTGGTTGTGAGCAGTCCAAGACCTACCAAGCTTATTCCGTAGGCCGCAAGTGCCACGTCAGTGCCGAATATGACTACTGATGATATGATCGTGGCGCTGATCACGACTACTGACCAGACGGATGATTCAAGCCCTGCTGCTGTTCCGCTGAGGATTACTGTGGCTGCCCCTGTTTTTGCAGCTGCTGCTGTTTCTGATGTCGGGGTTTTTCCGGGGTGTGTGAAGTAGTTGGTTAGATAGAGAGTGACTACTGCTAGTCCTATTCCGACTGTTGTTGCCCAGGCGAAACGCCAGTCAACGGCTCCGGAGACGGGGTTTCTTAAGTAGAAGTAATTGATCACGAAGAATCCGACGATGCTGAGCACTGAGCTGACGATGTAGCCTCGGATTATGGGTTTCATGGGGTCGGTGATCGGCCCCTTCTCTTTGACTGACCATGTTCCGGCCAAGCTTGTGAATACTCCGAGCGCTCTGATTATGAGCGGGAATATCATGAGTTTCAATGCAAAACTCGAAGCATACTCGCCATAAGTGGCGGTGAATCCGGGGTCAATGAGACATCCGGCGGCAAGAATGATAGCTGCCACGAGGGTCACTTCGTAGGATTCAAACACGTCTGCAACCATTCCGGCGCAGTCGCCCACGTTATCGCCTACGTTATCAGCGATGGTGGCTGCGTTCCTCGGGTCGTCCTCAGGTATATCCTGCTCGACTTTGCCAACAAGGTCCGCTCCAACGTCTGCGGCTTTTGTGTAGATTCCTCCGCCCATCCTCATAAACAGCGCAGCCAATGCTCCGCCGAAACCGAATCCGACTAGAACCTTCATAGCTTCCTCTCTGAAGATCAGGAAGATAATGGTGGCTCCCATGAGTCCGAATCCCACCGTGAACATCCCAGCAACAGTTCCACTCCTGAATGCGATCTCAAGAGCAGGGCCGATGCCTCTGAAAGCCAAAAACGCGCTTCTGACATTGCCTTTTACAGCAAGCCACATTCCTATGGCGCCTGCTCCATATGAAGCGAATACGCCCATAAGAAACGCGATCGAGATGCCGATAGCGAGTCTCTGGCCAAAAAGTGGTACATAGACAGCGTATAAAAGAATAGCAACGGCTATGATAAAGAAAGACATTACTTTCATCTGCTGTCTAAGATATGCCATAGCGCCTTCTTCGATCGCCTGCGCTACTTCAAGCATTTTTTTGTTGTCTACGCGTACATCCAGCACGCTTCTGACAAGATACAATGCATAACCTATCCCGATAAGAGCGCTGATTAAGACGCCCCAGAGAATGGCCCATTCGGTTTGCCCGAACGGTGGTAGTACTATATTACCTTCCATTTGATTTATTTCCTCCTTGATTCACAGACACGACTTGCTTATTGTTCGATGTTATTGAAATTGATGCGTACTCCGGGTCCGTGTGTCGAGCACACTGCCAGTGATTTAACATACACGCCTTTGAAATCCGATGGTTTTGCATGCATTACTGCGGAATAGAAGGCAGCAGCGTTGGCGAGGATTTTCTCGCTGCCGAATGATGCTTTACCGACTGATCCGTGGACATTTCCCTGTCCGTCAGCCTTGAAATCAACCCGTCCTTTCTTGATCTCATTTATTGTTCTTGCAATGTCGAATGTTACTGTTCCTGTTTTTGGGTTGGGCATGAGGCCTTTTGGTCCGAGTATCTTGCCGAGTTTTGCTAGGTCTTTCATCATATCAGGCGTGGCGATCAGAACATCAAAACCAAGCCATCCTCCTGCTATTTTTGTGACCAGGTCCATCTCTCCGGTATGATCCGCTCCGGCTTCCTGAGCTTCTCTTACTTTTTCGCCCTTTGCCACACATGCGATAACCTTGGTTTTTCCGGTGCCGTTTGGAAGAGTCACGCTTGCGCGGACCTGCTGGTTCGTCTTTTTAGGGTCCACTCCGAGCGCCACATGTATTTCGATGGATTCGTCAAATTTTGACTTAGCGCTCTTAATGGCGATATCGATTGCCTCGGCTAGCTGGTAAAGTTTGTTCTTGTCTACGAGCTTCTCTATTTCCTTGCGTTTTTTGGTTGTTGTTGCCATATATAAACCTCAGTCTTGTTCCACATCTATGCCCATTGATCTGGCTGTTCCTTCGACCATGCGGCATGCCGCTTCCACATTAGTAGTGTTTAAATCCTGTATCTTGGTAGTGGCGATCTCCTTGACCTGGGATTGCTTGAGTTTGCCGACCTTGTCTTTGCCTGGCGCCTGGCTTGCCTTGGCAAGCTGGGACGTCTTTTTTATCAGCGCTGATACAGGCGGTGTCTTGGTGATGAACATGAAGCTTCTGTCTTCGAATATCGTGATCACCGCAGGAATAAGCATTCCTGTTTCTTGAGTCTTGGTCTTCTC
>JBHPMF010000053.1:0-16155 GCA_042563375.1 Elusimicrobiota bacterium | reverse complement strand
CTGTTATCTTCAATGATTATTCCCCAATCCCAAGTTTTCGCCAAAACCAATAATAACACTCTCCTTATCCTTAATTCTCAGGATATAAAAGTCTTAAATAGTGTCAGGCATTTTATAAAGCACAATGGGGGCAAGCTCACGCATTCTTATCCGCCTAATTCCGGAATAGGTAATATTCCGAGCAGTCTTGATCCTCAGCTTGCTTCAAAATTTGGTGCTGTGATCTTTAGGAGCGCTGTAAATCCAGCTTCCCTTAATATATACGGTGGTTCTGCTGTCATGGCAGGGAGGATCTGGAACAGGAAGTACGCTGGTGCGCTGCTTGTTGCTCCTTCAATATCTCAAGCTCAGCAGGATCAGGTAATAAGTGGCAGTAAACTTTCATTTCATTGGAATAATATTGAAGGAGCTTCGCATTACAGGATCCAGATAAGCCCTGGCCCGGATTTTTCATCTTTCATAGTGAACGCTGTGATCAATAATCATAAATACAACATGCCATTGGCGCTTGTTAATGTTGGGGCGTATTACTGGAGAGTCAAAGCCCTTGACCTGATGAGTCAGTCGCAGGGGCAAACAAGGGAAAGCGCATGGTCTAATACTGCGACATTCCAGGTCAGAAGCAGTATGAAGCCTGCAAAAGCGCCTCCTGTTGATGGTCAGGCAGAGTTGAGCGCGGTTGTTCTGCCAAAAACACTTGAACTTAAGGGTAAATTGCCTGTTAAATGGGACGCGGTTCTTGGCGCAACATATTATAGAGTTCAGATCGCACAGGCTGATTCGTTTGATCCCACCTTAACAGATGAGATCATTGAAAAAACCTACTTTAAATTAACCAGAACAAGTTTGGGATTTGATAAGACTTATTACTTGCGGATCATGGCTGGAAATGACAGTATTATCAGCCTATGGTCAAATGTCTGTACATTGAAAATTGGACAGCCAGAGCCTCCGAAAGGGGACGCGATCAGGGAATGATGAGGGGTTTTGGTGTTATCTTAAGTGAAGTGAAAAATCTCAAGTTTGCTGTGGGCTTGAGATTGCCGCGCCCTAGTTTCTTGATAGATATTAAGGGGCTAGGGCTCGCAATGACATCCGTTCTTTTGCTGCTTTTCACCACCCAAGCGATGTTCGCTCAGCCGTATGGGGCTACGGATGATGATTTAAGCGAGTTTTTTATGGGGGATGTGGCGGTTGGGGTAATATTTCTTGAGAGCGACGGAACAACGGATATTGACTCAGAGACGTGGAAGGCGGATGGCTCAGAACCATCAACAACAACAGTAATGGCTGAGATCCAGAATGGACTTGACTGGTGGGCTTATCATGGCGGAGCTTCAAGCGCTTCTCTTTCATTTGTGTATGTGTCTACTGTGGTTAATACTCAATACGAACCGATTCAGCGTAATTCCGGAAGTCCTGACGAAGTAAACTGGGTGAATGATGTTATGGGGCCCGGCAAATTAGGTTATATAGACGGGACTTCGAAACAAAGAGTCAGGCATTATGCTGATGACCTGAGGGATACTAATAATACTGATTGGGCCTTTGTTATTTTTGTGATAAACAGCTGGCATGATAGTGATGGTACGCTTGCTGACGGCATGTTCGCATACGCGTATCTTGGCGGGCCTTATCAGGTAGTGACCTATGATAATAATGGTTATGGAATTAACGATATGGATATGGCTATCGCGCATGAAACAGGGCACATTTTCTATGCGTTTGATGAATATGCTTCAGCTGGAAACTCTGTAACTGATCGTTCCGGATACTTAAACATTCAAAATGGAAATAATGAAAATGACGGAATAACAGATGATGCTTGTATTATGCGGGGCCAGGTAGCTCCATTCACCAATGGAGATATTTGCCCGTATACAAGACAGATGCTTGGGTGGAGAGATTCCAATGGCAATGAGATATTCGACATCTTAGACACTACACCGACCATAACCATCAACGCGTATAATCCTGATCCCACTGCTGATGATACGCCAACATTCTCAGGCACAGCTGTGGTTATATCCAGTACCAATGATAATCCCTGGGGCGGCGGCAGGGATATGACGATCAACACGATATCAGATGTGGAATACAAGATCGACAGTGGAAGCTGGATTTCGGGGAATCCTGTGGATGGCGCTTTTGATGAAGCTTCCGAGGATTTTGATTTTACGGTATCTCCGCTAGCTAACGCGCAATATACATTTTGGGCAAGAGCTGTGAACAATCGCGCCACCTCATCCACAGCGCCTGTGAGCGATGTCTTGACGATCAATGATGCTGCTCCGACAAATAACAGGGCGACTTTTGTCAGTTCAACGGTTATCACTTGGGAGTATGACCTGGTGAACGGGGCTGATACCCCACTTATGGTTATTTCAACAGTAAGCAATTTTTCCGTGTGGATCTCATCGGAATCAGGTCTTCAGGGGCAAGTAACAACCACCTATGTAAATTTAAATCCTAATACCACATATTATTTCAAGGTCAAAGACGAAGACGCTGTTGTGTATTCAGTGGCTGCTGCCACTGCAACGCATGTGGAGCCGATCACCAACCTCTACATAGACGAGCTTTCAACAGCTTCGATCACTGTGTCCGCGTATGCTGAGACTTTCTCGAACCTGGACGCAACAGGCGCAGGATTAAACTTCGCCAAAAACAGTTCGTATGAGGGTTGGGCAGCAGCTCCGGGAGTATGGACAACAAGGGCCAGCATGCCTATGTTGCGTACAAGGCATGCAAGCGCTGTTGTGGGAGGGAAAATTTATCTAGTTGGCGGATATAACAATGTCGAGGTAACGAAGGTAACCAATGAATATGATCCTGTGGCGAATTCCTGGGCAACTAAAGCCGCTATGCCCACTGCGCGCGAACGCCTGACCGCTTCTGTTGTCGGCAATAAGATTTATGCGATCGGCGCTGGAAACACCTCTTATCTGGCTACAAATGAAGAATATGACCCGGAAGCAGATGCCTGGGTAACAAGAGCCCCTATGCCCACAGCTCGCGGCTTTATTACCAGCCAAGCAGTGGGAAACAAAATCTATGTAGTAGGCGGCAGAAATGGGGCCGGATTGCCTACGGGTTATATGCTGAAAAACGAAGAATACGATCCTGCTACAAATTCCTGGACAACAAAAAGCGTGACAGGATTTCAAAGGCGCTATTCTCCGACGAGCTCTGTGGTTAATGGCAAGATCTATGTGATTGGCGGCTGGAATGGCACTTACAAGGATTACAATGAGGTATATGATCCGGCAAACGATACCTGGACAACAAAGAAAGATATGCCTATCTCGCGTATATATTTGTCTCCGAATAGCCCTTCGATCGGAGGGAAAATATACGTTATTGGGGGCTATTATATTGCGTCGCTGGACAACTCAGAAGTATATGATCCGGTTCAAAACTCCTGGACAACAAGGGATGATATGCCAACAGCTCGAAGCAGTCTGGCGACCGAAGCTGTCGAGGGCAAAATATATGCTTTGGGCGGCAGCACATGGAATGAGAATGAAGAATTCGACACAGGGCTTTCAAAACAATTCACAGGGCTCACGCCTGACCAATCATATACATTCTCAGCCAAAGCGCGCAATCATCATGGCGTAGAAACCGCGGAAGTCTCGATCTCATCCTATACAGCAGCGAATCCTCCCGCAGCGGTTGCTGTGCCTTTTTCAGGTGTTTCCGCCAATGGGATGACCGTGAATTGGAGCATTAATAATAACCCGGGCACAGAGGATTATTATGTTGAAGTGTCTACGACGGAGATGTTCAACGGAACAGGTGATGTTGATTCAGGCTGGCTTGCCAGCAGCGCTTCCGTTGAGCCCGCAGGGCTTTCTCCGAATACGACATATTACGCCAGAGTAAAGGCGAGGAACTCCAATGATATTGAGACCGTGTACCTTAATATAGGCTCGACCTGCACTCTTATCGAGACTCCCGGCATCTATGTTGACGAGATTTCAAGCACAGCTATTACCGTGTCAGCTTATTCCTCCACGTTCACGAACTTGACTGGATTGGGCACAGGATTCAATTTCCAGAAGGATTCTGACGGGTGGACAGGTTGGACCACTTCAACGGGCTCATGGACCACGAAAGCCGTGATGCCCGGAGGCGGAAGGATCTATCATGCTGTAGCTGTAGTGGGGGGGAAGATTTATGCTATTGGAGGATATGACAGCAGTGAGAACGTGAAAACAAACGAGGAGTATGATCCTGCCACGAATTCATGGGCTGTGAGAGCTTCCATGGCGAACGGGAGGACCGAACTGGAGGCAGCTGCGGTCGGAAACAAGATCTATGCGATCGGAGGCAAGAACAGCGGGACCACTTATGTGAGCACTAATGAAGAGTATGACCCAGAGGCTGATTCATGGAGCGATAGAGCTCCTATGCCTACCGGCAGGGGGCAGTTGGCTGCTGTGGTCGTCAATGAAAAGATATATGCGATCGGCGGTATCAATGCCCCGAGCGTGCTGATCGCGACCAATGAAGAATATGATCCTGCTATGAATTCATGGACCACAAAAGCGCCGACACCCTCAGAGGGAAGAATGTCTTTAGCCGGCGCAGCAGTTGGGGGCAAGATCTATGTGACAGGGGGGCTCAATGATAGCGTGTTAAAAGTTGATCTTACTGAAGAATATGATCCTGCCACGAACTCATGGGAGACAAAAGCTTCCATGTCAACGAAGAGATACGATCATGGGGTAGTTGCAGCCGGGGGCAGGATATATGCGATCGGAGGATATAACGGGGGCGATTGTGATCTTAATGAGGAATACAATCCAGTTTCAAATTCCTGGGAGATAAGACCGTCGCTTGCGGATGCTAATAATAGAGTATCGGGCGCTGTTGTAGGCGGCAAGATATATGTAATAGGAGGACACAATGAGGGGAGCGGCTATATGACCGCGACAGAAGAATATTTCCCAGGCTTATCTTACCGCTTTTCAGGCTTGACTCCTGACCAGTCATATACTTTTTATGTAAAAGCCCGCAATCAGCATGGCATGGAAACAACAGTCGTGTCTATCACCTCCTATACAGCGGTTAATCCTCCTGTCGCCGCTGCAACGCCGCTTTCCAATGTGTCCACTGAGAGCGTGACAGTATCTTGGGATAAAAATAACAACCCCAATACTGCCGCATATTCGGTTGATATGTCTACTTCAAGCGCGTTTGACGGCACTGATGACTGGTCTTCAAGCTGGGTGCCTGATATAGCGTCGCTGCAGGTCTCAGATATTGACGGGAACACGACTTTCTATTTCAGGGTCAATGCGAGAAACTCAGACGATATCGAGACAATGTACCTTTATCTTGGTTCCACCATGACGCTCATGGAACCCCCGATCTCAATTTACATGGACAATCTTTCAACGACTTCCGTTGTGGTTTCAGCTTTTGCTTCTGATTTCACGAATGCCGGACTTACGGGCGCAGGTTTGAATTTCGCCAAAGACAGTGTTTACGAAGGCTGGGTATCAGGCGCTGATTCATGGAGCGCAAGGGCTCCTATGCCCACATCCCGCTATAGGCTGACAAGTTCAGCGGCAGGCGGGAAGATATACGCGATCGGAGGCAGAGATACTGCTTATATCGGCATTAACGAAGAATATGACCCTGCTACGAATTCCTGGACCACACGCACTTCAATGCTGACAGATAGGGGAAATATGGCAAGCTCTGTTGTGGGAAATAAAATATATGTATTCGGTAGCGCTGCCGCTGATTATGATCAGAACGAGGTATATGATCCCGAGGCTGATACATGGGAAACCAGGGCTGCGATCCCCACAGGCCGCTTTGCCCATTGCAGCGCTGTTGTCGGAAACAAGATCTATGTGATTGGCGGACATAACGTGCCTAATCCGGTAGCGACCAATGAGGAATATGATCCGGCTCTTAACTCATGGGCTACCAGGGCTTCTATGGCTATTTCCCGCAGATATCTGGGATGCGCTGTTATTGAGAATAAGATATACGCTATGGGCGGTACTAATGGCAGCGCTTACTATCAAAAAAACGAGGAATACGATCCAACGTCTAATACATGGGCCTCAAAAGCGAATATACCTGTTGGCCGCGCTTATCACACGGTCGCGGCATCGGGCGGCAAGATCTACACTATAGG
The DNA here is from genome assembly GCA_042563375.1 of Elusimicrobiota bacterium. Taxonomy (GTDB): domain Bacteria; phylum Elusimicrobiota; class Elusimicrobia; order JACQPE01; family JACQPE01; genus JBHPMF01. The sequence goes on along the minus strand of JBHPMF010000053.1, from coordinate 9,998 downwards.
CGGCTGGAACGGAGCTTATGTGCTGGAGACTCAAGCTTATAGCCCGTTCCTCGACTCATGGGTAACCAAATCAGCAATATCAGCGGGACGCAAGGAGATCACAAATTCAGTTGTTGACGGCAAGATCCATGTAATAGGCGGTACTGATGCCGGTGCCGCTTATAACAGCACGCATACTGTGTATGATACCGGGGTCACGTACAGTTTCACAGCTCTGACCCCTAATACTCAATACGCTTTTAAAGTTAAAGCCCGTAATCAGCATGGAACAGAGACTTCTGAAGTTTCGATCACATCATATACTGCTGCAAACATTCCAGCGTCAACTGCCACGATATTTTCGGACGTATATACTACAAGTGCGACAGTCACATGGACGGACAATAATAATCCCGGCACAGTCGAATACAATCTTGAAATTTCCACATTGAGTTCATTTAATGGTTCAGGCGATTCTAGCATCGGCTGGGAGGCGGGCATGGTTTCCACTGCTGCCATAGGACTCTCTGCTAATACAACTTATTTCTTCCAGGCGGCAGCAAGGAATTCTGATGATGTTGAAACAACATATCTGAATCTGGGCTCGACCATAACCCTTATGGAAACTCCTACTGCTGTATACATCGACGAGCTTTCGACCACATCGGTTACGATATCAGCTTATGCTTCTGATTTTACGAATCTCGCTGTTTCAGGCGGCTTAGCATTTTCATCCGGCAGCACATGGACTGATTGGACCGCTACTGCTGACCAATGGAGTTCAAAGGCAGATCTTGCGAACGGCAGATATGTTCATGGGAGCGCTGTGGTAGGAGGTAAGATCTACGCGATAGGCGGCTGGAACGTCGGCAAATCAGCTCTTAATGAAGAATACGATCCGGTCACTGATGCATGGACTACCAGAGAGCCGATGCTCACATCACGCAATGGGTTGGCTGTGGCTGCTGTCAGAGGCAAGATCTATGCTATAGGCGGAGCATCTTCCAGCAGGAACGAGTGCGAAGAATACGATCCTATTACTGACACCTGGGTCTCAAGGGCTGATATGCCTTCGAAGCGCCAGTTCGTGGCAAGTGCGGTGGTTGAGAACAAGATCTATGTTATAGGAGGATGGAACAGCAGCAGCGGCTATGTGGATATCAATGAGGTATATGATCCAATAACGAATAAATGGGCAACTAAAGCTGCTCTCTCTAGCAATCGAAACGGCCCGACTGCATCAGTTGTTAATGGCAAGATATATGTGATCGGTGGCAGTGAGAACGGCACTGACGTATTATCGATCACTGAAGAATACGATCCCAATACCGACACATGGACGACAAAAGCATCTATGCCCACTGAAAGGTATCTTTCGGCCAGTGCGGCGATCGGCGGCAAGATATACGCTATCGGCGGCAAGAATAATGTTGCAGCTGTTGTGCTTGGAGAGAATGAAGTGTATGATCCCGTGGCCAATACATGGGGCACGCGAAGTCCTATGGCCGTGCCGCGGCAAGCGCTTACTGCTTCTGCTATTAACGGCAAGATATATGTTACGGGCGGAGAGAACGGCACTGAATTAAAGATAGTGCAGGAATACGATCCCGGTGTATCGACTACATTCACGGACCTTGAGATCAATACCCAATATGTGTTCAGGGTTAAGGCAAAGAATCAGCATGGGATCGAGACTTCTGAATTCTCTGTCTCTTCTTATACAGCTGTCAATCCTCCTGCGAGCGTTGTTTCCACGTTCACAGAGGTGGCAGGTTCAAGCATAACAGTGTGGTGGGATGCCAACAATAACCCGGCAACTGCAGAGTATTATCTTGAAGCTTCCACTGTAAGCACTTTTGATGGCGCGTCAGACGCGTCTTTCGGCTGGACTGCCGATATTACATCCGCGGCTGCTACCAGCCTGTCTCCTTTTACGACTTATTACTTTATGGTTAAAGCCAGGAACTCTGATGGCATTGAAACTGTTTATCTGAACCTTGGTTCCGCTAGAACGGCTATGGGTCCTCCGCAGAATGTGGGCATTGATAATGTATTCCGCTCATCGATCACAGTGTCCTGGGACGCGATCCTTGGGAGTCCCGATAAATTCATCCTGGAAGCATCATCAACTAATTTTGACGGAACAGATACGCCTGTGTCATCGGAAACAACGAACACGGATGTCACAATTCTTACGGTTTACAGCCCCGCGCTTCTTGAAAACACAACCTATTATTTGAAAGCAGGGGCATTGTGGGGGGATGCAACTGATTACGCTGATGTAATATCCACCTCAACCCTGGCTCTTGCTCCTGATGGGCCATTCAGCGTTTCAGCGGCTTATCTGTCTTCGGTTACGGTTTCCTGGAATGAACCTGAATACTCAGCTCAAGGTTATCAGATTGTGGCTTCTTCCACGAATTTCAACGGCACAGGCACGACTTTGTCAAGCGTCACATTGAACGGCGTTCAAACCTCGATCACGGTTGAGAATCTCTCATCGAATACCACATATTATTTTGCCGGAGCTTCTTATAACTGGAACATGGTTTTGAGCTCATATTCCCATATGGGGTCTTCTGTGACCCGCTTGGAAGCGCCAACAGCCATTTATGTTGATGAACTCTCAAGCACAACTGTCACGATATCAGCCTATGCTCCGACATTCACGAACCTTGCTTCAACAGGCTCAGGCGTGAATTTCGGCATTGGCGCTACTCCATCATGGCAGGGGTGGGAAGTGAACGCTGATACATGGACCACAAAGACTTCCATGCAGGTTGAGGACAGGGGCAGGCACGCTTCAGCGGAAGTAGGCGGAAAGATATATGTGATCGGCGGGTATAATGGCAGTGGTTATGTTGCCACTAACGAGGAATATGACCCTGTGACGGATTCCTGGGATGCGAAAACCTCCATGCAGATTGAGAACAGGGGCTATCTGTCTGCTGTGGCAGTCGGAGGGAAGATATACGCGATCGGTGGATACAATGGCAGCGGTTATGTTACTACCAATGAAGAATATGACCCTGAATCAAATTCCTGGGCAGCAAAAGCTTCTATCCCCACAGAGGGCAGGGGGGTGTTTGCTGCCGCGGCAGTTGATAATAAGATATACGCGATTGGAGGATATAACGGCACAGGCTATGTAACTACCAACGAGGAGTATGATCCCGGGACCAGTTCCTGGACAGTGAAAAGTCCCATAGAGATAGAGAGCAGGGGCAGAATGGGCGCTGTAGCAGTGAACGGAAAGATATATGTAATCGGCGGGTATAATGGCAGCGGGTATGTTGACACGAACCAGGAATATGACCCGGCAGCAGATTCCTGGGGCGCAAGAGCTCCAATGCAAGCAGGGGGCAGGGGTAGGCAGGCTGTTGCAACAGCAGGCGGTAAAGTATATGTGGTCGGAGGATATGATGGCAATTACATTGATAAAAATGAGGTATATGATCCTGCGACGAATTCTTGGGAAACAAAAGCTCCCCTAGTAGTTGCGAGGAGCTATTTGTCTGCTACTGCAATGGGCGGAAAGATATACGCGATCGGTGGTTATGATGACAGCTATCTTGCTACAAACGAAGAATATAATCCGGGAGTTTCTCATCGCTTCACAGGATTAACAATTGACACTGAATATGTTTTCACTGTTAAGGCGCGCAATCAGCTTGGAGTGGAAACAGGCTCCATTTCCATCACTTCATTCACAGCAGTAAATATCCCCACAACCACTGTCCCCACATTCTCTGATGTGTTCGCCACAAGCATGACTGTTTCCTGGGCTGATAATGGCAATCCGGGCACAGCTGAGTATTATGTGGAATTTTCAACTTCTCAACTGCATAACGCAACAGGAGACGTGGCTGTAGGATGGATAACCGAGACTTCAACTGAGCCCAAGACTCTTTCAGCTAATTCCACTTATTATGTAAGAGTAAAAGCGAGGAATTCCGCTCAAGTGGAGACAGCGTATCTTGTTTTAGGCTCAACTTTCACCGCGTTCTCGCCCGCTCCTGTGAATGTTGCAATTGATAATGTTCACAGGTCTTCTATCACGGCAAGTTGGGATTCCATGACCAATCCTGATCCTGATAAGTTCATTTTGGAAGCTTCTTCTACTAATTTTGACGGGACAGACACTGCTGTGTCATCTGAAACTACCAATATTGATGTTATCAGTTTGTCTGTGTTCAGTCCGGCTTTAAATCCCAACACAACATATTATGTGAGAGCAGGAGCCCTGTGGGTCAATACCACTAATTATGCAGGAGCCATATCAACTTCCACGATCGCGCTTGCCCCTGACGGGCCATTAAGCATTATTGAGGTCATGTCATCTTCTGTTACGGTTTCATGGAATGAGCCTGATTATTCAGCGCAAGGATACCGGGTCGAAGCCTCATCAACTGATTTTGACGGCACAGGCGCGATCATTTCAAGCGTGACTTTATTCGGAAGTCAAGAGTCTGCTACAGTAAGCGGGCTTTCTGATGATACAACCTATTATTTCAGGGTTGCGTCGTATAACTGGGACTTAGCATTAAGCAGTTATTCTGCAATAGGTTCAACATGGACCATTGCTTATCCTGAAGTTCAAAATATGGCGATCTCAGATGTTTATACATCATCGATCACAGTAACCTGGGATGCTCCGATAATGGTGCCGATCAAGTACATACTCGTGGCATCATCAACGAATTTTGACGGCACAGAGATAAATGTTGCTTCTCAGACCACGAATACTTCAGTAATGTCGCTTACTGTTTATAATCCGGGATTGAATCCCAATACAACGTATTATTTCAGGGTGGGAGCGCTTTTTGATGAGACAACAAGCTATTCCGGCACGGAACTCTCCACTTCAACTTTAGCCACTCCTCCTGAGGCTGCGTTCAGTCTTGTTAATGTGTTTGAGTCATCAGTAACGCTTTCCTGGTCTGCGCCGGAGTTCAGCGCGCAAGCGTATCAGATAGCTGCTTCTTCCACGAATTTCAATGGAACAGGCACAATTTTTTCAAGTGTTACAGCGAATGGATCGCAGACCTCAATAACAGTTGAGAACCTCTCAGCCAATACTACGTATTATTTTGTGGCAGGTTCTTATAACTGGAACATGGTTCTGAGTACTTATACGGTTATGGGTTCATCCATCACAAATATCGAGATTCCTGTGATGGTTTATATTGATGAGCTTTCAACTACGACAGTCACGATCTCAGCTTATGCTCCGATGTTTACCAACCTCTCTTCAACCGGCTCAGGCGTACACTTTAGCGAGGGTGCAAATGACAAGGGCTGGACAGTTACAGCGGATTCGTGGAGCGTAAAAGCTCCCATACAGACAGAGAACAGGGGGTATCTGTCTGCTGCTGCGGTCGCAGGCAGGATATACGCGATAGGCGGTTATAATGGCACGGGTTATGTTAAAACGAATGAGGAATATGACCCTGTAGCCAATTCCTGGAGCACAAAAGCTCCTATGCAGGCAGAGAACAGGGGTATCATGGCAGTTGCGGTTGTCGGAGAAAAGATATACGCGATTGGCGGTTATAATGGCACAGGCTATCTTAAAACGAATGAGGAATATGACCCTGTAGCCAATTCCTGGAGCGCAAAAGCTCCTATACCAACAGAGGACAGGGGCGCCCCGGCAGCCGCTGCGATCGCGGGAAAGATATACGTGATCGGAGGGTGGAATGCCTCAACGTACTTTGACACAAACGAAGAATATGACCCTGCGACCAATTCCTGGAGCATAAAAGCTCCCATGCAGGCAGAGAACAGGGGCGCTCTGGCAGCTGCGGTAGTCGGAGAAAAGATATACGCGATCGGCGGGCGCAATGAGGTAGCCTATATTAAAACAAACGAGGAATATGACCCTGTAGCCAATTCCTGGAGCACAAAAGCTCCTATGCCGACAGAGAACAGAGGTGTTTTTGCAGCTGCCGCGGTCGCAGGAAAGATATATGCGATCGGCGGCTATAACGATATTGGCTATGTCAAAACGAACGAAGAATATGATCCTGCGACAAATTCCTGGAGCTTTAAAGCACTTATGCAGACAGAGGAGAGAGGCGCTCTGGCAGCCGTGGCAGTCGCAGGAAAGATATATGCGATCGGAGGGCGCAATAACTCAGGCTATGTCAGCACGAACGAGGAATATGACCCTGGGGTTTCCTATCAATTCAGCGATTTATCCATAAACACTCAGTATACCTTTACAGTCAAAGCTAGAAACCAACATGGGGCTGAGACAGCAGAGGTTTCAATAACATCCTATACTGCGGCAAACGTTCCCGCGTCCACAGAAACGATATTTTCCAATGTCTACGCCACAAGCGCGACAGTAACCTGGACGGACAACAATAATCCCGGAACAGTTGAGTATTACGCGCAAGCATCGAGCGCAAGCGTTTTTAACGGGACAAATGACGCTAGCGTTGGATGGACAGCCGGCATGGTAACCAATGAATTTACAAGTCTTATTCCCAATGTCACGCATTATTTCATGGTCAAGGCAAGGAATTCCGATGGTGTTGAAACAGCCTACAATGTGTTGGGCTCGACTCTGACGGACACCATGCCCCTTGAGAACCTTGCGATCACAAACGTTTTCATTACATCTGTCACAGCCACATGGGATGCCATGGGAACAAGTCCTGATAAATTCATTCTGGAGGCGTCTTCCACTGATTTTAACGGCACTGACACGGCTTATTCCTCATCTACCACGGATGGCAGCGCTGTAACGCTGACTGCTCCATCCTTGACCCCTGACACGACATATTATCTGAGAGCAGGTGCTTTGTGGGGGGATACAACGGATTACACTGCCTCCATATCAACAATTACGCAGCAGCTTGCTCCTCAGGGGTTAAGCGTGAGCCAGGTTTATGTGGCAAGCATTACTGCTTCATGGAGCTCTCTTACTCCAGCTCCGGATAAATTCATATTGGATGCTTCATCCACGAATTATGATGGCACTGATGTCCCTGTATCCTCAGAAACAGTGAATGCTTCAGTGATAAGCCTGTCAGCTTTCAGTCCTGCTTTAAATCCCAATACAACGTATTATTTAAGAGTAGGAGCTTTTTGGAACAATACAACGAACTATGCCAGCGCTGTTTCCACGGTGACCCTGGCCTCATCTGTTAATGAATCTTTCAGCTTCTCAGGCGTGCATTACACCTCAGTTACGATTGCCTGGGATGCTCTGGCTGACGGAGCAACGGGCTATACTCTTGAGGCATGCGCTTCAAGTAATTTCTCAAGCACAATATATTCCTCAACCACATATGACATAACCCTGAGCACTTTGACTGTGATCGATCTTGCCCAGGGCACACCGTATTATTTCCGTGTGGGCAGTTTAAACACGAATGATGTTGCTAATTACATGTTCGCGGGCAGTACAACGACAAATGCAATGGGATTTGAGCTTAATCCTGATATCGGAGCGGTTTATGTGACAAGCATGACAATAACCTGGGATTTACTGGGCGCAGCGAGTTATAATGCTGTGCTTGCTTCGGATCCAAGTTATTCAACAATAATCTCCTCAGGCCTGCTTTCAACGAACACTACAACTTATGTCGGACTTTCAGGAGGTTCCACATATTATTTCGAGGTGAAGCTTTCAACAGAGGCCAGCACTTCTTATATTCCAAACAGGATCTCCACTGTTACTTATCTTGAGACTCCCACGGGATTTGCGAGCAGTGTGCTGGGAGTCTCGTCGATCACGTGGGGCTGGACTGATATCACAGGTGAGCATTTGTGGAGAGTGGCGTCCTCCACAGGGGGCAATGTATCAGGCAATCTGCCCTCTGGCACTACTTATTGGACTGAGATAAATCTCTCAACAAACACAGCTTATGCGCGCGCGTCAAGCGCTTATAACCCGCAAGGGTACTCAACCTCATCCTTTGTAACAGCGTATACGCTGGCTGCTTCTCCGACATGGTTTGCCTTGACTGATGTATATATCACTTCAGTGGCAGTGCAGTGGGGCGCGAACACTAATCCCGCGGGCACGAATTACAGGATAGACAGGTGGGCCTTAACAGGTTCAACAATAAGCGTCACAGTAGATGTCACAACCGCGACATTAACACGCCTTGTTGGAGGCACAACCTATTACTACAAGGTTTGGGCGATTAATGGGGATTCTGTTTTAAACAGTACGGGAGTTGAGATATCGACTGTGACCAATGGATTGATCCAGGCGCAGGAAAGCGTGGCTCCGGGTGAAAGCAAGACTATCACATACGTGGCCCCTGCGGGTGATGTGACAGTAAGTGTAGCTCCGAACACATTCGCTGAAAGCGTGCAAATGACAGTTGAAGTGCCTGCTACCATACCTGCCGCAGTATCGCCCACAGCGAACATGAGCGCAACAGGAGTGGCCATTGAGGTCAGTATCGATAAATCTATCAAGCCTAAACAATTTGTTTATATAACGATCACGTATGAGGATTCCGATGTTGTGGGGCTCAATGAGAATCAGCTCATTGTTGCGCGTTATGACATAAGCAAAGGCGTGTGGGTGCCGTTAAAATCTACTGTGGATGCTTTGAATAACAGGGTAACAGGGCAGACGAATCATTTCTCGACCTTCCAGATAATGCAGGCGAGCCCGTCAGGCACTGTAGCGACTATCAAGGCATTCCCCAATCCATTCAGGCCGTTTTTGGGGCATCAGAATATGACATTCTCTCAAGTGCCTGCGAATGCCAAGATAAAGGTTTACACGATCGCGGGAGAGCTGGTGCGTGAGCTTACTTCCAATGCTTCGGGAATCGCATCATGGGATTCCAAGAATGAGAACGGCTTGAAATGCGCAAGCGGCGTGTATTTCGTGTTCGCTGAAGGCCAGGGCGGCAATAAGACTATTAAGGTGGCCATACAGAGATGATGCGAAAAAGTAGACAGGGGGGCGGAATAATAAAGGAATTCCTCATTCCCCCGTATGCTTTATGTTGTATGTTATTTGTTGTTTTGTGCATGACATCTCCGCTGTTCGCTTCTTTTTCCAGTAAAGACAAAGGCACCACAACAGCCGGGTTCTTGAAGCTTGGTGTGGGGGGGCGTGCTGTTGCAATGGGGGAGGCTTATTCTGCTGTTGCGGATGATGCTAGCGCGCTTTATTGGAATACAGGCGCTTTAAACCACATATCAAGCAAAACAGCTACTTTCATGCATGCTTTATACATTGAATCCAGTTATTTTGATTATCTGGCTTATGCCCAGCCTATCAATGATGTAAGCGCTTTTGGTATTGGATTACAGCACTTATCAGCCGGAAGCATCACTAAGACTGATGAGACAGGGTCAAACACAGGCACATTCGCGCCGACTGACATGGCGATCACACTCGGGTATGCGCGCATGCTCAGGGATTTTTCAATAGGCATTGGAGCGAAATTCATCCAATCAAAGATCATTGATTCAGCAAGCGCTTTTGCGGGTGATTTGGGGATCATGGCTCCTCCCTTAATGGATGATAAGCTTAAATTCGCGTTCACAGCCACGAATATCGGCAGTAAGATGAAGTTTGATGTTGATGAAGAAGATCTTCCAATGGCTATGAGGCTTGGAAGTTCATACAGGATAAAAGATGAGTGGATTTCCTCTTTGGATATCGCGTTCCCAAAGGATAATGCTGCTTATTTCGCTTTTGGCACTGAGTATCTTTTTCCGGTGAATGACACGTGGAAAATGGCAGCGCGAACAGGTTTAAATACCCGCACAATGAGTGATGTTGACGGATTTTCCGGGATATCATTCGGCCTTGGATTCATTTACCAGAAGCTTTTAATGGATTATGCTTTCTTTCCGCTTGGAGATATAGGGACCACGCACAGAATTTCCTTTAGCCTGCGCTTCTAGCACACGAATTAAGCACAAATGTACGCACAAATCAAACACTTTGGTTCATTCGTAAATAAGTTGATAATGTTGACGAGACGCCCCTTCTTCCTCCTCTCCCTTGAGGGGAGAGGTCGGGTGAGGGTGAT
>JBHPMF010000052.1:0-16310 GCA_042563375.1 Elusimicrobiota bacterium | reverse complement strand
CGGCGGAGCGCAGCGGAGCAGTGCTATTACCACTATGGTTATAGAGAGGATAACGCACGGGGGGCAGGATGGCATAGCAGGGATAAGATTAATGTTTGCGTATTTATTAAAATTAAGGTCTGTCACGATTGAAACGATCAATGGACTTCCCTGACTATGGCAAATACAGATAAAAACATGATCCTGTTGAAAAACCCTCTTATTATAACCATGGATCCAGGCCGTTCCATACTAAAAGGGCGCTCTATCCTGATAAAAGGCAATAAGATCGAATGTATTGCAAAAGAAGGGTACTTAAGGAAGAAGTACAAGCTGCGCAAGTGCAAGATCATTGATTGCAAGAATAAGATCGCGCTTCCCGGGCTTATAAACACGCATACCCATGCTGCGATGTCGGTTTTCAAAGGGATATGGCATTTGGGATGGAATCACATATATGATCTGATGTTCCCTGTTGAAAAGAAGCTCAGCGGAAGCGATGTGTACCAGTTTTCAAGGCTCGGCATCCTTGAGATGCTTAAAGGCGGGACAACTTGCTTTGTTGATCACTACTATTTTATAAGTGAAGTGGCAAAAGCAGCAAAGGAGCTCGGACTTCGCGCTGTGTTGGGGCACACATTGATGGATATCGAAGGACCGCATAAAGGCATGAAGGAATTCGCCAAAGCTCTGAGATTCGCGGACAAGTTCTCCGATGATCCGCTGATAACTCCGTGTTTCGCGCCCCATGCCACTGAAACAGTTTCCCCGGGATATCTGCGCAGGATCATTAAAGAAGCATTCGCAAGGAACGCGCTTGTACACATGCATGTTGCGCAGACAAGATCAGAATATGAACGCATTTCAAAGACTCATTCAAAGACTCCGGTGCAGTATCTGCGCGATATCGGGGCTTTAAACTCAAGATTTCTAGCAGCGCACTGCATCTACTTGGACAAGAAAGACATTGATATCATGGCAAAACACAAGGCAAGCATTGTTTTTACTCCGTCATCCGAAATAATATTCGAGGGGCTTCCTCCGATCCGTGAAATGATCAAAGCCAAGGTTAATCTTGCTCTTGGCACTGACAGCGTGGCTGTGGCGGATTTTATGAGTCCGCTCCATGAGATGAAAAAAGCTTTTTACAGCATCATCCAGGCTAATGGAGCGAAATACCAGCTAAAGCCCATCCAGATACTTGAGATGTTCACTATTAACGCGGCGAAAGCCCTTGGCATGGAACATGACATAGGCTCCATAGAGGAAGGCAAGTTGGCTGATATTCTGATCTTAGACGCGCTTGATACGAGTTTCAATCCTGTGTATGACATCTACTCCAATATCGTGCTGTGCTCCATGGAAGCCATGCTGGATTTCGTGATAGTCAACGGCAGGATCGTGTTAAAGAACGGAAAACCAACCAGAACAGACGAGATGGAGATACTGAAGACCTCGATCAGGCACAGTAAACGCCTTATGAGCCGCGTATTCAAAGGAAAGAAACGATTGAACAGGCTCATGAAGCCCTGGATAAATTAAGGAGCTTATTTTAAAAGGAATCATGTTTATACCAACTACCAAAGAAGAGATAAAACGTCTGGGCTGGGATAAGCTCGACATAATACTCATCACAGGGGACAGCTACATTGACAGCCCGTTCGTGGGCGTGGCAATGATAGGCAAGGTTCTCCTGGACGCAGGATACAAAGTGGGCATTATCGCGCAGCCTGATGTCAACAGCAACCGCGATATAACGCGATTCGGCAAACCAAGGCTTTTCTGGGGAGTGAGCGCGGGATGCATTGATTCCATGGTGGCTAATTACACGCCATCAGGAGCCAAGCGCAGGAACGATGATCATACGGTAGGCGGGCAGAACACGCTCCGCCCTGACAGGGCGGTTATCGCCTACAGCAACCTTATCAGAAGATATTTCAAGGATACAGCTCCCATAGTGCTTGGAGGGATCGAAGCGAGCCTGCGCCGTATCGCGCATTATGATTTTTCTACGAACAAGATCAGAAGATCCGTTCTGGTTGACGCGAAAGCTGACATCCTGATATACGGGATGGCAGAACGCGCAGTCCTGGAATACGCGAATCAGGCGGACACAGGAGCGGATTTTAAGAATATCCGCGGGATCTGCTATTTATCGAACAGCAAGCCGCAGGATTACGTTGAGCTGCCGTCATATGACGGCGTCGAATCCAATAAAAAGGCTTTTGCGCGCATGTTCAAGACATTCTACGAGAACAGCGATCCCGTAAGCGCAAAAGGCCTTGCTCAAAAGCAGGATACGCGTTTTTTAATACAAAACCCCCCTTCAAGACCTTTGACGCAGAAAGAACTCGATTATTTCCATGATCTGGATTTTGAGCGCGATGCGCATCCGGTTTACAAGACCCAAGGAAAGATCTGGGCGCTTGATACGATACGGCATTCCATCACATCCCACCGCGGGTGTTACGGGGAATGCAGTTTTTGCTCGATCTCAGTGCACCAGGGCCGCACTGTGCAGTCGCGAAGCGTGAGCTCCATATTCAAGGAAGCTTCCGCCATAGCAAGATTGCCAACATTCAAGGGCATGATACACGATGTCGGCGGACCAACAGCCAACATGTACGGATTCGAGTGCGAGCAGAAACTCAAAAGCGGCGCGTGCAAGGACAAGAACTGCATGTATCCAAAAGTATGTAAATCTTTAAGGGTGGATCACAGCAAACAGCTTATGCTTCTTAAAGCATTGAAGAACATCAACGGGATCACCAAGATAGTCGTGGCATCGGGCATACGCCATGACCTGGTGCTTGCGGATAAGAATTACGGAGATGCTTATCTCGAAGAGATCGTGAACTATCATGTTTCAGGCCAGATGAAAGTGGCTCCTGAACACTCGCAGGATTCCGTGCTTAAAAAAATGAGAAAACCCGATATCGCGTCATTGATCGAATTCATCGCGAAATTCAATGCATACACTGATAAGGCTGAAAAAAGGCAATTCCTGACCTATTATCTGATCGCGGCTCACCCGGGATGCACGCTTGAGGACATGAAAGCGCTCAGGACATTCGCTTTGCGAGAACTCGGCACGATCCCCGAGCAAGTGCAGATATTCACTCCCACGCCATCCACATATTCCACGCTCATGTATCATACGCAGGAAGACCCTTTCACAGGAGAACACTGCTTTGTTGAAACAGGCATAGCAGGCAGAAAAGCGCAGAAGCAGATGCTTTTGCCGCTGAGCAGGAGACTTCACCGCCCCCGCCCCTTGGGCTCCACAGCGAGAAGGCCAATGTCTCCTTTTAAGCGAAGCGAAAGAGCACCGGGAAAACAGAGTTTCTTAAAAACAGGAAGAAGAAGGACTCAGAGCTTCGGAACCGGTTATGGGAAAAGCGGGCGTACTAATCAATGGGAAAAGAAAAGAAGCGGGTATTCCGCTGCGCCGTCAAGGTTTAACAGGGGAGCGCAATCACAGGGAAGAAGGGCTGAGGGCTCAGTGCCCAGGGATGAAGGCAGAAGGCATTCGGGACAGGGAAGAAGTGGTCAGCCATCCTACGCCAGGGATCATGCAAGATCAGGCGGACGACCATCCTATGTTCCAAGCTATAGAAGGGCGCGCCAGGATAGCAGAGGAGATCAGAGAAGAAGCGGGTATTCCGCTGCGCCGTCAAGGTTTAACAGGGGAGCGCAAGGGCAAGCAGGAAACAGCCGGCCGACACACTCCAGGGATCATACAAGAGCAGGCGGGCGGCCGGAGTACTCAAGGCCGGGAAGAAGATCTGAGGGCTTCGGGGCCAGGGATGAGAACAGAACAAGAGGAAAAAGACCCGGAGGTTTCAAGTCCGGGGATGCAAGAAGGAAAAAGCAAAACACGGGATTTAAGAAGGGCAGCTATCCGAGCTCTTACAGCTCGTGCAATAATGAGAAAGGTTTTGAGAAAGTTTATATAAGCGCTGATCCGCCTGATCCGATATTCAAGGATTTTAATGAGTATTTTGTTGTTTGGGAAAACCACACCGAAGAAGTTCAAAAGCTTCCCAAAGGCTTCATCGCGATCGCGTCAAATGAAGTCTCGGACATACAGGCAATGCGAAATGAAGCCGGCACCATATACGGCTTCCAGTTCCATCCCGAAAGAGCCAACAGCGCCCACCCACACGGCAGATCGATCCTGCGCAATACGATCGAAGCGCTGATAGATCAGAATTAACAAGTAATAACAAGCGCTCCCCAAGGGTCATTGCGAGCTCATAGGGCGAAGCAATCTCAAAAACACGCTGTTGTCTAAACATGGGTCTTGCGTTCGTGATAGCAGGGGAGTGGTCTGCGCGGATCAGGGCTGGGATCAGGCCTCTCGATTTTATGTAGACTCTTTTTATGTTTTCAAAAAAACTTTTGTTTACATGTCTGTTGATAACATTCCCAGCAATACTTTTCGCCCGCGACAAGATCTACAGAGAATTTTCCGTTGGATTCAAGCATGTCCCCGGCAGATACCTTTACAGGGAAGCGGTTGAAACTTACAACAGCGGCTCTCTTGTATCCGCTCATGAGGAACAGGGATCGGTTAAAGTTGGTTTTGATCTTATTGCTGTGCGCATCGCGTACAAGAAAGATTTTAATCTCGCGACTATTGCCGTTGAAACAGGTGTTGATGTGCCTTCCAGTGACGCGGATAGGGAATGGACAAAACCCGCCACTTATAATTACACAGGAGGCACAAGATTTCCAGCTGAAACCGCCGGGGATGCAAGCGCGGAGCTTAATTTAAGAAAAGAAGTGAGCAGCTTATGTTTCCCTTTGATGTTTAAGATCGAGAAACTATTCCTTGAGCGCGAGAAGGTCAAAGCCGGCGTCTCAGCTGCCATTGGCAGGTATCTGATCCTTCAAACCATGCGCTCTCCATTAACATCATCTTATAAGCAGGCTTCAGGCGCGAACGCCATAGGCGATATGGTCTCTTTCATTCCCAAGGGCGGCTACAGCGATGTGGAGACAATATTGGAATTTAAACCCAGGGTGGCATTGCGTTTGTCCAAAAGTATGGATCTCGGGCTTCATCTTGAGCTCGGATATTTAAGTCATTTCGGCAAGACAAAATCAATAGCAGGCTCTGCAAAAACAAAGTACAGATTCGGCGGCTTCACTTACGGCCTCGGCGCCAGCCTCAATTTCTAAAACTTACCCTCTATTTTTTTCCCATTTCGCTCCTCCCCCTTGAGGGGGGAGGTTGGGTGGGGGTGATAAAGTTTGTCATTTTTAAAATTCCAAGTTTCTTTACAGGCGAGGGCTTTGAATAAAACACGAGTTCTTCTCCCTTGATGCGCATCCCGTACCATGTCTCATCAACTGCCAGAAACCAATAGATCTTGGAAAGTTCTTTTGGGTGCTTGCGGGTCGCCCACACTCTTCCCTCTCTGTCTTTTTGCAGGAGTGAGACTGATATGGGGCCGATTTTTCCATCCTCATAGGTTAATGCGTATTCTTCCAGACTAAACTGCACATGGATCGTGCGCGCATAAAGCACATCAAGCAATCCAAAGAATGATACTTTTGTTGCTGCGTCCGGTTTCCGGCTTGCGGGCCAAGCAGAGATGTTCTTGTCTTTATAAAGGAAGCTGTATCTGCCAAGAGGCATGTCTTCTTCGAAACCTTCGATAAACCGGCTTAAGGGATATGCTGTCTCTATATTGTCTTGGATCAGCTTGACCCAGATCATCTCATCCGAGCCCTTGTCAATGCCTATTGAGAATCCGATCTCGTGCTGTCCTACTTTTCTGTATACATAAGCGCCCTTTTGAACTGAAGCGATATCCTCAAGTTTGACGCTGAATTCAGGCGTTATGGCGAGGATTTTACTTTTGAGGCGTGTTATCCTGCGAGGCCTTGATGCTGCCCCCGATGTCTTGGTGAATGAATTCTCGATCATTGTGAATTCCCGGGTGATATGGCGCTCAGCTGACGCAAGCTTGCCCGCGATCAGCGATATCGCCATTAGCGTGAAGATCAGGACTCTGGATACTTTGCCGTGTCTCATGATCGGATCATTAACGTATTTTATTTGATCTTGACATTATACGCCGGGCACACTATATAGATCTCCCTGAAGCTCTCGAATATTATCTCAGAGAATCTTTTTTCAAGAAGCTTGTCAAAACCGAACGGAAAATCCTTGAGCTGTTCAAGCAGGAGTACGAGGTTGAGCGTGTTATCGCGGCCATAGTGGGTCTCCTTATCCTGGATCCTGCGGCACGCGATGGACACGAATAATTCAAGATCGCGCGATCTGTCGCTCCTTCCGTGCATCTCCTCATCAGCCACTTTTTCAGGATCGAATTTCGTTACCTGGAACTCGATCTTGTTTCCTGATCTTAAATGTACTGCCTCGATGTCTATGTAGTGGGATTGTTCCGGGATCTTGCGTATTTCCCAGTCATCAGGGTTTTCTTCCTGATGAGCCATGAAACGCTTTACGCAGCTTTCTTCATCATTCATGATATTCATCCATAGCCGCACCTTACATTTTTCTCCTCCCCCCTGGAGGGGGAGTGTTGGGCGGGGGGGATTAAGTCTTTCCGCTCATATTCCATTATTCTGCCCTATTATTTCTTTTGCTCTCATGTCTCGTCTGTATCGGCAAAAAGCAATTTGTCCGTTAGTATCCTGTATTTTTCATTATAATGATTTCAGTGATCAAGAAACAATATATAAGGGGGATAATAATGAAAAACGCATGTAAAGCGATCGCAGCGGTATTGGTCCTTGTGTTTATCGTGTCGAGCACTCCTTGTTTTGCGGATGATTTTAAATTAAAGTCAGTGTCTGATTCTATATTTGAGCGTGCCTTGCTTCCCGATGAGAGCCAAGAGCTTGCTTCGAGTTACAAACCCGCTTACAGGGAGCGCATAACGCGCGATTGCGTTTTCGTGTCATTTACTCCGGAAGATGAGCTCACATGCAGGCCATTCACTCTTGAGAGCAGATTTTATGAAACAGTATGCCGCTATGACCGCAAGAAAAAGAAAGAGCGCTGCCGGGAGCGCTATGTCCGCTCTAACCGCGAGACATACCGCATAAGGATATCAGATAGAGGGGAAATGTACCCTTGGGAGCTCGATGTCTTTAAAGTCTGTTTGCAGGGATACAATACTTACGCGTATGTACGCGAGGCTTCTCATGAGTATGACCTTTATATGCAGCGCTACAGCTCGCTAATCGAAGCCCAGGCTCTATATAAGGTAGCCTCAGAGCCTGATCCTAAAGGTATACGAATGCGTTCATTCGATTATGACGCTGTGAATACTAATTTCACTCTTACTCTCTCTGATAGATGGGCGGACTATTATGTTGGCGAGGAAACCCAGATAGATGTTACGTTAAGGAAGAGTTACGGTGATTCCCAGCTTTTCTACAAGCAGATATTCAAGAAGAGCATACCGTTCTCGGCCGGCGCGACGTACACTGTTGATTTCTCGAAATACGCTGATCTGTTTTCTGAGTCGATCAAGTCCGGAAAGAAATACTATGTGCATATGGGTTTCAAACGCATAGGCGAGATCTCAAAGGATACTTATAAGCACATAGGTAACACTGAGAATATCTCCACTCCAAAAGCAGCTTTCTAGCGCCTGTTCTTCTCGTGCCGGGCACGGGTCCTTTTTGCTTTATCCCTTCTTTATTATTCCTCCATTGACCAAAGGTTTATTTTTGTATATTGGAACCGAAAGCTAGTTAAAAAAACACTCTAAATTAGGAGGGGATGATGAAAGGGAAAAATCTGGTATTCGTTTGTTTTTTTATTTTGTGGGCGCTGGCGCCCGCTAAAACACAAGCCAATCAACTTACATTACAAGGCATCAACGACCGCTTTGCCGTTACTTTTGCCGATGGCGTGTCTGAATCCATGCAGCTTGAGTTCGCTCGAAAACACAGGCTTGAGGTTATGCGCGTGTTCAGGCCTATCAACACCTTGATAGTTACGCCTATGCCCGGCCAGACGATCATGGTGAAAGAAATCCTTAGGGTTGATCCCTTGGTTTATTTTATTTCCGATGATTTTTATGCTAATTGGATCGATGCCAAGATATCTCCTGAAGAGGAAGTAGCTCAGCTCGATGTTGTCATGAATACGCCTGCGCAGGATCCGTTGCCTGTTGAGCAGGAACCTCCTGCTCCAAAAGAAGATCCTCAGGATAATAAGGAAGTGCAATGGGGAGTAGCGCGAGTGAATGCTCCGGCTGCTTGGGATACGAACCAGGGCGCAGGAGTCAAAGTCGCGATCGTTGATACCGGGATCGACCCGAATCATCCGGATCTTAAAGCCAATATCCGCGGCGGTCATAATGCGGTTGATAAGGAATCTCCGTGGGCTGATGATCATTTTCATGGCACGCATGTTGCCGGAATAGTGGCTGCTGCCCTTAATGGTGAAGCAGTCGTAGGCGTAGCTCCAAAAGCTGATCTTTACGCTGTTAAAGTCCTGACTAAAGAAGGAAGCGGCTCGATATTCGGCATCATAGGCGGTTTGATGTGGTGCATTGAGAATGGCATGAATGTTGTCAATATGAGCTTGGGCGCTCCTCAGGACAATTTCTTGTTCAAGTATGCCGTAGGTGCTGTTAATAATGCCGGCATAGCGATGGTGGTTGCCGCGGGAAATGACGGCAAAGCTGTGAATTTTCCTGCAGCGTATGAATCAACAATAGCTGTATCAGCTTTGGATAAGGATGATACCATTGTTAGTTTCTCAAGCCGCGGTCCTGAGATCGACTTCATAGCTCCGGGTGTCAAGATCCCTTCGACTGTGACCGGAGGCGGAGTTGAGGCATATTCCGGAACATCCATGGCATGCCCTCATGTTGCGGGCCTTGCAGCCCTTGCGGTTGCCAAAGGCGCAAAAGGACTTGACCAGGTACGTTCAGTACTCAGTGCCAATGCTCAGAAGCTTCCCAATCTCTCTGCTGATGAGCAGGGCAAAGGACTTGTAAACGCAGCAGGACTGAGCCAATTCTAAATTCCTGAATTTAAAAGGGGCGTAAAAGAATATCTTGCGCCCCTTTGCTGTTTGTGTTGTATGAAGCGATCAATACCGTAGGGATTGTGTTCAGGGTCTCATTAGGCCTGCCATAAATAAAAAAACCGTATCGGTTTTACCCGATACGGTTTTAAATTATCGCTACTGTTTAATTAATAACGATTAAAGGAACGGTCTCTGTTGCTGTCGCGACCTCCTCCGAATCCTCCGCCGCCACGTCTGTTGTTGTCGCGGCTTCCCATCGGTTTTGCTTCGTTCACAGTCAGGTCGCGCTCTCCCATGCGGGTTTTATTCAACTTGGTGATAGCTTCCTGGGCTGCGGCTTCTTCTGCCATTTCAACAAAGCCGAATCCCTTGGATCGGCCTGTGAATTTGTCAGTGATTAATTTTACGCTCTCGACCTGTCCGATTGACGAAAAGGTCGTGCGCAGTTCTTCTTCTGTCGTACTGTATGGCAGATTGCCAACGTAGAGTCTTTTTCCCATTATTTTCAATTCTCCTTAGTAACTTTTCTTTTGTTGATCCCGCACACAGCGGTTCTGCTACAAACTCGTTCCTAGAATCTCTCTATCAGGTTTTATTTACTGCGAGATGTTCCGGTTAGTTTCATTAATAGCATTCAACTTCCCATATATTATGACATATTCCAGCATGATTTTTGAGGGTATTATTGGTAACATTAGGCTCATGCCAAGGTACTTATTAGCTCTTCTTTTCTTCTGTTCTGGCATGTCCGGCCTCATCTACGAGGTCGTCTGGATGCGCATGGCCAGCCGCGTGTTCGGAGTGACAGTGTACGCTGTGACCATGACAGTCGCGATATTCTTCGGCGGCCTGGCCCTGGGCAGCTGGATCGCGGGCCGCTACGTGTCAAAGACCAGACAGCCTCTTAAGATCTATGCCTTGCTTGAGCTCGGGATCGGGCTCAGCGCTATCATAGCGAGCGTGATGCTTGCGCATCTGCCGTTGTGGCAGGCTAAACTGCATCAAACAATACCTTTTGGCTGGCTCGATCCTTTTACCCAGCTTATCATCTGCGCGCTGGTCCTTCTTGCGCCCACTGTGCTAATGGGGTCCACTCTTCCTTTCGGGTGCGAGTATCTTGGCAGAAGGATGCAGCACGGAGAAGGGGTCAGCCTCCTCTATGGCATAAACACTTTGGGCGCGGCATTGGGCGCTTTGCTCGCAGGATTCGTATTCATCAGTCTTTTAGGGGAAAAAGCGAGTCTTGGCATCGGGATTTTCCTGCATACAAGCATTGGATTGTTCGCCCTGATGTATTTCTTGCGATTCGGCGATAAGAAGCCTGCTGCGTCAGCTCCCAGGCCCGTGCTTCTTTCTAAAGAGCTCGGCGGGAGATCATCGCCCTTGCTGCATTATTTCCTTGTTATCGTAGCCCTGTCAGGCGCGTGCGCAATGTCTTATGAAGTGCTCTGGTCCAGGTTCTTGACCATCACTCTGGGCACTTCAGTGTATGCTTTTGCGATCGTGCTGACTGTTTACCTTGTTGGAATAGCCCTGGGAAGCCTGTTTTTTAAGACCTTCAAGTTCACGAAAGCATGGACAGCCTTTGGCTGGATAGAGATAATTCTCGGGTTAACAGCTTTTGCTGAGCTTATAGTTCTGCGCCATGTTGGCTTGTCTTTCGCAGGCCCCAAATACCTGTATTCTCCTCTTGCGCATTGGGCTGATCTTATTTCTTTTGCCGGGGTTGCGGGGATATGTCTTTTACCCATGACGTTTCTCCTTGGTATTCTGTTCCCGATCATGGTTTCCATGGCCTCAGGCTCAGACTCCCAGGGAGCCTCAGTCGGGAAAGTATACGCTTACAACACTTTCGGGGGCATAGTAGGCTCTGTTCTGACCGGATTTGTCGCCATACCGCTCATTGGCTCGCACAATATGTTCAAGCTCGCAGCCGGAGCCAACCTAATGATAGGCATGGTCATGATAATCTGGATAACCGGTTTTAAGCGCAATGCTATGCGCGCAAAGTTCTTTGCTATCGCTGTGCTCGCGCTTTTTCTGGGCGTTCTTTCGGGAAATCCTGCTTTTGATATCACCCAACACAAGCTTAGATCAGTCGAATTGGACATGATGTTCTACAAGGAAGAACCCGCTGCCCTTATCACGGGAGCGCAGGGCCGAAACGGCGTTGATAAAGTCCTTCTTCTTGACGGGATCGAAGTATCCAATGTCAGTTATCTCGGCCGGGCCTTGGCGCGTCTGCCGTTCATACTTTTATCCCAAGCGCCGCAGCGCGCTCTTATAGTGGGATTCGGCGTGGGCTCGACTTTCCGCGCTGTGCTTGACCGCGATGTTAAGGCTGATGTAGCGGAACTCGTGGCCGGAGTGCCGGAACACTTTAATTTCTTTTACAAGGACAGCGAGAAATATCTCAATGATCCTGATGCCCGGATCTTCATACGCGACGGCAGGACCCATCTTCTGGCCGCAGACAGGCGCTATGACACGATAATAATCGACGGGTCTCCTCCGATCTTCTCAGCGGGGACAGTCAATCTTTACACGCGGGAATTCGTGGAACTCGCTCAGTCGCGCTTATCGGATTTCGGCATACTCATGATCTGGGTTCCTCTTCCGTGTTTTGAGCAGGATTTCTGGATGATCGCGAAGAATATCACAGAGACATTCCCGCACTATATTGTTTTGAGCGATCCCGGGCTTCCCGGCATCATGCTTATGGGCTCAGGCAAGCCCTTTGACATGAGCCTTAAAACATTTGAATCCCGTTACAAAAAGCGCGGGTGGGAAAAACCAAAGGATATGGTCCGTTCGGTCAAAGTTCTGGAAAGCGCCCAGATGATCACTCCATCGCAGCTCAAAGCCCGCACCATGCTTTATCCCCGATTAACCGATGATCATCCATACACTGAATTCCCTTTGGGAAAACTCCTTGCAGGTGAACCCATGCGATTCAACTCATCTTTCGTATTGCACGCTAAAACCACGAAGCCTTAGGCATAAGAAGCTTCTCTCTGTGTTATCCCTGGCATGATCTTCAAATTGGACCCGAGACGACATGCGCTCTCCCTGTCTGTACTATTTTCTCCATGAATACTGTGGGAATAGCACTGCTCCGCTTCGCTGCGCTGTACTATTTTCTCCATGAATACTGTGGGAATAGCACTGCTCCGCTTCGCTGCGCTGTACTATTTTCTCCATGAATACTGTGGGAATAGCACTGCTCCGCTTCGCTGCGCTGTCATCCTGAACTTGACGGGACGATACCGATTCATAGAATAAAAGGACCTGTACTATTCTCCGTCATTTAGGAATAGTGTCAGGATCTCATAAAGTTCGTACTTTATTTCAATTAGAATTTCTTTCTCTTCCCTGTATGCGGCCTGTTGTATCTGGTATGTTTTTCCTTTATCTCTTATGCTTAAATCTGCTGCCCTTCTTAAATCCCGTGTTTTGCTTTTTCCTTCTTGCATCCCCGGACTTGAAACCTCCGGGTCTTTTTCCTCTTGTTCTGTTCTCATCCCTGGCCCCGAAGCCCTCAGATCTTCTTCCCGGCCTTGAGTACTCCGGCCGCCCGCCTGCTCTTGTATGATCCCTGGAGTGTGTCGGCCGGCTGTTTCCTGCTTGCCCTTGCGCTCCCCTGTTAAACCTTGACGGCGCAGCGGAATACCCGCTTCTTCTCTGATCTCCTCTGCTATCCTGGCGCGCCCTTCTATAGCTTGGAACATAGGATGGTCGTCCGCCTGATCTTGCATGATCCCTGGCGTAGGATGGCTGACCACTTCTTCCCTGTCCCGAATGCCTTCTGCCTTCATCCCTGGGCACTGAGCCCTCAGCCCTTCTTCCCTGTGATTGCGCTCCCCTGTTAAACCTTGACGGCGCAGCGGAATACCCGCTTCTTTTCTTTTCCCATTGATTAGTACGCCCGCTTTTCCCATAACCGGTTCCGAAGCTCTGAGTCCTTCTTCTTCCTGTTTTTAAGAAACTCTGTTTTCCCGGTGCTCTTTCGCTTCGCTTAAAAGGAGACATTGGCCTTCTCGCTGTGGAGCCCAAGGGGCGGGGGCGGTGAAGTCTCCTGCTCAGCGGCAAAAGCATCTGCTTCTGCGCTTTTCTGCCTGCTATGCCTGTTTCAACAAAGCAGTGTTCTCCTGTGAAAGGGTCTTCCTGCGTATGATACATGAGCGTGGAATATGTGGATGGCGTGGGAGTGAATATCTGCACTTGCTCGGGGATCGTGCCGAGTTCTCGCAAAGCGAATGTCCTGAGCGCTTTCATGTCCTCAAGCGTGCATCCCGGGTGAGCCGCGATCAGATAATAGGTCAGGAATTGCCTTTTTTCAGCCTTATCAGTGTATGCATTGAATTTCGCGATGAATTCGATCAATGACGCGATATCGGGTTTTCTCATTTTTTTAAGCACGGAATCCTGCGAGTGTTCAGGAGCCACTTTCATCTGGCCTGAAACATGATAGTTCACGATCTCTTCGAGATAAGCATCTCCGTAATTCTTATCCGCAAGCACCAGGTCATGGCGTATGCCCGATGCCACGACTATCTTGGTGATCCCGTTGATGTTCTTCAATGCTTTAAGAAGCATAAGCTGTTTGCTGTGATCCACCCTTAAAGATTTACATACTTTTGGATACATGCAGTTCTTGTCCTTGCACGCGCCGCTTTTGAGTTTCTGCTCGCACTCGAATCCGTACATGTTGGCTGTTGGTCCGCCGACATCGTGTATCATGCCCTTGAATGTTGGCAATCTTGCTATGGCGGAAGCTTCCTTGAATATGGAGCTCACGCTTCGCGACTGCACAGTGCGGCCCTGGTGCACTGAGATCGAGCAAAAACTGCATTCCCCGTAACACCCGCGGTGGGATGTGATGGAATGCCGTATCGTATCAAGCGCCCAGATCTTTCCTTGGGTCTTGTAAACCGGATGCGCATCGCGCTCAAAATCCAGATCATGGAAATAATCGAGTTCTTTCTGCGTCAAAGGTCTTGAAGGGGGGTTTTGTATTAAAAAACGCGTATCCTGCTTTTGAGCAAGGCCTTTTGCGCTTACGGGATCGCTGTTCTCGTAGAATGTCTTGAACATGCGCGCAAAAGCCTTTTTATTGGATTCGACGCCGTCATATGACGGCAGCTCAACGTAATCCTGCGGCTTGCTGTTCGATAAATAGCAGATCCCGCGGATATTCTTAAAATCCGCTCCTGTGTCCGCCTGATTCGCGTATTCCAGGACTGCGCGTTCTGCCATCCCGTATATCAGGATGTCAGCTTTCGCGTCAACCAGAACGGATCTTCTGATCTTGTTCGTAGAAAAATCATAATGCGCGATACGGCGCAGGCTCGCTTCGATCCCTCCAAGCACTATGGGAGCTGTATCCTTGAAATATCTTCTGATAAGGTTGCTGTAGGCGATAACCGCCCTGTCAGGGCGGAGCGTGTTCTGCCCGCCTACCGTATGATCATCGTTCCTGCGCTTGGCTCCTGATGGCGTGTAATTAGCCACCATGGAATCAATGCATCCCGCGCTCACTCCCCAGAAAAGCCTTGGTTTGCCGAATCGCGTTATATCGCGGTTGCTGTTGACATCAGGCTGCGCGATAATGCCCACTTTGTATCCTGCGTCCAGGAGAACCTTGCCTATCATTGCCACGCCCACGAACGGGCTGTCAATGTAGCTGTCCCCTGTGATGAGTATTATGTCGAGCTTATCCCAGCCCAGACGTTTTATCTCTTCTTTGGTAGTTGGTATAAACATGATTCCTTTTAAAATAAGCTCCTTAATTTATCCAGGGCTTCATGAGCCTGTTCAATCGTTTCTTTCCTTTGAATACGCGGCTCATAAGGCGTTTACTGTGCCTGATCGAGGTCTTCAGTATCTCCATCTCGTCTGTTCTGGTTGGTTTTCCGTTCTTTAACACGATCCTGCCGTTGACTATCACGAAATCCAGCATGGCTTCCATGGAGCACAGCACGATATTGGAGTAGATGTCATACACAGGATTGAAACTCGTATCAAGCGCGTCTAAGATCAGAATATCAGCCAACTTGCCTTCCTCTATGGAGCCTATGTCATGTTCCATGCCAAGGGCTTTCGCCGCGTTAATAGTGAACATCTCAAGTATCTGGATGGGCTTTAGCTGGTATTTCGCTCCATTAGCCTGGATGATGCTGTAAAAAGCTTTTTTCATCTCATGGAGCGGACTCATAAAATCCGCCACAGCCACGCTGTCAGTGCCAAGAGCAAGATTAACCTTGGCTTTGATCATTTCACGGATCGGAGGAAGCCCCTCGAATATTATTTCGGATGACGGAGTAAAAACAATGCTTGCCTTGTGTTTTGCCATGATATCAATGTCTTTCTTGTCCAAGTAGATGCAGTGCGCTGCTAGAAATCTTGAGTTTAAAGCCCCGATATCGCGCAGATACTGCACCGGAGTCTTTGAATGAGTCTTTGAAATGCGTTCATATTCTGATCTTGTCTGCGCAACATGCATGTGTACAAGCGCGTTCCTTGCGAATGCTTCTTTAATGATCCTGCGCAGATATCCCGGGGAAACTGTTTCAGTGGCATGGGGCGCGAAACACGGAGTTATCAGCGGATCATCGGAGAACTTGTCCGCGAATCTCAGAGCTTTGGCGAATTCCTTCATGCCTTTATGCGGTCCTTCGATATCCATCAATGTGTGCCCCAACACAGCGCGAAGTCCGAGCTCCTTTGCTGCTTTTGCCACTTCACTTATAAAATAGTAGTGATCAACAAAGCAAGTTGTCCCGCCTTTAAGCATCTCAAGGATGCCGAGCCTTGAAAACTGGTACACATCGCTTCCGCTGAGCTTCTTTTCAACAGGGAACATCAGATCATATATGTGATTCCATCCCAAATGCCATATCCCTTTGAAAACCGACATCGCAGCATGGGTATGCGTGTTTATAAGCCCGGGAAGCGCGATCTTATTCTTGCAATCAATGATCTTGCACTTGCGCAGCTTGTACTTCTTCCTTAAGTACCCTTCTTTTGCAATACATTCGATCTTATTGCCTTTTATCAGGATAGAGCGCCCTTTTAGTATGGAACGGCCTGGATCCATGGTTATAATAAGAGGGTTTTTCAACAGGATCATGTTTTTATCTGTATTTGCCATAGTCAGGGAAGTCCATTGATCGTTTCAATCGTGACAGACCTTAATTTTAATAAATACGCAAACATTAATCTTATCCCTGCTATGCCATCCTGCCCCCCGTGCGTTATCCTCTCTATAACCATAGTGGTAATAGCACTGCTCCGCTGCGCTCCGCCG
>JBHPMF010000051.1:0-16379 GCA_042563375.1 Elusimicrobiota bacterium | reverse complement strand
AATATTTTGGAAGTAGCAGACAATGGGAATATCGGCATAGGAACTGCCAATCCGATCCGCCGCCTTCATATGAGCAGAGATGGTTCGCGCCTGCTCGTGAACCCAAGATATGATGACGTGGACCTGGTGCATTCTGTGCGCATGCTCGCTCAAAAAGAAGCGGACGATTCACCGATCCGTCTTGTACTGGAAGGATCCCTAATCCGCCTTAAAGGCAGGGTAAAATCCTCTGAAACTTTCCAGGCGGGCACTAATCCGCGAAACACAACCACTGGCATCGCAACAGTCACGTTTGACCCTCCTTTTAGCGATGTTCCAACAGTAATGGCAATTCAGAACGGCGGGGCACATAACTGCACAGTAAAGGTAACGAATGTAACTGCAACAGGTTTCAAAGCTCGTACAAGGCATGCTTACGATGATGCAGAGTACTGCCTCCACGGCGTCGCTGATGACGGCAAGATCAGCTGGATCGCTATATTAGACTGATACCATAATGAAGAGCCCGGGTTTTTTCATATCTCTTGAAGGAATTGACAAGTGCGGGAAATCAACCCAAGCCAGGCTCCTTGTCAAGTGCTTCAGAAAAAACAGGCTCAAGGTCATCCACACAAGAGAGCCCGGGGGCACTAAACTCGGGCAAGCAATACGCAAGCCTCTCCTCTCAAAGAAATATCCCACATGCGATAGAACAGAACTGTTCTTATATGAAGCTGACAGAGCCCAGCATGTCAAGGAGATCGTGGAACCTGCTCTTAAGCAAGGCAGGCTCATAATATCAGAAAGATTCTACCTGGCCACTTACGCGTACCAGGCATATGCAAGGGGTTTTAATGCAGAGTGGGTCAACAAGCTCAACATGTTCGCCGCATTCAATATCCGACCGGACCTGACCATCGTGGTTGATATACCCGTAAGATCCTGTTTTAAACGCAAACAAGCTGATGACAGGATAGAAAGCGAGCCGCGCAGATTCATGGAGAAAGTAAGGCAAGGGTATCACAAGGCAGCATCAAAAGACCGGAAAATCATTCTTGTTGACGGGCAGGGAAATGTAAACAAGGTGCAGGCAAGGATACTTTACGCTCTGTACAGCTCAAAATCATTCATCACATGGGTCGCAAATGCAAAAAAATAGATCTTTAAAAAACCAACAAGGATTCTCGGATGTTCTTGGGCAGGAGAAGGCTGTTTCAACGCTTAAAATCATATGGGCTAAAAAGCTCAACCCCTCTTTCATGATATTCGCAGGCCCAAAAGGCATTGGTAAGATGAAAACAGCGAAGATCTACGGGTCGAGCTTGCTGTGCGACAAGCCATCCTTAAAAGAAGGCCCATGCTATGAATGTAAGTCATGCTCGGATGCGGATAAAAACATCCACCCTGACCTGCATGTGATCGACTTTGAATATCAAAGCCTGGTTTCAACGAAAAGCACAACGCAGAGCGCCCTGAAAATAGAGACTATGAGGGGCATGCTCGGTGAGCTTCACAGGAAGCCTTATTATGGAAAGGCGATCATCGCGATCATTGATGATGCTGACAAACTCACTGTTGCAGCGCAAAACGCCTTACTTAAAGAGCTGGAAGAAGCTCCAAAAGATGTTTTTTGGATATTCTGCGCGACTTCGATCGAGGGGATACTTCCCACAATAAGATCAAGGGCGAATTGGACTATCTATTTTAAGCCGATCAATACAGAAATTTTAAGTCAAATCCTAATAAAAGAATGTGATCTGGATGAAAAAAAAGCTTCATCCATAGCTCCGTTGTGCCTTGGTTCTCTTGAGCGAGCCAAAACCCTTATTAATGCTTCAAAGGGAGCTAAGTCAGGCCAGGGGCAAATTACTGCTCCAAAAAAACTCTCTCCCAAAGAAGTCCTGCTCTTATCGCAAAAAATAGCGAGATTCAGGAGTCATGCAAGAGCCAGGGACGCTGTAAGGGAATTCTTAGATGATTATCTGACTCTTACTCTTGCCTTATGGAGAAAAGACCCGGTCCCTTCCAATCTAAAAGCGCTCAATAATATCATTAAAGCGCAAAAAGACTTAGATACAAATCTTACGCCTGCGATTGTTCTGGAAAACCTGCTTCTTAAGTAGGGATTTAAGCGCGGTTAAATGGAATCCAGATTTGGGGTTTTTACTCTTACATCTTCCCAGCATCTGTCGGTGCGCGGAGGAGGATTTGGGCGCACGCATCTTTTGTCGCCTGAAGGACATTCAAGGCGTACATGATGATGATCTCCATGAGCATCCCACGGCTGTAAATAACGTAAAACAGCCTGGCCAATACGAGTGCCCCCATATACCTTGCAGAATGTCTTTTTTACTGCTTTATCCACATAGATCCTTTGCACAGGAGTATATACCACAGTCAACCTCATTAGCGCCCAGTTTTTCTTAATATCAAAGCTCTTGGTAACATTGCCCCTGCTCACGTAATTCTTAATGAATGTCTCAGACACTTTGGAATACTTATCAACATTATTGGTTTCTTCATTACTCGCATCCAGCATAGAGATGTCAACATCAAGTCCATTCCTGTGTGAGTTGTGTCCGCCGGCTTTTCCGCCTTTACTCAAACTCAGATCTCCGATCTCAAGTCTTGCTGAATCAGGAAATTCCTCTGAAAAATACATACCTAACGTTTCCATTGCGAAAACAATCTCTTCTGTGCCATATTTTTTATTCTTATTATTACTTCTCTTAAGACTGACGAACCCCATACCTTCTTCAGGCAGTTTAATGGAATTTTTAAGACGCCCGGTTTTATTATTGTAATAGCCGATAGCCTCTGAAGCTGACCTGGCTTCCAGGTCTTTAAATGGTTCCAAAGTGGCCCCTGAAGTATAATTTACATACACAGCATCCGCGCCAA
Organism: Elusimicrobiota bacterium; assembly: GCA_042563375.1. Lineage (GTDB taxonomy): Bacteria > Elusimicrobiota > Elusimicrobia > JACQPE01 > JACQPE01 > JBHPMF01. Next base: position 13,499 of record JBHPMF010000051.1, on the reverse strand, counting down.
AATTACCATACTTAAGCTTTTTCTGTACTCTCACTGATGGATCAAGAAGCGTCATGGGGCCATCAGCAACAGCCGGCGTGATATGCACACGCTCATCAGTCACATTGCCACTATTCAGGGGAACAGGAATCATATTGCCGGGAACATTGAATGCGGATATGGGCATGTTTAAATTAAAGACCGCATTAACAAAATTTGACTCATCAGATCCCTGGAAGCAGAATGCAGGAGCTGTGACCAATACCAAAAGAGCTGCAAAATACGTGCTCATCCTGGCCCTTCCTATAATAAGCTCCATACTATAAGTTAACCTGATATTTCCCGGGGTTGCATGGGCCTTAAGGGCAGGTTTTATATAGGACTAAAGTCCTATGTGAGAGTGAAACGTGAACCAATAGACGTGAGAGGTATCGAGCAGAGGATTTTTCTTAAAAAGCTTCTTCTAGAATTCTTCAGAGCTGTCTTCAGCGCCCGTTTGAAGCTCAAAACACCCGTCACCCGCTGGCACAGGGGTTTGGGCTTTGCATTTCTTGTCATCTTTGGGGCATGCAAAACGTATGTGGAAATGATCAGAATGATTACCCAGGGGTCTTAGGACATGGAGAGTTTTTTTCCCATCAGCGCTATCCCCATGCAGCTTGCAAAATTCCAACTTAATCTCTTTGGCAACAAATATCCTCTCAACAGAGGTGTTTAGGGCCGCGAGCCTCACAACAGCCCAGTTCTCCTCAATATCAAAACTCGGCAAGAGCTTGCTGTCTTTGACAAAATCCTCGTCAAAATGCTCCCTGTCAGGATCCTGCTCAACCTCATCTACGGCTATCATGGCAATATCAACATCAAGGCCGTTTTGGTGAGATGTATGCATGGTGATCTTGCCGCCTTTTTTCACGCCCAGATCCCCTATCTGGATCCTGGCGGAATCCGGAAATTCCTGCGCAAAAAGCCTTCCTATGGTCTTTAGATGATCAATCATCTCCTCTGTGCCATAGTGCCTATCCCTGAGCCTTTCTATCTTTACGAAACCATCCCCCTCCATTGGAAGCGCTGAGGCATTCACCAGGTATCCATTGCTATAGAAACCGCGGGCCTCGCTCAGAGAACGCGGATAATAGCGCTTTATCTTATTGGGTTTTATGCGTAAAAAGCGTGGAACCGTATGCAGCCCATTGGAAACGCTTACCGCGCTTTGCGAGAACACAGAGCCCAGATGCGCTTGCGCTGCCATATGCACGGATTGTCCAGAGCAAAATCCATGCATTAAACATGTGAAACTAAAAAATAAAAATATCAGAAACGTTCTCATGATCTCCACCCCCAAAGATTCTATGAAATCTCTTAGATCGCATCCTGAGATTCAGGTTTTCGCATGAAAACCTGAATCTTGAGACGTGTCCCCGAATATTGGATAATGAGTACAAGACCATATGACTAAGATCAAAAGAATACCTTTACTTGATTTAGGCCGCGAATACTCTGTTTTGCAAAAAGAGATCGACGCGGCTGTTCTAAGAGTCTTGGGATCCTCATGCTATATTAAAGGCCCTGAACATGATGCCTTCGCAAGAGAATTCGCTGCATATTGCGGCGCACAATTCTGTTTGCCTGTTGCAAACGGCACTGATGCCTTGTATCTGGCGCTTCAAAGCCTTAATCTTGATCATGGAGACGAAGTTATCACTACTCCAACCACATTCTTTGCCACAACAGAAACGATCAGCAAAACAGGCGCGAAATTCGTGCTCGCTGAGATCGACAAGGACCTCTACACGATCGACCCGGCTCAGATACAAAAGAAAATCACAAATAAAACACGAGCTATCGTGCCCGTGCATATATACGGATGCCCCTGTGACATGGACAGGATCAATAAGATCGCCAAAAAATACAATATAAGCGTGATCGAGGATGCTTGTCAGGCTCACGGAGCGACCCTTGGGGGCAAGAAAACAGGTTCTTTGGGCAATGCAGCAGCCTTCAGCTTTTACCCGTCAAAAAATCTTGGGGCGTATGGGGATGCCGGAGCTGTTGTTACAAATGACCCCAACATAGCAAGACAAGTCACTCTCTTATCAAGCCACGGAGACCTGGAAAAGAAGTATGAACACAGGATCGAGGGAGCTAACAGCCGCCTTGATGAGATCCAGGCGGCAATACTACGGATAAAACTGCGCCACCTTGATGACTCCAATAAACACAGAAGGTGCATCGCGGGATTATACAGGGAAAAACTTGAAAACATCAGCGAGGTCACATGTCCGATAGAACCTGAAAATGCAAGACATGTGTTCCATGTTTTTGCCATACAAGCCAAAAAGCGCGATGAGCTCGCTGTTCACCTGAAAAAAGAAGGGGTCATGGTGCAGATCCACTATGAAAAACCCCTGCACCTGCTCCCGGCTTACAAAAACTTAGGCTTCAAGCAGGGGGATTATCCCATAAGCGAAGAACTTTCAAAAAGAGTATTGTCTCTTCCTATATTCCCGCACATGAAAGAAGAGGAAGTGGATTTTGTGTGCGATAAAATACGCGGGTTTTACAAGAAAAGTTCTTAAATTCCCTTGGCCTTCTCTAAAACGATCTCAACTTCTCCGACAGGAAGCTCATAAGCTATTCGCAAAGGTATATGGCCCTTGTCCACGCTCATCCATACATTGATCTCAATGTCTTTTCTTGAGTTGTCAGACATCTTCTTTATGAACGGACGGATGCGATATGCCTCAAACGTGCCCGCAGGGGTCTTTATCTTCTCCTGACCCAGCACAGCGAGTATCACCTCATAGGTCTTTTTGCCGTTTGTAACATGGATCTTTGATGCCCTGCCTATCTTCACGCCTTGGGAACGGATCGAATAAAGAGCAGCAAGGGGATCGAGCGCGCGCTTGGGGATCGAGCGTGTTTTCCCGTTTCTTGTGGTCGTATGCTTAGTCTGGTCAAAAACAACCTCGATATTCTTGGTTTCTTTGGAGCTTTTTATATTTTCTTCATAACGCCTGGAAAAAAGATACTTTGAGTCGAGGTAGGTCTTTAAAAACGCATTGATCTTGTAAAGGGTAAAGCTGGGATTCTGATAGCCTTGAGCTTCGATCACATACACGGGTTTTTTCTGGTATTTTTCAAGTCCTTTCACTCTTAGCACGCCTTCTCCCGCTCTGACTCCCATGTATTTCACAGCATAGGTCAATTCTTCTCCCACTTTAAAAGCCTTAACAGGCTTGATCGGCGAAGAAGAAATAAGAATATTAGCAACAATAGCCAGGACAATGAATCTGCTCAATCCGCCTAAATGTCTCATGATACCTCCGAGATTATAAGCGCGTGTTTTGCGCTTTAATAACAGTTTTAAAACTTGGGGGGCATATAAAAACCCCTGTGAATTAGGTATTCTACATGTGAATACCGGAATGCCCAACATGCAGCAATTCATATTATATCCAATTAGAGTACCCTCTTCTAAAACGCGCGCGTCATGGGAAAACAGACCATGGCGCACAATAAGCCTTGCAGCATTATGCTTGTGCGCTATTCTGACTGGATGCGCCCCCAAAGCAGGATACAAACTGGTTCCTGCGAATCCATTGCAAACCATAAACCAAAGCCAAGCCACTGAAAAAATAGCCGGAGCTATTAACGGGTCTAATATTGACTCCTCATACATAAGCATGAAAGTAATAGAACTTGACGCTGAGGATGTAGTGTACAGCCTTAATCCAAGGAAACGTATGATCCCGGCGTCAACCACAAAGCTCCTCACTACAGCGGCCTCTCTTGAACTCCTGGAAGCTGATTACAGATTTAAAACAGAAGTCTATCACACGGGAGAGATCGAGGAAGGCGAACTCACGGGCGATCTCTGGATAAAGGGCTATTGCGACCCGACCATGGACCTTGCCTTGATCCAAAAAATCATAGGACGCATGAAAGAACTGGGGATTCGCAATGTCAATGGGAGTTTTTTCCTTGACATCAGTTTCGCGCAGGAATACGAGCACATTAACAGGAATTTCTCTACCTCGGGTTCATACAACACTGCTCTGGGCCCATTATCATTCGAGTCAAACCGGATAAAATTCACTCTTGCTGAGGAAGAAGACAGGAAATCAAAGCAGACCCCGCTTGTAGCGTATTTTAAGCCTGTGCAGGACATGGCAATAGCCACTATCGCGCAAAAACACCTGCCCATAGAAACCCATCATAAGCCGCAGTTCGATGTTGTGTGGGATGACCAGAATCAGCGCCATGAGGTCCGAATATTCGAGAACACCCTGGCTCCGACAAAGAAAACGATTGCCTTGAGAAAGCCGGGCTTTGCATTCGGCCAGATATTCAAGCATGTTGCAAAAAAGCACGGTATCAAACTCGGCGAGATCGAATTCCTCAAAACCTCGCCATATGCCAAGAAAGTGATCACAGTGAAAAGCCATGATCTGGGTTCTATTTTGAGACAATTGAATTATCGCAGTAATAATTTCATAGCTGAACAACTTGTGCTCACCATCGGCAATGATCTGGGAGGAAAAGGAACCCTGAAAACAGGACTAAGCCTTATAACCGCATATCTGGATAAAAAAGTGGGTTTTGCGCCTAATAGCTACAAGATATCAAACGGTTCAGGTCTTTCCAGGGAAACCAGGATCTCATCCCATCACCTGGTAAAACTGCTCTTGTATGCTGCCAAAAATCCAGCAATATCAACGGATTTCATAAATTCCCTGCCTGTGAGCGGATGGAATGGGACAATAGCCAAACGCCTTGATTCTCCGGGCGCTATACTGTCCATATCAGCTAAAACAGGCCATATTGACTATGTAAGCGCCATAGCAGGATATGCCACAACAGCCAATAATAAAAGACTGGTATTCACCATATTAATGAATGATCTTAAAGGCCTGATCGAAACATCGGATTTTACCCCCATTCAGAGAGAAGAAGAGGAGGAATGGCAGAGAACAACTGCCATTGCCAGCAACTTCCGCGCTCTCCAGGACCAGATCCTGGAAATCATCACTAAAACCGCTTTCTAGCATGAAACCAGCGGCATCGCGAGGCCATAAAGCGCAAAATAATGTCCTGATAGGAGTTGTTAAAAACACCCGCGACCTGAACCTGATCCTGAAACACCGCATTTATCGTATGCCTGTTTCCCATGCTCCGAAAAAGAAACCTGCTTATGCCGCGTTTTACCAGCCAAAAACAAGCAATGGATTTTCAGGCGATATTTCCCATTGGGCAAAGATAAGAAGCTCAACAACACTCAAAAGAGAGAAAATCCTGCCCAGAGAGCGCTCCCATCCCAGCGCAAAAAAGGAGTACATTCTGCTTAAACTCGGGCGTATCAGGAAACTCCCAAAAGCGATCCGCAATAAAAACAGGATAAGAGTATCATTCGGGTTCACCTCAAAATCACTGCTATTGAAGTCACGAGATATTAAGGAATTGTTGGGCCACCCATTGATAGAAGAGACGATCGCCAAAGAATTAAATACCCGGCGCATCCCATTCATCAGAGAGCGCAATGTCACGCTCTCAAATAAAAAAAGATACCGGTTGGATTTTGCTATCCTCAACGGAAAAAAACCTTTAGATATCGAATGCGACGGTGCTAAATGGCACTCTCAAAAAACTCAAAAATCCAAGGACAAACTCAGGGATCAGGCTTTAAAAAAAGCCGGCTGGAAAGTCTTGCGCTTAAGAGAAGATGAGGTGGTCAATAACAAGCAAGCCTGCATTGCAAAGATAAGAAAAGCTTTATGCTAGGCTTTTGGCTTGTATCTCCCGCCAACCATGGAATTTGCGAATGCCCTCTTTAGCAGCCGCACCTTTTATTGGTGCATCTGTTCTGCCCTTTCGGTAGCCTCAGGCTTTAGCCTGTGTTCCTTTTAAAATGGAATTCTTTTTTTGCAAACACAGGCTAAAACCTGAGGCTACCACAGAGGGGAGCAGAGCGCACCAATAAAAGGTGCGGCTGCCAAGACACGATATCGTAATGGATATATAACTTAGGACTGGATTCTCTCACGCGTCAACTATGCCGCGGGAAAGAACTCCTTCGCTGCACTCAGGGCAAGCTCACACCCAACACCAAAAATGAATTTCTTGATCACCCTCACCTAGCCTCTCCCCTCAAGGGAGAGGGATAAAAAACAAATGAAAATGAAAAGGATTACTGAAGGATTATTGATGGTACTGCTATCTTATATCTAGTATCTGGCATCTATCTGCTATGCCGCGGGAGAGAATCGAACTCCCCACGCCAGCTTTTTCAGAGCTGCGCTCTACCACTGAGCTACCGCGGCATTCCAGGGCCACGTCTTCAAAATTCAATTTTAACCCAAAAATTGAATTTTGAAGACGTGGCCCTGTTTAATATGATACAAGATATGCATGATTGAAATCATCACGCAAAATCCTATACCTGTGATAATCGGGGTCATTGTCATAGGTGGTTTTGTCATGTGGAAGATGCTTAAAAGCGTGGTCAGCATGATCATATGGACAGCTCTCGGCATAGGCGGGTTCGTCTACTTCTTAACGACCCGATAACACTATGATAATGCATTATTCACTGATTTATAAAATTATCAGCGCATTAACTCCTTTATGATCAGCGCTTTAAGTAAGTTCCTTAAAAAAACAGTTAAGCGGGCTAATGATGAGCAGCTTGTTAACAAGCCCGTAAAATTGCCGGACAAGCTCTCGGAATTGGGCGCTGAAAAGAAAGAGCGCCTTGAGGAACTTGTTATCCTGGGGATCCTTTTAAACACTGTTGCTCATGCTGACCAGGTTTTGGATCCTGCGGAGGAAAAAGCAATACAAAGGATACTTGCGACACGCGGCAAAATAACAAAAGAAGAGACCGGCCTTGTCATTGCAGCAGCGCATGAGTCAGCTGATGCAAGGCCTGATATACAGGGATTTACGCGCGAAATAAATAAAAAGCCTTATGAAGAAAGGCTCCGTGTCATTGAGCTCTTGTTTGACGTGGCTTTTGCTGACTCAAAGCTCGATATTGTTGAAATTGAGCAAATCAGGCAGATTTCAGGTCTTCTGTGGGTAACCCACAAAGACTTTATAAACGCGAAAATAAAGGCTAAAAAGAGCAAATAAACACCCGAAAACCCTGATATAATATGTATATACTAGGGTAAACTCCTTGCGGGAGGGGTGGATTGCGGCTAAAATAGCTTTTTATTAATTATGAGGTACAGTTTGCCCAAAAATAAAACAGCCCTTGTAATAACAGGGTTTCTCTGTTATACATTTGAAAGAGGGAAAACGTGCGTCTGACAAACTTATTTTCTTTTATTAACAAGCGATACACGCTTATTGTAACGCCTCACCAAACGTCTGCCACTACACGGAGTTTGAACATCAGCTTGCCCTTTATTTTATGTATCGCGATGCTATGGGGAATGGTTACGGCAAGCGGATTCTTTTTTGCGGTCAAGCACGTTGAGTTCTCAGCTAAGGCAGCGCAATATCAACTTGCAAAAGCCAAGCTTAAGGTCCTGATCAAAGACATCGAGGAAATGAGAGACATAGTGGAAGGTGTCGCGCTTCTGGAAGGCGATCTGAAACTCCTTTTATCCAAGGATGTTCCTACGCTTGATGGTTTTAAGGCTAAAGAAGCTGTGTCACACGATACACTGACCGAGATAATGATGGGCCGGCTATCAGAAAAAAGTCTGCGGGAATTAAGAGAGAAAAGCAGGGAAACAACAGCTTTGGCATCTAACATACTGGCCAATGCCTCAGCTCTCTATGTTAATGACTTTAATACGTACGCTATGGAAAGATCCCTGCCGACTGCATGGCCATCTGTGGGAGTGATCACATCAGGGTATGGATTGCGCCAAAATCCATTCCACCCTGAATCGCTCCATCCGGGCCAGATACATCATGGTATTGACTTGGCGAACCTTGAGGGTACTCCTGTGAGAGCTGCTGCTGACGGCATAGTCAGAAGGGCCAAATGGACAAAGGGGTATGGAAGAACAATTGTTTTAGACCATGGCTTTGGATATTCAACGCTTTACGGGCATAACGCGAAAATCAATGTTGAGGCAGGAGAATTCGTGGATAGAGGCAATATCATCGGGCACATGGGCACAACCGGCAAGTCAACAGGAAGCCATTTGCACTTTGAAGTCTGGCAGCACGGGCGTCCCATAAACCCATTCCGTTTTGTTAAGTTCAATGATTTAAAGAATTTAAGAGAAGCGTACGCCCAAATTCCGCTTACAATACAAGGCTCAGTAGAAGATGTGCTGAACCTTGGAATAGGCGGCCCGTAACCCATAATCTAATCAATAAAAGGATCACACACAATGTTTGGTAAAAACGACGGTGTAAAAATCGCCAATGACAAAATACTTACTGTAATAGCATCTGAAACATTTGTCCAGGGTACGATCCGAACGCAAGGCTCGATCCGTATTGACGGAAAAACAGAAGGCAATATTTATGACGCAAAAGGCGTGATCATTGGCGAAAGCGGTCAGATTCAGGGCGATATCGTGGCTGAATCAGTGGTAGTGGGCGGCAAGGTAATAGGAAATATAGAAGCAGCCAAAGTCGTGGAGGTCTTGGCCAGGGGGCAGATCCTCGGAGATATCCACACTAAAGCCCTGCATATAGAAGACGGCGCTGTGTTTGACGGAACATGCACGATGAATGTCGACTCAGGCGAAAAGATCCTTGAGCCGGAAACCAAACCCATACTAGGCTCTAAAAAACAATCCGTATCTTCCCCGGTAAAATGAATTAAACCCATGCCCTACCGGACATGGGTTTAACAGCATCCAGACTTAACATGGGGAACATACGAGACACGGCGTTAGCCCCAACCTCTGGATCAAACCTGGGAATAACAGAGAATTATCTATTTTTCATTACTATAATAAAGACTCGAAGGAGCAAAACAGATGGGATTTTTACGCAGATATAAAGAAACATTCCTGATAATTACGCTTGGCACGTTCTTTTTAAGCATATTCGTGGGAGTCGGAAGCTTCTTTTTTATCGGAGCGGACACAAGGAACCTCGTTGCCAAGGTGGGCAAGTCGAAGCTAGAAAGAAACACGTTTTTCGTGAACTACAATCAAAGCCTTGAGGCAATGAGGCAGCAAAATCCCGAGATGGACATCACTCCTGAGATGGAAGAAACAATAAAAGCCAATATTTTGCGTGACATGGTTTTAAGAGAACTTTTCGTGCTTGAAGCCAAAAAACTGGGGCTGGGAGTGTCCCCCAGGGAAGTCAGTTTTGATATTGCGAGAAGGCCGATATTCCAAAGAGAAGGGCGTTTCAGCCCGGCCCTGTACTATGAATTCGTGCGCAGGAATCTAGGCATCCTGCCCAAGGATTTTGAGGCTGAAAGAGAAAAAGATCTTCTTTCTGATAAGTTTCGCCGCATGCTGTTCGCCTTGACCGTGGTGAATCCCCTTGAGGTACAATGGATAAAGACATTCATCAGCGCTGAGAACATGCCGGAAAAGCCCGAGGAGCTTATCGCTCAGGCCCAGAGGAGCAAGGCGGTCGACACGACAAATCAATACCTTTTAAAACTGTCGCAAAAGTATAAAGTAGAAACCTTTCTAGAACCCGCCAGATAAAAGCAATCTGGCCCCAAGAGCGCATAACAGAGCTAGCACAGAACCCCATATCCAGCTGAATCTTGACAAACGCTTGGACGGCTTTTTAAAAGAAAAGCCCAGTCGAACCACGAATAAGCTGGCCAATGCCACGACAAAGGCGAGAATGGCATTTGGGATAAGAGCGAGACTCGCGAATGCAAGACCTCTTTCCACGATAGCAACATGCTTTTCAAAATCACCCGGAAATTCGCTTCCGTAAAGGTCTTTTTCAATAAAATACATGATAACAACCGAGAAATGCGTGGATATTACCCCTAATGTGATCACAATAGGCCATTTTTCAGGGATCCATATTCCGGTTTTGGCTATTAAGGCGCTAGAGAACAGGAAAATCGCGACACCATGTATGAACTGATCCCATAGCATGTAAATAGTGTTGTCCGGGGTGCCAAAACGCTTGATCGTAAACACTCTCCACTCGTCCTCCAGATAATGAAACACGGTTATAAGGATGATCGCGGCCGCGCCGTTTAAAGCAAACCCCCCCACTTCAACCCACGTATCCCAGAGGTAAGGGTAAGTCAGAATGATAAAGCATATGGGATGCATCAGGGAATGGGCAATAAGGCCCATCCTGGAGCTTCTCTTCCAGTCATTCATCTTATTTGACTGAAAGGTAAAATCAGCCAAAAAATGACCCAGGATCAATCTCCAGAATATAAGCATTAAATATTACCTGTCATTTTTTTATTTCTCTGTGAGATTTATAGTGAAATCGCCTTTTACGCCTTTTTCCATCATTGACATATACGTATTAGCCGCAGGGTCATCCTTGTGCTTCATGATGTAATCAGTGAATTTCTGCTTTGCAATGGAAATTTTGCCTTTTTTAAGCATGTATATGGCTTCATTCCACTGCTGAACTGACTTTGGAACTTCCTGGCCATCATCTTTTTTGCCAATGAGCTCATATATGCTCACAGGCTTTTCTTTTCCTACCACGCGAATAGCGCCTAATTCCCTGGCCAGAACTGTTTTTTTGCTCTTCTCATAAACAGTCTCAGATATGAGAGTTGATGTTTTAAAAAATTTATTCGCCCCTTCAAGACGGCTCGCGAAATTAACATTATCCCCTATGGCCGTATAATTGAATCTGGACTGAGAGCCCATATTGCCTACAACCATATCCCCTGTGTGCAGACCGATCCTGATCTCAACAGGAGGCGCTCCGGGATAAACATCGCTTTTTACTTGTTCTTGCATTTCAAGAGCCGCAAGACACGCATGCAACTGGTGATCCGCCTGGTCAAAAGGCGCGTTCCAAAAAGCCATGATAGCGTCCCCGATGAATTTATCCACTACTCCGTCATACTTCATTATTATATTGGTGAAATTGGTCAGATAATGGTTTAGCAGCTTGGTCAGCTCTTCCGGAGGCAGTTTTTCCGATATCGTCGTAAAATGCGCTATATCCATGAACATGGCTGTCATCTCTCTTTTTTCACCGCCCAAACGAAGAGCATCCGGATTTTCCACGAGGAGCGACACGACTTTCGGAGAAAGATACTGGCCGAAAGTATTCCTGATCCACTTTTTCTCTCGTTCTTCCGTGGCCATCCTGTATAAAGTGATACTTGAGAATATCAGAAATGTCGATATCGCCGGCACAGAAACATCGAGTACATAGTTCCTTGTCGCCATAAGCACAAGACTGACGATAAAAAGCAATGTGATGCCTCCGGCGAACATCCCGAAATTAAGCCTGGCCGAGAACTTGGCAGGAGCCCAAGTGAACAGCAGCCCAAGCAGCACCATAAGCAGGGTTCCGAGCATAAAGCGGTGCGGACGCTCCAAAGCATTGCCATTCAACAAGCTGTTTGCCGCATACATATGCATCTCAACCCCCGGAGTAACAGGATTAAACGGGGTCGGATAATGATCGAATGTTCCCACTGAGATCGAAGCGATAAAAATTATCGCGCCTTTCAGCTTTTCTGCGACCTCTTTCTTTAGTTCACCGCTTACCACATCTTTGGCTGATATAAGTTCATAGGGCTCTCTTCTGCGGATCTCTCCCAGGGTCGACTCCTCGAAAAAACTTCCGGGGAAATTGATGATTATTTCGTCCGGATAGCTTTTAACGAATTCTTCCTCTGACAAGCCTTTTGCCATGGCAAAGGCTTTTGCCCCCAGGCTCAAAGCGGTTTCACCCGTGGTTGAGATCTGCTTTGACATGAAATTTCTGCGCACCATGCCGTCAGAATCATAGGACACGCTTAAGATGTTATTTTCATATTTATTCTGTTCCACAAACCCCAAATGCGGATCAATATCCAACAATGCCGGGAACGGCTTGAATACTGACAATTTTAACGTTGAAACCCCTCCCTTACGCACGGTCTCGACGTTCTCGTAAAAAGCATGGACCACCTTGTCTTTAGCCCGCTTTGTCGCATCGATCAATTCTCTGTCATCGCGCGGAGCCCTTGCATCAGGCTCGGGAAACAAAACATCAAACACTATCAGGGCCGGATCATGGCTCATAAGTTCATTCACGATCTTCGCGTGCACGCTCCTTGGCCAGGGCCACCTTCCAATGCTTTCTACTGAGTCATCATCAATAGCTACAAGGGTCAAACGCTTGTCGATCTCGCCCACGCCCCAAAACAGATTTCTGGCCGAAAACAGGAAATCAATGTACTTATTCTCAAGAAAATCCGTGCCGGGCACCAAAAACATGAAAAGAAGCGCACCGAGGATCGGAAGCCCTATATACCAATGCGTTGATTTCTGCTTGCTTTTTTTCATCGTGGTTTTTTACCTTTATCTCTATAGATATTATGTTTTTTATCGGGTACCTGCGGAATGATCAGATTATCCTTGCCGCCATCGTTGATCTTCAGCGCTCGCCCCTGCCTTGAGATCCATTCTTCAAAACCTGTGAATGAACCGGCGTCCGCCGCGGTTGCGCCCATCGAGATATTGCCCTCCTTGAGCATTGTCAGCTGATCCGCTGTGACCGGAAGCCCTGACACGATTTTTTCCAGAATAAACACGGGGATTTTAGCCAAGCTGACCGGGAATGAGATCACAAGCTTTTTTTTGCGCTGACTTTGCAGCACAAGTTTTGTTATTTCCTTCATGTTGTAGATTTTTTCAGCCACAAGTTCATATATCTGGCCATTGGTATCACTGCTATTTAATGCGCGCGCAAAAGAACTGACAACGTCATGCAAATGAACAAGCTGCATTTTCGAGCTGGCCCCCGCGATGAGTATAAATGGAAGAGGGATAGAGGCTAAACCGCCTATCATTCTTATGAACTCTGAATCATTCGAGAATATGATGCCCGGACGAAATATCGTGTGTTTGATCGCGCTCGACCTTACGAGCTCTTCCGCCTGCCATTTGGTTCTGTGATAAAGGCTCCTGGCTTTCTCCCTTGTGCCCAAAGCGCTCATATGCACGAATTTGCGGGCATTGAGCTTTCTGGCCAGATCCAGGGCATTCTTTGTAGCATCAACATGAGCGCGTTCGAATGTGTTTTGCCCCTGGGGATTGATAACCCCTATCAGGTTGATGAAAAAATCGCACCTCTCAATAGCGCGCGCAAGAAAATTAACGCTGTTTACGTCTGCCATATCAGCTTTGAACCATCTTGCGCCTCTTCTTATGATTCCTGAGGCATTTTTTTCGTTTCGAGACACAACGCTCACAGCATAACCCTCTCTAAGCAGTTCGATCGCGATCGCCATGCCCACATATCCCGTACCGCCTGTAATTACTGCTTTCATTTTTTATACATGATCCTCATCGTTTATATCTAACAAACAAAAACAAGCTGGACATAACCCGCTCCGTAACAACGGGCTGCCAAACAAGCATAGGGCACCCCGCACTTAC
>JBHPMF010000050.1:0-16613 GCA_042563375.1 Elusimicrobiota bacterium | reverse complement strand
TACCATACTTCCTCAGCTTAAACGAGGCACAGGAGAAGCTCCAAAGATCCAGAAGACTGATCCGGGACAATCTCAAACATCAGGCGCAGATGCAAAAACAAGCGCAAATGCTCCAAAGGGCTCAACAAACCCAATGATCAAGATGTTTGAGGGAGCGAAGCAAAGAGTCACTTCCTTTATAGGATTCAGATCAAAGGGAGATGAAACCAGTTCCATTGCTTCCGGCCTACCAGCTGCTCTCTCCGGTCTTCCATCCTCAATTCGCGAATCATTCAACAAACTTAGCATTCCAAAGAAATTCGCTGTAGCTACTCCTTTGGCCATTGGCGGCCTGGCCCTTGCAGCATACTTGGCTCCTTCTCTTGGAGCTGGAAGCTTAGGCCTTGCAACAGTTCCTTTACTTGGAATTGTTAAAAAGCGCGTTACAAGCAAAACGGATAGGAAAAAGAAGAAATCAAAGAAAGGGACACCTAAGAAAAAGAAAACTAATAAGGCAACTAAAAAGAGCGAAGAAGAGTCCGAATCATCCGCAGATTCCGCTCCTGAATCCCAATCCAATGTGATTCCGGGCGAGATATCAGGACAATCCACAGAAGGTCTTGAAACCTATGAGATGCCTCCTAGCTCAGGAAGAAGCCTCAATGATGATATTGAACGAGGCCCTGCAGGCGAATTCGAGAACAACAGAGGTGGAGACAATACTGATGGATCTGATCCTGATGGCTCAGGCAGTTATGATGGACCTCAATTCTTTGGTATTGCACCGGCAGTGCTCGGTCTTGGAGCAATAAGTTCAGGTGACCCGGTCATCACAATACTCGGCCTTGTAGCTGCAGGCGGACTAGGGCTTTATCTGGCCAGAAACAAGATAAAAGACTTCTTTACTTCAAAGCCAACCCTTAACGGGTATCAGGCTTGGGGCAATATTGAAGGCGTACACCCGCAAGAAACAGCTCGCATGCAGATAGATGCTGCTAAAACAAAAGACCTTAAAACAGAAAAACCTGAATCCACTGACACAACAGCCCCTGAGAGCGTAAAAAACTTACCAATGATCAAAGACATGTCAGCTAAAGATAAAAAAGCATATCAACGAGGCAGAAAAGACGCTAAAAAAGCAGTCGCAGGCCTTACCGGAGATGATATTGGACAAGGAATACTTGACATGGTCAATAACACCAAGAAAGGCGACTCAATTACTGTCCTGAATTTCACATTCACTGATGAAAAACTCTATAACGCAATAGAAGCTGCCTACAATAGAGATGTTAAAGTAGTTATGTACCTTGACCAACAACTTGCAGGCAAAGCTCCTTCACGATATCCACAGCTTAAAAAACTCTTAGGCGATAATGTGCACTTGAGGAATGGAAAAGGCAATAGAGGCATCATGCACATCAAATATTGGAGGATACACAGCAAGGACACGGGCGAAGACGCGATCATGTTCGGCTCAGCAAATGCTTCATGGTCAGGCAGTTGGGGAAGAAACGCTGAAGCCATGATCAAGATCGACCCGAGCATGCTTGATAATGCATATGGAAGAGGGACCTTTAAAGTACTTGTTGAGACTATCAAGAAATTTGAGAACCAGATAGCCGGCATGAGGGACGGCTCAAAGGCAAGACAATACCCGGTTTCCATGCTCAACAATGATGAGGCAAGAAATTTCCTGGAAAACCATAGGGGAGAGAAAATCGCGGTATTTAACAGCGTGGAAGCGGTTGAGATCACTGATGAGCTGATCGCTGAATTTGACAGCGGTGAATTCACTTCTCTTATCAGCGCACAACTCGCCGGAAAAAACCAGCAAGTAGTGCTTGTGGGGCTTCCGTCAAAAGGGCCGAACGGGAACTGGTCCATAAGAAAAAGCAATAGAAACAACTTACAGGCTCACAAACCATGGGGCTTACTTGCCTTTAAACTCGGCGCATTTGACTTTGCCCTGAGATTTGGAAAAGATTACGGGATAAGCTTCGCCTCAAGCGTAATTGACGGCGCAAAGAAACTCTTCTCATGGTTCGGAGCAAAACTCGGAGGCAATAAAGCCCCTCCGAACGCAGGAATGACAAACATAGAGACGCTTGAATTCCTCTTTGACACCCTGTTAGCCGGCATAGTCGTAGTAGGCTCAGCAGCAGCGCTATCATTTGGCATAACAACCGGCCAATATCACTTTGTTATAGGCGGAGCGATCGGAGCTCTTCTTATGGCTCTTACTCTGCATGAAGTAGCTCACGGAGCAGTTGCTAAATACTTTGGGGATGACACAGCGTACGAAGCAGGCCGCTTAACCCTTAATCCATTCAAACACTTAAGCGCATCCGGCATTCTTGCAATGATCATATTCAAATTCGGATGGCTCAAACCCGTTCCTCTGCACCCTAATCTTGACCAATATCCAAAAGCATTCAGATCTGTTGCGGTTGCCGGAATAGCAACGAACCTGGTACTTGGCGCAATAACACTTCCAATAGCCGCATTCATACCTGTGGCAGCTCCATTCCTCACGATATTCGCTTTCTACAACCTCATGTTCGCAGCATTCAATATGCTTCCGATAGCATTCGATCTCACCTGGAAGCAGGAAATCGTTGAAGAGGGAACAGGCGATATATATGAAACCGTAAAGGGCTACAGCGCGAAAAGCGATGGATTCCAGCTCCTTGAATCCTACTTCCCTGACACGCTCTCAACTGATAAATGGTGGCAGAAACTCGCATGGGGATTTGGAAGCTATGGAATGATCAAGGGATTCTTAGCATTTGTTTATCCATGGGTTGTAAGCACTTTCTTCCCCGGCGGACTCTTTGATTTATTCGCTACCCCGGGCACCACAACAGCAATGGCAATGGGAGTCGGAGCTCTCGGATTCATGGGTTCCTCGAAGATACGAGGCGCCCTAGCAGGCGGATTGAAAAAAGTTGCTGATGCTATCAGCGGGAAAAAGAAAGAGGAAGCTGCGGCAAATGAAGATCCGGCAAAGGAATCCGCAATAATCACGCCTTCCGGAATAATCGCTCCTCCAAAGGACTTTTCAGAACTGAGCCTGCCGATCTCGGGTGATGACGGAATCCAGGCGATAAACAAGGCCATTCTCGACGGCCAGGCACAGTTCATGATCATGCCGACTGAAAAGATCGTTTCTGCTGCTGACAAACAGGCACTCGACCAAATACGAGCCGCTGTCAGGGTGAGCAATCTCTTCGTATATAAAGCTGCTGACGGAACGATCTCCTTATTCGACAAATCCAAGCTCGAGCGAACCACTTTCGAAACCGTTAATGACGGTATTGGCGCTGCCATCGATATAGCTTCAAGCAAGGAAGAAAGAGCGAATCTCGAGGCAATGATAAAAAGCCTTGATTATTTCGAAGAAGAAGAGGGGGTCACCAGCCTGAAACGTTTTGCTGAGTGGAGGATCCAAAAACTGCAAGCATGGCAATCCCTGGTCGATAGAGCGGAATACATGCTGGAAAAAGGATTTTCCAGGAAAGACATCATAGAGAAGATGGCCGGCGAAGGATCCGATGCCTTTGACCTGATCTTCGGGCCTATGATAAGGCAGGAAATGCACCTTCAGGAACGCATGAAGCAAGTCCTTAAATACATGAAGACCGATCCGAAATATAAGGACCTTGCGCCTCATGCAATGGAAGCCTTAAAAGTGCTTGAAATGGTAACCCCTGACGGGATGCTGCCTGTTCGATTCGGCGCGACCCCGAACGGAGCTCTTGCGTATTTCCACAACATGAGATTCTTCATAGTGGTTGATTTTGACCTGGCAAACGCTTCAATAGAATACACAGCATCCATACTCGCGCACGAACTCACCCATGCTTATGACAACCTCAAAGGCCGGCCATTCGCCATGCAGAGCGAAGGCAGGGCATTCATGATAATGGCGCTCATTGCCGAGAATTTCAAATCTTCAGACCTGCCTGATGACAACTATGTTGACTGGGCATTAAAATCCCAAGTGCTGAACATCAGGGACCTCTGGAGGAAATACGGGCGCGACCCCGAGATATTCTTCAGCAAGGTGACCCAGAGGCATGGATACTGGGACAGCCGCGGTTCACGCTACGCAGGCTTGATGCCCAGTGAGCATATGCTTCACATGGAAGAGAAGCAGCTCAAGGAAAAAGAACTCGCTCTGGGTAAAGTCAGGGAAAAGCTCAGCAAGCAAAAAGCGATCCTTGCCAGCGCAACGGATGTCAACGCTGTCACCAGCGCGGAAAAAGCCATCAGCATACTTGAGGAGAAAGAGGACTTTATAATCAGAGAAGTCGTATATTCCAAAAATCTTGTGGCTGATCTTGCAAAAACCATTGCCAAGCAAAAAGAACTCTGGGTCGGAAAGGGGACTGCGGAAGAGATAGGCGAAGCAAGCCACATGGTGGATAAGGGTTTAGCCAGCCTTGAGACTTTGTCAGGATTCTTCAAGAAGAACTTTGAGATCGCGAATTTCAATAAAGAACAGAAGATCAGTCTTGCATGGAAGATGCTCAGGATGATCCTTGTCAGCCCGCTTCCTTATAATCTGGCGGCTATCGTGCAGATACCCGGGATCCAGCATGAAAAAGTCACCTCAGAAAGACGCTTTGACGCGGAGAATGCTCTGCGCGGCAAAGTGCTCACCACCAAGCTCCCTGTCATAGCATTCACACTTAATAACCAGATGGTGCAGGGCGGATGGAACGGACTCACATTCAACAGAAGCGTGACCCTTGGAGCTTACCCGGAATTCAGAAAGAGCCTCTGGCAGTACGGCAATGAGATGCAGAGCAAAGGCCAGGATTTCATCATGAAGAAATCCCCGCAGGATGAAAGCGGAATATCAGTGTTCAACACCTTCAAACTCCAACTACTAAGATTCTGGCGTGAAGATAAGCATATACAGGAATACATCGATGCAAATAAGCCGGTACTCCAGCAAATCCTTCTTGGCGCAGCTGATCCGGCAACGCTGGGCGAACGGAGCATGATGCAATTCGCAGCGCTTGCTGATCATCCGGTAATCTCGCAAGTTGCATGGAAACTGTTCAGCCCGATGCTGGACACAACAGCCACAATGGGGAAATTCATGCAGGAGATCGAGCAGGCTTTACAAGAACAGGGCGAACAGGTGCCTGAAGAACAGGTCACCGCCATGACCCAACAGGCTGAAATGACAGCCCAGATAGCGCGCATACAATCTCTGGCAACGCTCTCAATGAGCTTTGCCTCGCCTGAAGTGAATGTAAAACTTAAAGACGCGATCAAAGAAGGCTACCTTAAAGCGCTCAATGATGAATCATTCTTTGAAGCCCTGGCAGGCTTGATGCAGCAGGACCAAATGGGATTCATAAGCAACATGAAGAAACTCGGCCAGCTTTCAGCTGATGCTGAAGTCAGGAAAGAGCTGTGGTCAAAGTTCAAGAAGGACCCTGCAACGCCTATAGAAAAAATGACCAATGAGATGGCCTTGACGCTTATTAACGGCAAATCAGCGGACGCAGCCCTGGACAAGGAGATCGCGGACACGGTGTTCGGGATGATAGTCAAGCAGAAAGCAGCGCCATTGATATTCATGCTTGGAAACCTAAAACCGCAGGATGCGAACATCATCGAGTTCATAAAGAACGCGACTTCTATGGGATCCTCCAAGGTTGTGTCAGCAATATTCGGTAAGCCCAAAAACAGCCTTCTTGATATGCTTTCCTGGAAAGCTCTTTCCAATTATATTGACAAGCCTGATGTGCAGGAGATGTTCATGAGAGGAATGATATCTCCGGCCATAGACATCGGGATCAGGAATTTCATAGCTGAAACAGTGTTTGCAAACATGCAGACTGACGCGCGCCTTAGGGATATGGCTGATAGATATCAGATCTTCATACTGCATGCCCACCAGCGCGAACTTGGCAAGATAACAGACTGGACATCGAGCATGCAAGGCATGTCAGACCAGAAACTCATCGAATCCAGCTATCTCGCTTATATGAGCCATATACTCGCGACAGTCGCGCGCGACACCATCAATAACTCATCCACAGAGCCGGGAGCTATTATGGTTACGCCAAACGGCATGATCCCAATGCTAACGAGCGTTTTCCCCGCGGCTCCCGGTAAAGCAACAAGCGCAAAAACCGCTCCGCAAAATAAAAAAGCGAAACGCGCAGGCCCGGCAAAATCCGCAAAAAAATCAGGCGCCAAAGCTGATACCGAGAAGAACACAAAGAACCGCACTGCATTGTATTATCTGAAATGGTTCTTCCTCGTGGGATTGAGCCTTGATCTTTTAGCCTGGCCATTCGTGGAAAACATCCCCATGCTCGGACTTGGCGTGCAGATCGGGGCAACTGTCGTCATGGTAGCAGCGGCAATCGGCTTCTTCGTTGACTTCTTCATACTCTACCTGCCCCGCATTCTGCCGCAGGCTCTTGTGCCATTCATCCTGGGGATGATGGCAGGCGCATACGGAGGAAGCGTTTCAACAGGCATTGGAGCCGGACTGGGATTCCTGGCAGCGCTTGAACTCGGCAAATGGGGGATCGCAAAGATACGCAGTAAATACTTTGACGCAGGGGATGAAATAAACAAGAAGGACGAAGCCCTTGCTGAGCAATTCCAGGCCTTCCTTAATAAGGAAGTTGAGGCAGGAAGACTCGATGAGGACTTGCGGGAACAGATCGAGCCTTACTTTGCCACGCCATGGAACTTCAAATTCAAGCTTGTTGACATGGAGACAAAAACTATCTATATCAGGCCACAGCTTATGGCAAGAACACAGCATTTCTACAGACTGCTGGAACACGCGAGAGTACAGCTTGACCAAAAAACCGCAACAGGAATGATCCAGAAAACCTGGCAAGCCCTGCGATTAAACACGAAGAATGAGTGGAAATCCCTAAAGGCATACTGGAAGTTCAAAGATGCAGCCATATTCCATACATTCGTCCTCTTAATGTCAGGATTAGCATCCATGCTTCCTCATTATCTTCTTGCGAAAATCTTGCCGGGTATTAATTCAGCGAACATGGCGGATCAGCTCGAGGCCATGTCAAAACTTCCTATATGGGCGAATATCATCGTGTCCATGCTGCCTCTTGTGGCGTTCTATGCAACGCATTCCCTGCTGCATTTTAAGAATCCCATTAAACCCCTTATAGAGCTAAAGGACAAGGCCCGGCCAAAACTTAAACAGGTTATTGACTGGATAACTAAAAAGGAAAAAGGCAAGAAGCCAGGCAATGACGGATTCATCAATCCATCGCTGCTTTTCACCTTCGGAGGATTCAGCATTGCAGCTGTTGCCAGCCTGGTGCTACTGCCTGCAGCTTATGTTGTAGCTGTTCCCTTTATAGCTTTAACCGGAGGCGCTGTCGGACTTTTCACAGGTTCCAAGCTGGAACCGCTAAATGTGAAAAGAACAGGAAAGGATGTTTCAGGTCTCGCATGGGTAATGCCTTTCAGATCGATCCTTTTTGAATCAGCCAAATCACCTGATGGAAAAAGTGAAGCGCAGGTCATCTGGAGAAATTACGGGTTCAGGGTACATGTGAATGGAAAAGCTCTTCCTGGAAAATACTCAAGCGTTGAGCACATAACCTTCAGCCCTGATGGAAAACGCATCGCATTCACGGCAGCTACCTTTATGCTAAAGGGCCCCAAGAATGCAGCCTTGGTACTTGACGGTAAAAAACTGGTTTCCGGGATGCATGACATCTC
This sequence comes from Elusimicrobiota bacterium, assembly GCA_042563375.1. Taxonomy (GTDB): domain Bacteria; phylum Elusimicrobiota; class Elusimicrobia; order JACQPE01; family JACQPE01; genus JBHPMF01. The sequence continues at coordinate 8,900 of JBHPMF010000050.1, read as the reverse complement.
AAAACCGATATTCACATCAGACGGAGAACTTGTTTATCAGATCCAAAAAGAATGGAACAGCGCTCCAGAGTGGGTTTCAACAGACAAAACAAAAGTGTTCACCGATCTTTCCCCTGAGGGAATTCCAAGCAGCGACCTGCCCGCTGAAATCACACTCGACCGGTCCGAAAAGGCAACAGAAGAAAAAACCGAGACTGCACAAGCAGGCGGGGCATGGGACCCTATCGCGCACATCGATGCTGAAGACATGCACAGGTTCCGGCTTTACAGGCCCGGCAATGACCCCGGCGTAAATAAAGACAAAAACGCGCCAGCTGACGCGCTTTCATTCCCTGAGCCAACAATTTATTTTGCGAAAGCTCTCGATAAAGCAAAAGAGCTGGCGAAAAAACCAAAACTTATCTCCGCAAATGCCGAACTCTTGAATAAGTCTCAAGTATGGACCTACACCTTCTACTCGATCGAAGACAATCAAGAGGTGAAAGTAAGTGTTAATTTTGTCGGCAGGATCAATAACTCAGAGCAAAGAGCTACAACAGCAATGCCTCTTGGCATGAAATTCATCAACCTTTCTGACATTAAATTCCTTCTTAAAGATGCCTTGGAAAGACTCGCTGAGATGGGTTTTAGCCCTGAAAAAGTATCTTTACAGCAGGTAATTTACCCGGACTCTGTATTGAACTATATATTCACTGACAAACAAGGTGAAGCGCTGCGCTTGAGCACGCAAGACGGATCGATCCAGGATCTCAAAAAAGCAGTTGCTTCCATTAAAGGCTCTGCTGACATTACGACCCTGATCACTGTGGGGATCCTGGCTCTTGCAGCAGCTTTTGCAGCTATGCCGCTTGCAGCAGCTCTCTCCTCAGTAGCAGTGATTTCAGTTCTTATTGGTATTGCCTTAGGCGCAATCAGCGGACTTGCAATAAGAGCAATTTACGGAATACGCAAAGGAGAAGCCTCAAGCCCAACCAGCCTTGTAAGATTAGTGGTTAATATCGGGCTTTTCGCAGGTATTGGCGCCCTCCTTGGAGCTTTAGCAGCGCTTGCCCTTCCTTATATTGGAGCAACAACAGTAGCAACAATTCCGGGCTTCATAGCGCTGGGCATATTATCTTCTACAAGCAAACAAACATGGTCAGGCAGATACGGCACTAAGCATCCAAGCGGTGAATTCATCATCCGCAATAAGAAAGAATGGGAAGATATGTGGGCAAAGCTCAATAAGCCGGCTCCAAAAGTTGATTTTTCCAAACAAATGGCAGTTGCCGTGTTCTCAAGCCCCAAAAATACCGGAGGATATTCAATAAATATTGACAACGTGCAAGCAGGACAAGACAGGATCAATGTTTATTACTCAGAAAGAGCGCCTCCGGCAAACACCATGACTCCGCAGGTTATTACCAAACCCTATGCTATCACGCTAGTTAAAGCCTCTCCCAAGCCAGTTAAGTTCTTCCGGTCTATAAATAATCTAACATTCACCCCCGGAGGCGATGTAGCCTACATGGCCAAACAGGGCGGCAAAAATGTGTTAGTTGTAAATGGAAAAGCATTGGAAACAAGAGTCGTAACCGTTGAAAGAACAGTAGACGGGGATACTCTAAAGCTTAATGGCGGAGAAAGAGTAAGATTCCTTGGAGTTGACACTCCTGAACTGCACCATCCCAGCAAGCCGGTAGGATATTACGCACAGGAAGCATATGAATTCACAAGGGACCTTACAGAAGGCCAAGAAATCACCCTGGCTTTTGATGAAGCAAACATTAAAAACGGCCACAAAGACAAATATGGAAGAACACTCGCATACATCATACTTCCCTCAGGAGAGATGCTCAATAGAAGACTTCTTAGCGAGGGGTATGCTTTTGTTTACACAAAATTTCCCTATAAATATAAGCAAGAGTTCATAGCCCTTGAAAAACAAGCCAGGAAAGATAAAGTCGGAATGTGGGCTCCAAGAGAAGACGAGGAAGACTTATCATTAGACCAGATATATTCCAAGCGCAAATTCCAGCACAGGATCGCAAAGCTCAAAGTTCTTGCTTTTGAGCTTCAGGAGAAGATCACCGGCATGTCAATTTCCATGCCTGACTTCTCGATCAAAACACTTGCGAAGATCGGAGTTGCTGCGGTAACAGTGGCGTTTCTGGCAATACCTACTGCCGGCGTGTTCCCGGCAGTGGCTGCAACATCCGTATCCGCCGGAGTATTATTCGGCGGCATTGCAGGGCTTGCGGTAGGCGCTTTTGTGGGAATGTGGAAAGGCCAAGGCGCAGGTGTTGCAGGATTTTTCATGATGGGAGGATATGCTCTGCTTTATGGGACTTTCGGCGCGCTGATAGGCGCTCTGGTGCCATTTGCTCTGCCCTTGATCGCAGCTAAACCAGCAGAAGCAGCTCTTCCTATTTCCTTATTTTTCCTCATGGGATTAATGAACAAAAATGACAGCGCTCCTGCTCTTTATATCGGAAAAATCGGGCCGGATTACAGGCATTTCAGTTTTGTGCCTGATGAAGGCGTAAAGATCCCGGTGACCATGACCCGTCTTTTTAACCAGGATCTGCATCCTGAACTTTATGCGCAAAGCCCCGAAGGAGACTTGGCAAGACAGAAGCTTGCGAAGATCCTTACGGATTCCGGACTTCCTGTTGGCAAACTGCTTCAAACACACGGCATCATCAAGAGCATATTGAGCCATGAAGATGGGAACAGGATCGTAATAGCTGTGCCCCAGAAACACGCGGGCATAGCCCAGAAACTCCTGGGAGCAAACCTCACTTACACAGGCGGTGGATTCAAGCAAATGCTTGATGGAGCAAGGCCAATGCTCGGCGTGAATAAATTATTCGAGTCAGGAGAGACCGGCAAAGGCGTTGATCTCGCTATTCAGGATAATGGCGTCGACCCGAACCATCCTGACCTACAAGGTCCGGATGGAAAACCTAGGATTGAAGAAATCGATTTGTTCGGAGACGGGGCCTCTAAGAATCCGGACCATGGCACTCACACATCATCCACGATGATAGGGGATGGAACCGCTTCCGATGGAAAATTCCGCGGCGTACTGCCTGAAGCCACTGCTGTAATGTTCAAGGTATTCCCGGCCGCAGGAACATTGTTCCAGTTCCTCTTTGGTTTCATTAATAATTCCTATCATGATGACCTGCTCATCGGAATGCTTGAAGCCAAAAAAATGGCAAGATTAACCACTAATATGAGTCTCGGCGCTCCTTACGGAAGCGCACAGGGAGAAAAGGATTTCAGTGAATACGGGGAACGAGGCATGATGGTTGTGGCTTCAGCCGGGAATTCAGGCCCCAGGGACAAGTCAGGCGGATACCCCGGCGCATACCGGGATGTGCTGGCTGTGGGTTCAGAAACCAAGGATGGGTTCATCTCCCACTTCTCTTCACTTGGGCCCGCAAAAAGCCCGTCATCAGGAGCGCATGTGCTTAAACCCAATGTGCTCGGCGTTGGGGGAGACGCATGGAAGATCGCCAATTACCTTGGTTATTATAAAAAAGGGCTCATAGCCGCCAGAAACACCAATGCGACCGAAGCCCCTAACCATGACGTAGTCTACATTGACGGCAAGCCTCTATACACAAAGATGGCAGGAACCTCAATGAGCGCGCCTGAGATCACAGCGCTCGCAGGCTTGATGGATAAGCTTGCAAAAGACAAAGGCATGATGCTCACTGCGCGCGAAAAAATATTCCTCATCATGTTCGTGTCGCAGGACCGAGGATACATGATCGACATCCAGGGCGCAGGGATCCCGAATAATTTCAGCACAGGCAAGTATCTTGCAGAGCAATATCTCAATGACAAAGCAGCAGGGAACGGTCTTTATCAGAAGTACATGCAGTTTGACGAAGTTTTTCACCTGTCCCAGCCAATGGGAAATTATGAAAAAGACCCAACAAAGCTTCTTCCTTACCTGGAATCAGGGAATTGGCTAACACGGTTCTACGCGATACATGGTTTTAAGAACCATCCGTTAAGAGCGGGGCCCGTACTCAATGCTTTGCTGGCTCACCTGGAAAAAGAGACTGACTCACGAAACAAACGGATGATATATGAGACCTTCACTTACCAGACAGATTTCGGGGCAAAGCAGGCGATACTAGCCCATGTAAGGAAGGAGCAGAAAGAGATCCTGAACACTATTTCTCAATCGCAGAAAAATAGTGCAGGTCCTTTACTTGATGAATCGGTTTCGTCCCGACAAGTTCAGGATGACACGCAAAACAAGATTCAGGACAGCGCTACAGAAAAGCTTCTCCTTATAAATTATGTGATCGCCCGTATGGATAAAAATGATGCTGCTTCCAGGCAATACATACTTGATGCTGTTAAAAACACCCAGGACCGCATCGTGAAACTCAATGCCATATGGATAGCAGGGCATTCATTCCCGCAGGATTCAAAATTGGCTGAGATCCTCAAGGAACTCGCAATGGATAAAGACGGATTCCACGAGATCAGAGCCTATGCATTTGAAGCTATCGACAACATCTCGATCGAAACCAAGGTTCCGAGCAAGCTTATCAAAGTGTTGCCCGCGAAATTCGTGGCATCCCTTATTGATGAGTTCGCGGATCCCGATAGGATCGCATTCTTAAAACCGCTTATGAGCATACTTAACAATCTTCTGCTCCGCAAGGGCAACAATGATGCCAAGAAATTATATATGGCGGACAATGATTTTAAGGAAAGCGTTGTCAAGTTCCTTGAAAAATACGGGAAACAGCTGGATGGATTGCAGACTCACAAGAAATTCCTGGGGATATTCCTGATCCTGGCCAACATTGCGAATCAAATGGGCATAGACTTAAAACAGTTCGCCCCTGAACCGGTTAAGAATGATCCTGATGACAAATCAGATTCAAAACCTTCAGATAGCGGAGATGGCACGCAAAAACCTCCGGCTGACAATAACAAGGAAGACACAGTAGACCTTATTGTCTCGCCTCCGAAAGGAATAAAGATCCAGAAATTCGAGGACATGAGTAAAAGCGCGCTCTCCATGATGTCAGCCGAGCTTAAGCTGGACTTTACTGATGTGGAGATGATGGGCGCAGTGGTTCTTGCTTATCTGCCCATGTCAAGAAAGATAACCATGAGAGTGCCCTCTGTAAATGTCAAGAGAATCCAGAAAAAGCTTAAAAAACAGGGAATGAACTCCAAGGTCGCTGAGAAAGTAGAAGCCTTTATAAATGAAACAGGCCCCATGAGCGGCACCGAGAAAATACATGTTGACGGAGCCACAGGCAAAAACATCATATTCCTGGTAGTTGATGAAGGCGGAGACCCCAATCACCCTGCTTTCAAGGACAAAGTCTTTGCAGCGCGCAATTTTACGCGCGACGGTAAAAAAGACGATACAAGCAAAGAGGGCATTGGACACGGAACCCATGTAGGCGGGATCATGACAGGAAAAGCAGTGGGTGAATACGAAGGAATGGCTCCTGACGCAAAAATCTTTTTCGCCAAAGTTTTAGGAGCCAATGGCGGATCCATGGCTTCTGTTATGGCAGGACTTGAATGGGGAATCAATGAATATCTCACCGGCACCTACAAGGATAAAGACGGCACTGAAAAGCGCTATGTGGACAATTTCGCCCTTGTGGGTAATATGAGCCTTGGCGGTCCGGGCAATGCTGACAGCGACCTTTCCAAGCTCGTTGACAGGATAGCTGATGAGCACGGGATAAAGATATCCATCGCAGCCGGAAACTCAGGCAAACGCTCAAAAATGGGCTCCCCGGCATCAAGCAAACGGGGAATGACCATTACTTCAGCCATAAAAGACCCGAACGCAAAAGGAAACGATAAAGTAGCTTTTTATTCAACACCTGGACCGGCTTATGATAGCCAAGGCAATGTGATCGGGAACCAGCCAGCATGGATCGATTATGGCGGAGACGCGAAAAGCGGGGCTGTCTGCCGCTTTAAGGATGGGATCGCAGCTGCCATGAACACCAAGCTCAAAAAGAACAGCTGTACTGTTATCCACACAACACCGGACGGAGAAGAAATAAAGCTTCAGAAAATGAGCGGCACTTCAATGGCAGCTCCGCACGCAGGCGCCAAATACGGACTTCTTTTAGATGTCGCTATAGAAGCTTTTAAATTCATCGGCAAAAATCCATTCCCGATGAATAGAGAACTCGAAGACAAGGTTTTAGCGATAATGCTGGCAGCATTAAGGGAAAAAGGCCAGTGGCCCGGCATGGAAGCCAGGTTCCTTGGAGCCGGACTTCCAACAGCAGACCCCATGCATTATGCAGCGGACATCATCAGAAGCGAGATAATAAAACACGGAGACCTTCCGGTCCAATTCCTCAGAAACAATGACAAGATAATAGTTTCTTCAAAGGAACTCAAGAACCTTAAATCCGGTGATATATCAAGCGTTATCGGAGAAAAAATAGTTGTACCCATGCCTGACACAAAAACAATAACCCTTACAGATGGCAAGGAAACCCTGAAAGTCGATCTACGCTCAACCCAGTATCAACATGCAAAGCTCGTGTCAAAATGGGTACTTCCAAACCTCATGGGAGCGAAAGCTGTGGAAGAACTCCAAAAGAAAAACGGGGAAGCATTCACGACTTTATTCAACTTTGCCGTACCCGGCGATGGAACGGAGAACGCTGCAGAGAAAGTCAAAAAACCCTCAAAATGGATCGCTAACCTGAAAGCCGCAGGCATCCTCTCGCTCATTAACTTATTCGCAGCCAGCATCGGATATCTGACAGGTGACCTGGCCGGAATGTTCACAGGCATACTTACAGCTGCTCCGCTGAGTCTTCTTATGTATCTTTTCTCGCACAAGATCGCGCTTCTGGTCATGAAAGCCAAACCAGCAACCGAAAAAGAGCTTCCTCAAGTGTATAAGGCATTAGGCGAGATAGTGGCTAAAACAGGCACTCCTATGCCCAAAGTCTACAGGATAAAATCAAAGGGACCCAATGCCATGGCAACAGGACCATGGCCTGCAAAAGGCTGCGTGGCTGTCACTGACGGCCTTTTGGAACTCATGGATTATGAAGAGCTTAAAGGCGTGCTCGCTCATGAGATATCCCATGTTAATCACTTTGACACACTGGTCAATACACTTGGAGCTATCATTTCCAATCCATTAAGCGCTATATCATCACAATACAGCAAAGTGGAATTTCCTAAATCAGTCATGGATCATGTATGGAAATTCGCTTTAACAAGCATGCTGGTGCTTATCGGGCCTATGGCTAATATTGTCGGATTACTGGCTATCACAAGAAGCAGGGAGTACATGGCTGACCATGGAGCTGCCCACATTCTGGATGATCCAAAGCCGCTTATAAGAGCTTTGGCAAAACTTGAAACAGGAAACCGCTTGGCTGTAAGCACTGAAGGAATGATGCTTCTTGGAAACCTTATGACCATCAATCCCACAGTGGGATTCGGCCAGAGAGTGTTCCAGATATTCTCAAGCCATCCTTTAACACAGCTCAGGATCAAGAAGCTGGCCAGCTTGATCGAGAACAAGGATCCGAAATCAAAAGAAGAGCATGAGAATATAATCGGGCCGCAACCAAGACCCATTGATGTCAATGTAGCCGGAGCCAAAGAAGCGCCGGGCCTGCTTGATGCAAAGAAAAGCCCGTTCGTGAAAGGCGCCTTGTTCACAACAGTACTGCTCGGATGGGCAGGAGCTGTTGCAGCAGGAGCCACTCTTCCTGCATGGGCCATATCAGTGATAGGCGGTGTTGCATTATCATTGCTGGGCATGTACCTGTGGGATGTTACGGCATACGGACTTGTTATGGTTTTAGGGCCAAAACTCAGTGACGCTGAGTTTGAGCAGGCATTACAGAGCTATGTACAGAGAGGTTCCATAACACAGGAATTTGCAAACAAGATCAAGCCCTACAGGGGGCAGTGGTGGAATTTCGCTTTGGGCGCGACTGATAAGGACACCATTTGGATAAGACCTCAAGTGTTTGCATGGCCTCAACAATTCGGGATCACCATGAGCAATCTAATGGTCCACTACAAAGCGAAAAGAGGACCGCCTGTTATCAGAAGGATCATCACTGAAGCAAAAGCCTTGATCAAAGAATACAAGGCAGCAACAATGTCCCGCACTCCAAAAGACCTTAACCCCCCGAAAACCTGGCTCACTATCATGCTTGCTAAAACCGTCAAAGCATTAAAGAAAATACCTGTTCCTTTAATAGCAGGTCCCGCAGCGCTTGCAACCGGATACTTCATTGCCCCTGTTGTGGGATTCACTCTTGGAGCAGGATTACTTGCCCTGCCTTTTGCGATCGGAATTGCTTCCTGGCAGCCTGAAGTTCCTGTTATTGATTACCTTGAAGCCAATCTTCAGAGCGACAACTTCCTCACAAGAAAAATGACTGCTGAGAGTGTTTTCCGCTTAAGCAAATCAGTGTACGCTCCGATAAAAGAACCTCTTAAGGAACTTATCGCTGCAAGCATTGACCTGGAAGCCAATCCTGATATCAAAGTTCAGCTTGAGAAAGCCCTTAAGAATATTAAAGCATCCGAAGAAGAGCAAATAACACCTGAGTCGCCAAGAGCTCCTCCTCAAGATGAAGCAACGCTGGCTGAAAACACAGAGGAATCAGCATCAGAACTGCCTGTTGAAATAATCTCCGCGCTAAAAGCCAAACCCCAAGTCCCAAAAACAAAGAAGAAACTGCCAAAAGGCACATGGGCCTTACTCCTTGGAAATGCCCTGGGTTACGCGGGAAACCATTTCTACTACAATTTCTTCCCGTTCTACATGAACACCCTTATGAGCGCGCCCAACGCAGCAGGGAAAGCTAAATCCTATGACAGAGGAGTTGATACAGCGTTCACTTTACCATCAGGATACGTAGCTG
>JBHPMF010000049.1:0-16750 GCA_042563375.1 Elusimicrobiota bacterium | reverse complement strand
TCTCACTGACTCACTGCGCTGGTTTGTTTTTTATCAGGAATCTTGTCTTCTTTCTGCCACTTAGTACCTTACCTGTCCTGAGCGGAGTCGAAGGAGTGGCTTTTCTTATCTAAATATCGGAGCCTTGATAAGCGGGGGTTTGAATCTGTCTTCAGGCTGCTTTTGGAGCTCAAGGGAAGAAATGATCACTGGTGGCGCGATATGGGTCACAGGAACCCATCCTGACCCGGCTCCGCAGAACGCGTTTTTTACGCTCATGTTCTTGCCTGCTGCAATGATCCCTTTAACAGCCATAAGAGGGGTTCCAACGAATTCCATGCCCCTGACAAGGGTTTCCCTGCCATTAGCCTTGACCATGTACACCAGGCGCGGCCTTCCAACAAAACTCTGGCTTTGCCCGCGGCTCGTATAAGTCTCGCCCGAATCCATGCCTACGATACGGAATCCGAATTTATGCTTTTTTTCTTTTAATACTTCAAGGAATCTGTTTTTTAGATCAGCATCTTTTAGAGGCGCGTTGGAATCAATGATGATCACTGACATTCTCCCCTCTGAGAGACTCGCGGCATCCGAGCGGGCGCTGCCATTTGAGCGCATAAAACCCGATATGGGCCGTCTTGAAACAAGATAATTTTCCAGGATCCCGTTTTTAACAAGAGATATCTCCCTGGCAGGGACCCCCTCGCTGTCATGAGTATAATGACCTGCGATCTCAGCATTCTTGTACTTTTTGATCAAAGGATTTGACGCGAGGCTGATGAAATCAGGCAATATCTTTTCCCCGAGTTTGCCCTTGAATGTTTGAAGCTCAAATTTCTCCCTTTGCCTTCTTCCTTCAAGATGATGCCCCAGCGCCTCGTGAAAAAGCACTCCTGTGGCTTCCCCGTCAACAAGAACAGGCGCCACAGAAGGCGTGCCCTGGGGAGCGTTCTTGAGATCCTTCACTTCTTCAGCCACAACAGCCATGAACTTTTTGATCTCTTCGGGATCAGGAAGTCCTGAAGGATCTCTTGAGTGCTTCTGTCTGTACGAACTGACTTCAAGCCCATCATCAGCCTGAGCCTCGGCATATATACGGAAACTGTAAGGCGTGTGCCGCGCGTCCTCAATGATCATGGCGCCTTCGGAATTAACCATGACCCATGCCTCGGATCTGAACGAAACAGATGTCAACCCAAAATCGATCTCAGGATATTTTAAGAATTCCCTTGAACTTGTCCGACAAAGCCTCATGAGCAGGTCTTTGTCGAGCTTGGGCATCTTGTCCAGGCCTAAAACCGCTTGCTGGGGTTCTTCCTTGGAAAAATCAGGAAGCTCTTCTTCTTCAGGATGCCCCACAAGCTCTGCCTTTTTATCCCAATATTTTTTTACAGCGCGCTTATACGCGATATCCGTTAAATACCAGAATATATGCCTGATCGTGGTCGAGGAAAATTCCAGGCTCGCTGTGCCCCAATCCGCCTTGCTCGCGAATCCATTGCGCGTATTGTCAAATTCATAAGTTCCAACGCGCGCCTCAACAAAAGGGATCTGCTCGCTGGAATACTCTTCAAAGCCTATGTCTCCATAACTGCATCTTAATGAGTATGTTTCCCTTAACGCGAGCCGATAAAGAAGAAAATAAAGAGGCGGGGATTCCTTGTCTTTTATGTTCGCGATCGAATACTTGATCTCATCAGACATCACGCGGGCCGCTGATACCAAAGGGTCTTTCTCCTGCGCTTTTACACAGGGAACAAAAACCAACAAGAGAAAAAAGGCAAGGATTTTGTTGAAATGAAGTTTTTTGATCAGCATGCCGGTGCTCCTATAAATCCAAATTCCAGGCACTATTAAAGTGCCTGGAATTAAAAATAATTAAGCTGCGTTATCTGCTTTTTTGGTTATCTTCTAACCATTTTAGCGCGGGAGATATCCCCCTGCTTATCAAGGAAATAAAGATACCCGTCTTCTTTCTTTATGGGGTAATTTGAATGCCCGTTCTGGAAGTTGACTTTTTCTCTTTTGCCGCCTTTTTTGCCGCCTCTGGACATTTTTGACTTATATACGCACCCATCCTTGCCAATATAATAAAGATACCCGTTTTCCTTTTTAATGCGGGCTTTTACAAGCTTTTCAGCCATTTTTCTCACCCTCCTTCTTATTTTGGAATAAAGGCATATCATAATTGCCCCCAACAACCCTGTCCTGGAGCCATTTATCAATTAATGCTTTATAAAATCTGTATTGTCTGCCTATGCGCGATGTTGGTATCTTATTATCCCTTACCATGGCATATATTTTTGACTTGCCAATGCCCAAATAGCTGGATAATTCTTTAATATCCATTACTTCAGGAACGCTTGTGGATGATATAGGCCTTTTTATGCTTTTTTTGCGTTTTTTTACTTCTTGCGGTGTTACTTCTTGTTCTTTGCTATATTCTTCCATAATTTACCTTTCTTATACATAATTGCTCAAAATTTGTCAAATTTTAGATAAATAGAGGATGGGTTTGTGCTGGATGTGTTCCCCCACTCGTCAAACGCAGTAATACGCAAAAAAGCCTCTTGCACAAAATCATTCTTTGCTTTAAGCTTTTTAACCTCTTTATTGATCCTCTGTCTTGGCGCTGTGACGATAAAAGGCGGCCTATGCACAGGCTCCCCGAATTTAAACCAGTTTTTTCTGTCCAGGGAGATCTCCGAAAGAACCATGTCAAAGTTAACAGCCCCGGCTTGAACCTCCCACTCATACCCGTTATTAATTTCTGTTGTCTTGATTATCTTAATATGGGGACTTGTATACGCATTGCTCTTTTGCACAAGTTTGATCGCCATTGCAGGCACAAAATACGAAAGCTGCGCTTCTAAAGTATTCTCTGCTTTTGACGGAGCAGCTCCTTTAATAGAGCGGTTAAGCCACGCATTTAATTTGCCGCTTTGCTGGCCGGCAGCAAGGATCGGACCTGTGCCTGATGATGTAAGGTCAGGGTTTGTAGACCAAATAGCCAGATAATGAGGTCTGTTCGAGCTTATCTTGCTCAAAGGCACATGCCTCCAAAACCACAATGAAGCATCTGTCCCGCTGATAGCCTCAGCAGAATCCCCCTCTTGGGGGATATCCTCGCAAGCTGTAAGGTAATAATTGTCTGAAGCTTTCCATTCCGGCTTATCAGCTATGGCCATGTATATGTCGCATGGGATCTTAGTGCGGGTCTTTATTTTTTTTATGCCTTGCCCGGGCACTTCTTTCTCCTCTTCCTTGACTCTTGTCTTGGCCCTTCCAAGACGCGCTCCGATATACGCCCTTGCCCACTCAGTATCAGCAGGAGCGGAAGGGACCTTGATTATCCACATTGCATCATAGCCCACATACCAATTCCCATCCCAACCGCTTGTCGCGAACAGATCAAAATCATGCGGAGAATCCAGCAATGACATATATGTCGGAGATGGCGGCGGATCTGGTGGTTCCTGGGCATGCAGAGAAGGTGAAAAGACAGAGGGGCACAGGGGCAGAAGGAAAAAAATACAAAAGCCAATATATTTCTGAATTCTTTCTTTCATTGTTTTCCCCTTCCCGCCTGACCTATCTACCTTTTTCAGTCAGCAGTTTATAAATACTATCAAAATGATCAACACTGTTATAATATATTTTCACCCATCCCTTCTTGCCTGATTTATTCATGTGTATGCATGTTTTACTGTCTATTGCCATTGCGATCTTATCTTCAAGGTCCTTGACGTTCGGATCCCTTGTTTTCTTCCCCTTTTTCCTGGCCTCAAGATCCCTGACTGTTATGAGCTTCTCTTCAACAGCTATTTTTCTGGCAACACTTAAGCGTTCTTTTTCATTGTCTATTGACAAAAGCGTTCTTGCCTGGCTTTCGCTTAAGTGTCCGTTATTGATGTACTCCTTGATCTCATCCTGCAGGGAAAGTATCCTTAATAGATTTGTGATCCTTGGCCTTGAAAATCCCAGCTCGGTTGCCACTTGATCATGAGTAAGGCTGTAGTCCTCGGCCATGCGCTTGGCCCCATGCGCAAGCTCAAGCGGGTTTAGGTCGGATCTTTGCAGGTTCTCGATCATGCTTATGAGCATCCTGTCTTTTGAGCTTGCGGTTCTGATTATTGCCGGTATTTTTAAGAGCCCCGCTGTTTTTGCGGCGCGAAGACGCCTTTCTCCCGCGATCAAGAGATATCCCCCTCCATGCCCGCTTGTTACTATCACAGGCTCCAACACGCCATGCGCCTTGATCGAGCCTGCCAGGCTCGCAAGTTCCTTTTCCGAAAAATTCTTCCTTGGCTGATCAGGATTTCTTTTGATATCATCAACCGGGATCTCCAATATCTCAGACGTCTTCCTGCCATCAGTCCTTTTTTCCGGTAAAAGTATATCAAGCCCTCGTCCGAGTCTGTTTGGTTTTGCCGCCATAACTACCTCCATCTGTTTTTATTCGCGCTCATTCGCGTTTCTTCATTCGCGTTCATTCGCGTTGAAATCTTTAGGATAAGTTCGCTCTCACAAGAAATTCCTTGCCAAGATTCATGTACGCCTGGCTCGCTGTTGATTTTGGGGCGTATAACTGGATGGGAATGGAAAAACTCGGAGCCTCAGCCAGACGCACGCTCCTGGGAACAGCTGTGTCGAATATTAGCCCTGAAAAATATTTTTGAGCTTCTTTATACACTGACTGGCTCAGCTGGAGTCTTGGGTCGAACATCGTAAAAACAATTCCTAAAATTTTCAATTTCTCATTATTCGTCATCTTTACCCTGTCGATCGCTTTTGTGAGGATGGAAAGTCCTTCAAGGGCGAAATACTCGGCTGTCATCGGGATCAGAACGCTGTCTGAAGCACAAAGCGCGTTTATCGTTAGAAGTCCCAAAGAAGGCGGGCAGTCGATCAGCACATAGCGGTACAATGATGATAATTTACCAAGAGCCTGTTTTAGCCTGCTTTCTCTTGCATCCAAATCCCTTAACAACAGCTCTATGCCCACAAGCTGGTCAGACGCCGGCAGCATATCAAGAAATTCTATTTTAGTGGGCCTGATGCCCGATGTTATGAGCGCGGGATCCAGCAGAACATCTGATGAATCATATTGCTGGTACGCATTTTCCCTGCTACACGACATGCCCATGCCGCTTGAAAGATTGCCTTGCGGATCAAGGTCCACCAATAAAACTTCCTGCGACAAATACGCCAAAGACACTGCCAGGTTCAAAGCAGTTGTTGTTTTCCCCACTCCGCCTTTTTGATTCGTTACTGCTATTATAGATGCCATAATATGCACCTCGAAAAAATGATGAATGATGCCCTGTGGAGTATGCCACAGGACTGCTTCGCTGAATGATGAATGATAAAACGGAAGAAGGGGCTGAGGGATGCACAAAGAAATCCTTTGTTTCCCTTTTTCACTTTTATCACTTTTTTCACCTTTTTCACTTTCTTACTTAATATTCAGCGCAAAAAATAATCCGAAAAGGAACCCTCCGATATGCGCCCACCACGCAGTATTGACCTCCATAGAAGATAGAACCCCCAAAGAATGATACCCGATCACAAATTGATACGTGATCCAAAGACCAAGAAAAAGTATGGCGCGGATCTTTATTGTCCACCACAATGTGAACGGAGGCAGCCATGTCGCGATCTTTGCTTTTGGAAAAAACACGAAATATGCCCCAAGTATACCGGATATGCTTCCTGATGCTCCAAGCAGAGGCGCTGAGAGGTTCGGCATCACAATAAGTTGGGACATACATGAAAATACACCTGAAAAAAGGAAAAAAAGCAGGAATTTCATGCTTCCGAGCTTTGCTTCCACTCCTTTTCCAAATATCCACAGATACCAGACATTGCCTATAATATGAGTGAAATCGCCGTGAACAAACTGGTGAGTAATAAACGTGTACGACTTTCTTATCGGATCAGTGACAAAAGTGCCATTAATAAACGCGAACTTTTGTATAAAATCATGAAAACCCTCTTCAGTCATAAATAGCAGATATAAGAAAATGCTGATGTTGACAAGTATGCACAAATTACGAGCAATTGGATGCTTTTTAATGTGCATCTCATCCCGTATCGGAATCACTCTTTATCCCCCATCAATCTATAGATTTATCATATATTGCCAATAGCTGGTATATTATTACAAAGTTTTATTATATAAATTTTTTACGAGTGATAAAGGCAAGCCAATCACATTATTTTTTGATCCAATTATTTTCCTTATAAATGGATCTTTCCTGTCTTGAACAGCATATGCCCCTGCTTTGTCCAAATTCTTTTTTGCTAATTGCTTAAGCCTTGAAACACTGAGCTTGTCCGTTAATACAAGGCTTATTGCATATCCTGACGCGACTTTCATTGTTCCCTTGTTTATTACCGCGACTCCAGTGCATACGGTTTGCCATGTCCCATTGAGCAGTTTTAACATTTTGAGCGCATCCTTTGTGTTTTTGGGCTTCCCCAATATCCTGCCCTTACACAGCACGATCGTATCAGCTCCTATTATTATTCCTTTGCGCACGTGTTTTGCAACGCAACCAGCCTTTTTTAAAGCAATATATTCTGCTTTTTTATGTGATTCAATGTTTGGGGCTGTTTCTTTGGCATTACTGGGGATGATCTGGAATCTTGGGAAAAGTTTTTTAAGTAATACTTTGCGCCTTGGGGATGCTGACCCAAGGATAATGGGCTGCTTCACCCCGCCACCTGCCTGCCAGATGCAAGCTGGCTAAAACACGGCCTGGATACCGAGGCGGGTGGCGGGGTCATGGTTTTTTCAATGTTTCACGTGAAACATTGCCTTTCTCACGCCTTCTCTTTTCAGCATAAACCCATAAGATCTGCGCATCAGCCGGTGTTATGCCTGGTATTCTTGAGGCTTGGCCAAGTGTCAGGGGCTTGATCCTTATAAGCTTCTGCCTTGATTCTGCAAGCAACCCCGGAACACCGGGATAATCGAATTCCTGTGGTATTTTTACAAACTCCATTTTACGCATGCGGGAAACTTCCTTTTTTTCTCTTTCCAGATATCCCTTATATTTTCGCCCTATCTCAATTTCCTTAATTATTTTCTCTCTTGTCCATGGCCCAAAATCATTGTCAGGCACGATCTCCTTGGCAATGCAGTCCCTGTATCTTTCAAACAATTTGTACATGCTGTCACTTACCAGATTAAATCCGCGAGCATGGTCCATTAGTCTTAAATCAGCGTTATTCCACCTAAGCCTCAGCCTGTACTCTGCTCTGGATGTAAACATCCTGTAAGGCTCATCAACTCCTTTTGTAATAAGATCATCAATGAGTACTCCTGTATATGCTTCATCGCGCCTTAGCACAAAAGGATCCTTGCCAAAGTATTTTAAGGCAGCATTGATTCCTGCTACAAGGCCCTGGCCCGCTGCTTCTTCATAGCCTGTTGTGCCGTTTATCTGTCCTGCAAAATAGAGATCTTTTATTATTTTTGTCTCAAGTGTTGGTATGAGCTGGGTTGGGGGGGATAAATCATACTCAACAGCATATCCCGGCCTAATGATCTCAGCTTTCTCAAGTCCAGGGATCGTTCTTAGCATTTCCATCTGCACATCTTCAGGAAGGCTTGTGAACAAGCCATTAGCATAGAATTCTTTTGTGTTATATCCTTCCGGTTCCAGGAATAATTGATGCCTGATCTTATCCGGGAACTTTACGACCTTATCCTCAAAAGATGGGCAATATCTTGGCCCGATAGAATTGATCTTTCCTGAATATAGCGGTGATTGATGTAAATTCTTCTTTACTACATCATTGGTATTTGTATTTGTCCATGTTATCCAGCATGGAAGCTGTTTTAGAGGGGGGGATTGTGGATATATTTCCCAATCATTCTCATTAAAAAACATCCTGGCGCATTCCTCGTGTTTCACGTGAAACATTGTTTTAAATGAAAATGGATGCGGTGGGTTATCACCAAGCTGCTGCTCACACTTATGAAAATCTATTGATCTTCCATTAATGCGCATTGGCGTGCCGGTTTTAAACCTGGCAATATCAAAACCAAGATCTTTTAAAGAATCCGACAATATTGAAGGTTGGCACCCTGCTCTGCCAGCTGGAGCATCATAAAGACCAAAGTGAATAATGCCTTTTAGGAAAGTCCCTGTTGTGACAATCAATGATTTGCATTTGTATATAGTGTCACGTTTTGTTATAATTGAGCATATTCTGCTATTTGATGTTATTATCCTTACAGCCTCATCTTGCTTTATATCAAGATTATTCTGATCTTCCAGCACTGATTTCATGGTAAATTGATAGAGCTTTTTGTCGCACTGAGCTCTTGGGGACCACACAGCTTCGCCTTTGCCCATATTCAACAGCTTGAATTGAAGCCCTGTTCTGTCAGTATTACGGGCGATTTCTCCTCCAAGAGCATCCACCTCTGTTACTATCTGGCCCTTTGCCAAGCCTCCAATAGATGGATTGCACGACATCTGCGCAATAGTATCAAGGTTTTGCGTTATTAAAAGAGTGGGAACTCCCATACGCGCGCACACAAGAGCTGCTTCGCAGCCCGCATGTCCGGCGCCGATCACGATTACTCCATACTCTTTGGGGTATATAAATCCTTTCATAATAATACCACGCGAATGAACGCTAATAAAAAAGTAGCGCGAAAAAGATCGTACCCTGTCTTCATTTGGAATATTTTACAAACTGACGGGGGCATTACGTCGTCCTCGGCAGTCGCAGACTTTCGCAGCAGCGAGCAAGTCTGCTTATTTCTTATTCGCGTCTATTCGCGTGTATATTCGTGTTTTATTCGCGTTGAAACCAGACAAAAAAGAAAAGCCTGCTCTTAACGAGCAGGCTTTAAAAAAGCAAGGTAAATATGGCCAAGTTCACAATGTCAAAATGACACTGTAGTTAAAGCCTTAAACGCCTCCCTGCTTTTTAAGAACTGCGTTTATAAGAACTTCTAAGAGAAGCTCTTATCAGTTCAGGTGCTTATTGACAAGCTTGGTCATCTCGAACATTGAGACCACGCTCTTGCCATTGAACACGGGTTTCAGTTTTGCGTCTGCTTTGATGTTTCTTCTGTTCTTTGCATCCTGTAGTTTGTGCTTCTTAATATAAGCCCACAGCTTCTTTACCACTTGTGTTCTGGGAAGCGGTTTTGTTCCAACAACCTCTGCTAGCTTTGCGTCAGGCGTCATTGGCTTCATGAACGCTGATATTTTCTTGGCCATTTTTTACCTCCGTTACATTTTCCCTCGTAAATACGAGGTTTACACTAGAAGTTTACAAAATACTTTTGTCTTTTTAACGTGTTTTCCCGACGGAGAATGGGAATTTTAAGGTTTTTCGGTTTCAGATCATCGAGGGAATTTTGGAAAATATCAGCTTCCATGCGCCCTTATCCGCTCTCTCAAGCGCGACAACCGCGGCGGTTTCGAAGATGATCTTCCCGCAATCTTTTGAATATTCGCACAATGCGCATGCAAGCTTATCAAGAAACGGCAAGTGCCCAACTATCATTAAATCTTTTTTTTCTCCGGAGATCTCGCTGGCGATCCCTCCGATCGGATCATCAGGAGAAAGCCCGTGTTTCTCCCTGCGGATCATCTTTTCTCCTCCTAAAATATCCGCAAATATCTCGGCTGTTTCTTTTGCGCGCAGTTTTTTACTGTGCCACACCTCCGCCATATTGACATCAATGCCCTTAAGATACTCTGCCATTTTTTCTGCATTGAGCCTGCCCGTGTCGCTAAGAGGTCTTTGCGGATCAATATCGTGCGTAACCGCATCGCCGTGACGGACCAGGTACAATCTCATTTTGGATGAACTTTACTAATGAGGGGCTCTGGATCCCGAAACAAGTTCGGGATGCATTATATTCACTTTTTTCCGGGACGGATCAATATAACTTGCCCGGCGCGGATCTTGCGGGAATTACTGATATTATTATCACGCTTTATTGTTCGCACGCTTGTTTTATACTTAAGAGCGATCTCAGAGAGGACATCGCCCGGCTTAATTTTATATTTGATATGTTTTCCGGATTCGATCGCGCTCCAGTCTATTTTCTTCTTCGTCTTGCTTCTTTTTTTCCCGCGCGAATATTTTTTGCCCGGACTGATCTTTAAGACTTGCCCTACCCTGATCTTTCTCGCGTTGCGGATACCATTGGTTTGCATGATCGAACGCACGGAAGTCCTGTATCTTACAGCGATCTTTGAGAGCACATCGCCTCTTCTTATTCTATAGCGTATCAACTCGGGAGCAGGATTCCAATTTTTGACTTTAGCAAGCTCTTCCAGGAATGTCTGCTTGGTGCCCGCTGGTAGCCTGAAAACAAAATTCGGATAGTTTTTCGGGGTACACCACAGCTGGATAGAGGGATTGAGTTTGCGCAGGGTCTCGACTTTGGTGCCCGCGCACTTAGCAGCGATCTTGAGCGACAATGGTTTATCCAGCGTAACAGTATCGTATTTCACAGGCTCTTCATACACAGGATAAAATCCGTAATCCTGAGGGTTGTCTCCGAGAAGTACGCAAGCCATGAATTTCGGCACAAAGTTCCCGGTTTCTCTGGGAAGGACCCCTCTTTGCGATAGCTGCGAGAAATCCGTTGATTTTGTACGCTTCATATCCCTGCCTATTCCATGCTCACCTCTGTTATACGCTGCCAAAGCCAGGTGCCAGTCTCCGAACCACTCATGGAGTTCCTTGAGATACTTCATTGCCGCACCAGTGGCCTTTTCAGGGTCGAACCTTTCATCAACCCAATAATTCACCCTAAGCCCGTATTTTCTTCCTGTGAACCTCATAAACTGCCACAGCCCAGCTGCTCCAGCGCGGGAATAAGCTTTGGGATTATATTCGCTCTCAACCATAACAAGATAAAAAAGCTCTCTTGGCAAACCATTGGCCTTAAGCTGTGACAATATCATGTCATTATACTGGCCGGACTTCTCGAAAGCCTTTAGCACGAGTTTTTTGCGCTTTTCTCCGCGTGTATACAGCGCAAGGTACTTCTGGGTTATGCTGTTGTTGGTGTCGATCGTGATCGTGTATGTATGGCCGTCCCTGGGCACAGAAGACAAGGGGGAAACTTCTTCAAGCTCACCTTCAGGCACTTCCAGGCCTTGCGCGATACCGGGATATTCCTCTTCTGCCATAGCCTCCCTGATCTTCTCGATCAGGTTCTCGAACTCTGTCTTGGCGCTCTCAGGCAAACCCTCTTCCAATAAAACTTCTGATACTAATTTAAATGCCTTCTTGATCCTTCTCCTGGCAACGCTGTACCTGCCGATCTGCAGGTTCTCAATACCTTCGACATAAAACATCTGGGCTTTGCTTAATTTCTCATATGCCCTGTTCCGTTCGACCGCTTCTTCCTCTTGCTGATAAGCCGGGGTTTCCCATGCCCCGGCGCTCAAAGCGCCCAGGCAAATGATATGCGCCATAAATACCGCTGTTTTGGCGATAGTCCTGATTGGTCTCATAGCAAGGCATTTTTCCATTTTTTCTGCTTCACTTCAACCTTTGCGGCGTGAAACGTGAAACGTGAAACGCGAGAAGCAAGAAAAAAGACCCGAAATAGGATGGAAAATATTGATAATATTTTCAGGTGCAAACAATAAGCAGGTATGTTCTGGTTTTTTCCATGCTTTGCGCTGTGCTGGCAGCCAACTCTGCCGTCTGCAGGTCGGAGAACAAGCGTAAATTCCACTCATCCTATAAAACAGGAATAAGCCTGGGAGCGCCGACCGGATTCGCCTCGACTGTTATTTTCAGGAACAACGAGCGATTCTTCGGGAATCTGGGCTTTGTCTCTGAATCTTTTGCGATCGAATGCGGATGGGAGTACAAGATGCCCTCAGTGTTTAAGAAAAAATTTAAGCGGACCAGCCTTGCGAATTATCTTGGCGGCGGGATCCATTGGAATGTGAGCAAGAAAAAATTCTTTGGTATAGGCCCGAGTTTTGTTGAAGAGATCATCCTTAAAAAAGTTCCTATGACGATCGCCTTAAGAGCCTTTCCCGTATTAAGGGTTTACCCTTCAACAGGGTTCAATTTTTTCGGATTCCTTGGCTTGCTTTATCATTTCTGATAGTATCTATTGTCAGCTTTGTTGATGGCGGAAAATATATCCATGCAAAATAACGCGAGCGAAAAACTACGGCTCTTAATAGCCCTTCACAGAAAAAGCATGCTGGCCGCAAGCCATGATGCTCTTATGGAAACGATCTGCATCGGTATCCAGGAGATCCTTGAGGCAGAGCGCGCGACACTGTTTCTTTTAGACAGCGGGAAAAGAGAGCTTTACGGCAGGATCGCAACAGGCCTTTCCAGAGAAGGCATGGATGCCCTGCGATTCCCCATAACCGATGGCATTGCCGGACGCGTTGTGCGCGAAGGTTGCTCCATGAACGTTCCTGACGCGTACCAGCATCCAAACTTTAAAAAAGAGCATGATGCCGCCACAAATTTTATCACGCGATCGCTGCTCGCCGTCCCTATAAAGAATTCCAATAACAGCACGATCGGAGTACTTGAGGTGTTCAACAAAAGCAGCAACAGGCACTTCACTGATGATGACGAGGGTTTGCTTGCTCTTTTCGCCAATCAGATAGGCTCTACGCTCGAGATATTAAAACTTGTGGAAGAGTTGAAGTTCACGGGAATAGAAGCCATATACGCTTTAGCCCAAACAGCTGAACACAGGGACAGCGAAGACGCTCCCCCGCATATTAAAAGAGTCGGCAAATACTCTATTGCGTTTGCCAAATTGATCTCCCTGCCTCCACAAATGGTGGAAGACATCGGGATCACAAGCCAGCTCCATGATATCGGCAAGGTCGCGATTCCGGACGCGATCTTAAAAAAACCCGGGAAACTGACGCCAGATGAATGGCTCATAATGGAAAGACACACGGTTTACGGTTATGAAATGTTGATGAACCTGCGCTCTCCGCTGTTCCAGATCGCAAGCAGGATAGCTCTTTCTCATCATGAGAAATTCGACGGCACAGGATATCCCAACAAGCTGAAGGGGGAAGAAATTCCTCTTGAGGCCAGGATGGTCAATATCGTGGATTCTTTTGACACCATGACCTCAAAGCGCATATATAAATCCGCAATGGCATTCGAAGAGGCTGTTGAGGAGGTTCTCCGCTGCTCAGGAAAACAATTCGACCCGGAACTCACGCGCGTGTTCACAGACAATCAAGACCATTTCAAAGAAATCTTCCGAACAAGCCACTCCCTTTAGCGCCACAATTAGCATTGGTTACTTATAATTACATGTAATTATATGTAATTATATGATTGACACCCCTTGTATATTGAGATAGAATGATAACAATACTGTAATTTGCTCTAAATTTGAGAAATTCAGGATAGAGCAAGCATGGAGGTATAATGAGTATGCAGGAAAACAAACCTAACCAAATCCAAGAAACTGTCCAAAATATCCCACAAAATCAGAAATATCAGACAAAAAACATCCGCGTTGAGATGCGGACCTCAACAGAAAGGATCGAAGGGTTCGTCAAGATTCCTGCTGAAGCTCAGAGTTATTGCAAAAGGCTTTCTGATATCCTCTGGTACGCTGACAGGGGGGGAAGCGGCATCCTTGCATTAGCAAATGCTTTTGTATACGACCTCCAGACCAACAAGATGATCACAAGACAAAGTCTGCTGGGGATCTCAAAAGCGCAGATCACCTACTTCTGGATACTCCCGCAAGAAAACGAGAGAGAGCCGTTCGTGCTGGACCTCTCGGCAAAAAACGCGTAAAACCCTGTAAAACCAGGCTGTTTTAAACGCGCTTCCCTAAGATATTCATTACTACGGGTATTGTGTGAGGATTTGCGCGTATTACTGAGTGAAATATGCAGCCACAGCTCTGCTGATCGCTCTTGAATACTGCTCAAGGAACAGGTCGTCTTTGATCAAGGTCTCTTCCTGCCAGGGGAATGTCACGTATCCTGCCTCAATAAGCACTGAAGGAACCGTAACCTCCCTTACCATGTGCAGATCACCCCATAAAACCCCGTTGTCTTTAATGCCTGAGAGGTTTTCCTGCTTAAAACTCCTTTCAAGCACACGAGCGAATTCAAGTGAAGAATTGTGGTAATAATAAAAGGAATAACCCCAAGGCCCATCTTCAAGCGGGTTCTCCCAATGGGCAAAATCATTGGCATGGATCGACAGGAATATATCAGCGTCTATGTTGCGCGCGATATCCGCCCTCTGCTCAAGGCTCAAGGTTTCAGTGCTTAAAGTCCTTGTAAAAAGCACATGCGCTCCCATTGCCTCAAGGCTTTTTGCGACTCCAAAAGCCAGCCTTAGATTAATATCCGCCTCAAACATGCCTGATGGGCAGATCGCGCCATTATGCTCGCCTCCGTGCCCGGGATCCAAAAGCACGCGCAATCCATCCAAAGCCTTATATGGGGTATGTGATTGTTTTTTTCTTTTAAACCTGATCTCTATTTTTTCCTTGTCAGCACGGCTCCAGTATCCCCATTCCAATGGCCCGTTCAGAGTTATCACCACATCAACTGTTTTAGACTGGGGAATGCTCCTGGTCACGCTGTATATGAGCGCGTTTCCCTTGTCAGGACCATATGGAACCCAGTTTAAATGCAGATTGGAATTATAAATGCGCACACGCACCTTGTTTTTGGCTATTTCCTCGATCACATACGGAGGGATCGTTCCGCCTCTCATTTTGATGATTACCACGGTATCTGTACTCGCCGCGACCTGCTCATCCATACCCTTGGCTTCAAGCCCGATCTTGATCTTGCTCACGGTCACTGTTTTGGGGAATCCCCTGAAAACGGAAATATCCTCCTTGGCGATCCAGGCGTCTGTATTGCCGAGCTTTATGCGGTACAAACCACCCTCCTGCGCTGTTGCTATAAGCTCTGTGCCCTGCTGCACGATAAACCAGTAACTCCCGTTAACAGGCGCTGACAATATCTTGCCGCGAGTGCCTGCGACCAGAATTTTTTTTGGCCATTGATTATTTCTTGCCAAGATCACTTGCTTTTTGGTCGGGATCTTTAAAGATCTGTTCCCGTGTTTGTATATAAACTCGATATTGCCCGCTTTCCTCTTGGGCGCCATGACCGGCGCTTTGAATCGCGCTTCATAAAATCCCGGGGAACTCTCTGTCATCCTGGTTTTTCCGATAATACCCGGAATTTTTAAAAAAGCAGAACCCTTCGGCTCGGCTGAAAACGATATTTCCAGGGGGTCCCCCGGAGCAAGCTCGATCGGCCCTGCTGCGGGTCTTATGCTCCTATAGAGCATCTGAGTCGCTGTGTCTGCGGACTCCTCGATATCCACCTTTCTCTTAATCACAGGGGGTGATTTTTCAGCAATGCCGACATTCACGAAAAAATCTTTTTTCTTTTTGTCTCTTCGGGCATAGGTCATAAAAGACCCGTTCTTGTATACCTCGACTTTCACATCATTTATCCATATAGTCTTTATGTCCGCGCCTTTAACAAATCCGGCCACTATGGTCCCGCTCGAGTTCATGGGAAAAGCGTATCCCGTCGGAGGACGCGTAAGCTCTACCCGGGACTCAGCGGATGAATCGCAAACTGCGGACAAAAGACATAACAGCAGTATCGTATACTTACTAAAAGCGTATTTGTTTTTTTCTGTCATTGCGGTCACGTTATCAGTTAGGATACTATTTATAAAAGGATTTTATGTTTTTGAAATTCCGCTATACATTCGCCGCGGCCGCGGCAATAATCGTCTTCGGGCTTTTCCTCAGATATGAGATAAAAAACCTGCCTGAAGTGCCGCAGCTGCGGTTCTGGGAACCTGCCAGAAGTTCAAAGCTTCTTGATCGCAGCGGCAAACCCATATTCGAATACGCCGTAGAAAAAAGGGATTTTGCCTCAATAAGCGAAATGCCTTCCTTTGTTATTGACAGCGTGATCGCTATCGAAGATGAGCGTTTTTTCAAGCACTGGGGTTTTGACACAAAAGCGTTTTTGCGCGCGATGCTGATCAATCTGACGCGCGGCCGTTTCGTCCAGGGCGGATCCACGATCTCACAGCAGCTCGCCCTGAATCTGTTTATGCAGCGCGAAATGACGATCGCAAGAAAACTCAGGGAGTTAATGCTCGCTCTGTATATCGAGTCGAATTTTTCAAAAGAAGAAATACTCGAGATGTATTTGAATCAAGTATATCTGGGCCACGGTGTCTACGGGATAAGCAAAGGCGCGAAATCCTACTTTAGCAAAGATATTGCCAGGCTCAATCTTAATGAAGCCGCGACCCTTGCCGCTCTCATTAAAGCGCCTGCGCACTACTCTCCGATCACCCATCCGAAGCGCTCGCATTCCAGAATGAAACTTGTTTTAGGCAGGATGAAAGAACTCGGCTACATAACACCCGCTATGCACGCGCAGGCATGCACCAATGAAGTTGTCGTCTCGACAACGCCTTCCCAGCTTCCCATGGAATTCGCCCATTTTATCGAATACATCAGGCAGGATGTTGAGAACAGATATTCGCCTGAAAGACTGTGGAAAGGCGGTCTTGTCATTAAAACAACCCTTGATATGGAATACCAGAAGCTTGCGCATGAAAAAATGCTCAAGATCGTTGAAGATTTTGATTTAAAACGCCTTGAGCGGGAACAAAAAGAAGAAAATCTCGAGTTTTCAACGGAAACAACAAAGATCGAAGCTGCCATGAGCGTCGTGGAAACACGAACAGGGAAAATCCTTGTGTG
>JBHPMF010000004.1:0-79111 GCA_042563375.1 Elusimicrobiota bacterium | reverse complement strand
AAGACTTCTAGCCTAGCGCTAGCCAAGAGAGGTAACAATCATGAAGGCAATAGTTAAATTTGGTTCAAAAGATATTGTAGTTATCCCCGGCGCAAAAGTCTCAGTTGACAGGGTCAGCGATGTGAAAGCAGGGGATAATATCGACACTGACCAGGTTCTTTATGTATCAGAAGATTCTGAAAAAGATCCTGTTATAGGCCAGCCTTATGTTAAAGGGGCCAAGGTGTATTTTAAGGTAAGCCGCCATTTTCGGGATAAAAAGGTCATTGTATTCAAGAAAAGGTCAAAGAAACACTATAAAAAGAAACGGGGGCATCGTCAGGATCTGACAGAGCTCCTTGTTGAGAAGATCGAGGTTGGAGGTTAAGATTTATGGCACGTAAACGATCGACTGGATGCGCATCATATAAAAGAGGTTCCGGCGGGCAGAGATTAGGAGTAAAGGTTTATGGCGGAGCTCAGGTAAAGACAGGCGGCATTATCGTCCGCCAGAAGGGCACTCAATTCCATCCCGGTATGAATGTGGCAAAAGCCAAGAATGATTGTTTGTTTGCTCTGGCAGATGGCTTGGTGAGTTTTGGTCATGGCCGCGGCGGCAGGCGGATAGTATCTGTGCGCCCGAATCCCGCATAGTCATTAAGCTGTAATCCATATCTTGTTCTATCGACCTATCACATGATCCATTTTTATGCTATTCATTGACGCAGTCCGTATAACTGTTAAATCCGGCGGCGGCGGAGACGGGTGCTCGAGTTTTCGCAGGGAAAAATTCATCCCATTCGGCGGTCCCAACGGCGGCAGTGGCGGCAATGGCGGCAGTGTCTGCTTAAAAGCCACTGAGAACAGAAACACTCTTTTCCAGGTAAGCATGAGCCCTATATTCATCGCGGAGAGGGGCACTCACGGCAAGGGTTCGAACATGACAGGGGCTTGCGGAAAAGACAAAATAATAGAAGTCCCGCTGGGAACTGTGGCATGGGAAGAAGCGATCAGCTCAAAAGGAAAAGGCACGCAAGCTCATCTGCGCAAATGTCATCCTGGTCGCAAAAGCGCGAATGATTCTGAGAGGGTATTCATCGGAGAGCTCACCAAGCATGGCCAAATTCTCACAATAGCCAAAGGGGGCAAAGGCGGCAGGGGCAATACGATGTTTAAAACATCCACCAATAGAGCGCCCAGAAACAAAGAAACTGGATTTCCCGGGGAGGACAAATTCGTTTTTTTGGAACTTAAGCTTCTTGCGGATTGCGGCCTCCTTGGATTCCCGAACGCAGGCAAATCAACGCTCCTAAAAAAACTGACAAGGGCGAATCCAAAGGTCGCGCCTTATCCCTTTACCACAATACACCCCGTGCTTGGGAAATGCGTTTGGAAAGGAAAGGATTTTATAATAGCTGATATGCCCGGTTTAATAGAAGGCGCGCATGCGGGCAAGGGCCTGGGCGATGAATTTCTCAGACACCTTGAAAGAACAAAAATATTCATCCATCTTGTCGATCCTGAGGGCTATGCAGGCATTAAGCCGGAGAAGACTATTTCCATCATCAACAGAGAAGTCAGGTCATGGAAAAAGGAAATGGCAAAAAGGCCGAAGATATTGATAGTCACGAAAATGGATCTGGGAGAACCATCTTTGAAAGTGTACAAGAGGCTCAGGAAAAAATATCCAAATGTCATAGCAGCGTCAGCTGCCACAGGCGAAGGCATTCCAGCGATCTTGAATAAAGCCAGGAAGTATTTATGAGGATCGGAATCGTCGGGTTTGCAAACGTTGGAAAGTCAACTCTTTTTAATCTTTTATTGAAGTCACAGAGAAGCGCTACGGCTAATTTCCCATTTACCACAGTAGAGCCATTCACTGGAATTCTCAAGATAAGCGATTCCAGACTTGAAAATATAGGCAAAACTACGAATATAGAGCGGCTTACTCCTGCTACGATCGAGCTTACTGATATCGCAGGCCTGGTTCCGGGAGCTCATCAAGGCCTTGGTCTGGGAAACCAGTTCCTGGCTAAGATCCGCGAAGTCGACGGCATAATCGTTGCGCTGAGGGCTTTTTCCGATGAAAACGTGGTCAGTGTTACTGCCTCAACCGGGGCGAATGATAAAGCGCAGCTTAAAAATCCTGATGAAGAATGGGAACTGCTCAAAACAGAACTTGCCCTGGCTGATATAAAGGTGCTTGAAGGTATTATTGAGAAGCTAACGCCAAAAGCACGCACAGGCGAGGCAGCTGCAAAAAAGGAAATAGCAAGGCTTGAACCATTGATGAAGTATCTGACTGACGGGAAAAGCGATCATAAAGAGGTGGCTGAGCTAGCGATTAATACTTCCGCGCCGGATATGTTGATGTCAAAGCCAAGGGCAATGGTCATGAACACAGGCGATTCCGACGAAGAGAGGGCGAAAGGCAATGATTTAAAGGAGCTTTTCGTCAAGAAGCATCCTGATTCATCAAAGCAGGTGTTCGCTCTGCCCATAAAGATTTTAAATGAGGCCCTGGTGGACCTCGGAGATGCTTCAATGCTTTCAGCTTATGGCATCGGAGAATCCACGCTCGAAGATTTTATAGCCGGATTGCGCGACGCATTTTCCCTGATCACGTTCTATACATGCCACGGCGGCAAAGAGGTTCGGGCATATAGATGCATCAAGGGTGCAACAGCCGTATCCGCGGCAGGCAAGGTCCATAGCGATATGGAAAAAGGATTTATCAATGCTGAAGTAACAGCGTATGACGATTTAGCGAGGGAAGGCAAGGTCGCTTTCTCCCATCCGAAGATGGCAAGCAAGGACTATATGGTCCAGGACGGAGATATTCTTGCGATACACTTCAAAAATTAAAGATAAGGAGGTATCGCAAAAAGGACGAAACGCGGGGATTTACGGCGGAAAATGAGGAAAAATCGATTTTTTCGTGTTTTCACGTCTCGCATCTTACGTCTTACGTCGCATTGTGTGGTATAATTTTCACATGTCTGTATATGAAACACTAGTATTAACCGATCCGGTATTAAGCGAAGAAGAAATAAAAGATTGGGTTTCGCGCTGGGAAAAGAGAATCTCTAATTATGGCGGGAAACTCATCAAAGACACAGTGTTGGGACGACGCAAGTTGGCTTATCCTGTGAAGAAAAAAACCATGGCAAATCTCGTTGTATTAGAAGTCGAGCTGCCAACGGCAAAACTCAGTGAGTACACCAAAGCCCTGAAGATCGAATCGCCTATCCTCAGGGAATTGACCACTGTTGTTGATCTAAGAAGGAGGAAAAATGAGCAACCTAAAGCTGCCTAATTTAAACGTTGTTTTTATTTCTGGAAGATTAACCCGTGATCCTGATGTCAGGACTACTCCCCAGGGCAAGGTCGTGGCAAAACTGAGGATCGCCTCAGACCGTAATTATCGTGATGCTTCCGGAGAATGGCAGAAGGATGTCACCTATATCGATGTCTCTTTGTGGAATGAAGCTGCCCAGCGCGCCAAGGATCGCATGAAAAAGGGCATGGCTGTTTTAGTGGAAGGCAGCTTGCGAAGCAGGCAGTGGGAAGCAACTGACGGAACAAAGAGATCCGCAATGGAGATTTCAGCTCGTCGCGTCCAGATACTCGAGAAGACGGGAACCAGCATGGATAGTCAGCCTCCAAGCGGGGGAATGGATAACATGGACACTCAAAAACCGCAGAATTTCCCAAAGTATCCTGATTATGTTGAGGGAAAAGATGAGGAAATGGCTAGCATAGCCATATAATATGGAAAGCAACACCCCAGCTCAAGCAACAAGCGCTAATCCTCCTTCGCATACAAGGCCCACAGCAGCGCCTTCCGGGGAAAGAAGACCCCCAATGGACAGACCGCACTCGCATGGCCATGACAGACGCCCGCAAGGAGGCGGTTTTGGCGCCAGGCGCAGAGGCGGCAGAGACTTTTACGCAAGAAAGGCGTGTAAATTCTGTATAGACAGGGTTGATTTTATAGACTACAAGGACATCTCGCTTCTAAGAGGTTTTATAACGGGAAGAGGCAGAATGGTCAGCTCAAGGGTGACCGGGGTTTGCGCGTATCATCAGAGAAAAGTCACGAACGCCGTAAAACGCGCCCGTTCAATGGCGCTTCTTCCATACAGGATGATGTAATGCAGATAATCTTAACTAAAGACGTTAATAAGCTCGGTAAAGTCGGCGAAGTAAAGAAAGTCAAAGCCGGATATGGCCGTAATTATCTTATTCCGCGCGGTCTGGCTTTGAAATATTGTGAAGGAGTCAGAAAAACATTTGAAGCGCAGGAGTCCAATCGCCAGGCCAAGCTTGATAAAGAGCTTGAGAAGATCAATAAG
Organism: Elusimicrobiota bacterium; assembly: GCA_042563375.1. Lineage (GTDB taxonomy): Bacteria > Elusimicrobiota > Elusimicrobia > JACQPE01 > JACQPE01 > JBHPMF01. The sequence continues at coordinate 74,777 of JBHPMF010000004.1, read as the reverse complement.
CTGAAAACCAATATTGAGAAATTGAAGGTGGAGTTTCCGGTTCTAGTGGATGTAAATGAAAATTTGTACGGTTCCATAGGCATAGGCCAGATCCTTAAAAATTTAAAAAAACAAGGTATTGTTTTGCCTAAGGGTGCGCATGTGGTTCTCGAAGAACCCCTGAAGAAGATAGGGGAATTTAAAGTGGAATTACAGTTTCGCCCGGGTGTTTCTGCGTCTTTGCAAATAGCAGTTACCAAATCAACCGTTTCTTCCTAAAACCAGAACAGGGCGATTCGTTGCCCCCTAACCTCAATCAATAAAAAGCAAAGGATGATCCAATGATGCAATCGCAAACCTATTCAAAAAACAGCCACAAAAGCCCTGCGCGCCAGGGTCCTCCGCATGCAGCTGAAGCGGAAAAAGCATTGCTTGGATCCCTGCTTCTTGACAGCGAAGGCATGGTCAAAATAGAGGGTGTTGTCACGGAAAAGGATTTTTATGAGGATGTGAATTGCCGAATATTCTCCGTAATCGTTCGCCGCTTTTTAGATGGAAGAGCTGTTGATCTCACAACCGTGCACAGTGAGCTTAAAGGGGACGCTCTCTATCAGGGAGCAGGGGCCGAGGCGTATCTTGCAAGCCTTGTAGACAAAGTCGGCTCTTCAGCGCATATAGAGGAATACGCGCGTATTGTCAGGGAATCCGCGGTTTTAAGAGAGCTCTTACGCGTGACAGTAGAGATCTCAGAGGAATGCCATAAGGAAGATTCCAGGAAAAGTAGTGATACGACTTTCGGCTATGACGGCGGAGCGCGCTCAGTACTGGATCGCGCTGAGCAAAAGATATTCGCTCTTTCGGAAGATCGCTCGATATCAGGCTTTATTTCATCAAAAGAGCTTGTAACTCCTGTGATGGAGAGCCTGGAAACATTGCGAAAGCGAAAGTCCCATGTCACAGGAGTCGCGACAGGTTTTAAAAAACTTGATGAATTGACATCAGGGTTTCAGAAATCGGATTTTATCATTGTAGCCGGGCGGCCGGGTCAGGGTAAAACAGCTTTTGTTCTCAATATCGCCGCTCATGTGGCAAACAAGCTAGGCCAGGCTGTGGCTATTTTTTCCCTGGAAATGGAAGCAAAAGCCCTGTTCTTGCGTTTATTGTGTTATGAAGCCAGGGCTAATTCCCAGCTTGTTCGTAAAGGTTTTTTAGAGAAAGACCGCATAGTGGATCTGACTAATGCCGCAAGCAAGTACCTTGATTCCGCGGATATATTTTTCAATGATTCCCGGACGATCACTCCATTGGAGGTACGCTCTCAATCAAGAAGGCTTAAGAGTAAGTTGAGGAAGGAGGGAAAAGAACTCGGACTTATCATAGTTGATTACCTTCAGCTGTTGCGTCCGCTTGAAAGACGCGAAAGCAGGCATCTTGAAGTAGCTGAGATATCCAGGAGTCTTAAAGCGCTGGCCAAGGATCTTGATGTGCCGATGGTGGCTGTTTCCCAGCTCTCACGCAGGACAGAGGAAAAGGGCAGAGAAGGCAGGCCCCAGCTCTCGGATCTGCGAGAAAGCGGAAGCTTGGAACAAGACGCGGATCTTGTGATGTTCGTGTATCGTGAAGAATATTACAAGCCCGATGATCCCAAATGCCATGGCAAAGCTGAGATAATAATCGGCAAGCAGCGCAATGGCCCGCAAGGAACCGTGCATTTGGCGTTTACCAAGGAATTCACCCGTTTTGACGATATATCTTACCGCAGCGATTCTGATAATTCCTCAATGGAGGACAGCACTACTTTTGAATAAATCAGCGCCGAGTCTAACGCGCGCAGCAAAGAAATCCATCGATCTGCGCGCGAGCCATGAAGTTTTTAATTCCACGGATTCTTCATCTTGCGTATACAGGCCGACATGGATCGAGATCGACCTCAAGGCGCTTGCGCGCAACCTGACCAAACTAAAGAATCTTTTTAAGTCCAGCAAAACCCGGGTATTGGCAGTGGTCAAGGCGCAGGCTTATGGACATGGTTCCGTGCGGATCGCCAAGTGTCTTGAAAAAAAAGGAGTGTCTTTTTTCGGGGTAAGCAGTATCGAGGAAGGTATCGTATTAAGGGAATCCGGCATCAAAGGCGATATTCTCATCTTATCGAGCTTGTATCCATTCGAACCCGCTTTTAAAGCGTGCTTTAAATGGAAACTAACGCCTACGATCTCTTCATTGGCTGCCGTGAAAGAGCTGGAGAGATTCATGGCAAGCAATGGGCAGCACGGGAAGCTCTCGGTCCACCTAAAGATGGAAACAGGTATGAACAGGATAGGAGCAAAACCGCACGCTTTATCAACGATAGTGCCTGTTGTAAAAAGGATCCCAAAAGTCTCAATAGGCGGGGTTTATACACACTTTGCCACAGCAAGAGATATTGTTCTCACGAAAAATCAGCTTGAAGAATTCAAAAAAGGCATTGAGCCTTTGAGGAAGAACGGGCTGGATAATGCCGTGATGCTGCATTGTGCGAATTCAACAGCGACTTTACGTTACCCTGAAACGCATATGGATATGGTTCGTTCAGGCATAGCGCTTTACGGGGGGATGGATCCATTCGAGCCGATAGCCAGGCTCAAGACGAAGATAGTATTCTTGAAAAAAGTACCTTCAGGGACTTCGATCGGCTACAGGAACACTTTTGTCACGAGCAGGGAGTCAATGGTAGCCACGCTTCCCGTGGGTTATGGAGACGGACTTTTCATTTCAGCCTCAAACAAGTGCTTTGTGCTGCTGAAAGGGAAAAAAGTGCCTGTGTGCGGCCTTATTTCCATGGATATGATCATGATCGATGTAACTGATATCTCATCCGCAAAAGTGGGTGATATCGTCACAGTCATCGGCAGGGATGGCGATAGCGTGGTTCATCCCAGGGATTGGGCCAGGTGGGCGAACAGGGGATCTGTTTACGAAGTAATGTCGCGTCTTGGCGGGACGCGCACACCGAGATTTTATACGGATTAATCGACTTATATGAAAGTAAAATTAGTGACTGGAGTTTATAACACGGGATTTTGATTGACATATGATTAAAACCAGGATTATATATCGCTGTAAAGAATGCGGACATGAGTCAATGAAGTGGCTCGGCCAATGTCCGTCTTGCTTTGCCTGGGCGAGTTATGAGGAATCCGAGTCTGTTGAGCAGCGCTCATCATTAAAAAGGATGGAAGCAAGGCCCCAGGCAGCAGTATTAGTCAGCGCGAAAGAGGTCATTGGAGACCTTGATAATAAGGATTTTGCTCTTAAACGAAGGTCCACGGGATTTAAACTGCTGGATAAGGTATTAGGCGCAGGACTGCTTGATGGTTCTCTCATGCTTTTGGGAGGGCCGCCGGGCGTAGGTAAGTCAACGCTTGCGTCCCACATAGCTGTTTCATTCGCATCAAGAGGTGAGTCAGGCATTTATATAAGCGGAGAAGAGGAAGTATCCCAGCTCGGCGCACGCTTAAAGCGCATTGGAATGCAAAATTCCGGCAATTTCAAGCTGGCATCATCTTTGACTATCGAGCAGATCGTAGCGCAGGCCAGGGAGAAGACACCCAACATCATGATCATTGATTCAGTACAGACTATCACAAGCTCTACGCTGCCTTATTCAATGGGTTCTCCCACGCTTTTAAGGTCCGTGACATTCGAACTGCTGCGTATCGCAAAGGAGTTGAAGATCATAGTCCTGCTTCTGGGTCATGTGACAAAACAGGGCATGATCGCCGGACCCAAACATCTGGAGCATATGGTGGATGTCGTAGTGGAGATGTCAAAACCGCGGCTTGAGGAATACAGGATCGTGCGCGCTATCAAAAACAGATTCGGTTCTTCAAACGGTCTTTGCGTGTTCTCAATGACGTCTGCCGGTCTTTCCGAAGTGGCGGATCCTTCAGCGACTTTTATATCAAAGGAATGGAGAGACAGGCTTACAAAGGAGAATGCCAGGATAGGTTTGGCTAATTCGATAGCTCTTGAAGGGGGGCAGGCATTCTTAGTGCAGGTCGAGGCATTATCAGGTAAGAAAAAAATGAGTTTGGGCAAAAGAGCCTGCCTTGGAATGGATAGAAACAGGGTTGAGATGATACTCGCTGTTCTGGAGAAAACATTCAGCGTCAACCTTGAGACAACGGATATATTCACCTCATTGATCGGAGGAATTAAAGTCAGGGACCCCGGAATCGATCTAAGCCTAGCCGCCAGTCTGGCATCAAGCCTCAAGGAAAAGCCGTTGCCAACGGATGCTGTGTTTTTAGGAGAGCTTTCTTTATCAGGCGATATTCTCGCGCCCAAAGATCTTCAGACGAGGGTCAGGCAGGCAAAAGACCTGGGATTCAATAAGATTTTTCACCCAACATCAAAAATAAATTCTATTGATGATTTTTTAAAGGAGGTTTTATGATATTGATATGGGTTTTTAGACTGCTTGTGATCGTTATGGGGCCGATGATCGGGTATTTCCAGTTTATGCCGCAGTGGCAAGGGGTATTGATCGGTTTGGTCGTGAGCCTTATCGTCTTGGGAGCTGAGATCAGCTTAAGCCAGGTGCCGCTGGCTCAGATCGTACTCGGGCTTTTGGGCGCGGTACTCGGCATTATCGGAGGCAGACTGCTTGATTTTGTAGTGGGACAGCTCGGTCATCCAACGGTAATGGAATTCTGGGAAAGCTTCTCATTATTGATAAAAATACTGCTTGCTTACCTGGGCCTGGTGCTTGTGATCAAGAAATTCCCGGAGCTCGATTCGGTTGATGATAAACTGCTGGGTTCATGGTCAAGCAAACGCGGTGAAAGCCTTTATGTGCTTGACACCTCAGCCTTGATAGACGGCAGATTGGCTGATATCCTTAAAACAAAATTCCTGCAATCCGGCACATTGATCGTTCCGCGTTTTGTGCTTGATGAACTGCAAAGACTTTCTGATGATTCTGACGGATCCAAGAGGAACCGCGGAAGAAGAGGGCTTGATGTGGTCAGCAGGATCCAGGAGGATGCTTATCTTCCCATAAAAATCCTTGATAATGATTACCCGAAATTCAAGGGTGTGGATCAAAAATTATTGGAGCTTGCAAAGGACTTGAAAGCCAGGGTCATCACCACGGACTTTAATCTCTTTAAGGTGTCCAATATACAGAAAGTGGAAGTTTTAAATGTCAATGATCTGGCGCAAGCCCTTAAAGCGGTTGTGTTGCCGGGCGAGCCATTGATCATATATCTGGTAAAGGACGGCAAAGAGCGGGACCAGGGCGTGGGCTATCTTGACGATGGAACCATGGTGGTTGTTGAAGGGGGAAGATCATTGATAGGGAAACGGGCTGAAACAACAGTGACTTCAATACTCCAGACTTCCGCCGGAAAGATGGTGTTCGCCAGAACAAAAGGCCACTAGAACAGTTATTACGTTATAGGGTTACAGCGTTATAGGGTTCAAGGAACATCCACCTTAACGCAATAGCGCAATAACTCAATAACGCTGTAACGTATTGAGTTTTATGAAAAAAGTCGCATTCATACTTTTAGCTGCAGGCAAAGGCGCGCGTTTTGGAGCGTCTAAGCCAAAACAATTCTTTGAGATGCACGGCAAGCCCCTTATTTTCTGGAGCTTAAAATCCATTGCAAAGCATTCTTTCTCCCAGGTGGTCATTACTCTTCCAAAAGAGTATCTGCACAGGAAGAAGGGTTTAATAGGCAGGATCCATAAAACAGTCGAATGTGTGGCAGGGGGCGATACCAGATGGCAATCACTTCGTAATGCCATGAAAAAAATCCGTTCAGGCACGGATTTTGTATTCGTGCATGACGGGGCCAGGCCTAACTTTAATCAGGCATGGCTCGCTAAAATGCTCACTCTTCTTAAATCAAAACCGACATTCTCAACTGTTATTCCTGTCGTGTCATTGCGGGATACTGTTAAACTCAACCATGGCAAGCTCAAAACTTTTGCCAAGCGCGAATTATTGTGCCTTGCTCAAACACCGCAGCTTTCAAAAGTCAAGGATCTGCTGGAAGCCATAAAAAAGATCCCGGGACGCGTGAATGTCCTTGATGAAGGGCAGGCTATGGAGAAAATCGGGAAAAAATCAGTCGGGTTTAAAGGAAGTCCGACCAATATCAAGATAACATTCCCGGAAGATTTCGCAGTCGCGAAAATCCTTAGAAAAGGCAGAAGCTAGATGAGAATAGGTCTTGGCTACGATATCCATAGATTCAAAAAATCCAAAAAAGGTTTTTTTCTGTTATCAGGAGTCAGAATACCCTCTGGTTTCAGGATGGACGCGCATTCTGACGGGGATATCATGCTTCACGCGGTATCAGACGCTATTCTTTCCGCCTTGGGCTTGCCGGATATCGGCGTGTATTTTCCTCCGGGAAAACCGCAGACCAGGAACATCAATTCAGCGCTGATACTCAAATACGCACTGCATAACGCTAAAAAACGAAAGCTGAAAGTCAGCGGAGCATCCATAGTGGTTGTTCTGGAAAAACCAAAAATGGCCCCGTATAGGGCAGAAATCCAATATGCTTTAGCCAAACTGCTGGGCACTACCATGGATAAGGTCGGGATAACATTTAAAACATTCGAGAATCTCAAGCCTTTCGCGAATTGCGCCATATCATGCATGGCCACAGCGCTGTTGACAGAGGGTAAACGAAAATGATGGAGATCTATTTAACAAATACTTTTTCAAATGATCTGGAGCTTTTTAAACCGTACAACCCCAAAAAAGTGGGATTTTATGTATGCGGAATCACTCCGTATGATCATGTTCATTTGGGACATGCCAGGAGTTACGTTGTTTTTGATATTACCAGGAGAACGCTCGAAGCTGCCGGCTACAAAGTGATCCATGTACAAAATTTCACTGATGTTGATGACAAGATAATAAACAGGTCAAAAGAACTCAATGTTTCTGCGTTTTATCTTACATCAGGCTATATCAAGGAGTATTTCACGCTTATGGGCAAGCTTAATGTGACTCGCGCTCATAAGTACCCGCGCGTAAGCAAGCACATAAAAGAGATCATCATAGGCGTAAAGAAGCTTATTGATAATGACCATGCTTACGTGGCATCCAACGGGGATGTGTATTACAGCGTACGTAATTTTCCGGGTTATGGCCGTTTATCAAGAAGAAACACGGAAGAGCTTTTATCAGGAGCAAGGGTCGAGGTGTCTGATCTAAAGAAGGATCCTTTGGATTTCGCCTTATGGAAATCCACTCCTCAGGAAACAGAGTTGGAGAATGGAAAGCCCAAACAGCTTGCCTGGAAATCACCTTGGGGGGTCGGGCGTCCCGGCTGGCATATTGAATGCTCTATAATGAGCACGAAACATATCGGTCCTCATCTGGATATTCACGGAGGAGGCCAAGACCTGATATTCCCGCATCATGAGAACGAGATAGCGCAAAGCGAGGCGCTTAATGGCCCGCCATTCACTAAATATTTCCTGCACAATGGATTTGTGAATATAAATGACGAGAAAATGTCAAAGTCTCTTGGTAATTTTTTCAAGCTTGTTGAAGTGTTGGATCAGTTCGATGCCATGGATGTGAGGTATTACCTGCTTTCCGAGCATTACAGAAGACCTCTTGATTTCAGCGATACGGGCATTATTGAGAACTCAAAAGCATTCGCAAGGATCAAGGAGGCTTTAGGGCTTTTATTCTTTGTCAACGGGAATAAGGCAGCAACACAAAAATCCGGGATAATAAGCAATGAGGTTTTAGAGCATTTGTGCCGGGATTTTCACACACCATTGGCTATCGCTTATTTGCAGGGAGTGTCAAGCAAGGTATTTTCTGATTTTAAGTCAAAAAAACTCGAACCCAAAACAGCCAAAGAGGCGTTAGCTGATATGCTTTGGGCATTGGATAAACTGCTGGGCCTCAAAGTCAAGTTAGCCAAGCCTTCTTTGCCGGCTCAGGCATCCAAGCTGATAAAAGAGCGTGAGCAAAGCAGGCAGAAAAAAGATTTTAAGCGCGCTGATGAGATAAGGAGCATTCTAACAGGCGAACATTCCGTACATATCGAAGATACTCCTTACGGCACTCTTGCCAGAAAGAAATGATGTTTGAAATTTCCCCTTCTTTATTTTCCTCCCCCTTGAGGGGGGAGGTTTAGGTGGGGGTGGACCTTGTTTGAAATTTCCGGAAAAAAGTCTGTTTTAGCTGCTCTTCGATCAAAAAGAAAATACGATTTCCAGGAGCTTATGATCGCTTCCCATCTTGTTGATGCTGATTTTGGCAGGACCATCGCTTCTTTGGCGAATAAACGCAAAGCACAGATCAAGAAGCTCGATAGAAAACACATGGATTCGGTTGCGGGAGGGTTTTTTAATCATCAAGGTGTTATTCTTAAATTAAACGGATCTCCTGAGCGCGTTGAGATCAATGATCTGATCTTTGAGTCAAAATCGGATCAAGCGCAGGCATCAGGCATGAAGCTTCTTGCTCTTGATTGCATAACCGACCATACCAATATCGGGGCGATAACCAGAACTGCTGCTTGTTTCGGGATCAGGGCTATAGTGGCTGCAAGAGACAGAAGCGCTCCATTGATCCATCCGGCAGTCTGGAAGATCAGCCAGGGAGCAGCGGAAGATATTGATTTTTGCGAAGCAAGCAATCTGGCCAATGTGTTCAACAAGCTTAAAGACGCTGATTTTTGGATTATAGGTGCGGATTCAGGGTCTGATGCCCAGGATATCAGGAAAATGGGTGATTGGCCAAAGAAGATCTGTATTGTATTGGGTTCTGAGAGCCAGGGTATGCGCCAATTAACCAGAAAATTATGCGATATGCTTGTGCGTATTCCCATCAGGGAATCACAAAATATTGATTCCCTTAATGTCTCTCATGCTGCTTCCGTTATCTTATGGGAAGCAAACAGAAAGCAGTGATCCCAGCCTCTCATTTATCCGTTCTTGAAAAAATCCTTTCCAAACTCAGTAACTCAAAAATAAACTGGGCTCTTACAGGAAGCATGAATTTCGCTTTGCAAGGCGTACCTGTCACGCCCAATGATATTGACATTCAGACTGACAAAGACGGAGCCTTTGAGATAGAAAAGATATTTTCGCAGTATATAACCAAGAAGGTCGTTTTGCGCTCAACAGAGAAGATCAAATCGTACTTCGGAGAGTTGGCCGTTGGCGGGGTGAAGGTGGAGATCATGGGTGATATCCAGAAATGCCCGCCTGATGGGACCTGGGAGTTACCCGTGAATATCGATAAATACAAAAAGTTTGTTATTATCGAGAAGATGCAAATACCGGTTTTGTCCTTGGCTTATGAGTACCAGGCATATAAGGTTTTGGGACGAATTGAAAAGGCTGAAATGCTGAAGAGATTTTTACAGCAAAAATAGTGGAATCAACTCTATGACTCTAAAAGAAGAATGGAAACCTTTTGCGGGTATTATAAGTGTTTTCGCTTTTTTCTATCTGCTGCCGATAAGCGAAGGGCATTTCACGAATCCTTTTTTTGAAGCAATAGCCCTGGTCCAATGGTATGCCAGGGAGCATGTGATCCTGTGTCTTGTTCCGGCGATGTTCATTGCGGGCGCCATTTCAGTGTTCGTGAGCCAGGCATCAGTCATCAAATATTTCGGGGCCAGGGCCAAAAAGATCCTGGCTTATTCAGTGGCTTCCGTGTCAGGCTCTGTGCTGGCTGTCTGCTCCTGCACGATCCTTCCGCTGTTCGCCGGCATCTATACCCGCGGAGCAGGCATAGGTCCTGCTACAGCGTTTTTATATGCCGGGCCTGCGATCAATATCCTGGCCATAATCATGACAGGACGTATATTGGGATTAAAACTCGGGATCGCCAGGGCATTGGGCGCCATAGTGTTCAGTATTGTGATAGGCCTGATGATGCATTTGATATATCGCAAGGAAGAAAAAGAAAAAGCAGATGCGCAGATGCTCGCTCCTGAAGTCCATGTAGATAGGCCATTATGGCAGAATGCGCTTTATTTCGCGTCAATGGTAGGCATCCTAGTATTCGCGAATTGGGCAGAGCCTCAGGCAGCGCAGGGAATGTGGTATGCGATCTATAGCGTTAAATGGATCATGGTTTTGGTTTTTTCAGTGCTGCTGGGCGCGTTTCTTGTTAAGTGGTATGGGGTTCGCCGCAAGAGTCTTGTATTGGTTTTAACTGCTGTTGCAGTTGCGGTTATTGTTTTGCCGCAATCCCCTGTGTTCGCGTTTATCATGGGCGTTGTTGGATTATCGATCGTTTTAGGCAGGGAGAAAGGAGAGCTTAATGACTGGCTTGGCGCATCCTGGGATCTTGCCAAACAGATAATGCCTCTTCTTTTCTACGGGGTTCTGGCTGCCGGGTTTTTTCTTGGAAGACCCGGGCAGGAAGGCACAATACCCTCAGGGTGGATAGCCAGCCTTGTGGGCGGGAACTCATTATCCGCCAACCTGTTCGCTTCTATTGTCGGAGCCTTCATGTATTTCGCAACATTGACAGAAGTGCCTATTTTGCAGGGATTGATCGGAAGCGGCATGGGAAAAGGTCCGGCTCTGGCCCTGCTTTTGGCAGGGCCTGCGATATCTTTGCCCAGCATGTTGGTGCTAAAGAGCGTGATGGGAATCAAAAAGACAGGTGTTTTTATCGGATTAGTGGTTTTGAATTCAACCATAGCCGGTATGATCTACGGGAGTTTATTCTAAGGAGGAAACATGGCTTTCATACAGATATTCGGTATAGGATGCGCAAAATGCGACAAGCTCTATAAAAACGCGGAGACCGCTGCTAAAGAACTCGGCATTGAATGCTACATGGAAAAAGTCAAAGACATGAAAGCAATAGCTGCGCGCGGCGTATTTATCACGCCTGCTCTTTCAATAGACGGGATCATAAAAACAACAGGCAAAGTCCCCACCACAGAAGAAATCAAAGCAATGCTCAAAGAGTAGCAGCACCGGGGTCAAAGCTTAGAATTGCGCTTTTGCATAGCGAAAAGCGCAATTCTAAGCTTTGACCCCGGTGCCGGGTTATCGGCATTGGTCCTAAGGGGAAACTTCCCTAAAGTCCTATGTTCCGCTTGCTTACCTGTGAAATAATATTTATTTGGAGGTATTATGAACAGGATTATTTGCGGTTTTGTTTTAAGCTTATTCATGTTTCCGGCGCTTGCTTTTTCTCAGGATGCTGCGTATGAGCTCGATGATGTTGAATTTCGTTTCTCAAGCGTGAAGTATTATGTGCAGCAGTATTGTTTTCATGATTTCCCGTCGGACGACATTATCTTCAATGAAAGAAAAAACAACAGGGCGGATATCCTTAAATTAAGGGAATTCGTGGTTGCCGCGAACAAGAGACCTGATATTGAGCGTTACAATGCTCTTATCCTTGATTCTTCCCAATGTTTTGTTAAATCCCGGGAGAAGAGTGTGCGTTATGGGCTGTATGGAGAGCAGAAAGAGAACGAGGATATCCATAAATACCTGATCTTGGCGGATGAAAAAGCTCTTGTGAATGCGCGTAAAGCGATCTACAGCGCCAGATTCGATGTCATATTCTGGTGTGATTCAAGCTGGGATGACGAATATCTTATGCGCAAGAAAACCTGGGCTATCCAGGATATGATCAAAGCCAAGCGTGCTGTTGAAGAGCTGGTACGCGTTGAAAAGGACAAAAATGTTGTAAGAACATTGGCTGTTGACCCTTATAATGATGTGATCTTAAGGGCGCTTTGCGCTGCCACAGGAACAAGTTGGGTGAATGAAACATATTACCTTTTGCAGGATCCCACGCCGTTTTTGGTCATTGATTGACCACAAGATTTAGTTATCCGGACTTACCTACCCACAAGATAGCGTATACATTGATCGCGGTCTTTGCTTGTTTGATTTTAAAGTTGTATATTTCAAATAGGCAGTTATGAGAGCTGTAATATCATTGAGATTATCATCTCAAGGGTATTTTGCCCCAAGTTCCAAGTTAGAAAAAAGTCAGAAATTATCAAGAGGCGGGTCTTTGTAATTATGATCTTCGAGACAGCAAGATTGCTCATCCGGAAAGCCGAACCTTTACCTTCAGACGTTGACCTGCTTTACAGTGTGTGGACCAATCCTCAAGTCATGAAAAATGTGGGATTCCCGCAAGGCCTTAAGACGACTAAAGAAAAGATACTCTCTGATATTAAAAACCATGATGATACGGAATTCAGCCAATATCTTATTGTTGAGGCCAAAGCCGGTAATGAGCTCATAGGGGAATGCAAGCTGATGCTTCCGGATAAAGAGGGTGTCAGTGAAACAGATGTCAAACTTCTTCCGAAATACTGGGGCAAAGGTTACGGCACTGAGATAAAAAAGGGACTTATTTGTTATCTTTTCAAGAACACTGATTGCTCTGCTGTGCAGGCAACGCCCAATAAGGGCAACATAGCATCTGTGAAAATGCAGGAAGCTGTTGGAGGTAAAAGGGTTGGCGAAGGCGTGTGGTGCCCGGCTCATAAAAGCACCATAGGCGACGCAGTTGAAGTGCCTCATTATATATACAGAGTCTTTAAAGAAGATTGGCTAAAAAGAGGGATAAATAATGAACAAAAAACTCGATAAATTTTTCGCGCGGATGGATGAATTGGGATTAGCATTGGCTTATGAGGATGTGAGGCTTAAGACCCAATATTCGGATATCCTGCCTGCGCAAGCGGATGTCAACTCACAATTCTCAAAGCATGTCCCGCTTAAGATGCCGATCGTGAGCGCTGCAATGGATAATGTCACTCAGACGCGCATGGCGATCGCAATAGCCAAGCTTGGGGGTCTGGGCATTGTCCATAGAGGGCTTGCGCCCAAGGATCAGGCTGATCATGTAGACGCTGTAAAGCATCATTTGAACGCTCTTATAAGAAAGCCTGTTTATTTCTTTGAAGACCAGTCAGTAAAGGAGATACTCGCGCGAAAAAAAGAGAAAGGTTATGAATTCGACAGTTTTCCGATCCTCTCAAGGTCATCGGAAAAGCTCGTGGGCGTTATCACGGGCAATGACCTGGATTTTATCGAGAAACCCGGCGTCTCGATCAAAGACGTCATGAGCACTGATCTGGTTACGGCAAGCGAGAAATGCGACATAAAAACCGCTTACAAGAAAATGAGGGAGAATAAGAAAAAGCTTCTTCCTCTTGTTGATAAAGACCTTAAGCTTAAGGGGCTTTATATTTACAGTGATGTAAAAAGAATAGTGACTCGCGAGCAGGGAATGTTTAATATTGATTCTTTGGGGCAGCTGCGAGTGGGAGCAGCTATCGGAGTTTGGGAATCAGACGCGGAAGAAGAGCGGATAGAAAGACTCATTGATAAGCACGCTGATGTGCTTGTGATCGATACGGCCCATGGCCATAATAAGGCTGTGATAAGCACGATATTTAAGATCAAGGCCAAGTATAAAGTTGATGTTGTGGCTGGAAATGTGAGTGAGCCTGAGAGCGTCGATGATCTCATCGAAGCCGGAGTTGATGGAATAAAAGTAGGCCAGGGGCCCGGATCGATCTGCACAACAAGGATCGTGGCCGGTATAGGCTGTCCTCAAGTGACAGCAGTGTATAATTGCGCGAAAGCAGCTAAGGGAAGGGTGCCTGTATGCGCTGACGGAGGCATAAGTTATTCAGGTGACATTTCAGTTGCGATCGCTGTTGGGGCCTCATCAGTTATGGCGGGCAACCTCCTCTCGGGCACCGAAGAAACTCCGGGTGAAGTGATCCTATGGGAAGGCAGGCAGTGGAAGAATTATCGGGGCATGGGAAGCCTGGAAGCTTTGGCTGCAAGTGCAAGCAGTCGCGATAGATATAAAGAACAGGGCACCAAAGCTGAATACATGGTTCCTGAAGGTATTGAGGGGCTTGTGCCCTATAAAGGTTCGATCGAACCCTTGCTTATCCAGTACATAGGGGGCTTAAAAAAAGGCATGGGTTATGTTGGAGCGAAAAATATTGCCGAACTCCAGGATAAAGCGGATTTATGGAGAATAAGCCAGTCAGGCAAGGAAGAATCTCATCCACATGAGATAGTGATAACGAAGGACGCTCCTAATTATCCCGGGAAAAGGAGATCGTAGTAATAAAGAAGGTGAAAAAAGTGACAAAGGTGAAAAAAGTGAAAAAGGGAATGCAAAAAAACAACAAGAGGGGCTTGTAACATGAGTAATAATATTTTGCCGATCAAATATGCGTTGATGAGCGTTTATTATAAAGATGGGATCGTGGAGATGGCTAAGATCCTGCAATCCTGCAATATAAAGATTTTGTCGAGCGGGGGCACCGCAAAGAAACTCAAAGAAGCAGGCATTGATACAAAAGATATAGCCCAATACACGACGTATCCGGCTCTTTTCGGGCACAGGGTAGTGACTCTTCATCCAAAAGTACATGGAGGAATTTTATACAGAAGAGATAATGAGCAGGATGTCAAAGAAGCAGCGCAGCATGATATTCTTGATATCGGCCTGGTTGTCGTGAATCTATATCCTGTGGAAGAGGCGCTTTCAAAGAACGCGACTATGGATCAGGTCGTTGAATTAACAGATATCGGAGGTCCTACATTGATCCGCGCGGCAGCGAAGAATCATAAATATGTGGGAGTGGTGGCTGATCCGGCTGACTATCTTCCGGTGGCCAATGAGATAAAACAAAAAGGAGGTTTAACGCTTGATCGGCGAATGGAACTTGCCGGAAAAGTGTTTGAAGTAACCGCAAATTACGATAATAAACTCGCACAATATTACAGGGGGGTTCATGCCTAATACAGTTAAACTGGATGCTCAAAGACAGAGTCAATATAAGAGAAAGGTAGAAGAGCGGTTCTCACAGGAATTGCTGATAACAGACCCGTGCAGCATGATCACAGTTCTTGAGAAAGAGCTTTCCAACAAGATCTCAAAGAGCGAGGCGGATGCGGTCATTGCCAAATTGCGCAAACATCTTGAGGGTGCGTCGCTTAATTTAAAGAAGATAATGTCATTAAGATATGGAGAGAACCCGGGCCAGCCGGCGGCATTTTACAGCGAAGAGGGAGCCATGGGTCCCTTGATGGCTACTATGGAAGTGCTTAGAGAAGGCGCAAAGGGTTTGAGTTATATAAATATCGGGGATATGGACCTGGGCCAGAGGCTTGTAAAAAAACTCCATGATGCTTTTCCCGGCAAGCATGTGTGCGCTGTGATGAAGCATGAGATGCCGAGTTCTGTGGCCATAGGAGAGGAGCCTGTTCAAACTTTTGAGAAAGCGTGGAAGTGCGATGAGCTGTCTAATTTCGGCAGTGTGGATGTTTTTAACTATGAGGTGACCGAGGAGCTTGCCAAGCTCCTTTGCGAGGGCAGGCGGAATATCGAAGTGGTATATGCTCCATCATTCGCAGCCAAGGCTCTTGATATTCTTTCAGCAAGAAAAGCATTGCGGGTCGTAAAGATGGCTGACATCAACAAGCCTGCCGTGTATGAAGATACTGAATACAAGAGAGTGGCAGGAGGGCTTCTTGTCCAGAACAAATACGATACGCGCGTGATATCGCGGGATTGCGTGGAGATCATCTCGAAAAGGAAGCTGGGCAATGATGAGATCGACGCGGCAATATTTACATGGATAGTGGCGGGGTTCACAAGATCGAATGCCGTGATCATCGGGCAAAAGGACAAGACGCACGGCATAGGCTCAGGCCAGAGAAGCAGGATCGACTCGGCTAATAATGCGATCGTTGCATCGCAGAGGGGTTACGGGCCTAAGGACTGCGTTCTGGCTTCGGATGCTTATATGCCGTTTGCGGATGTTGTGGAGCTTGCAGCAAGAAACAACATAAAGGCGATCATATATCCGCTTGGCTCGAATAAGGACGAGGAAGTGTTAGCTAAAGCTGATGAGCTTGGGATCGCCATGATCGTGACAAGAAAGCCGGGAACATCAGACAGCGAGAGATGTTTCCTGCATAGATAGAAGAGAAGGCGAAAAAGGGAAAAATAGCTGAGAACTTAATGAGATGCTGAAATAAATTCAGCATGACATAAAAAATGTAACAGAGAGGTAATTATGGGAAGTGTTAAAGACTTAAAAATAATCGAGAAGCCGACTGAAACCAAATTAGGGCAAGGTGTTTGGACTTTTTCAGACCGATACTCTGTGTTTGACTGGGGCGAGATGCCTGATCGCATACCGAATAAAGGCGCGGCTCTTTGCACCATGGCATCATGGAACTTTGAGCAGCTTGAGGAAATGGGCATAAAGACCCATTATGTCGGAGTGATGCAAGACGGGAAAATCGTCAAGACAGATAAGCTCAAAGCGCCTTCTAATAAGATGGTGATCCAGCTATCCAGGGTCATAGAGCCGGAATTCGTTGACGGCAGGAATGATTATGAGTTCTTTATGAGCAACAGGGGCAAGATAAACAATTACGTGATACCGCTTGAGAATATCTACAGGCGCGGAACGCCAGAGGGGAGTTCGCTGCTTAAAAAGATATCAGAGCTCGCAAAGAAAGGCGACAAGAAAAATCTCAAACTTCTTTTTAAAAAATACGGCTTAAAGAAGGCTCCAAAGCCCGGAGACATATTTCCCAGGCCCGGTTATGATTTCACGACCAAGTTCGAGCAGAGCGACAGGCCGTTAAGCGATGAGCAAGCTTATGAGATATCAGGATTGACGAAAAAGCAGTTTGATGCGCTCAAGGAGACGAGGGATCAGGTGTCCACCTTTGTGGCACGCAGAGCCGAAGAGGTCGGGCTGACTGATTTCGACGGAAAACACGAATATATCTTCATTGACGGAATATGCGTGGCTGATGTTGTGGGTACTTTTGATGAGAACCGTTTTGTATTTAAGGGCGCGCAGATCAGCAAGGAGATCCTAAGGCAGTATTACAAGAAACATCAGGCAGAATGGGTGGAGGAGGTTGAACAGGCAAAGAAGGATGCCAGAAGCAAAGGCATTGAGAATTGGAAAACCCTGGTCAAGTCCAAGCCGAAGAAGATCGATCCAAAACTTGCGAAGTTGGTCAGTGAAATGTATGCTTCAGGCGCTGATCTCTATACGGAAATGAATATTTTTAAGACCAGACCGCTTGAAGATGTGATGAAGGATCTAAAAAAGGAGCTGAAATGAACAATAACTACCACAAGGGAATAAGTGTCGCTATTGTTATGGGTTCTGAGAATGACCTGGATCATGCCCAGAGGATAAGAGAGGAGCTCGGCAAGTGGAAGATCTCGTCTTTTTTCAGGATCGGTTCCGCTCATAGGACGCTCAGTCATGTGATGTCTATCGTCAATGAACTCAATGAAAGCAAGGATAATATCTTGATAATAAGCATCGCAGGAGGAACTGACGCTCTTTCCGGGGTTTTAGCGGCGAATTCCAGGTGGCCTGTTGTGAGCTGCCCGCCCAATGAGAAGCATGTGGCATCATGCCTTGGCAATCCAAGGGGAACATCGAACGCTACGATCTTAAAGCCAGTGAATGCCGCGCGTTTTGCAGCGCAGTATTTCAGCGCACGCGAGAAAGACCTTCTTGACAAGCTTTTTGAGCAGATCAGCCAGAAAAAGAAGGAAGTGGTTGAAGCTGACAAGCTCTGCGTTAAAGGCATAAAAGCGAAGTGAAGACAAAGCCCAGGCCAAAAGGGATCGACGCGCGCACGAACCCGGCTCTTCTTGTGGCAGGCAGATACGCCACTAAAGAGATGATCGATATATGGGGGGTTGAGAAAACTTTTGAGTTTATCCTGAATTCCCAGGTTAAAGCTGTTGAAACCATATCCAAACTTTATCCTAAAGTCGTTGCGCGCAAACAGGCGAACCAGCTTAAGGCAAAAGCGAACTTAAAAAGCGTGCGTCCCGCGAGGATCAGGGCTATTGAAGAAAAAACAGGGCATGATGTGATCGCCATAAACACAGCCTGGGGGGAAACAGTTCCCAGGGAAGCAGCCTCTCATATAAACAAGGCAAGAACAAGCGCTGATTCAACGGAAACCGCCAAGGCTCTTCAGATCAAACAAGCGCTTGAGATCATGATCGATTCCCTTGAGAATTTACGAGATATTATCATTGAAAAAGCCATGGAATTCGATGTTCCGTTCATGGATACGACCCATCTTTATGATGCCATGCCCACAATGGCAGGAAGACCGTTCATGTTTTACGTTGAGATGCTCGAGTCTGACCTGCAGGTGTTGAATTATTTTTACAGGAATTCGATCAAGGGTAAATGGGCGGACGCGACCGGGAACCATCATAGCGCCGTGGCTCTTGGCATGGATGGCATGCGGCTTCAGGAAAATTATTGCAAGAGCCTTGGATTGGGATGCATGATCGCTCCGGCTCAAGTGCCTGGCAGGGAATTCATATCTGATATTTTTTATGCGTTAGCCAGATTCGGTGAAACCCTTCGCAACCTGGCCACTTACGTGGCATGGGGCAAAAGCGATGATGTTGATGTGTTCTGCGATCTGAATCCAACAAGAAGAAAAGGCTCTTCTGCCATGCCTCATAAAGATGCCAAGGGCGGCAATCCCACGATCGAAGAGCGGACCAAATCCCTGTCCAATATTTTACGGGGCTATGCAACATCAGCTTTAAGCGCGTGCGCTTTTCCCTATGCCCGCGATCTCTCAGCCTCAGCTTCAGACAGGATAATGCTTGAGAGCGCTTTTAAGTTAAGCGACTGCGTGATAAGGGATTTGGCCAATACTGTTTATTGGCTGGGCTTAAAAAAGCAAAGAAGCATCGACAGGATCAAGCGCACTTTTGGGATCGTGACCTCGAGCCAAGTGGCAGCGTACCTAACCGATAGAAGGACGGTTAAAAAGCCTATGTCGCGCAAGGATGCTCATGATCTTATGGGTCAGCTTGCCACAAAGGCTTATGGGAGCAAGAGGAATTTTTTCGATGTTTTGGCCCAGGAGCATGAGGTTACAAGCCGTATTTCATATGAAACATTAAGAAAAATCACTGACCCTGTGCGATACATAGGTCAGAGCAGGGAGATATTGAGAAAAGTCTACAAGACTTGTTATAAAAAGAAGACTCTCCCATTTTTGGTATCCCGGCGGGAACCGTGATCCAGTATTAAATAAGTGCACATTGGGAGAATTTGGTTTGTTACCAGGGAGGGAGTAAAGTAACTCCCCTTGACAAATTTATAATATCGTATATACTGTATATACATGAAAATCAGATCTTTCGAATGGGACAAGAATAATCTATTTCATGCCATTATTCATGGCGTTAGCAGGGGTGAGATCGAAGAAGTCGTTCTTGGAGCGCGGCTTGTCCGCAGGGCTAGAAGCGGGGGTTATCTCGCTTACGGACAGACCCTTGATGGACGTTATGTTTTAGTGGTGTTCCAGCATAAGGGTCATGGTTCAGTAAGGCCATTCAGCGCAAGACCAATGACGCGAAATGAGAAGATAAGATTAAAAAGGTGGTTAAAATGAAAAAAATTCCAAAATTCAAAACCCAAAAAGAGGAAGCTGATTTCTGGATGAAACATGATACCGTGGATTTTTGGGACGACTTCGAAGATATTAAAGAACCTTTGGAAATATTTCCCAGACTTCAAGCCGAAGTTCGCGATCGCCACGAAAAAGCCAAGCTTATCAGTATTCGTCTGTATCCAAGCCAGCTTCGCATGGCCAAGGCGATCGCCGACAAAAAACATGTTCCGTATCAAGTTCTTTTAAGAAGCATTATAGATACAGGACTATCGAGGTTTACCGGGGGTCGATGAAATTGATATCGAGATCGCAATAATGCGTGCCATACGCTGCCAATTTTCCAAGGAAAAGGAAATAGTGATAAATATCGGAAGCGCAGAAAAAGCTTCAAATAATTTCGAGAAAGCCTTTCAAGCCGCGCAAAAACGGACTTCCTTCACGCCGAAGACGGGCGTTTGTTTTGCTAGCCTTGAAGCAGCAGGGAATTTCCTAACCCCAAAACGTTTAGAATTACTTCATCTCATCAAAGAGAAAAGCCCCAGAAATCTATATAGGCTGGCCAAAATGGCGCGCCGCAGCTTTCCCGGCGTGTTCAAGGATATCGAGCTTCTGTCAAAGCTTGGTCTTGTGAAACTAACAAAAGAAAAGGCTTCAGCCAGGCGGTGTGTCCATCCGCAAGTAGGGTATGACGCGATCAATCTTTGGATAGGGATTTAGATTATTCATGTGTAAAGAATTCATGGGTGTGATAAAGAAGTGAATCAAAAATTTCGAATAAAACCTAAATTCGGTTTTAATGTCGTTCCTAAGCCGGTTGAAGAGTGCATACGATATGCATCAGCGCATGATCTAAAACATCTTGAGATCGATTTGATAAAAGAGCATTCCTTTTTGGACCTTTTGTATCCGAAACATTTACCCAGGAGCCCCATGAGGCAAGGGATAGATTTGAAAAGTATTTTTATACAAACTAACTGAGGGAAAAACATGGAAGAAAAAACAATCGTTTTAGAGCAAGTCGCAGATAAGGGCGCAACTGTGTTTCATTGGGTCGAAGTGGGATGCAAAGAAGGCGTGGCGGATCCGCTTGGAGTGGCTACAAGGGACAAGATAAACAGTTTTCTTGGCATGAGCGTCAAAGATGTCAGGACAAGAAAGGTCTTTATGCTGGATGTTTTGACTCCTGAGCAGGCTGGGAAGGCAAAGGAAATAGTAACGGATCCGATTGTCCAGGAGTCGTGGGGGAGTTCATCTGCGGGAGAGAGAAGAGAAGGGGAAAGCGGCATGCAAGCTGCCGCGCTACGAAGAGAGGAGAAAAAAGAAGAAAGGGAGATAAATTTCACGTGGTCAATCCTTGTTTCATTCAAGCCGGGAGTGACGGATAATGTGGGCTCAACCCTGAAAAAACTCTTAAAAGATATTTTTGCGGATGCTTTTTCTGATAACGCAGGAGTGCATACAGCCACACAATACATGATTTCAGGTGATATTTCCGAGGAGGATGCCAATAGAATCTCAAAGGAACTGCTTGCCAATCTTCTGATCGAGAGAATCGAGGTTCAGAGTTTTGAAGACTGGAAGAATAATGGTTTAAAGATCGATCCGCCCAGGGTCAAAGGTGATCAAGGGGTCACTGTGAATCAGATAAACCTTAATGTGAGTGACGAGGAATTGATCGATATAAGCAAGAAGGGGACCCTGGCTTTTAATCTTAAGGAAATGTGCGCTATCAGGGATTATCTTAAGAAGCCCGAAGCGCTTGAGAAAAGAAAAGAGATGGGATTATCTGAAGATCCGACCGATGTTGAGCTTGAGGCATTGGCCCAGACTTGGTCTGAGCATTGCCAGCATAAGATCTTCAATGCCTTGATAGATTTTACGGATGAGAAAGGGGAAGTGACAAAGATTGATTCTTTGTTTGATACTTATATTAAGAGAGTTACGGAGGAAATAGCGGGGACCCCCCATCTGGCCTCCCCCACAAGTGGGGAGGAGATAGCAGAAGAGGAAAAGGGGGCAGATGGGGATGTTTCTCAGGGGGAATCAGGGGAGCAGGATTTTGATATTTCGAACTGGAAGTATGAGATACCGGATGCCAGGTCTGCGCGGACGGAAAAGAAAAAGAAGGTGGAGAAGGTTGACTGGTTATTGTCGGTTTTCAAAGATAACGCAGGGGTAATTAAATTCAATGACAAGATCAATCTCGTTTATAAGGTTGAAACGCACAATAGCCCTTCAGCTCTGGAGCCTTATGGCGGAGCCATGACAGGGATAGTGGGCGTGAACCGCGATCCAATGGGCACAGGCATGGGCTCTAAGCCGCTTATCAATGTTTGGGGTTATTGTTTTGGGGACCCATTCTCACAAGATGTTCCTTCAGGCATGCTTCATCCGCGAAGAGTGCGAGCGGGCGTTCATCAGGGGACAATAGACGGAGGGAATCAAAGCGGTATTCCTTATGGCAGAGGGTGGGAGATATTCGACCAAAAATACTCCGGCAAGCCTCTTGTGTTCTGCGGAACAGTGGGCATTATGCCCGGCACAATAGCAGGGAAGCCATCTCATGAGAAAAGCCTTGCACCCGGAGATTGTATTGTCATGGTAGGAGGAAGGGTGGGTAAGGATGGTATTCACGGAGCAACATTTTCATCCCTTGAGCTTGATAAGGATTCTCCGATGCAGGCTGTGCAGATCGGAGACCCCATAACTCAGAAAAAAATGTCAGATATGCTCATTGAGGCAAGAGATAAAGGGCTTTATTGTGCGATAACTGATAATGGAGCAGGAGGACTTTCTTCTTCTGTGGGTGAAATGGCGAAAATGAGCAATGGAGCTCAGATCGATCTGGAGAAGGTCCCATTGAAATATAAAGGATGTCAGCCGTGGGAGATACTTCTTTCTGAAGCTCAGGAAAGGATGACTCTGGCTGTGCCGCAGGCAAAACTTGATGAATTGCTGAGTCTTGCTAAAAAACGTGATGTCGAAGCCACGAATCTTGGGCAGTTCACTGATTCCGGGAAGTTCCATATTAAATACGGTGATAAGACGGTCGCGTTTCTAGACATGGACTTTTTTCATAATGGATATCCGCGATATGAATTAACCGCGAAATGGAAGCAGAAACGTTTTAAAGAGCCAACGCCTGTAAAAGTTGATAATCTGACCCCGGTACTTGAGAACATGCTTTCAAGGCTCAATATATGCTCGATCGAGGAGAAATCACGGCAATACGACCATGAAGTTAAGGGTTTGACTGTTGTGAAACCATTTGCGGGCAAAGATTCTGACGTGCCAAGTGATGCGGCTGTGTTTATGTCTGGATTGGGAGAAAAAGAGGGAATAGTCCTTTCTGAGGGTATTAATCCATTCTATTCAGATATCGATACGTATCACATGGCTGCTTCATGTGTTGATGAGGCTGTGCGAAAGACGATTTCCGCAGGAGGCAGGCTTGATTTCATGGCGGGTCTTGATAATTTCTGCTGGCCAAGATCGATCCCTGAAGATTTCAAGGATTACAGCGAAGAAGAACTTGCCCATCTGCATTACAAGCTTGCCCAGCTTGTTCGCGCTAATCAAGGGCTCTATGATACGTTGAAGGATTTCAGGATACCATTGATATCAGGCAAAGACAGCATGTTCAATGATTTCACCAGGGTCGATCCTGCGATATCCGTTCCTCCTACCTTGCTTGTATCTATCATCTCAAAGATAAATGATGTGCGCAGGGCGGTAACAGTTGATATCAAGCGTCCCGGGGATTATGTATGCGTTCTAGGCACGACCTTTAATGAGATGGGGGCTTCGGAATATTACAGGATTCTTTCTGAAGTATCAGAGGGAGATCCTTGTATAGGTAACAAGATCCCGAAAGTTAAATCTAAGCAAGCATTGAAACTCTATAAGGCGTTAAGCAAAGCCATGAGCAAGGAATTGATAAATTCATCTCACGCTGTGGTCAAGGGCGGTCTTGGCGTTGCACTGGCGAAAACAGCTTTTGCCGGAGGGCTGGGCATTGATGCTGATCTAAGAGAAGTGCCGCAGCGCGGTGTTGATACGGATGATTGTCTGCTTTTCTCTGAATCAAACAGCAGGCTTATCGTGACAGTATCGGATGCCACGCGTTATAATTTTGAAAAGGTGATAAAAGGGTGTCCATATGCTTATGTGGGCAAGGTAAGGGAGGATTCGAAATTTAATGTTATTGGGCTGGAAGGAAATCCGATCATCCAGACTGACGTGGAACGGCTTAAGCAGGTCTGGCAAAAACCCTTGAGAGGAATTTAACATGGCTAAACCAAAGGTATTGATTCTAACAGGAAACGGGTTGAATTGCGAGGAGGAAACATCTTTTGCATTCGAGATTGCGGGCGCAGCATCTGATAAGGTGCATTTAAGCGACTTACTGAGCGGAGAAAAGAAACTCTCTGATTATAAAATCCTTGCTTTTATCGGCGGGTTTTCATTCGGAGATCATCTGGGAGCCGGTACGGTTCAGGCTGTTAAATTCAAACATGGCTTACGGGATGATATGGATAAATTTATCCAGAAAGAAGGGCTTGTTATAGGCATTTGCAATGGTTTCCAAACTCTGGTGAAACTCGGGCTTTTGCCGGGATTTGATAATGATTACAAGACACAGCGCGCTACCCTGACAGTCAATGATTCTTGCAGATTTGAGGATAGGTGGGTCCATATGAAAGTCAATCCTGATTCAAAATGCGTATTCACAAAAGGCATTGAACAGTTGTTTCTTCCGGTAAGGCATGGTGAGGGTAAATTTTTCGCTCAGGATGATGAATTGATCCAAAAATTATTCAGCCAAAAACAGGTTGTAGCACAATATACTGATGATGCCGGCGATCCCACGGATAAGTATCCTGCCAATCCAAACGGCAGCCTGGAGGCGATAGCCGGGATCTGTGATCCAACAGGAAAGATCTTCGGAATAATGCCGCATCCTGAAGGGTATCTTGCGCCGCATAATCATCCATCATGGACGAGGCTAAAAGCTCAGGGCAAGTTTCCAAAACAGGGCGAAGGAGTCCAGATCTTTAAAAATGCAATCAAGTACTTTAATTGAAGGATTCAACGCGAATAGACGCGAATAAGAATACACGAATTAATGCGAATGGGCGTAAATTTAAACAGGGGGGCGTAAGACCTTTCTCTGCGAAGAGAGAAGAGCAGTTTTTGTGTCATTGCGAGGAGTGAAATGACGAAGCAATCTCAAATAACAGATACCACGCTAAAACCATTGCACGATCCCAAGATCGGCATTTTAAGAGTCGCGGCCTTGATATCCGGCAGCGGCAGTAATCTGATCAAGATCCTTGAGCATCAGAAGAAACTTGAAAAGGATAGGGGAAAATCTCCATATGAGGTTTGCGTCATATTCAGCGACAATTTTGAGAGCCGCGCCGCGCAAATAGGGAAGAATTACGATATTCCTGTTGTTGTAAGGGATCTAAATTCATTCTGCGCTGCGAAGGGGAAGCCGCGAAAGGATATGCCTACGCGTGAATTGTATGACGCTGAAACCGTCAAGGCATTATCGCCCTATGGGGCGACAGTTGCGGCTTACGCAGGGTACATGAGCATAGCCACAGCTCCCTTGGTCAGCGCGTTTTTCGGGATAAATGTGCATCCGGCTGATCTCTCGGTGATGGAGAACGGAAAGAGGAAATATACAGGAGCAAAAGCAGTCAGGAAAGCGATTTTAGCGGGAGAAAAAACAATCGGATCGACCATGCATATAATCGAGCCGGTTGTGGATGGCGGACGGATCCTGATGGTCTCGGAGCCTGTTCAGGTCCACTTAGGTGATAAGTTCGATCCGGGCAATGCTGCACTGGTAGACGAGATCTCGCGCCTGCATCAGGAGAAGCTCAAAGAAAGAGGGGATTGGATGATATTCCCAAGGACTCTTGAATATATCGCTGACGGGAAATATGCGGTTGATGAAAAAGGCGGGATCTGTTTTGAAGGAGTATTGGTCCCGCAAGGAGTAAGATTATAATGAGTTCCACATACCAGTCATCAGGTGTAAGTATCAGTCTTGGAAATGAAGCTTCAAAGATCCTGTACGAAGCAGCCAAGCTTACATGGGAGAACAGGAAGGGAAAGCTGGGGGAAGTTATTGAGGTGTTCCCTGATTTTTCAGGAGTAAGAGCCATACATGTCGGGGGCTTGCCTCAGGGCACTTACATGAACATTGGTTTTGATGGAGTCGGCACCAAAGTGGAGCTTGGAGAAAGAGCGTCTATGCACAACACCCTTGCTTATGATCTTTTTGCCATGGTATGCGATGATGCTGTGGCTAAAGGCGCAGAGCCTGTGATCGTGGGCTCAATACTCGACGTGAACACTTTGCAGAATAAAACCAGCAAGGTTTCATACATTGACTTTGTCAAGCAGATGGCCATTGGATACGTGAATGCAGCCAAAGAAGCGAATGTGGCTATTGTAAACGGAGAAGTTGCTGAACTAGGTGTAAGAGTCATGGGGTATGGCCCCTTTAACTATAATTGGGGAGCAGCAGCTGTGTGGTTCGCCAGAAAAGAGAGATTTTTGACCGGGCGAAAAATCCAGGAAGGAGATCATCTGGTTGGCTTAAGGGAAGATGGATTCAGGTCCAATGGTCTTTCTTTGCTAAGAAAAGTATTGGGTGATCTGTATGGGGACAAGTGGCATCTTCAGACTTTTAGCGGCAAAAAGCTTGCTGAGCTTACGCTTCATCCCTCAAGAATTTATACAGGCGCAGTTGTTGACATGTTTGGCGGCCTTGAGCGAGAGCCTAAAGCGCGTGTGTTCGGGATCGCGCATATCACAGGCGGCGGTATTCCTGAGAAGCTCGGGAGGCTTTTAACCCCCAATAATCTCGGAGCTGTGATCGATGATCCGTTCAAGCCTTGCGACCTCATGCTTTTTTGCCAGGAAAAGGGATTTGTTTCGGATAAAGAGGCTTATAGCGCCTGGAACATGGGCCAGGGCATGATAATCGCCACAACAAATCCTGATGAGGTCCTGGATGTCGCCAAGCAGCATGAAATAGACGCAAAGGTAATAGGTACGGTCACAGGGGAAAAAGGCATAAGAATAAAAAGTCGGGGCTTTTATAACGATAAGGAAAAAGAGCTGGTATTCCAAGGATAGGTGAAGATCAGGATTTTTTCAAAATGGCGGATTTTGTAGCGTTTGATTTTGAAACAGCGGATAATAATCCTGATAGCGCTTGCGCGATCGGGCTTGTAAGTGTCTCAGATAACAAGATAATCAAGCAGGAGAAATTCCTGATCAAACCTCCTCGTAAGGCCTTTGTTTTCACATATATTCATGGGATAACGTGGAATGACGTGTGCGAGAAACCCACTTTCAAACAGCTATGGCCGAAAATCCAGGAAACCCTGGATCAGGCGGATTTTATCGCTGCGCACAATGCAAGTTTTGATAAAAAAGTGCTTAATGCCTGTTGTCAAAGCGCGAAAATAGAGCGCCCGGATTATGAATTTATGTGCACTGTGCAATTGGCAAGAAGCGTGTTCGGCATTTACCCAACCAAATTAACTGATGTATGCAGGGAGCTAAAGATCACGCTAGACCACCATGACCCCATATCTGATGCTTTAGCGTGCGCGAAGATCGTGATCGCCGCAAAAAGGTACGAGCAGTCCGAATTCGGGGCCCCGTCTCCTTACGCGGAATTCTAGACGGGAAACTTTCCAAAGGATAATCCGGGCGTTCTTAATTACTCGTCAAAATTCGGCGTGCAGGTGCGCTGCATTTTTACATTTACCCGCTTATTGTCTTTTAATTCTTTTTCCCTCAGCTTAAGGCAGGAAAGCACGTGTCTGGTATGCAGGGAGAGAGTTCTCTGATAATAATTCTCCATGAAGGCTAAGGCTTGCGGGTTCCAGATATGGATTTTTGTGTTTCTGGATTTTTCGGGTATATCCTTCCAGCAGTCATTGTAATGGCATTGTGTGTGTCCGGTGATATATTCAAAGAAATCCACTGATTCTATCACGCCGATATCAAGTAATGTATTATCCTCATAAACTTCCCTGTATGTGAGATCAGGATTCCTGCAGCAGATCTTGATCGGGAAATCTTCAAGTTTCTCAACATAGATCGCCATGAGCAGTCTGTGCACGCGCTTGATCTTATTCATTCGATCATAGTGGAAAGCGCTGGCATCGGCATATTCAGCCATTAGCTCGCGCGAAAGTTTCCTGCAAAAAGTGTAATCAGTTTTATCCGGAGAAGGATCATCCTTGATTTTCGCGCATCTGCTCAAGGCTTCTTTGCTGCGCTTATGAGGTGCAGCGTCGGTTGTTCGAGATGCGTCGAGGCCGAGTCCTGTGAATATCCTTTCTTCTTCAGGAAGCTCGATCGATGACTCTCTGGTCCTTTCAAAATATTCAAAGTAGGTTTGCGCGTATGTTTTGAACTCGTTTTGCCTCATGCCCTTGTCCCATTGTGACCACAAGGCTTCGATCTGTTTGTCGCAGTCATTAAAGTCTCTTTCGCTTGAGTGGGGGCTAAGTGTTTTGCATTGATCCTTTCTGCCGAATGCGTGCGCAGAAGCGCAAAAGCAGGCGATCATAATCGGGATCATTAAAAGCCCTAGCGGATTTCTATCCCTCATCTCTGAAAGAATAACAGAACAATGGGCTTGCGTCAAGGAGGCTGTGGGATTCCTAGACCAAAATGTTGAAGATTTGTTTAAGGCTCTTTATCTCATAATTCGGAGTCGCATCTGTTTTATTGGGCAGTCCGTCGGGATTGTACCAGCAGGAATCAATGCCAAAGTTCTGCGCGCCCCTGATGTCAGCGTCAAGCCTGTCGCCGACTATAAGCACTTTGGATCGGTCGCTCATGCGGGCGCGTTTTAGAGCGCATTCAAAGAAATTAGGATGGGGCTTGGAATATTTGCATTCTTCGGAGCTCACCATGAAGTCAATATATTTACCCAGGCCCGATACCGCAAGCCTCTGCTTCTGAACCTTCTTGCTGCCATTGGTTATTATCCCTACCTTGCTGAATTTTTTTATTTTTTTGCAGATTTGCTTTGCATCTTTGATCAAAAATACGTTTTGCGCCAGAATATCGAGGAAAGCCTTGCCTACTTTGTTTGCGTCCAGACCTATCTGATGTATTTTAAATGTCTTTGCAAAGCGATCAACGCGGATCTCCTCAAGCGTCACTTGCCTTCGTTCGAATTTGAACCAAAGGTCAAGGCTGATCTTCCTGTATGTCTTAAAGATCGCAGGCAGATCGCGCTTTATGCCGTATTGTTTAAGCAGGATACTGAAGGACACCTTCTCGCTTTTAACAAAATCAAGGAGTGTGTCATCCGCGTCAAAAAGGATCAGCTTGTATTTCATTGGATTAACCGGAAAGTCCTATTTTATGGGAGATTAGGAGGATAATCAAGAGGCGAAACACGAACGGGGGAGCCCCGCTTCGCAGAAGGGTGCGACTACCAGAACAGGCACAGGCTAAAGCCTGCGGCTACCAAGAGGGGCAGAACGGGAGTTATATGAGCGAAGACCGGTTACTTTTCCAGACTTTGTCGATCGAAGATGAACCTATACGCTTCTTTTTATGATTAGATGCTAGAAGCGCGGGGAGGATCCCGCGAGAAAGGAGAATCTTTTATTGCTATCGGGCATCGAAGTATTCGGAGGTGAATATGGCGAGATCTGCTATAAAGGAACTTGAAAAGCTCATACAATTCCCAAAGCAGGGGATATTCAGTACGGTTTTAGCTAATGGCGAAACATCGAATCACACATTGATGTGCATGTCAAAGGGCAGTGATATGTCCGAGCACACTTCCACCCGTGAAGCTGCTGTTACCGTGCTTAAAGGCAAGGGCGTTTTTATGCTGGGCAAAAAGAAGATAAAGATGAAGCCGGGAGTTTTTATTTTCATGCCAAGGAATGCTCCGCATTCGCTCAAGGCGCATGAGAATTTGGCGTTTTTGTTGAGCTTGTTCGGGAAATAAAAGGAGCTTCTTTATCACTCCCACCCAACACCCCCCATCAAGAGGGAGGAGAAAGAGAGGGGCGGCAGTTTGTTTGGGAAATAAGAGAGCATACTTGACCCGCTTTGTTTAAAGTTTGATAATCCTTTTATTATGGGTAAATCATATTTGCAATTCCTGGGAGCGACTGAGACTGTAACAGGTTCTAAATTCCTGCTTAATGTTAATGGCCAAAATGTTCTTTTTGATTGTGGGATGTTTCAGGGCTTAAAAGACCTGCGCAGAAAGAATTGGGAAGTATTGCCTGTGAGTCCAAGGAAGATAGATGCGGTTGTCTTGACTCACGCGCATCTTGATCACAGCGGGTATCTGCCAAGACTCATCAAACAGGGGTTTTCAGGTTCTGTTCATTGTTCGCAAGCAACAGCAGAGCTTCTGACCCTTCTGCTTCCTGATTCAGGGCATCTGCAAGAGGAAGAAGCAGCGTATGCCAATAAGAAAGGTTATTCAAAGCACAGTCCTGCCTTGCCTTTGTATACAGAGGAAGAAGCAAGGGAAGCTTTGCAGTATATAAGGCCCTTGGATTACGAACGCATTCATAAGATCACAAAAGGGATACAGATCAGGATGCATCCCACGGGTCATATCCTGGGAGCAGCTTCTATTGAAGTGTTGTTTGAGAACAAGCGCCTTGTGATCTCAGGGGATGTTGGAAGCTTTGGGCATGATGTTATGCGCCAGCCTGCTTTAATACCCCCAAAAACAGATTATGTAGTCACTGAATCAACTTATGGAGGCAGGGTTGTTGATAATCGCCCTGTTGAAGACCAGCTAAAGGAAAACATCCTGCCGGTTCTGGAGAAGCGCGGCGTGGTCGTGATCCCGGCGTTTGCTGTGGGCAGGACCGCGATGGTGCTCTATTATTTGCGCAAACTTCAGGATAAGAGGGAAATACCCTCTGTTCCCGTATATGTGGACAGCCCAATGGCTACCAATGCTGTTGAGATCTACTGCAGACATCCGAATGAGCATAATTTAAGAAAAGGGGCTTTGAGTGAGATCTGCGATCATTCCATGAGCGCGCTTAATACGCGTTTTGTGCGCTCTGTTGAGCAATCCAAACGATTGAATGAAAGTCCAGGGCCTGCCATTATCATATCAGCCAGCGGCATGATAACAGGAGGCCGAATATTGCACCATTTAAAGAACAGATTGCCCAATAAGCGCAATCTTGTCCTGCTTGTGGGCTATCAGGCAGTTGGCACGCGCGGCCGCGCATTAAAAGACGGGGCTAAAAAACTCAGAATGCTTGGGCAAACCGTGCCTGTGCGAGCCAAGGTGGGATCCATAAAGGGATTCTCCTCGCATGGAGATTCAGATGACATCATCCGTTGGCTTAAAACAGCCAAACCAAAGCCAAAAAAAGTGTTTCTTGTGCATGGCGAGTCTGATGAACTTAAAGCCATGGCAAGCCGCGTGAATAAAGAGCTTAAGTGTAAATATTTGATCCCGAAGTATCTGCAGAGCGTTGATCTTTAATTTTTCTTGATATATTTTTTCCGGTAGCCTCAGGCTTCAGCCTGTGTCTGTTCTTTTGCAGAACAGAGCAGAAAAGGCACAGGCTGAAGCCTGAGGCTACCGGAGAGATAGTTGAATTTAAAACTTGCAATTTTAGAGTTCTCATGTTCTATATTAGTGTAGGCAGAAAAAATTGTTGCGCAGGGGATAATATGATGGAACATAAGATCATGAAAATCGCGTGTATTCCGTTTTTAGTACTGGTTTTAACTATTAGCATGGGAAGTAGTTCCGCATTAAAAGCAGAGGCTGGCGCTGGTCATCATGACATGCATGACGGAGGAGGACATAAATATATTTGCCCATTCGACGATAATCATTTTTGGTCTAAAAGACCCGGAAAATGTCCCGAGCATCTCACAGTGCTGCAGCTAGAAGAAAATTCTTCATCAATAATAACTCCAATACCGAAATAAATAGAATTTTCATGCTGTAAAACCGCGATATTATTGCGCTTAAAGCATTTCTGTTTAAAATCCCTCTACTTGATATACTTAGATGATTATGCATGTATTACAAGTCAGGGATTTAAAAAAGCAATATAAAACAGTTGAAGCTGTTAAAGGTATAAGTTTTGAAGTCAGAGAAGGCGAGATATTCGCTCTGGTGGGACCCAATGGAGCCGGAAAATCCACAACACTTAAGATCATCGCAACAGTGCTCAGCGCTACTTCAGGGAATGTCCTTATACATGACCTGAACCTCTCAAACAACGCTGAGAAAATCCGAAGACTTATCAGTTATCTTCCTGAAGAAGCAGGAGCTTACAAGAATCTCACTGGTATCGGGTATTTAAAATTCATGGGTTCTGTATTTTACAGTGACCCCCAAGAGCAAGCCCAGGCAATCTCATTTGCCGCGCAAACCACTGGTTTAAAATCCCGCTTGAATGACAAGGTAAAAACATACAGCAAGGGTATGACAAGAAAGCTTCTGCTAGCGCGTGCTATCATGACTAGACCTAAGCTTGCGATATTAGATGAGCCAACAAGCGGGCTTGATGTTATCAATGCTTTTGAAATAAGAAATATGCTTAAAACTCTCACCAAAGAGGGTACCTCAATTCTCTTGTCGAGCCACAATATGCTTGAGATCGAGTATTTAGCTGACAGAGTGGGAATAATCAATAGCGGCCTGATCCTTGATACTGGCACGATATCTGAATTGAAGACCAGGCATTCGGGGGCTAATCTGGAAGAGTGTTTTTTGAAGATCGTTTCGTGAATCAAGAAATGATGAATGACGAAATAAAGCTGAAAAACTTTATCACCCCCACCCAACCTCCCCCCTCAAGGGGGAGGAGAAATATGAGGGAGGGCGAGGGGAGGATAAGGGGTGTATTGCGAAGAGGAAAGTATTTTGAAGAGTTTAGGATTGTGATATGAGATTATTTTTTATTCTGCTTAAAAAAGAGATCAAAGAGCTGCTGACTCCGCACATAATTGTTCCTATGGTAGCCACGATATTGATACTGGTTTTTATAGGCAAGATCGCCAATAAAGAGCAGATAAAAAAGCAGATGAATAAGGATGTGGCTATCCTGGATCTGGATAAAAGCGCGATGTCAAAGACATTGGTGAATGATCTCATGAAAACCGATCCCAATGTAAAGCTTCTGGATGTTGCTGATAAAGAAAAGGCGATCCTGAAAGCGGGGAGTTCTAAGGCAGTTTCGCTTGTAGTGATCCCTGGGAATTTTGGGAAAAATTTAAAACTAATGTCCGCGCAAAAACTCGATTCCTACGCGTTTTTAAGAAGCTTATCCCTGATGGGTTCCGTGGAGGCTGCGAAAGCAAGAGGGATCATAAGAGAAATAAACAAACAGATCAGCGAGAGGGTCATAGCGGATAAATTCAAGAAAAAAACCTCGGATTTTATCAGCGAACCGGTAAGCTCCAATGATTTTGTGGTGTTCAATGACAAACAAGCCAATGTCTCGATCGCTGAGGTGGTGAGTTTCATCCAGACCCAATCAACATTCGTTCCAATCGTGCTGTTCATGGTGATAGTGATAGCTTCGCAGATGGTGGCAATAGCTGTGGCCACTGAAAAGGAAAATAAGACCCTTGAAACTCTTTTAAGCCTTCCCGTGAACAGGAAAATGCTGGTGTTTGCCAAGCTCGGAGGAGCAGCTATCGTGGCATTGCTTTTTGCCGGAGTGTACATGGTGGGACTTCAGGCTTATATGGGAGATGTGAGCGGCAGTTTTATGCCTGAAGGCGTAAAACAGGATGCCACAGCTGCTTTGACGGAGCTGGGGCTTTTTCTTGATGCGTCCGGTTACATGCTTGTGGGGATATCGCTTTTTCTTGGAATATTATGCGCTTTGGTCATAGCTATGATACTCGGGCTTCTTGCTGAAGATGTGAAAGGCGTGCAAGCAGTTACCATGCCGATCATGATACTGGTGCTTATCCCCTATCTTCTGACAATGCTTTTTGACATCAATACGATGTCTACAACGCTTAAATACATTGTTTTAACCATACCGTTTTCTCATCCTTTCCTTTCGGTTCCATGGGCCATAGCAGGCAAGAACCTTTATGTTATCTACGGGATAATATATCAGGCTGTTGTTTTTATGGGATTTGTGGTATTGGCCAGTAAAATATTTTCTTCAGACGCGGTATTCACCATGAAACTCAGCTTCAAGAAGAAGCAAGCTTCCTGATCTTAAGCCCATTCATAAATCTATTTTTCTAAAAGACACGACTGAGCATTGGGGTTCGGGATGAAAAAAGTCAACAGGGAAGTCTAATAGTGCCAGGCATGAAATTTAAAGAAGAAAACGCTTATAATAGCTAACTTTTAGAAGAAACCTAACAGCGTCCCCGGTTCAATCAGGCGAAGGAAATAGGCCTTACATTCTTTCTTTTTGATTTTTCCAGGCCAACGTCGATCGCGGTGTCGAGCGCCATGTTCTTAAAAGCCCTTTTTTCGAGCACTGTGTCTTTGCCCCGGTTTTGAACTACCGTGATCAATGCTGTCACGTAATAAAGAAACAGAGACGGGTCATTGGGCAGGTTCTTTAAAAGGCAGTCAAGCTCATCATCTGTCAGGCATTCAATAAGCTCGCGGGAATGCTGTACCCTGAAGGCGAATGAAGAGAGCTTGTAGATCATTTTGCCTTCGACAGAGCGCATTTGTTTAAAGCGTTCAAGGCCGTATACGAATTGCTTCATGCTGAATTTATCATCATTGTCAGTTGCGTGGTCCAAAAACCACATATATTACCTCCCCGATTCAGTCCTTAGAATAAAGCCGCAAGGACGGCTCTTTTAGGCCTAATACCGCGCTTGGAACCATTGTATTGTCCTTACTAGAAGTATAACGGTGAAACAAAAAAGGTCAAGGCTTAATTTGAGATTTCGGGAATCAGGGTCACATCTTCAGAATTCAATTTCAACTTCGGAAATTGAATTCTGAAGACGTGACCCTGGATTTGCTTAAATAGCTGAGATGTTTTCAATCGAGAGCAAGTTTTTGATCGGGGGGCTTATTATCGGGTTTGCCGGGGTCGCTCCATTGGGGCCTGTTGGGGTTCTCTGCATACAGAGGATGCTTACCAGAGAGCGGGTGATAGGCATCGCTTCAGTGCTTGGGGCTTCTCTGGGCAATATAATCTACGGCTGTATTGCGGGTTTTGGGATAAAACTGATCGCGGGATTTTTTCTTGCATATCCCCTGATCTTTCAGTTGATAGGCAGCTGCACGATCTGCTTTGTTGGATACAAGACAGCAAAACGCCGCGCTAACAAGCCGCCAACAGGCAAGCGCAGTAAGAACATCGCAAGCGCTTTTGTATCAATGTTCCTTCTGACACTGGCTAATCCCATACTACTGGTCACATTCGGAGCGTTTTTTGCTGTGCTCGGAATCGCGCATGCGCAGGCGAATTATGTTTCCGTTGGAGAGCTGATCTTCGGGATACTTATAGGCGCGATCCTGTCCTGGAGTCTTATGACATTCCTGTGCTCAGCATTGAATATCAATCTTACTGAAAAGCACTTATTAATCATTAACAGGATCTGCGGGATCATCGTGATAGGGTTTGGATTTTTGATCTTGATCCTCTAAAAATTCTTCTTTTATACTTGACCCTGGAGCTAGACCGGATCACTTTAAACTGATATCATCAAAACAGGTCATCATCCATGCATAAAGTTTGCTTAATAGGTTCCGGCGGAAGGGAGCATGCATTGGCCTGGAAGCTGGCGGCTAGCGGGCACGTTGACAAGGTGTATTGCATTCCCGGAAACGGCGGCACACCCAATAATATCGACCTCAATATCAATGATTTCCCCAAGATAGCTGATTTCGTTAAAGAGAAAAAAATTGATCTGGTTGTTGTGGGTCCTGAGGATCCATTGACCAAGGGGATCGTTGATTTTCTTTCCTCAAGAAACATCAAGGTTTTTGGTCCAAAAAAATCCGCTGCAGTACTTGAGGGCAGTAAAGCATTCTCAAAAGAATTCATGCGAAGATACAGCATCCCTACTGCGGATTTTGAAGTGACCCAGGATCCCAAACACGCAAACATGCTTTGTGCTGAATATATTGAGAACTACGGCGGCGTTGTTATCAAGGCTGATGGATTGGCAGCAGGAAAGGGCGTCTTCGTGTGTAAGGAATTCAAAGAGGCCCAGAACGCTATTATCAGGATAATGGAAGACAGAGAATTCGGTGCAGCAGGCGACACTGTTGTGATCGAGGAAATGCTCAAAGGCAAGGAAGCCTCGATCATTGCTTTTTGCGACGGTAAAACAGTTAGGCCTCTTGCGGCTTCCCAGGATCATAAAAGAGCTTTGGACGGCGACAAGGGCCCCAATACCGGAGGCATGGGAGTATGCGCTCCGAATCCGACGGTGGCCAAGCTGAGCCATCATATTATGAATGAGATATTCATACCCACGCTTGAGGGTATGGCAAGGGAAGACCGTGAATACAGGGGTATCCTTTATGCAGGGCTTATGATAACAGATCAAGGGCCCAAAGTGCTCGAGTATAACGTGAGGTTCGGCGATCCTGAAACTCAAGCGATCCTTCCATTGCTTGAAACTGATTTATATGAAATTATGATGGCAAGCATTGAGGGCAGACTCAGCGAAATGGAAGTCAAAAGCTCAGGCAATGCTGCTTGTTGCGTTGTCATGACTTCAAAAGGATATCCCGGAACTTACAAAAAGGGTTTTAAAATAAAAGGCCTTGAAAAAGCATGCAGCCTTAAAGATACTGCTGTATTTCACGCGGGCACGAAAAAAAGCAACAAGGATATCCTCACAAATGGCGGCAGGGTTTTGTGCGTTACAGCAACGGACAAGAACCTGGAATGCGCCGTTAACAGGGCTTATCTTGGAGTTGGAATGATCGACTTCCAGGATAAGTACTACAGGACTGATATCGGAAAAAAATGGACAAAGCGGCGCGCGGCCGAGATAAAATGCGGGGTAGTATTAAAAGATAAATGACAAGGC
This sequence comes from Elusimicrobiota bacterium, assembly GCA_042563375.1. Taxonomy (GTDB): domain Bacteria; phylum Elusimicrobiota; class Elusimicrobia; order JACQPE01; family JACQPE01; genus JBHPMF01. The sequence goes on along the minus strand of JBHPMF010000004.1, from coordinate 38,291 downwards.
AAAACTTTATTTATGTCAGGTGAACTAAAAGAAGAATGCGGGGTTGCGGCGATCGTTGATTTAAAACCCCGGGAGAATAACAAACCATTTGACCTGGTAAGCCTGCTTTATACCCTGCTGATCAAGCAGCAAAACAGGGGCCACCTCGCCGCAGGAATTGCGACTTTTAATAAATCAAGAACACGCATACTTGAGCGGTACAGGGCGCTTGGCACTGTGAATGAGGCTTTTCGCGCTTCAGATCCCAAAAAATTCAACGCACTAAAAGAGGAATTCAACGGATCAGTCGGAATAGGACACGTGCGTTACGGCACTTTCGGCAAAAATGACGTTGAATGCGCTCAGCCGTTTTTAAGAAGGCATGGTAAATTAAGCAAGAAATTCGCTATCGCGTTTAATGGGAATCTCGCTAATTACGCGCAGCTTGAAGCTGTTTTAAAGCGGGAGCATGACTACTCGGTTGAGTCAAAAACCGATACTGAGATCATCATGCACAATCTCGCGTTGAAAATAAAATCAGGAGCAAGGGATTGGAAAGAGATATTCGGGCACTTAGCTGATATTTGCGACGGGGCCTATAATATCGTGTTTTTAAACGGCAAGGGGGATCTTATTATCTCTAGGGATCCATATGGCTTCAGGCCTTTGTGCTATGGCATCAGCCCGGATAAACGTATTTTTGCGGCAGCAAGCGAAAGCGTGGCTTTGGAGCGGATAGGAATAAGACAGTTTTGTGACGTGGAACCCGGGCATCTAATACATGTTCATGACGGGGAAGTCGACATAATAAAATACACGCAACCCAAAGCAATATCTCATTGTATGTTCGAGTGGATATATTTCGCCAATATCTGTTCTGTTGTCAATGGCAGGGCGGTTTCTGACGTAAGATTCAGGCTGGGCCGGGAATTGGCAAAACTTGAAAAGGAAAAGCTCAAAAAACAAGGAATCACTGTAGATAAGCAATTCAAAGAGAGCCGCGTTATCTGCTGCGTGCCCAACAGTTCCATCCCGGTCAGCGAGGGTTTCGGATTTGAGATGGGTCTCCCAAACAGCGCCGGACTCATAAAAATAGATGCTGCTGCAAGGACTTTTATCTCGCACAAAAAGGATAAGAGCACGCAGGTAAAGAATAAATTCGATGTTAACAGAGCAGTGCTTCAGGATAAGATCGTGTATCTGATAGATGACAGCATCGTACGGGGCAATACCTCGAAAGCCATTGTGGATTACGTGAAGAATATCGGAGGGGCCAAGGAAGTCCATGTGCGCGCAGCTTGTCCGCCTGTGGCTTATCCATGCTTTTACGGGATCGACATGTCAACGATATCAGAACTCGTAGCAGGTAAGGCCACTTTGGACAATACACCCCATGATGAGATGGTGAAGGGGATCAGTAGTTTTATAGGCGCTGATTCCCTGGCGTATCAGACTTTTGAAGGGCTTATTAAAGGGATCGGTTTGTCCCGCAAAAATTTATGCATGGCGTGCCTGGACGGGAACTATCCCACGGAACATGGAAGATTGCTCAAGGAAAAAGCAGCGGCCAATGTCTCGGACAAAAAGGAGACCAACCGGACTTATGAGCTGGTCTAAAGATGGCTGAGGGCTGAAACGAAGAAAAAGGCACTAAAGAGAGAAGAAGCAGAAGGAAAAAGTTAATTAAGAATAAAAAATTCGCAGAGATTATATGCAAGAGAAGATAATAATCGCGGATTTTGGATCCCAATATACCCAGCTGATTGCGAGAAAAGTACGGGAGCTCGGTGTATACGCTGAGATCGTGCCCTATACGAAGCTTACCCCTGATTTTATAGACAAAGAAAATCCAGCCGGTATTATCCTCTCCGGAGGCCCTGCCAGCGTGATAAGAGAAGGTTCTCCGAGCATAGACCCAACAGTATTCAAGAAAGCAAAGCGCGCTCCGATCCTTGGTATCTGTTATGGGATGCAATTAATGAACAAGCTCTGCGGGGGGGAAGTGGGTCCGTCGATCAAAAGAGAATATGGCCGCCAGAAGGTTGAAGTCAAGAAAAAGGGCAATCTGCTTAAAGGCTTTAAGAGTAAAACAGAAGTCTGGATGAGCCACGGAGATGTGATAAGAAAACCAGCTAAAGGATTTGCAGTGCTTGCCAATTCTGATAATCACATCGCGTCGATCGAGAATCAGTCAAGTAAGCTTTTTGGAGTGCAATTTCATCCTGAGGTGCATCACACCAGAGAAGGCAAGACCGTGCTTAAAAACTTCCTTGGTATTTGCGGGTGCAAGGCAGACTGGACCATGAAAGCCTATATCGAGCAAAAAACGCGGGAGATCAGGGATCAGGTCCAGGATAGCAGAGTGATCGTGGCTGTGAGCGGAGGGGTTGATTCTTCGGTAGCGGCAACGCTGGTCAGCAAAGCCATAGGCGACAATTTAATATGCATTTTCATAGATAACGGGTTTTTAAGAAAAAATGAAGCCAGCGAAGTCATGAAGTTCCTCAAGCCACGGCTTTCAAACCTTGAGCATGTTGACGCTTCAACTGAATTTATCTTAAACCTCAAAGGCATTACTGATCCTGAAAAGAAGAGAAAAATAATCGGAGCTTTGTTCATTGAAGTTTTGGAGAGAAAAGCAAGGGAATACAGGGTCAGCCATCTTGTGCAGGGGACCATTTACCCTGATGTTATTGAAAGCGTGTCAGCGTTCGGAAGTCCGACCTCTAAGATCAAGAGCCATCATAATGTGGGCGGGTTGCCTGAGAATATGAATGTGACCATTGTCGAGCCCTTAAAGTATTTGTTCAAGGATGAGGTAAGAGTTCTTGGCAGGGAATTGAATCTTCCAAAGGAGATCCTTTCCCGGCATCCCTTTCCGGGCCCGGGCCTGTCAGTGAGATGTCCGGGTGAGATCAGTGAGGATAAATTGCGGATCATCCGCGAAGCAGACGCGATATTCATCGATGAACTGCGGAAAAACAAGCTTTATGACAAGATCTGGCAGGCGTATGCAGCCATTCTTCCCATAAAAACAACAGGAGTGATGGGCGATGAAAGGACATATGAATACATCGCCCTGCTTCGCGCTGTCAACAGCGTGGATGGCATGACAGCCAATGCCTCTAATATTTCGAACAAGATCCTCACAAGGATCTCAGACAGGATAATCAATCAGGTAAAAGGCGTGAACCGGGTAGTTTATGATGTGAGCTCAAAACCCCCGGCAACGATTGAATTGGAGTGAGAAGTTTATTTTTTCATTCTGTCATCCTGAACTGGTTTCAGGATCTCAATAAGAAAGTACATTATTGATTTGCCGGTTATTAATTGAAGTGAAAAACCACATGAGATCCTGAAACCAGTTCAGGATGACAGAATGGAGACAACGGATTTGAATAATAAAAAACTAAAAGCTGTATTAGCTCTTTCAGACGGTACAGTATTTACGGGCGCGGGTTTTGGCGCTGAAAAAACAGTTTCAGGCGAAATAGTCTTTAACACGTCTTTTGTGGGATATGAAGAATCCCTTACTGACCCGTCTTACAAAGGCCAGATACTCGTATCAACGTATCCGTTAATAGGCAATTACGGAGTCAATAAAGCGAATCTTGAATCCAGCCGCGTACAAGCAGAAGGCTTTGTAATAAGAGAACTCAGCCAATTCTACAAGCACAGAGATTCGAATATCAGCCTGGGCACTTTCCTTAAACAAAACCGCGTACCCGGGATAGAAGGCATTGATACAAGGCTTATCACAAAGATCGTAAGAACAGAAGGTGTGATGAATGCTGTTTTAGCAGTGTCACAGCGTCCGATAAATGAGAGTAAAGTGCTTAAGCAGGCGCAGAGCGCAGCAAATTACGCTTCATTGGAGCTTTTACGCAAAGTATCTGTTAAAGCTCGCAAAAGGATAGGTATCGGCGCAGGCAAGACCATAGCGATAATCGACACAGGGATCAAGAAAAGCATAATCAGCAATTTCACAAAAAGAAATGTGAATGTCGTGCTCATGCCCTACAATGCAAAACCGCAGGATATCCTCAAATTAAATGTTGATGGTTTATTTCTTGCCAATGGCCCCGGGAATCCTGAAATGGCAACAGACGCTATTGCCTGCGTGCGCGAACTTCATGCAAAGATGCCCATAAGCGGGATCTGCCTTGGCCACCAGATCGTTGGCCTGGCATTGGGCGCTAAAACATATAAATTGAAATTCGGGCATAGAGGAGTGAATCAGCCTGTTAAAAATATTATTGATAACAAAGTCCATATCACAAGCCAGAATCACGGATTTGCGATAGATGCCCAGAGTCTCGCGGGAACAGGTCTTGAAGTCACTTATATAAACCTCAATGACGGGAGCGTCGAGGGTATGAGGCATGCAAAACTGCCGATCCGAACCGTGCAGATGCACCCTGAAGCCAATCCCGGACCAAGGGATGTGGAGTTTATTTTTGATGAGTTTGTGAGGGATATTGATTCCCCTCTCCCCCTGAGGGAGAGGGTTAGGGTGAGGGGTAATTGAGCGGATCCTTATTACATTTTCTTTATTTTTCTTTTGTGAGAGAAATAGCGGAAACCCCTCACCCCCGCCAAAGGCGGGGCCTCTCCCTCAAGGGGAGAGGCGAATTCAGAGAGGTTAAGAGGTTTTCTACATAATGCCTAGGCGGACAGATATAAACAAAGTTCTTGTGATCGGGTCAGGTCCGATAATCATAGGACAAGCGGCTGAATTCGATTATTCAGGAGCGCAGGCTTGCAAGGCTCTGCGTGAAGAGGGCTGCAGGGTCGTGCTGGTCAATTCCAATCCAGCCACCATCATGACAGACAGTGATATGGCTGATTCGATCTATATCGAGCCTTTGAATATGAAAGTGCTTTTGGAGATCATTGCCTGGGAAAGGCCTGACGCTCTTCTTGCCACTATGGGCGGGCAAACCGGTTTAAATGTCGCGTGCGCTTTGCATAAGGAAGGCGCTCTTGAAAAGCACAAGATACAAGTGCTTGGAACTTCCATATCAAGCATTGAAGAGAGCGAGGATAGAGAAAAATTCCGCAATCGCATGCACGAGCTAAAAGAGCCTATACCTGAAAGCAAGACTGTTGAGAATACCCAAAGCGCTGAAGTGTTTGCCCATAAATACGGGTTTCCTCTTATTATAAGGCCTGCTTATACGCTCGGCGGAACAGGCGGCGGGATCGCTTTTAATGATGAAGAGCTTTTTGATCTTACGCAGCAGGGTTTACGCTTGAGCCTTATCGGCCAAGTGCTTATTGAACAGGCGATTTTGGGGACGCAAGGTTGGGGCGAGTTCGAGATCGAAGTGGTCCGCGACAGCGCGGATAATTGCATTGTGATCTGCCCGATGGAGAATCTCGATCCAATGGGTATCCATACCGGAGAAAGCATAGTGGTGGCTCCTACCCAGACTTTAAACAATAATGACTTCCAGACATTGCGATCAGCTGCCATAAGGATCATCAGGGCGCTGAAGATAATAGGCGCTTGCAATGTCCAGTTCGCGATGAGCTATGACACCGGAGAATATCGCGTAGTGGAAGTCAATCCAAGGGTTTCAAGGAGCTCCGCTCTTGCTTCAAAAGCTACCGGGTATCCAATAGCCAGGATCGCCACGAAAATATCTCTGGGCATGACTTTAGATGAGATCAAGAACGACGTGACAAAAGAAACGCTTGCGTGTTTTGAGCCTACTATCGATTATGTGGTGGTGAAGATCCCAAGATGGCCTTTTGACAAGTTTGAGACCGCTGATAAGCGCATCGGGACCCAGATGAAATCAACAGGGGAGACCATGGCGATCGGCAGGACTTTTGAAGAAGCTTTGCAAAAAGCAATACGCTCATTGGAAGTGGGCAGATCCGGGCTGGGCCATGATGCCAAGGATAAGATCATCAAAGACAAGCCTGAGATCATCCGTAATCTTAAGGTTCCGACTCACAAGAGACTTCTTTATATCCGCGATGCAATGGCTATAGGCATGAGCATCAGGGAGATAAGCAGGTTAACGGGCGTGCATGAGTGGTTCTTGTTCAAGATCAAGCAGATCTATGAGTATGGGAAGAAGATCAAATTTAACGAGAGCTCCATTTCTACTGCCAAGCAAATGGGATTTTCAGATATTCAAATAGCAAATATCACAGGAAAAACAGAGGATCGTATCCGGGATTTCAGGAAGCAAAAGGGCATAACACCCACATTCAAGCTTGTTGATACATGCGCAGCTGAATTTAAAGCCCATACACCGTATTTTTATTCCACCTATGAGAGAGAAGATGAATCATTGCCATCAGAGAAGAAAAAAGTGCTCATTGTGGGTTCAGGTCCGATCCGCATAGGACAAGGCATTGAGTTTGACTACTGCTGCGTTCATGCTGTATCCGCATTGCGCGAAGAAGGCGTGGAAGCGCTTATCGCGAATAATAATCCGGAAACCGTGAGCACTGATTTTGATATTTCAGACAAGCTTTACTTTGAGCCTTTGACATATGAGGATGTGGCCAATATCGTTGATACGGAGAAGCCGTATGGAGTGATCCTGCAGTTCGGAGGGCAGACATCGATCAATATGGCCGTGAGGTTACACAAGGCAGGTATCAGGATATTAGGCACGCCTCCTGAAAACACGGATATCACAGAAGACAGGAAAAAATTCGGGGCTTTGCTGCGCGAGATCAATATCCCGTCCCCCGCATGGGGAACTGCAATGTCATTTAAGGAAGCAAGTGACGTGGCGGACAAGATAGGATACCCGGTCCTTGTAAGGCCGTCGTACGTTTTAGGCGGCAGAGCCATGAAAGTCGTTGATGATGCCCGGGAATTGGCGGGATACATGAAAGAGGCAGTGAGTGTAAGCCCTGAGCATCCTGTACTAATTGATAAATTCATTGACAATGCCATAGAAGTCGATGTTGACGCGTTATCAGACGGAGAGGATGTTTTTGTGGCAGCGATCATGGAGCATATCGAAGAAGCAGGTGTTCACTCAGGTGATTCCACTTGCGTTATACCGCCTCAAACGATCAATAGGGAGGTAAAAAACCGTATTATCTCTTGCACAAAAAAACTTGCCAGGGCGTTGAGGGTATCAGGACTGATGAATGTGCAGTATGCGATCAAGGGTGATAACATCCTTGTTCTTGAGGTTAATCCGCGGGCTTCAAGAACTGTGCCATATGTTAGTAAGACTATAGGCGTGCCTCTTGCCAAGATCGCAACAAAAATAATGCTCGGCAAAAAGCTGAAAAATCTCGGTTTGGCCGAGTATTTTGAGCCTGATTTTGTAACAGTCAAAGCGCCTGTTTTCCCGTTTTTAAAACTTCTCGGGGTCGATCCCGTGCTCAGCCCTGAGATGAAATCAACAGGGGAAGTGATGGGTATAGATTCAGATTTCGGGAAAGCTTTTTACAAGGCTCAAGCCTCGGCTTTTAAGGAGATCCCCAAAACAGGAAATGTGTTTTTTAGCATAGGCAGGGGTGAGCAAAAGGAAGCTTTCGCGCCTATAGCAAAGGAATTCGTTGACCTGGGCTTTGAAGTATATTCAACAGAAGGAACGCAGAAGTTCTTTCTTGGCAAGGGCATCAGAGTAAGTCATGTGCCAAAGTTTAAAGATGACCCCAAGCTCATAAACATGATGAAGAACAAGGATATCCACCTGGTGCTCAATATCCCAAGAGGCGGCAGGATAGGCTCAGATGGGTATAAGATCAGAAGGGCATGCGTTGATCTGTCTGTTCCGTATATCACAACGCAGGCAGGAGCTTTGGCAGCTCTTAAAGCTGTTAAGAGCCTGGTGCAGGAAAGGATCTTGGTGCGTTCTTTGGGTGACTGGACTTCGCGGAATAAAAAAATCCATGCTCTGTCGTCCCCGCAGAGTCTTCCCCGCCAATGGGGAGAAGAAGGGAGAGAAGAGAAGACACAGGCTAAAGCCTGAGACTACCGAGAAGGTGCAGGGTAGGCGCAGGCTTGGATTCGACTTGCTGCGCTTGCTCACCACTGCGAAAGTTTGAGGTTGCCAGAAAAGAAAGAAGAGTTGTTATAAAATAGGGTAATTATGGATAAAGCAAATATGAGATGTATGAGATTTTCCGGATTACTGGTGATCGGGCTGTGCGCTGTGCTTTCAGGGTGCAGTCTTAAGACAATAGCTCTTAAATCATCAGTTGATCTGATGAATGGGGGGATCTCCGCTTTTTATGAAGAGGAAGACTTAGAACTCGCTGAACAGGCAATGGGTTCCAACATAAAACTCCTTGAGACATTCCTTAAAAACGATCCTGATAATGAGAAGCTTCTTCTGCTCACTTGCCAGGGTTTCGGAGGATATGCGTTTCTCTTTATCGAGGATAAAGCGCCCAGGCGCGCGAGCAGGTTCTACGAGAGAGCAAAGAATTACGGCAAAAAACTTTTAACCAAGAAAGGGTTCGCCCCTGATACATGGCAGAGGGAGGCACAGGTGGACGAGATACTGAAAAAAGCCACTGTCAAGGATGTGCCTGCTTTTTTCTGGACATCCTATTCCTGGGTAAGCTGGATAAACCTGAACAAAAACTCACCTGAGGCCATAATCGACACTCCTTTTGTAGTGAAAATGGTCAAGAGAATGGCGGAGCTTGATCCTTCGTATGAACATGGAGTGGCGGATGCTCTGCTTGGAAGTTATTACGCAAGCCGCTCAAGACTGCTTGGCGGGGACCCTGAAAAAGCCAAAGAGCATTTTGACAAGGCGATAAAGACAGGGGGCGGAAAGTTCCTGCTGACCTATGTTTTATACGCGCAGATGTACGCTTATCAGATGCAGGATAAGGAACTTTTTGAGAATCTGCTCGGCAAGGTCATGGATGCTCCAACCGACATATTGCCCGAGCAGAACCTCTCAAACAGGGTCGCAAAACAAAAAGCCAGAAATCTTTTGGAGAAAATAAATGAATTATTCTAAAAGTTTGATTTTTGCGAAATTTCTTCGTAGCGCGGGGGCTTGTACCCCGTTTCTTAAGAGCGGCATACAAGCTGCCGCGCTACTTCTATTTTTGGGAGCTTCAAGTTTGCTTGCGCTTGAAATGAAATTCGCCACAATAGCGCCTGAAGGATCCACATGGATGAATGTGTTGCGCGAATTCGACAAGGAATTGCAAAAGGAGACAGAAGGCAGATTAAAACTCAAGATCTATCCGGGCGGCGTGTCCGGAGACGAGAAAGATGTTTTAAGGAAGATCAGGTTCGGCCAGCTTCACGCCTCAGGCTTCACGGGCTTTGGATTAGGCGAGATCCTCTCTGAGGTAAGGGTGTTCGAGATACCTTTTCTTTTTGACAAGGTTTCTGAATTAAGTCTTTTAAGAGAGCATCTTACGCCGTATTTTGAAAAGGAATTCGAGAAAAAAGGTTTTGTGCTTTCTGATTGGGCAGATGCGGGATTCATCCATCTTTATTCAAAATCTCCGATCAAAAGCGCTGATGATTTAAAAAAGCTTAAAGTCTGGACCTGGCAGGGGGATCCCATGCCGCAGGCGTTTTTTAAAGGGTTCGGCATAACCCCGATCTCGCTTTCTCTTCCGGATGTCCTGACATCCCTTCAAACAGGCCTTATTGACACGGTTTATGCTTCCCATCTCGCTGCCATTGCCCTGCAATGGTTCACAAAGGTGGAGTATGTGACTGATAAACCCATATGTTTTTCAGTCGGAGCTGTTGTGATCTCAAAAAAGTTTTATGACAAGGTAGGTAAGCAGGATCAGGCGATACTCTCGAGGCTTAATAAAAAATACATGGCGCGTTTGCGGGACCTTACAACAAAGGAAAATAGTACTGCCCTTAAAGCCATGAAAAAGCGCGGGCTTAAAGTCGTGCCGTTCGCTCAAAAGGATATTCAGAAATTCAAGGATATTTCCGTGAACGTAAGACAGGGTCTTGTCGGAAAGCTTTACCCGCAAGATCTTTTGGATAAGGTGCTTGGGATCCTGGCTTCAGCGAAAGAGAAAGCTAAAGAGAGTAAAAAGAAAAAGCCTTCCAAAAAAGTTGCGAAATAGCTTGAAATGTAAATCGTCTGTCATTCCCGTGGAGACGGGAATCCAGAACCGCTATGTTGAATAGACTTGTTCCTATCTTTGTAACAGCAGAAGATCTCTATATCAAATTGTACTGGATCCCCGCACCCTGGAGGGCACCAGCGTCTCCAATAATTTGGAAGCAGGCCTTCGCGGGGATGACAAAGAGACATAAATGAATACAATCGAGAGTTTAATAGTGAAAATCGAGGGTTTTTTGGCGTGTGCCCTTATAGTTATCATGGTGTGTCTCTCGTTTACGGAGGTAATGCTTAGAAACTTTTTTCAAAGCGGTATTCCCTGGGCGGACATATTCTTAAGGCAGCTTGTTTTATGGTTCGCGATAATCGGAGCTTCAATGGCAGCCAGCCAGGGTAAACACATAAAGCTCGATATCCTGCCAAGAATCCTGCCTGCCAAGATCAATAATATCGCGCAATTATTCGTTTACGTGTTTGCCGCGGCTGTGAGCTCGGTCTTGGCATGGGCTTCATGGCAGTTTGTTGCCTCGGAAAAGGATTTCGCTGCAACGCTTTACGCTGATATCCCAACATGGATCTTCCAAATAGTGCTGCCAGCGGGTTTCGCGCTTATTGCTGTTAAGTTCCTGTTTAGATTGATAGAAAGCATATCTTTTCTTAAGGATCGAAGGTCTTGATCTTAATATTGATCCCCCTGATCCTCATCCTCGCGCTTTTCGGCGTTCCATTGTTTATCGCTTTATCAGGATTCGCGTTCCTTGGATTTCACGCAGCGCAGATCCCTTTGCCTGCTTTTATAGTGGAAGTGTACCGCATGACAAGCGCTCCTGCTTTGCTTGCAATACCGCTTTTTATATTCGCCGGCACAGTACTTGCCAGAAGCAATGCTCCCCAAAGGCTGGTTGGCTTCACTGATGCTTTGTTCGGCTGGATCCCGGGAGGCTTGGCTCTTGTTTCCATCGTAGTATGCGCGTTTTTCACGGCTTTCACGGGAGCTTCAGGCATAACGATCGTGGCGCTTGGAGGGATACTTTATCCAGCGCTCATTAAAAGAACTTATCCGGAGCGTTTCAGTCTCGGGCTTCTTACAACTTCAGGCAGTATCGGCCTCCTGTTTCCTCCGAGTCTGCCTGTTATCCTATACGCGGTTGTGGCTAAGGTCAATATTGACCAGCTCTTTTTAGCCGGGCTTATTCCGGGGCTTATCCTGGTCACAACAATGGCGATTTACAGCGGAAAAGTCGGCATGGACCTGCCTCAGGCCAAGAACAAACTTTCTTTTACCAAGATAAAAAAGGCCATGAAAAATTCCGCGTGGGAACTTCCGCTCCCATTTATGATCCTTGGCGGTATTTATGGGGGTATTTTTACAGCTACTGAAGCTGCAAGCGTTACAGCCGCTTATGTCTTGATCGTGGAGGTATTGATCCAAAAAGACATACATTGGAAAAAAGATCTGCCCAATATAATGAAGGAAAGCGCAGTGTTAACAGGCTGCATTTTGATCATTCTCTCAGCTGCCCTGGGCCTCACGAATTATCTGATCGATCAGCAGGTTCCAATGAAGATCCTTGACTGGATGAGAGGGTTTATAACGCATAAGCTTTATTTTCTCATGCTTCTTAATGTATTTCTTGTGGTCGTGGGGTGTTTGATAGACATATTCTCGGCGATCGTTGTTGTTGTGCCGCTTATTGTGCCCATAGCCATGAGTTTTGGAGTGGATCCCCTTCATCTTGGCATCATATTCCTGGTAAATCTTGAGATGGGCTATTCAACCCCGCCTGTGGGCATCAATTTGTTCCTATCCAGCATGCGCTTTGAAAAGCCCATGACAACGCTTTATAGGTCAGTCCTGCCGTTTTTGATCCTGCGGATCCTTGCCTTGGCCGCGATCACATATTTGCCTTTCCTGAGCCTCTGGCTTATCAGATAAAAACCCTGCAATGCAGTCAGTCTTGTGAGCTTGTCTGGGCAAATTAACGGAAGTGGTCCGCCTGGCGCGGCAATCATTATGAGATAATGTAGTAGATCGCAAATATGAAAGTTTTATTGATATATCCGCCGATAACCCTGCACAAACTTGATGTCAGCCCTCCGTCAAAGTCAGCCTTGTTGGGACTGGGTTATATTGCATCTGTATTGCAGAAGTGCGGGCATACGGTGAAGATCCTGGATTGCATGGTTTCCTCTAGTTATAATTTCCCTGTCAGTTCGGAATTCAAAAGATTCGGCATATCCGACCGGGAAATCAAAAAGAATATTGAAGAGTTTTCGCCAGATGTGGTCGGTGTATCCTGTATGTTCACGTCTTATTTTAAAGATGCCCATAATGTCGCAAAAATCGTGAAAGAATTCAAAAAAGACATTTTCGTTGTTTTTGGCGGCGCGCATGCTTCCACGTTTTCCGAGCAAACAATGAAAGATGACAATATTGACGTTCTGGTGGTCGGAGAAGGAGAAAAGACCGTTTGCGAGGTTTTGGAGCGTTATAAGGACAATAAGAGCATGGAAGGCGTAAAAGGCACCATGTACAGGCGCGACAACAAGCTGATAAAGGAGCAGCCAAGAGAGCTGATCCAGAACCTTGATGAGATCCCGTTTCCGGCTTGGAACCTTTTGGAAAGAGACATGGAAGTGGTCAAAAGAGAGCATAAGAAAAACAGATTTTTAATGCGCAAACCCATCGGTTATGTCTTAACAAGCAGGGGCTGTCCCAAGGAATGTTATTTTTGTTCTGTTAAGCTCATGTGGGGCAGGAGATGGCGCATGCGCAGCGCCAGAAATGTGGTCGAAGAGATAGAATTCCTGAAAAATACCTATGGATACAGAGAAATCCACTTTGTCGACGATAACAGTTCTGTGTCAAGGGCAAGGATGTATGAGCTATGCGATGAGCTGATCAAGCGCAACACAAATGTCAAATTAGTCACTCCGACCGGTATCGCGATCGAGACGCTGGACAGGGATGTGCTTTCAAAAATGAAACAAGCAGGGTTTTATCGCTTATGTTTTGGCATAGAAACCGGGGATCCGCAATCACAGCAAGAGATCATGAAAAGGATAAATCTGGATAAGGCAACCGAGATCATAGCCCAGGCCAATAGTTTGGGATTCTGGACCGCAGCCAGTTTTATTATCGGGTTTCCCCATGAGACAATGCAAGAATTCAGAAAAACAATAGAATTCGCGAAAAAGACGAATCTGGATTTTGCGATCTTTTACCTTTTGGTTCCTCAGCCGGGCACGCAAGTGTATGAGATAGTAAAGAAACAGGGATTGATCGATTTGGACCGCTATATAGATCCGTTTTCAGAGGAATGGTATAAGATCAGCATTACCTATGGCAATGGATTTAAAACCCTGAATTTTTCCAATGAGCAGCTGCAGGATATTCTTTCAGGGATCTACAGGGAATTTCTTATGCATAAAGTATTTTCCATGCGCACTTATGTCAATCTTTTGAAGAAGATCAGGTCATTTGAAGATTTTTTGTATATATTCAAATTATGCGTTTATCCTCTGAAAGCATTAGCTCATATGATGATCGGAAACAAGCTCTCAAATGTCACTGTCCAAACCAGGTCAAAAGAGCTTAAAAACGTTAATATTTAAGCCATTTGTTGTATTAACCCGAAATTTACGCATAAAGCAATAGATAATACCGCGCTTCCATTGGGGACATACTTGATATTTGGTAAAATCCTCTTATATAAGCCGTTGGTAAGGCCATGCTTTATTCCTCGCCTATATAGTATAGGGGATAGTGTGTCCCTGATATGATTTATCGCTATTAAAACTATGGATACAGTAATCAACGCAAAGTCTCAAAAAACAAACAAGAAACATTTTAAGAAGCGAGCTGATTTTCTTGGCAAGCTCTCTGTTATCATGCCTGCGCATAATGAGGGGAGCCATATTTATAAGAACATCCAGGAAACACTCAAGTGCGCCGGAGAATTAGCATCTGATTATGAGCTTGTGGTTGTTAATGACGGCTCGATCGATAATACCTCGCAGGAGCTTGAAAGGATCTCAAAAGAATACAGCATGGTCACTTCTGTTGACATATTGCGCAACAGAGGCAAGGGACATGCTCTCAAAGAGGGTTTTAAGCGTGCGACGGGCCAAGTCATAGTTTTTCTGGATTCTGACCTTGAGCTTCATCCTGCCCAGTTGCGCGTGCTTTTTAATGTTATGAGGCGGGAGAATGCTGACGTGGTCATTGGATCGAAATTCCACCCATTCTCCGAGATAGAATACCCGCTTATGCGCAAGATCGCAAGCAGGGTATACGCGTTTTTCCTGAAAGTTTTCTTTAATCTGCCGTTAAAAGATACGCAATCAGGCTTAAAGATCTACAAGAGAAAAGTCCTTAATAAGGTGTTCCCCTTGATCCTCAGTAAGAAATGGGCATTTGACGTTGAGATGCTTGCCAATGCCCATCACTGGGGTTTCAGGATATCGGAAGCTCCTGTTGTGTTGACATTCAGCAGGAGAAAAAAATGGGGGCGCATCAGTTCAGGTGATTATTTTCGCACAGGCATTGATACTCTGGCGATATTCTATAGGCTCTATATCGTGCGTTATTATGACAGGCTAGAGGGGATTTACAGGAAGCGCGGGAAATTCAATGGGGCTCACTCGAGCGCCGGGCAGCAGGGGATAGCGGAAACCCCCCACCCGACCTCCCCCTCAAGGGGGGAGGAGAAAGAAAGAGAATGGCTGAAAGAGGGAAAGCAGGGGGGCGGGATGTCGGTTTTGGGGAAGGTGTTCTCAAAGCTCGATATCACGGATACTCTGCTTAGAAGCAGTATCATCGTGTTCGCGTTCTCCATGGTGGGTAATATTGCTGCTTATTTTTATCAGTTCACAATGAGCAGGAACCTCTCATCCTCTGATTACGGAGCGCTTAATTCCATATTATCGATCACAATGATAGCGGGTTCTTTTACTGCCACGATCCAGACGGTTGTGGCCAAATACAGCGCTGAATTCAAAGCTTTAAAACAGATGGAGCGTTTCGCGAGTTTTGCCAAGAAATCTTATATTCAGGCATTCTTTCTTGCGATCGCATGGAGCGCTGTGCTTTTGGCAGCAAAGCCTTTTGTGGCTAAGTTCCTTCATGTTGAACAGAGTTTCCCGTTCTATGTGGCAATAGGAATCGTGGCAGTGTCGTTTTTACTGCCTGTAAGCATGGGCTTGCTGCAGGGAGCGCATAAATTCTTCTTTTTCGGGGTTTTAAGCGGAGGCGGAGGACTCCTGAGATTTCTGCTTGGGTTCGGTCTTGTGGTTCTTGTGGGCCTGGGCCTTAACGGCGCCATGTTTGCCAATCTCACGGCATTACTGGGCGTCCTGGTTGTGGCATCATGGCCATGGATCCGCTCGTCAATGGACGCAAAAATCTATGAAAAAGAGAAAGGTTTCTTTTCCGAGGCGCTCGTATACAGTTTGCCCATATTGATAGGGCATGTGTGTTTCGCGTTTTTTATCGGGCTTGACATGATATTGGTCAAGCATTATTTCTCATCGCATTTGTCAGGGCAATACGCGGCCGCGGCTGTGCTGGCACGCTCCATAATATTCGTTAACGGTTGTATCGTGGCAGTGCTTTTACCCATTGCCTCAGGGGTCAATGCTTCATCCGGAAGCGCCGCAGGCGTTTTAAGGAAAGGCCTGGTCCTTTCCGGAATAATCTCGACCATAGGCGCCATGGCTTTCGCGATCGCTCCGAGATTGTTCATGAGGGTGCTTCTGGGGTCAGGATATCCCGAAGGGGCATCCATCCTCGGGCTTTTCAGCTTTGCCATGCTTCCGTATGCCCTCCTTCAGATCATCATGAATTTCAATTACGCTGTAAAACGCGTTAGTTTTGTGTGGACGTTTTTAGCGGGAGTCATTCTTGAGGCAGTGCTTATAATACTGTTTCACGATACACTGGCTTCTGTGCTCTATATCGTAGGCGGTGTCGGGGCCGGGATCCTGGTGATAAATGTGCTGATGCTCATCAAGCAAAGGGGCATTGATAAGCAATGGAGCATTCCCGAGGGCAGTGTTTGCGCGAATTATATGCCCAGTGTTTCCGTTGTTATCCCGGTCAAGAGGATCAACGCGTATATAGCGGAATCTCTTTCTAAATTCACAGGCACTGATTACAAAAATTACGAGATCATAATCCTTCCTGATGAAATATCCGCGAATGATTTCACTCCGGAAATAAGGACAGCTGCGCATGCGCGCGTGATCGCAACCGGAGCGGTGGATCCGGCGACAAAGCGCAACATGGCTTTTAAGCACGCGAGCGCAGAGATCCTGGCTTTTCTCGATGATGATGCTTATCCTAAAGCTGACTGGTTCGATAAAGCTGTAAGGCATTTTGCGGATCCCCAAGTGGGCGCTGTATGCGGACCGGCTGTCACCCCTGAATCGAACAATATATGGCAAAAAGCCTCAGGCGCGGTGTTCGCCACTGTAATGGGAGGCGGATTCTGCGCGAACCGGTACAGGCCGGGCAAGTCAAGGCTGGTTGATGATTTCCCGTCGGTGAATTTTTTCATAAGAAAAGACCTGTTTGATTCTCTCGGGGGTTTTCAGACGAAGTATTGGCCGGGAGAGGATACAAAGCTTTGTCTTGATATCGTGCGTTCCGGCAAGAAGATAATCTATGATCCGGAAGTCTTTGTGTGGCATCACAGAAGGACGTTATTCAAAGAACATCTTTCGCAGGTGAGCCGCTACGGGTTCTGCCGCGGGCAGTTTTGGAAGCTCTATCCTCAAACATCAAGAAGGATATCCTATGCTGCGCCCAGCATATTCGTCATGTGCCTTGTATTCTTGACAGCGGCTTCGAGCATGTCCGCGTTGTTCCAGAAGATATTTTTAGGCGTTACTCTAATGTACCTGGCAGGACTCGTATTCGACATGGCCAGAGCCGCGATCGCCGAGAAAAGCGTGTACGTGGGATTCCTGACAGCGCCGGGCATACTTTCAACGCATATTATCTACGGGATCCACTTTTTAAGGGGCCTTATCGAGCCTGTTAAAGAGCGCTATGAACATTATGAGAGCGCGCATCTTAATAATGACATTGATACGGGGGAAGTGGTAGGTTGAAAAAAGGGCTGAGGGTTGAATGCTGAGGGCTGAAATGAAGAAAACAGGAAAATTTTGAAATGAAGATAATGATCGCTTACCCCCCGCTGCCCACTGACAAGGGCGTTCCGCTGCTTTCTCAAAACAGGCAATTCCAGTACTTCAGTAACCCGACATATATCTATCCCATGCTCCCGGCATATGCCGCAACCATGCTTAAGAACATGGGGCATGATGTTGCATGGGCTGACGCGATAGCGAGTGAGAAAAGCGACAAGGAATTCATAAATGATCTCATGGATTTTAAGCCTGACATGGTGGCCATTGAAGCCAAAACTCCTGTTATAGGGCAGTATTGGCGCTGGATAGATTCTCTTAAGGCCATGAGCCCTAAGACGCGATTCGTTCTTATGGGCGACCATGTCACAGCGCTGCCTGAGGAGTCCATGGAAAATTCAAAAGCAGATTTTGTGCTTTGCGGCGGGGATTTTGATTTTGGTTTGGCTAATATCGCGGACCACATGGCAAAGAACGCGGACCTTGATCACGGAGTATATTTCAGAGAAGAAAATGGCAGCATCGGCAATACAGGGCCGTTTAAGCAGCGTGATCTAAAGGGCGTGCTGCCCATTGATAGGGACTTGACCCAGTGGGAGCTCTACGCGCATAAGAACGGTAATTTCAAATATCTGCCCGGAGCATATACGATGATCGGCAGGGATTGCTGGTGGAGGACCGGCGGGGGATGCACTTTCTGCTCATGGACGAATACATTTAAGAGTTTTCGCGTGGGTACCCCGGAGAGTCTTTTGGATGAGATCGAGATGCTTGTGAGCAAGTACGGGATACGGGAAGTATTCGATGATACAGGCACTTTTCCCATAGGCGGGTGGCTTAAAAAGTTCTGCAATGGAATGATAGAAAGAGGCTTGAACAAGCGCGTTAAGATCGGGTGCAATATGAGGCCCGGAGCCTTGAGCCAGGAAGAATACGATCTAATGGGTAAAGCAGGTTTCAGGTTCGTGCTTTATGGGCTTGAATCAGCGAATAAAGCCACGCTTGACAGGATCAATAAGGGCCATAAGGAACACGCAATGGCAGAAACCGCGCGCATGGCAAAGCAGGCAGGGCTTGAACCTCATGCGACATGCATGGTCGGATACCCATGGGAGTCGCGCGATGAAGCAATGGCCACGATCGAGATGACAAAAGACCTTTTCAGGCGCGGGTGGATAAACACTCTCCAGGCAACGATCGTTATCCCATATCCGGGGACGAGGCTTTTTAAGGAATGCGAAGACAATGATTGGCTTAAGACCAGGGACTGGGCCCGCTATGACATGAGAGAGCCTGTCATGAAATGCCCTATGCCTGATGATGAGGTTATGGGTCTTACACAGGGGCTTTATAGATCATTTATTACGCCGAAGTTCATAATGAAAAAACTTGTCTCAATCAGGAGCGTGGATGATATCAGATTTTTCTACAGAGCCGGAAAGGCTGTTGTGGGACACCTTTCAGACTTTAATAAAAAGCAAGCTTGCGGGAATAAGCCTGAAGGTGCAGACAAGGAGACGGTTATTCGCGGATGAGCAAGGCGAAAAACAGAAGATAAGATATGGATATCAAGCATCGTCCAAATCACAGTGTCTACATAGGCGCGCTTCGCCGGATGTCTCCCGAGAAAAGATTGCGAAAGGCATTTGAATTAACTGAATTTACCAGGGAACTTTTTATTTATGGTTTACGCAAGAGGTTCCCGGATATTAATGCCGAGGAATTTAACAAGAAGCTCTGGGAGCGATTGGATAAATGTCACAACAGGAATTATTGACGCATGTTATTCAAGCCCTGGATCAGGCGGGAATCGAATATATGATAACAGGTTCCATTGTTTCGAGCCTGCAGGGCGAGCCTCGGTCTACGCATGATATTGACATGGTCATCGCGATTAACAGAACTCAGGTTATGAGATTAACAGAGGCTTTTTCATCGCCTGATTATTATTTGGATAAAAACAGCATTTTTGACGCAATCGATAAGCAAGACATGTTTAACATGATCAATATCAGTACCGGCGATAAAGTGGATTTTTGGATGTTGACCGGAGAGGGTTTCGATCAGTCGCGTTTTTCGCGCAGATGCACCGAGCAATTCATGGGCATAAAAATGTCTGTGTCAAGTCCGGAAGACACGATCCTGGCGAAATTACGATGGGCAAGATTGTCCGGAGGCAGTGAAAAACAGTTTACTGATGCTCTCAGGGTCTATGAGGTTCAGTGTGAAAAACTGGACATGACTTATCTGGAGCGTTGGGCAAAGACGCTGGAAGTTGAAGATTTGTGGCAAAGATTGAAAGGCGAAGCGCAGGAAGTGTAATAGGATTTGAATTATTTTATGGAGGTTGATCGAGTATGACCAAGATAGGCATCATAGGGCTGGGTTACTGGGGACCTAATTATGTAAGAAACTATTTAACAATGGAGAATTGCTCCATAGCTGCGATATGCGATGCTAATGCGCAAATGCTGCAAAAAACAAGCCGCATGTATCCATTCTTAAAAGCCGCGAGCGATCACAGGGAAGTCCTTGAAGACAATAATATCGATGCTGTTGTCATAGCTACTCCGGCGAGCACGCATTACAAGATCGTCAAAGAAGCGCTTGAGAGCAATAAGGATGTTCTTGTTGAAAAACCCCTGGCCTTGGATACCAAGGAAGGTTTTGATCTCGCGAGAATAGCTCAAAACAAGAAATTGATCTTAATGGTGGCTTATACGTTTCTTTATAATTCAGGAGTCCGCGCTTTAAAAGAGCTTGTTGGGTCCGGCGAGCTCGGTGATATCTATTATGCTCACGCAGCAAGGACGAACTTAGGCCCCATACGCAAAGATGTTAATGCTCTTTGGGATCTTGCCCCGCATGATCTCTCAATACTGCATTACATACTTGGCAAGTGGCCTGTAAAAGTAGCGGCTCATGGCGGAGTATATATCCAGGACAAGACGCATGATGTTGTTTTTGGTTCATTGTCTTACGGGGACGGGGTCATAGCTAATATGCATGTGAGCTGGCTTGATCCTGTTAAAGTCAGGCGCGTGACAGTCGTGGGCAGTAAAAAAATGGTTCTCTTTGATGATCTGGATCCTTCGCCCATAAAGATCTATGACAAGAGCGTGATGAAAGAGCGTTTTGAAAAACCTTACAGTAGTTTTGAGGAGTTCAGGCTGATCACAAGGGACAGCGGCGTGCTTTTGCCCAGCGTTGCAGGGACTGAGCCTTTGCGCACGCAATGCGCGCATTTTATCGACTCAGTACAGAGCCGCAAAGAACCTTTAACAGGACCTGTTATGGCAAGCGAGATGATAGAAGTCCTGCTGCAGCTTGAGAAATCTTTAAAACAGGAGGGTGTTTCCTGCCCGGTATCATTTGATGAGAAAAAAACCTGCGTTCTATAAGCATCCAAAGGCCGTTGTTGAAAAAGGGTCTGTAGTAGGAGCCGGAACAAAAATCTGGGCTTTTGCGCATGTGCAGAAGGGCGCTAAGATCGGCGCAAACTGCAATATATGCAATAACTGCTACATAGAATCCGGAGCTGTTGTGGGAAACGGAGTCACGATAAAAAACAATGTGTCAGTGTGGGAAGGCGTAAAGATCCAGGATAAAGTGTTTGTTGGTCCTGACGTGGTGTTCACCAATGATCTGTTCCCGAGAAGCCGCGTACCTGACTGGGAATTGGCAAGGACGCTTATCATGAAAGGAGCGACCATCGGGGCGAATGCCACGCTTTTAAGCAATATTTCAGTTGGCAAACGCGCTCTTGTCGGAGCCGGTTCGGTTGTAACTTCAAGCATCGGCAATCACGGGCTGGTTTACGGCAATCCGGGTAAAGAAGCGGGAAAGGTTTGCGCTTGCGCGCGCCGTCTTAAAAAGCGCGGCAAAGTATGGATTTGCGTTCGATGTAAAAAACAGTATAAAAACAAGGATTTTGCCTGATGCCTCTTAAATTCTCGATCTCAATACCGGTGCTTAATGCAGCGCATTGTTTGGAGGCATGCTTAAAAAGCATCCGTAAACAGGATTATCCAAACGACCTGGTCGAGGTATTGGTAGCTGACGGCGGGTCGCAGGATGAGACTTGCGCTATCGCGAAAAAGTATAACGCCAGGGTCCTGCCCAATGAGAAAGTATTGGCTGAAGAAGGGACAAAAGTGGCTGCGCGCCATGCCGCAGGAGATATTTTTATCGTGTTCGCGGCTGATAACGAGCTCGCGAACAAGGACTGGCTTTCCACGGCAGCCGGGATGTTCGAGCAGGACCCAAAAATGGCTGCCTTATGGTGCAAACAGATCTCAGGATCCGCTGATAAACCCATAAACCGCTACTATGAACTCATACAGAATGACCCATTATCTTTTTTCCTGAATTCAAATCTCGGGGATTATCTCAGGGAGGCGAGTATCACGCAAGCAGGGCGGTATCGCGGGTATAAATTTTCAGTGGACTCAAAGCGTCCTCTTATCTGGGGAGCCAATGGATTGGCGTACCGTCTGGATCTGGTGCGCCACATGCTTATCGGGCCGGAGTACATAGGCGATAATGATGTTTTTCAGACAATGGCGGAAGAGGGTAATAATCAGGTGGCTTATGTGCCTGAGCTCAATGTTATTCATCATCATGTGCAAAGCGTGGGACAGTGGGTGAAGAAATGGAAGAGGAATTTCGGGACACACTTTCTGGGACATAAGGATTCCCGCAACATGAACTGGGCCATGACAAGTGATTTTAAAACAAGACTTTCTTTGTGGTTCCTCTACAGTGGAGTGCCTGTTTTTTCCGGCATTGATGCCTTGGCAAAGATGATCCGGGACAAGAATATATATTGGGTGTATCATCCGCTGATGAGTTTCCTGCAGACAACAGTGTATTCCTGTATCATGATCTCCAGACCTGAAGGAAGAAAGATGATAGGCGGCCTGTTGCGCTCAAATGGCGGACATTCCAATAATGGCGGTCAGCCGGGAGCTAAAAAAACAAAAGATTTAAAACTTGAAGCGTGTGAACAAAAAAGGAGAGTGTGAGCATCATGTTGGGCGTATCAATCGAAGATGTTAAGATCGGCCTTCGCAATCCATTGGCAGCAGCGCGATATCTTTACAGGTTGTCTCAAAAAAACAGATTGTTAAGCACTTTGACACGAGTGGACACTGAGAAGATCGAGGCGTATTACTCAGAGATCGAGAAATTTGATTTTTATGATGAGGTGAGAAGCAGGTTCGAATCCGTGAATTTTCCCATGCATGCCGGAATGCTTTCCCCGCTTCAGGCTCCGGCGCTTTATGTGATCTGCCGGGCTTTGCGGCCGCAGGTCGTGCTTGAAACAGGCGTGGCCTCAGGCTCTTCGACCACATTCATATTAAAGGCTCTGGAAGTCAATAAAGAAGGAGTTCTGTATTCGATAGATCTGCCGAACCAGCCGGGAGCTGTTCTGCCTGAGAATAAAACCACAGGATGGCTGATCCCGGAGAGCTTAAAACCGCGATGGAACCTGCACCTTGGAGACGCTAAAGCGCTTCTTCCGGAACTCTTAAACAAGCTTGGCTCTGTTGATATGTTCTTTCATGACAGTGATCATAGTTATGAGCATATGATGTGGGAGTTCAAAACAGCGTGGCCGCATATCAAGCCGGGTGGATTGTTTTTCTGCGATGACATACTGGCCAGCGCGGCCTTTGATGAGTTTGCAGGCGCGGTCAAAAGAAAAGCAATAAGACTTTCCAGTACGGGGGGATTTAGAAAGTAACCGTGAAAAAAGCGCTTTACGACTTTATAGTCAGACTTGGCATGAAGGTGTTGGGCAAAATTTTCCCTGATATCCATATGAGCACGCCGCTTAAGCCAAGTGACCGGTTCCTGGAGTATCCGTTTGTTTTTGGCAGACTTGCGCCCAAGAGCGCCAGGGTCCTGGATATAGGAAGTTCGGGCAGTTTTTTTCCATTGATAGCAGCGTCTTTAGGGCATGATGTGACCGGATGCGATATCAGATCTTACGAGATCCTGAATCATTTGAGTTTTAATAATTTTAAATTTATCCAAAGGGATATAGTCAAGGACCCGCTGGAAGAAAACAGTTTTGACGTGGTTACGTGCATATCAACGATAGAGCATGTGGGTTTGGGCGGCAGGCACGGAGCTGATGTAAGTGATGACGGCGATATTATCATGGCAAAACAGATCTTGAGGGTGCTAAAGCCGGGAGGAAAAGCTTTGATCACGATCCCTTACGGGATCAGCGAGGTTGTAGCTCCGCATCACCGTATATATGATCAAAACAGGATAAAGATGCTCGAATCCGGCTTTGAGGTCGCTGAGGAGGAATTCTACCTCATGAACAATTATGGCGATTGGGCAAAATGCAGCGCGCAAGAGGGCGAAAAAATAAGAGGGGGCGTTAATAAATACGGCTTAGCGCTGCTGCATCTTACGAAAGGGAAATCCGCTTAAAGCTTTATGCGCATTCTTCTTATCCAGCCTTTTAAGGATCCGGGACTTTCCGGGGAATCATATCCGCCCGTAGGATTGGGATTCCTGGCGAATTCGCTTCGCAAAAGCGCGCATGAGGTGCGCATCCTGGATTGCTTAAAAGACAATCTTGATTTTGAGAGTTTCGAGGCGTTCATCAAAAAGGAGTCGCCTGATCTAGTCGGCATCAGTCTGTATTCCATATCCATCCCGTTTTTACCAAGAATGCTTGATGCTATTAAGCGTGTTAAGAGCGATACCGTAGTAGTACTGGGTGGTCCGCATGTGTCTTCTCTTCCGCACGGAGTCCTGAATTCTTTTGAAAAAGTTGATTATGCTATTCGCGGTGAAGGCGAAATAGCCATCCGCAAATTAGCAGATACGCTTGAGATGAAGAAAAAGGATTTTAACGGTATTCCAGGACTCATTTATCGTGACAAGGGCGAAGTGCGCGTGAATGAGCCTTATTTCCCGAAGAACATAGAGGAATACGGTATTCCGGCCTGGGACCTTCTCAGGCCTCGGGAGTATTTCAAATATCTTGGCGTGGGCAAAGACACGGTTCCCGTGTTCTTCTCACGCGGGTGCCCTTTTCCATGCACGTTTTGCGCTGCGAAAGTCACATCCGGGCAAAGGCTGCGAAGGCGCGGGCTTGATCATATATTCGAAGAGCTGCATCTTTTACAGAGGGAACATGGGATCAAAAAATTCGTTATCGAGGATGAGGGTTTCGGGGTTGATAAGCGCTTTATCATGGATTTTTGCGATAGGGTGAAAAAGGACAATCTAAAAGCCATATTCGCCATGGGCGTCGGAATGAGGCTTGATATCGTAGATGAAGAACTGCTTAACAAAATGAAGGACAGCGGTTTTGAGCGCACCATTGTGTTGGGCATTGAATCAGGGTCCGAGCGCATCCTGGGGCTGATGAAAAAGAAGACCAATCTTAAGATGATCCGCAGCAAGGTGGATTTCATGGATAAGATGGGTTTTAATCCGTGCGGATATTTCATCCTGGGTTATCCGAGCGAGACTCGCGAGGAAATGGAGCAGACCGTGCAATTGGCGCTCAAGCTTAAGATCCGGGAAGCCAGTTTCACGGCTTTCCAGCCTCTGCCCAACACGGAGGCCACGCAAGCGCTCATGGAAACGGGTGAATTGCCCAAAGATTTTGATTTTGCGGTAGTGGGACAGAACGCCATTACTTATGCTCCAAAAGGCATGAGCATCGAAGAGCTCGCGCATATCCGAAAAAACGCGATCTTGCGATTCTATATGCGGCCAAGAGTTCTTTTAAGCTATTTCACTTCCAAACACAGGTTTGTGTACGCATTCAAAAAATTCTCATCCGTATTCTTAAAGAAGAATGTGGTGCGCGCTTGATGGGCCCGTTTGCATTTTTCGTTGTAGCGCGGCAGCTTGTATGCCGCTTCTGCTCCTTATTCAGGAAGAGCGGGGTACAAGCCCTGTGGGGAATACCACAGGACTGCTCTGCTGAGACTGCCCCCGCGCTACGTTCAGAGAGGACTTAAGCGCTGAATGATCATGATGATAAAAAATACTTCAACCAGGAATCTTAAGCTGGCGTTTTTTTTCGATGAATTGGCTCCGGGCAGTGCGCCCAAGCTTATAGGGTGGCCTGTGAGAAGACTCAGCGAGATCGGGGTTGATGCAGAGGCTGTGGTGATCATTGAGAAGGATCACTGGAAAAAGCACAAAGAGCATTATGATTCACACCTTGCGGGAGTCAAGGTAAGGTATCTTTTCCCAAAATTCCCGAAGTTCCTGCAGAAGATGAACTTTAAATTCCCGGGCATGTCTTTTTTCTCCCTGCACCACATAGCGAGCTGGCTTTTTGCGCACAGGGCAGTGGATTTCAGGGAGTTCGATATTGTGGTGGCGAACTGCCAATACAGCGCGTTTGCCGCGCGCAATACCCTGAGGCTGCGCGATATACCGTTTTTACAGCTCATATGGGACCCGGCCACGTTCACGGCAGAGAAGATATATAAAAAACGCATGGGATGGAAATATCCTTTTCTTTATTTAGCGGCAAAAGTTCTTGACAGGTTCGCGTTCCAAAAATGCAGGGCAGTGATCACAAGCGGTGAGTTCCACCATAAGCATGTCAGGGGTATCACTGACAAGCCCTTTGAGATATTGTATCCGGGATGTTTTGTCAGGGAGGATCTGCCGGCATTTTCCTCCAGGGAGAGGATGATCGTGACTTATGACAGGTGGGATATAGGCAATATCCCGGTGATATTCCTGGATATGCTCGAACAGCTCGATCATAAAGACGTATCTCTTACCATAGGCGGTTTTTGGCACCCTGAGAGCCTGCGGGAAGAATTCACGCAGGAGATCGAAAAAAGAGGTTTGCAGTCGCGCGTGCATCTGCGCGGATCATTGAACGAGAAAGACATAATGGAGTTGTGTTCCCGCGCCATGGTGCATGTGCATCCTGTTCATGAGGCGTTCGGGATGCAGACCTTGGAAGCCGCAGGATGCGGATGTCCGGGGATCATTCCGGCCGGCTCCGGAGCAGCAGAGCTTTTTGAGCATGGAAAGAGCGGGTTCCATCCGCCCATAGGAGACCTGAAAAGCATGGTGGGATGCATCAATACGATATTTAGCGATCCAAAACTCGCTGAGAAGATGAGCAGAGCCGCCTTTGAAGCGGCAAAAAAACACACATGGCTGGAATATGCTAAAAAACTAAAAACGATTTGCCGGAAATACAGCTTAAAAACCAATGGAAAATAAATCAGATCCAATGAAACTTGAGCAATCAAGCGTGCTCATTTCAGGCCAGCTTATCACAAGCCGTACTGAGACTGTCGAGGCTTATTTGAGGCTGCGCGCAAAATATTTAGGAGTTATAGGGATTGCGAGTCCTTTTGCTTCGCAGGGCACAGCAAGGATCAGCGCTTATGAGAATAATGTGCTTAAGCGCCAATTCTATTACAAGCATGTGAGGATCGATCATAATTCCTCAAAGGTCATGTTCGTGCCTGTGTTTTTGGCTTATCTTTGGTCGATTTTGGCGAATGCTTTTAGCTTAAGAGATCATTTAAATGAGGTGACCCCTCACCCCCACCCTCTCCCCCAAGGGGCGAGGGAGAAGAAGAGAGAAGGGAAAAGGAAATTTGATCTGTTTGTAGGGGTTGCGTGTTTTTCTTCTTTGGCTGGAGTTTTGCTGAAAAAACTCGGGGTCATAGACAAGCTTATCTATTACTGCATAGATTATTATCCAATGCCAAAGGATCTCAGCTTTAATACCGTGATAGTATGGGCGTTCCGCCAGGCTGATAAATTGTGCGTGAGGCACAGCGACATGGTGTGGCACATAAGTCCGAGGATAGCGCAAGCCAGGGAGGAATTCGCAGGGATAAGGCCTGATGAGTATAAGCATAAGGTAGTGCCATTGGGTTATGATTCAAGCGTTTTTATCGACAAGCCTGAACAGGAATTCGACATAAACAGCATCGCATTCGTGGGCACATTATCCGACAATCAAGGGCTTGAGCTTGTTGTGCAGGCCATGCCTAAAGTCCTGGAAAAAATGCCTGATGCAAAAGTGCATGTGATAGGACGCGGGCCTTTTGAAGGCGCGCTTAAAGCGCTGATAAAAATGGCTTCCCTGGAAAAGCAATTCATACTTTACGGTTTTATTCCTGATGAGAAGGATGTTCTTGATATCATCTCAAAATGCGCGATAGGCATGGCTCCATGGAATTCTTCTCCTGAGGATAATTCGATCTACGCTGATCCGGGAAAGCCAAAACTATACGCTGCCCGAGGTCTGCCTACTGTGATAACAGAGGGTCCTGCGATCTCCAATCTCATTGAGGAGGCTCAGGCCGGTTTTGTGATTAAATACGATAAAGACATGCTCGCAGACGCTATTTTGCGTTTACTCACAAATAAGGACAGGCTGATCTCTTACAGGGAGAATTCCCTTGTTTTTGCCAGGAGCAATGCTGACGCGTGCGCGATTTTCAGTAAAGCTTTTGGCCTGAGATATGAAGCGAATAAGTCGGAGCAGATAGCTGATTTTCCTGCGGATTCCAATCAAAAGGAAGCTTGCCATGAAGCTTGAGAGAATAAGGCTGCTTGTGCGGGAGGGCGAAGGGCTGACTTTGGAATTTAAGGAAAAGTACACGCCCGGCATTGATCAGGATATGGTGGCGCTTGCGAATACGAAAGGCGGGACAATATTGATCGGTGTACGTGATGATGGAATGATAACCGGCGAAAAACTCACCAATGACCTGAAAGCCAGAATAAACAGCTTGGCGAGAAATTGCAAGCCATCGATCGCTATAGGGCTTGCGCAAGTTGAAAATGTCGTTGAGCGTATTGGGATGGGAATCCAAAAGATGAGGGCGGTAATGACCGCCGCAGGTCTTAAAAAGCCGGTGTTTGACACTAATGGGTTTTTTAAGGTTGTTTTCTGCAGGCCTGTAAGCGGTAAGGAACAGAAAGGTTCCCAGAAAGGTTCCCAGAAAGGTTCCCAGAAAATACTTGCCATTATTTCCAAGCGTCCGGATGTCACAATTGCTGAATTGGCCGAAAAGCTTGACATAAGTTCGCGGGCTATCAAAAAACGCTTATATAATTTAAAGAAAAAAAGGTTACTTAAAAGAATCGGTCCGGATAAAGGCGGGTATTGGAAAGTGATTGGTAAAAAATGAGCTTAATACATCAGTCCTTATGCAGCATAGTCGTTGTAACCTACAACGGCAAAGCCCTTCTTGAAAGATTCTTGCCTTCCATAATGAATCAGGATTATCCGAACTTCGAAGTGGTGATCGTGGATAATGCGTCACAGGATGGCAGTATTGAATTTATTGAGAAGAATTATCCCAAGGCTGTCCTGGTTAAAAGCAATGAGAATCTTGGAACAGCCGAAGGATCGAATCTCGGGGCCCGCCATACAAAGGGTGATTATATATTCTGGGTATCCAATGATATGGAGCTTGAACCGCATTTTTTAAGCTATTTGATCGAGACCGCTCAAAGCGATGACCAGATAGGGATCACAACGTGTAAGATGAGGCGCATCACAGCGGATGGACAGAAACTCAATATCATAGACAGCGTTGGCAGTGACTTAGATGTATTCGGGTTCCCAAAGGCCAGAGGCATCGCAGAAGAAGATACAGGGCAGCTTGATTTCAAGACAGAAGTGTTTTTCTCATTCGGCGGAGCAATGCTGATAAAGAAAAATGTATTGGATCATATCGGAGGGTATGACCCTGCCGTGTTCACTCTTGCTGATGACATTGATCTCTCATGGAGAGCGCGCTTGGCCGGGTATAAGGTAGTGGCTGACCCAAGAGCGGTCCTGTATCACAGGGTATCAGCCACTTTAAGTGCGATCAGCAGAGGCCAGAGAAGATTTCTTTCAGAGAGGAACACTCTTCGCATGATCCTAAAGAATTATTCTTTATTGACCCTTCTGTGGATCCTGCCAGGTTATTTCATGCTGCTTGCAGGCGAGATCCTTTTTTATTGCATGATAGGCAAATTCGAAGTCGCAAAAGGCGTGCTCAGGGCTCTTGGCTGGAATATATTTCTTTTGAGCGAGACTATGAGCTTAAGAAGAGATGTCCAGAAATTGCGAAAAGCAGGCGATAATATCATCAGGGGCTATATGCTTAAAACCCCGCAAAAGCTCAGCCTTTTTATTGATTTCCTGAAAAACCCAAAAGGCCCTAATTGGCAGAATTTTTTCACGCATACAAGCGCTGCCGCGCATAAAAAGGTTTCATAATAATGCCGGTATCCATTATCTCAAATGTCAAAAAATTAACGGATGTGATCATATCCGTTAACACGCGTTTTAGCAGGCTGGGCTTATTTTTGGGAGTTGACGCTCAAAAGGTCAAAGAGCTTTACAGGGAGCTCGAGCCATTTGCATGCGAGATAGCGCAAAAGGATCAGGAATTTAACGGGAAGAATATGTTGTCGCAATGGCTGACCATGTATTCTCCGTTAAGGGGCCAGGTTCTCTATGTTGTGTGCAGGATCTTAAAGCCAAAAGCTGTTGTTGAAACAGGGGTGGCAAACGGCACTTCCTCGGCTTTTATCCTTAAAGCCCTTGAAGCCAATGAAAGCGGAATGCTCTACTCGATCGACTTGCCCAATCAACCCGGTGAAAATATACCAAGGGAAAAGACCAGCGGGTGGCTGGTTCCGGGTCATCTGCGCTCTCGCTGGCAATTGCAATTAGGCGATACAAGGGAACTGTTGCAGCCTTTATTGGAACGCTTGGGGAAAGTGGATTGTTTTTTTCATGATAGTGACCATAGTCATAAGAATATGTTATTTGAATTTAAAACCGCCTGGGATCATATCACGGCAGGGGGCATTCTGGCAGCTGATGACATAAGCTTAAATAATGCTTTCAGCGAGTTCGCCCTTTCTGTAAATAAAACGCCTTTTAAGGTTTATCATCGTTTTGGATTGCTGCGCAAATAGCCCTGTGAGAACCGCCTTGTATTTTTTAAGCTGGTCAATAGATTGAAAACCTGGAAATCCATATTAATACTTATAGCCCTTGTATTTTGTTTTTTTCCTACTGTATTCATAGGAAAGCAGACGTTTTATTACGCGCTTTGGCCTGCTGTGTACCCTGAGGGTCCCAATCAGTTCAGTTCTATACTGCGTTCATCATGGCTTTCCAATGACGAGACCTATACAGTGCTGGAACTTCCCATGTCTTTATCATACGCTAAAGCCATAAGAAGTCTTACAGCGCCTTTCTGGGATCCTTTTGTGGGGTGCGGATTCCCAATGTCAGCTGAGATAAGCACAGGTCTTTATAATCCGTTGCGCGCGCCTTTGTGGGTATTGGGCGTGACACCGCGAACGATCGACATAGCGCATTTACTCAAATTCTTTATAGCCGGTCTTGGCATGTTCCTGTTCCTAAAAAGCCTTAATCTTTCCAACTTTGCTGTATGGGTCGGCACAATAGGCTTTATGTTCTGCGGATATTTCAGGCTTTGGATACCGCACTGGACCACATATATTGATTGCTTGAACGGATGGATATTATGGTCGCTTAGCAGGTTAGCGATCAGATGCTCATTTAAGAATTTCTTCGTAGCAGGCATTTTTATAGGCTTGAGCGTTCTTGGCGGAAATCCACAGGCTACCATACAGATGATGCTATTGGCGTTCGCTTATTATGTTTTTGTGCGCGTGGATCAATGGAGGATGAAGGCAGAGGGCGAAGAGGGGGACGCAGAGGCGCATGAAGCGCGCCTCCCTATCTCGCAGGTTCTGCTGCGTTCATCAGCCATGATAGGGCTTCTCACGCTTTTTGCCATCATTATCGCAGCTCCGCTCGTGTTTGACTTTTCAGCGTTCTTCTTTAATGGATGGCAAAGGCATTCCGCAGCCGGCTCGCTTTCAAGCTCATATTATGCGGGAGAAGCGCTTCATGGATGGCGTTGGCAATCCCTTGTGTCCCTGTTGTTCTCTCCTTTGATGTTCATTGAACTGGCCAAGAGCTCGTTCACTGCCACTCCATACAGCGTGCTGCCGTATGTGGGCATAGGGATATGGACATTAGCATGTTGGTGCTGGGGAAAAGCACGGGAGCGCAATAAAACAGTCTTATTCTTTGCGATCTATCTGTTCTTTTACATAAGCCTTATGGCCCGCGCTCCTTATATAGTGTGGATATATAAGCTTCCTTTATTCGGGCTCATACATTTCACATCTTACTTCGCTACATTCCATGTTGTGTTCCCCGTGCTTGCTGCTTTTGGGCTTGAGAACATACTCAGGAAGGAGCATAAGCCTCGGGTCACAGCAGCTGTATTCTCCATGCTGGGCATATTTGTACTTTCTGCCTATATCACAGACCCGTATTCTTTTAAGCTCGCTTTTGTAGGGCCCTTAAGGGATATAGCTCAGTTCGCCGGAAGCAAGGTGGCAAGTCTGCCTTCTGCCCTGCAGGGCATTGCCGGGTCCGTGATAGGGAGCATGAGCAGCTTGAGGCATGATTTCATTTGGATATATATTATGTCCGTGTTCTTCTTATTTGTTGGAGCGCAGTTTTTGGCAAGCAAGACCAATGCAATGTGGGTCAAGTATTGCTGCGTAGCAGGGGTGTTCATAGAGCTTTTTGTGTACGCTCCAAAGCTCATGCCAAAGATGTTCGATTATTTCAAGGCTCCGCCGTATGTGGAATTTCTGCAAGAAAGGACCAGGGCCCAGCCCGGGCGCGTGCTTGGTATGGGATATATGCTCATGCCCAATTGGTCGAGCATCTATGGTTTGGAGGATATAAGGTTCCAAAGCGGGGTTGTGCCAAAGCGTTATGCCTTGTTCTTAGCCAACAATCTTTTAACCAGGCCCGGTGTATTGGCTGATGCCAAGGATCTAAGGAAGCTTTATGAGCCTTTGCGATTTATCGGAACGCAAGAGACATTGCTTGATAAAGAAAAGATGAAATTCATTGATTTTCTGGGAGTCCGTTATCTTATCGGGCGGTCACAGTGTGTTCCAATCGTCCCGTATCAGCGGATGGAGGAGGTTTGCAAACAGTCAGGATTGACCCTGCCGAGTGAATTCCCGCTGCTGTATGAGCAGGATAACGTGAATATTTATGAGAGTACAGGAGCGCTGTCAAAGGCATTCATGGTGTATGACACTGTTTTCGCGAAGCAAGAGAGCAATGTTTTTCGGATATTCCAGAATGCGGATTTTGATTTTAAACGCACCGCGATCATCGAGGATAGGGAGCTTGGCAGTAACATCAGCATATCATCCCCGACTTATTCCGTGAAAGCATTAAAAAAGCTCTCAGACAGTGTCGCGTATGAGGTCAGTACAAGCGATGCCGGCCTGCTTGTTGTATCAGATGTTTATTATCCGGGGTGGAAGGCATATATCGACGGCAATGAAGTTCCTTTGCGTGTTGCGAATTACGCTTTCAGAGGCGTAAGGGTTCCCGCGGGAGAGCATGTCGTGGAATTTCATTATAAACCATGGTGGGTCTATCTTGGATTCGCATTGAGCCTTATGCTTTTATTCACATCTTTTATAAAGTTGATCATTGACCGCGTAAGAGAAAGCTCATGAAGAATACTTATATGTCCAAGGCAGTCTTGATATTCGACAGGCTTGTCCTTGCGGCCTTGTGTCTGGGGGTATTCAAATTCATATTAGGAAAGAACCCGTCTGACATCTTCAGGGCTCTGCTTATCCTTGTGCTCCTGCGCATCGGTCTGGGTATTTATTACAAAAGGGAATTCTTGCTGCTGCCTGAAAAATGGAAGAAGTATCTTTGCGGATATTGCGGGCATATTCCCAAGGGGTTTTTCGTGATCTCGGTCATCTATGCGGGAATGATCCTTTTGTTCGCTCAGATCGCGCGCCATCAATTACTAAAAACAGGGTGGGACATGACATTCCACATGACAGCCATGCATCACAGCCTTAGCACATGGGATTTCATGTCAGCTATACCGCCGTTCCATCTTTTCTCTTCGCATGCGTTTTTGGGTATGTATCTGCTGGTGCCGTTCTTTAAGGCATTCCAGAGCGCCAGCACGCTGTTTGTATTCCAGACAGCCGCGTTCTTGGCGTCTGTCTGGATGGCTTATTTTATAGCCAAAAATACATTGAAAAACAGTGATTATGCTGTGCTTTTCGCGATACTCTTCATGTTCAATAATAAACTGCGCGAAGCAATGCTCTATGATTTCCATCCCATAATGCTTGCTATGCCTTGCTTGCTCGCAGCCATTTATTTCTGGCAGAAGAGCAGGATCGCGGGTTTTGTATTAAGTGTTTTTGCGGCCGCGATATTCAAGGAGACTGTCTATCCCATCGCGATATTCTGGGGCGCGATGCTGATTCTTCCCCGGATAAAGGATGTCTTCGCTAAAAAGAAGGCAAAAGAATGGGCTTGGGCCGGCATTGGGTTGTTCCTTGTAGTGATATTCTCCGCAGCGCTTTATTACTACAGAGGCGTGTTCTTGCCGCAGCAGGCTGTTCCTGAGATGCATTTGGGCAATGTGGACCAGTTCGCCTCAACGCAGACAGGCATGATGATAAATGCGCTATTAAAACCATGGAAAGCCCTGGCGCTTTTATTCGATGATGGCCGGGATAAGTTTTTCTTTACATGGGGTATCTTTAAAAGCTTTGGATTCTTAAGCCTGCTTTCGCCTTATTTTCTTATTCCTTCGCTTGGAACATGGGCTTACTGCCTGTTTTTGCTTCGCATACCCTCGGAAGGACCTCATTATATGGCAGAGCTCATGCCTTTTGCGTATCTTGCCGCTTTGCATGGTTTTAAGAAGTTAACTGATAAGAAGCCGAAGTATATAGCGCACGTATTATTTATCGTTGTGCTTATGTCTCTTTCACAAATAGGAAAAGGGGATATGTATTGGATAAAAAAATATATGAAAGCCGATGCGGGCCACGTGGAATTTGTGAGCCGTATTGAGGAAGTGTCACGCAATAAGAATGTTGTTACAAATTCAGATTACATAATGCCCCATATTTTCAGGTGCGCTAAGTTATTGCAGCTTACTCGTCCGGGCACTTTAAAGTGGGACCCGCTTAAAGCTCAAGTGGTCATTCTTGACCTGGAAAAACCCGTTAATGAAGAGTTTTCTCAAGGGCTTGCGCGTATGGCCAAAGAATATAAAATTGAGCAGTATGGGCACTTTAAAGTTTATATCAAGGATTCACAAGCAGGATAATAATGTTTACTCATGATGAGCCGCATGTTTTAAATCCATCTCCTCACAGTCCTCATACAAAGATCCTGGGCATGGTTCCTGCGGGTTCAAGAGTGCTGGATGTGGGATGTTCCTGGGGCTTGCTTGCCAAGGAGCTGAAGCAAAAAAATTGCACAGTGACCGGCGTTGATATAAACGAGAAAGATGCTCAAAAAGCAAAAGAGTATTGCGATCAGGTGGTCATGGGCGATATTGACAAGATCGAGACGCTTCCGGTGCCTGATGAGACATTCGATATCATGCTTTACTCAGATATCCTGGAGCACTTAAGATATCCTGACAGGGTATTAAAAGAATGGAAGAGATATTTAAAGCCTTCCGGCAGGATAATCGCCTCAATCCCGAATATCGCGCGCATAGAGTTCCGCTTAAAACTTTTAATGGGAAGATTCGATTATGATGAGACGGGGATAGTCAGCAGGGACCATGTGCGCTTTTTCACAAAAGAAACTGCCCAGAAGCTTGTGCGAGACTGCGGATATGAGATCGCTCATATTGATTACACTGGCTTGGGTTCAATGATCAAGATATTGCCCACATTGTTCTCGTTCCAGTTCATTATTGTCGGCAAACAAGTATAAATACCCTCTCGCATCTGTTTTCAATGCTTTGTAGAATTTAAATTACCAATGAAAACCAAAGATAAATCCATTAAGCAGGGCCAAGCAAGCGCTCCAATCCAGCTTGTTGACCTTAAAAGGCAGTATGCATCCATCAAAAAAGAGATGGATGATGCTTATAAAAGCGTGATGGATTCCTGCATGTTCATACGAGGCAAGGAGCATGATGATTTCGCAAAGGAATTCGCGCTTTATTGCGAGACAAAGGCTTGCGCGCCTGTGGCGAATGGAAGTGATGCGCTAAGCCTTTCCCTGCTTGCCATGGGCATTGGAGAAGGGGATGAAGTCATAATCCCTGCCCTGAGCTTTATAGCGACTTCAGAGTCGATCACGTGGACAGGCGCAAAACCTGTGTTTGTTGACATTGTCAAATCAAACGGCTTGATCAATACAAATTTGATCGAAGCAGCAATAACAAGGCAGGCAAAAGCAATAATGCCTGTTCATTTGTACGGGCATCCCGCTGATATGGACGCGATCATGGCAATTGCAAAAAAACATGATCTTAAAGTCATTGAGGATGCTTGCCAGGCGCATGGCGCCAGATATAAAGGTAAAAGAGCAGGATCATTGGGCCACGCGGCAGCATTTAGTTTTTATCCCGGAAAAAATCTTGGGGCTTGCGGAGATGGCGGTGCTGTTACAAGCAATGATGAATCCATTATCAGCAAGGTTATGCAAGTGGGTAATTACGGGTCTGTGAAAAAATATAAGCATCCGATAGAGGGCATAAACAGCCGACTTGATGAAATGCAAGCAGCTTTTTTAAGAGTGAAGCTCAGGTATTTGGATAAGTGGAGCACTAAGCGAAGAGATGTCGCGCGGATCTATTCAAAGGAGCTCGAAGGTGCGGGAGACCTGATATTGCCTGAAGATGAGCCTGATTGCGAGAATGTTTATCATTTATATGCGCTCAGGACAACAAAGAGAGACGAATTAAATGAATACTTAAGAAGCAAGGGGGTCATGAGCCAGATCCATTATCCTGATCCCTTGCATCTTCTTGGGGCATATGGATATCTTGGGCATAAAAAAGGACAATTCCCGATTTCTGAGGATTTTTGCGCCAAAGAGCTCTCCCTTCCGTTGTTCGCTGAGCTCACTGAGCCTGAAATTTCAAGAATCATAGAAACTACCCGCTCCTTCTTCTGATATGCTCCAGAGAGCAAATTCCCGTCATTGCGAGCCCAAAGGGCGCGGCAATCTCAAAAGCATGAAAACTTAAAAATGGCAGAAAAGCGATATTATACGCACGATCTTATAGGTACAAGTAATAACATGCTCTCATGACTGCGCTTGGGCTTGAGATTGCCACGTCGCATTTACTTAATATAGATTGCGGGGATACTCCTCGCAATGACAAAAGGTTTTTTTTATGCTGATCAGCATTGCCCGATATATTCTGGTTCCGCTTTTTGGATTTTTTATTGCTGGTTCTCTGTATTATCGGCTTTCCAAAAGAAAACATGAGATAAACCTTCCTTTTGAAAAAAACCATGCCATATATCTGGGAATACTGAGCATGGTATTTTTCGCTGTCTTATTTTCCATGAGTTTTATCAGGTATGACTCCTGTAATGCCACAATCTATGATCTTGGCGCATATATTGGGTGGATCTGGAGAATAAGTGCTGCTCAAGGACTTATTAATACCCTTAAAGCATGCATTGAAGGACATTTCACTCCTGTTTTGTTTGTGTATGGGGTGATATATAAGATATGTCCATGCCCCGGATTTTTGCTTTTTTTGCAAAGCGCAGCGATCGTAAGCAGCGTGATCCCGCTTTATTTGTTTACGAGGGATTATTTTTTGGGCGAGAAGGAGCTCTCTATCACCCCCCACCTAACCTCCCCCACAAGGGGGGAGGAAAATAGGGAGGGTGCGCGAGACGTTTGTCGGGATAATCGAGCAAAAACCATAGGTTTTTTATTTTGCTGTGCTTTTTTCCTCTACCCTCCTGTGGCTTTTAACGCGATATTTGACTTTCATCCTGATCATCTGGTGATCCCTATTCTATTTTGGGCAGTATACCTTGCACATAAAAACAATTTCATAGGATCAGTTATTATTGCGAGCTTGCTTATTTTGGTCAAAGAGCCTTTTATTCTTGTTTTTTCGTTTTTTGGCGCGTATCTTGCATTGCGCCATAAGAAAAGATTGCTTGGTGCAAGCATATTCATTGCTGGAATGATTTTTTTCTGCATTGTAGTATTTCGCGTAATACCGCTGGCGCTTTCAAGTGCTGCCCAGCCTGTTGCTGAAGTCGTGAACGCAGACAAGGCAAACAATGTTTTTGATGCGCCCTCAGTGGGATTCCTTGGAAGCTGGTCAAAAGTGATCTTTGGATTGTTCAAGCCGTATAAGCCTGTTTATTTGTTTACGGTTTTGGGCCCTCTTGCTTTTCTTGCTCTTTTAGCTCCGCTTGAGCTTATCGCAGGGTTCCCATTGATCATGATCTCAATGGTTTCGCCAATTAAACTTCATTGCGCGCCTTCTTCTCATTACACAGCCGGATTGATTGCTCCTGTATTTACTGCTTCGATCATTGGGTTGTCAAAACTTATTGAGCGAAAGCGCATAACAA
The DNA here is from genome assembly GCA_042563375.1 of Elusimicrobiota bacterium. Lineage (GTDB taxonomy): Bacteria > Elusimicrobiota > Elusimicrobia > JACQPE01 > JACQPE01 > JBHPMF01. The sequence goes on along the minus strand of JBHPMF010000004.1, from coordinate 672 downwards.
AGCCTAAGGTTGTTCCATTGCTCTTGAGCTTATGTGTGCTATGCTTTTTCTTTAGCTTGGGAAACAGTCCATTGCCTATCTCAATCGCTTTCTGGAGCAAGACCTGGGGTCATGGATGGTCAAAACACAGTTATAGCTATAAAAGAACAGGATTAGTAAGAGAAGCGGAAAAACTGATCTCAGATGACCCCAGAAAAATTGTTGTTTCACAAAACAACTTGGTCACGCGAAAACTCGCTCAACGTTATGAATTCTCTCATTTCCCAAATCTGCCGGATCGCGCTCATTATGTGTTTCTTGATATAAAACGAGATAAATGGGCAGGAGATAAGATAAATGAGCAGGAATATGACGATAATCTCTCATATCTAAGATCCAATCCTGCTTATGAGCTTATCTTTAGCAAAGACGGCGTCCTGCTGTTTAAAAGAAAATAGAAAGTATGAGTAGATGAGGAGTCGGCCTCTGGGGTTTTCGTTTGTCTTTTCCGGTAGCCTCAGGCTTTCCTGTGGTGAGCGAGCACAGCGAGTCGAATCCAAGCCTGTGTCTTTACTCTCCCCTTGATAGCCGTATCCTTTATGGGCGCCCTCGCTAGACTACACCTGTGAGGACCGACGTCTCTGTAAATGTTGTAGCCAGCGTTCTTTTCTGTTCTCAGTAATGCAAAGAGCA
>JBHPMF010000048.1:0-17378 GCA_042563375.1 Elusimicrobiota bacterium | reverse complement strand
CATGGCAACCAGATCTATCACTCCGAGGAATTTATCTTCGCTTCCAATGGGAATATTGATCGGAGTACTGTTGGCTCCCAACCTTTCCTCGATCGATGCTATTGACATATAAAAATCAGCGCCTGTCCTGTCCATTTTATTGATAAACACCATGCGCGGCACATGATAACCATCAGCCTGCCTCCACACGGTTTCAGACTGCGGCTCCACGCCTTGCACGCCATCGAAAACAACCACCGCGCCATCAAGCACGCGCAAGGATCTCTGCACCTCAGCGGTAAAGTCCACATGCCCTGGTGTGTCGATAATATTGATCTGACAGTCTTTCCAAAGACAATAAGTCGCCGCGGCAGTTATCGTGATCCCTCTCTCCTGCTCCTGCGCCATCCAGTCCATCTGCGCTGTGCCGTCATGCACTTCTCCGATCTTGTGGATCCGCCCTGTATAGTAAAGCACCCGCTCTGTTGTCGTGGTTTTTCCCGCATCAATATGGGCAATAATGCCTATATTCCTTACTTTATCCATCGGGTGCTGTCTAGGCATTGTTTTCCTCTTTATAATTAGCGTTCATTCGCGTATTCTTCATCACCATCTGTAATGGGCAAAAGCCAAATTTGCTTCAGCCATTCTGTGCATCTCTTCCCTTTTCCTGAAAGCTGCTCCTTCTTTTCTATTCGCGAGCATTATCTCTTCAGCCAGCTTCTGGGCCATTGGTATACCTTTTCTATCACCTGCAAAGCTGATAAGCCAGCGTATAGCCATTGTTTCCCCTCTGAAATGGTCAACCTCGATGGGAACCTGATACGTGGCTCCTCCGACCTGCCTTGCCTTTGTCTCAAGCTGCGGCCGGACATTGGCCACTGCCTGGGAGAATACGGTCAATGGGTCCTGCTGCGTTTTCTCCTTTATAATGTCAAAAGCTGTATACACGATCCTTATGCTTGTGTTCATCTTCCCGGTAAAATTAATCTTCTTTATAAGTCGCGCCACCAAGACATTGGAAAATTTCGTATCCCCTGTGGGTGATGGTCTTTTATCATAAGATCTTCTAGGCATTCTTTTTATCCTCCACCTTTTGGCCTTTTCGCGCCATATTTTGACCTGCTCTGCTTCCTTCCCTCGACTCCCGCACAATCAAATACCCCTCGAACAACATGATATCTGACTCCCGGCAGATCCTTTACACGTCCGCCGCGTATAAGCACTATGGAGTGCTCCTGGAGATTATGTCCGATACCCGGAATATAAGCGGTCGCTTCGACTCCGGTCGTAAGTTTTATCCTGGCGACTTTCCTTAAAGCTGAGTTCGGTTTCTTCGGCGTTGTTGTATATACACGTGTACAAACCCCTCTTCTCTGGCAGCAATTATTAAGCGCTGGACTCTTTGATTGATAAATCTTACTGCTTCTTCCTTTTTTTACTAACTGATTGACAGTAGGCATAGATACTCCTTACCAGCTGGCCTTTCTTAGTCCCGGGATTTCTCCGGCATGCGCCATCTTGCGCAAGCACAATCTGCAGAGTCCGAAATCTCTGTAATACGCATGCGATCTTCCGCAGATATTGCAGCGGTTTTTAGCACGCGTTGAAAACTTTGGTTTTCTTCTAGCCTTAACTTCCCAGGCAATCGTAGCCATTAAAAATCCTCCTTATACATTCAAACCTGTTCCAGCAGGTATTTTTCTGCCGATGATCACGTTTTCCTTAAGACCTTTGAGATTATCAACCTTGCCGTTAAGAGCCGCATCAGTCAACACCCTTGTTGTTTCCTGGAAACTCGCTGCTGATATGAATGACCTGGAAGACAAAGATGCTTTTGTGATTCCAAGCAGTATCACCTGCGCCTCAGATGGCATGCCTTTTTCTTTTATAACCTGCTGATTCACACTCTCGAACTCAAATCTGTTGACGATTTCTCCAACCAGAAGGCTTGTTGATCCGGATTTTGAGATCCTCACATTTTCAAGCATCTCGCGCACGATCAGCTCGATATGCTTGTCATCGATTATAACCCCCTGAAGCCTGTACACTTCCTGAATGGTACACACCAGATATTCCTGGCATTCTTTTACGCCTTTTACCCTTAAAATATCATGGGGATTAACAGGACCGTCAGTCAAAGGCTCGCCTGCTCCGATCTTGTTTCCCTCATACACCATAAGGTGCTTACCCTGAGAAATGGTGTATTCCTTTGAAATGCCTGTTTCCTCGTTTTTAACCACCACTTTCTGAACGCCTTTCGCGGTTGTTTCAAGCGACACCACTCCGTCAATCTCGGAAATGATCGCAGCGTTTTTAGGTTTTCTGGCTTCAAAAAGCTCACTGACCCTGGGCAGACCGCCTGTGATGTCACGTGTTACACTGACCTCAAGCGGGATCTTGGCCAGGATATCTCCCCTTTGGATATTATCTCCGTCTTCCACGATGATTATCGTGTCAATGGGAAGACTATATGCTCCGACTTGTTTTCCCTTTGAATCAGACACAACAAGTCTCGGCCGTTTCTTTTGTTCCCTATGTTCGATGATCCGCCTCTCGATAAGCCCTGTGATCTTGTTTCTCTCTTCGTGAACCGTTATGCCTTCAGCGATATCTTCATAGCGTATTTTTCCACTCACCTCTGAATAGATCGGGAATGAATAAGGGTCCCACTCGGCGAGCAACGTGTGTGAACTGACTTTTTCGCTGTCTTTGACCTTTAATCTTGCGCCGTGCGGGATGTTATGCGTTTCAAGCACTCTTTTGCCGCCCTCATCAAATACCACTATCTGGCCGCTTCTGGAATTAACAAGCATCTCCTTAAAACTATTATCGATCAAGTCCATGTTTTTGAGCGCTACCCTGCCAGGACCCTGCGAATAGGCTTGGGATTTTGACACAACACGAGCCGCAGCTCCGCCGATATGGAATGTTCGAAGTGTTAACTGCGTTCCGGGTTCGCCTATGGACTGAGCTGCTATTATTCCGACAGCTTCACCCACTTCCACAAGTCTGCCTGTTGCATGATTGATCCCGTAGCAGCTTGTGCACGCGCCTTCTTTGGACTCACATGTCAGCACTGAACGCACCAAGACCCAATCAAGCCCGGCTTCAGCGCATTTTCTGGCGGATTTATGCGTGATCAATTCCCCTGCTTTTATTATCACTTCTTTCTTTGACTTATTCTTGATGCCTTCTGAAACATCGATCTCAACGTCTTCAAGCGCTACCCTGCCAACGATCCGCTCATCCATTGATTCAATGGTTTCCTCGCCGGACACGAGAGCTCCAAGACGCACTCCATTGAGTGTTCCACAATCTTTTTCAGTAATAACCACATCATGACTCACATCCACAAGGCGGCGCGTAAGATACCCGGCATCCGCTGTTTTTAAAGCGGTATCCGCAAGTCCCTTTCTGCCTCCGTGTGTTGATATGAAGTATTCAAGAACAGTCAAACCTTCCCTGAAATTTGAAATAACCGGGGTCTCGATGATCTCCCCGTATTGGCCGATGATCTTCTTTTGGGGCTTTGCCATAAGACCCCTCATTCCTCCGAGCTGACGCACCTGGGCTCTTGAGCCTCGAGCTCCGGAATTGGCCATAATATAAATCGAATTAAACAATGGCTCGCCTTTTTTGAACGGCACCTTTTCTTTGGCCTTCATGGTGCTGAACATATACTCTGTCACCTTATCGGTCACCTGAGTCCACAGGTCAACGACCTTGTTATACCTTTCCATCTCTGTGATGATCCCGTTCTTGGCCTGCTTTTCGATATCTCCAACCTTATTTCGGGCTTTTTCCACGAGATCTTTCTTTTCTTTTGGAACCAGAATATCTGAGATCGTGAATGTGATGCCGTAATACGTTGAATACTTGTATCCCAGATTCTTGACTGAATCCAGCAAATTAACAGTCGCATGCTGGCCGAGCTTCTGATAGCAAGCCATCACTATTTTGGAAAGCGACTTTTTATCGATCGTCTCATTGATGAATCGCAATTCTTTTGGGATCGCGCCGTTGAATATCACCCTGCCCATCGTCGTATAGTCTTTCCATATATCAGGGTTGCGGATCTCTTCGCCTTTCACATCGTCGATCTTGTTGACGCCTATGATTTTTACCCTGGCATTCGGGTGCACGATATCTGACTGATGCGCGAATATCGCCTCATCCATCGAGCTGAACACCTTGCCATCACCCAGAACCTTGGCCTTTGGCTTTGTAAGATAGCAAAGCCCTAATATCACATCTCTTTCGGGCATTGCCAGAGGTTTTCCTGAAGCAGGGCTGAAGATGTTGATAGTTGCCATCATCATAAGCTTGGCTTCCAGGATCGCCTCGTATCCCAAAGGCACATGTACTGCCATTTGGTCACCGTCAAAATCAGCGTTAAAAGCAGAACACACAAGAGGATGCAGCTGGATCGCCTTTCCCTCGATCAAAACCGGTTCGAAGGCTTGGATAGAAAGACGGTGAAGCGTTGGGGCGCGGTTAAGCATTATAGGATGATTCTTCGTGATATCTTCAAGTATATCCCACACTTCAGCGGGAGTTTTCTCAAGCATTTTCTTCGCAGCCTTAAGCGTTACGGAATGCTTCTTGATCAGTTCGCCGAGCAGAAACGGTTTGAAAAGTTCCAATGCCATCTCTTTTGGCAAACCGCATTGATGGAGCTTCAACTTCGGGCCCACAACAATGACTGAACGCCCTGAATAATCAACACGCTTGCCCAAAAGATTCTGCCTGAATCGTCCTTCTTTCCCTTTGATCACATCTGAAAGGGATTTTAACGGCCTGTTGCCCGGCCCGACCGCCACTTTCCAGCCGACTCCGTTCTCGATCAAGGCGTCAACCGCATCCTGAAGCAATCTCTTTTCATTATGGATCATCACTTCGGGCGCTCTGAGCTGCTCGATATGGCGCAGGCGGTTATTACGATTTATAATTTTTCTGTAAAGATCATTTAAATCACTCGTGGCGAAACGACCGCCCTCAAGAGGAACAAGAGGACGCAAATCCGGCGGGATGACAGGAAGGCATGATATAATCATCCATTCGGGACGCACTCCTGACATTTGAAATCCTTCGAGTATTTTCATGCGCTTGATCAGGCGATTTCGCTCTCCCTCGGAATCGATCTTCTCAAGACTCTTTCTTAAATCCGTGACAAGTTTTTTTGAATCCAGATTCGCCAAAAGCTGCGTAACAGCCTCAGCTCCTATCGAACACTTGAATTTCGGGCCGAACTCAGCTTTTGCTTTTCTGTATTCTTCAGCGCCTATTAAATCTTGTTTATTGAATACCAGCTTGCCTTTCTCATCTTCAAGATCCTCAAGAACAAGATAACCGTCTTCCTTGTAATAAATCGTCTTGACAAGATCTGATAATTTCATATCAAGGGTAGCTGCCACGCGGCTTGGAGGCTTTCTTAAAAACCAAATATGCGCCACAGGCACTGATAGATCGATATGTCCCATTCTTTCCCTGCGGACCTTGGCTTCAGTCACCTCAACTCCGCAGCGATCGCACACCACTCCTTTGAATCTTACCCATTTATACTTTCCACACACGCATTCATAATCCTTTGTGGGTCCGAAGATCCTCTCACAGAACAAACCGTCACGCTCAGGCCGCAATGTCCTGTAATTTATGGTCTCAGGCTTCCTTACCTCTCCGTTTGACCAGTTTTTTATCTGCTCAGGGCTCGCTACTGTCAAACGCACGGCATTGAAATCGAGGAAGTTAAGGTAAGATCCGCTTCTCTGACTCTTCCTTTTTACTCCGAATAGATTCTTTGCCTCTTCCTCTAGCTTGGATATTTGTGGCATATGATCTTAATACCCCCTTAAACCTTTGCCTTATCAGCCGAACCTGTTTTCTTCGACTTTCCGGTTGCCTTTGCGTTAATATCAGCTTCGCTGTCAACGGTATTTTTAAGAAGCTCTATATTGAGCCCCAGTCCTTGCAGCTCGCGAACAAGCACTTTAAATGATTCGGGAATACCGGGCTTTATCGGCGCTTCGCCTTTGACTATGGACTCATACATTTTTGTGCGTCCCCATACATCATCGGATTTGACAGTTAAAAATTCCTGCAGTATGTGGCTGGCCCCAAAAGCCTCAATAGCCCACACTTCCATTTCCCCGAAACGCTGGCCTCCGAACAATGCTTTTCCTCCCAAAGGCTGTCTTGTGATAAGCGAATAAGGACCGGTGCTCCTGGCGTGTATCTTGTCCTCAACAAGGTGCACAAGCTTCATCACATACATGTAGCCCATTGTGACCTTCTCTTCAAATGGCTTGCCTGTCCTGCCGTCAAAAAGCGTGATCCTCATGTCATCAGTCGGAAGATAATCTTCGGGAATGCCTTTCTTCTTGAGCATTTCCTTGGCCATTTTGACATGTTTGATGATCTCATCCTCTGTCGCGCCATTAAATACCGGCGTTATCATCTGGCAGTCATTCACATATGCCACCCATCCAAGCATGGTTTCGAGCAATTGCCCTATGTTCATTCTGGATGGAACCGACAAGGGAGAGAATACAACGTCAATTGGAGTACCATCAGGAAGTCTTGGCATATCCTCCGTAGGAAGGATCTTGCTGACCACACCCTTGTTTCCATGGCGTCCAGCCATTTTGTCTCCCACCATAAGCGGCCTTTTCGTGGCGATGAACACCTTAACCACGCGATTAACCATAACAGCCACTTCATGACCGCGGTCAATCCTGGTACGATCCTTTTCCTTGCGCCTTTGAAGATCCTTCTTCTTTCGCTCACAGAACAATGCAATGCCCGCTTTGCGATCATTGTATTCGCTGGTTGTGATCTCGCCTTCTTTTTTCTTTGTATCCAGCGCAGCTTTGGATTCCTGGGCATAGGTGTCTAAATCTTTTATCGAGCCCTTGATGAATTCATCAAGCTCTTTTCTCATCCTTTCCCTGTCAGACTGGGATATCACTTCGCGGCGCACGAACACCTGGACATCCTTGACTTTGCCTTTTACTCCAGGCGGCACTCTAAGCGACGCATCCTGCACATCTTCCGCTTTTTTGCCGAATATCACTCGCAACAGCTTTTCTTCAGGCGTAAGATGCTCTTCACCCCTTGGGATCACTCTGCCCACAAGCACATCTCCATGATTAACCTCAGTGCCTACGACTACTATGCCGTTTTCATCAAGGTTCGCGAGCGCTTCAGCTGAGACATTGGGGATATCTCTTGTGATCTCTTCAGGGCCCAGCTTTGTTTCCCTGGCCTCGATCTCAAGTTCCTGAACATGTATGGAAGTAAAAGTATCATCTTTTACAAGCCTGTCTGAAACCAGTATCGCGTCTTCAAAATTGTAACCTTCCCATGGCATGAACGCAGTCAGCACGTTTTTTCCAAGAGCAAGCTGGCCCTGGGAAACCCCGGGACCATCAGCGATCGGAGTGCCTATGCTTACCTTATCTCCTGATGAGACGATGGGAACATAGGTGATAGCTGTATCCTGGTTCGACCGCTTGAACACATGCAATGGATAAACATCCAAAGGATTCTTGCTGTCATCTGTCTTTACTACGACTTCGTCTCCTGATACATAAAGCACTCTACCCGCTCTGGCAGCTACGAGAGAGACTCCGAGATCCTTGACGATATTCTTCTCAACGCCGGTTGACACAAGAGGATACTCAGTGATAAGAAGAGGCACAGCCTGCCTTTGCATATTAGCGCCCATCAAAGCACGGTTCGCGTCATCGTTTTCCAGGAACGGGATAAGGGATGTCGAGATTCCGAACACTTGAGTCGGGGATATATCCATATAATCCACTTTCTTCTTCTCAACATGCGGGAATTCACCCTTATGCCTGCAAGATACAGTGACATCTTTAAAACGCCCCTTGTCATCCACGGAAGCATTCGCCTGTGCGATGATAAGTTCGTCTTCGTCATTAGCGGTCAAGTATTTACACTTTTTTGACACCGAGTCTCCCTCAACCTGCCTGTATGGGGTCTCGATCAATCCATATTGATTCACCCTGGCATAGCAAGCCAAGGATGTTATAAGTCCGATATTGGGGCCCTCAGGAGTCTCAATAGGGCAGATGCGGCCGTAATGAGTATGATGCACGTCACGGACTTCAAAGCCCGCATGCTTTCTATGAAGACCTCCGGGCCCAAGCGCTGAAAGCCTTCTTTTATGCGTCAGTTCTGAAAGAGGGTTGACCTGATCCATGAACTGAGACAGCTGAGAGCTTCCGAAAAAATTCCTTAAGATCCCATTGAGCACGCTCGTGTTCACAAGCTGTCTTGGAGTAAGCTCTGCTTTTTCCTGAGCTTGAACCATCCTGTCACGGATGACCCTTGTCATCTGGGTAAAAGCCAGGGTGAATTGATTCTTCAATAATTCTCCCACAGCCCTTACTCGCCTGTTGCCCAAATGGTCGATGTCATCGACCTCTATCTTTATTGTTTTGGAACCAAAGGTCCACTCGGTCTTTCCGTTGTTCAAAAGAATAAGGTAATAAACCGTTGCGATAATATCTTCGGGAGAAAGCTCTCGTCGTGTTTCTCCGGGAGATCTGAAACCATGCCCTTTAAGGCTTGCCAGATATTGGAAAACATGTCCCAGCTTTTTCATGATCTTGAATCTTCCGACGTTTGTCAGGTCGTATTTCTTGGTTTTTTTACCAAAGAAAAGATTCTCCATTATTTCTTCGGCCTGGCTCGGGATCACGAATTCCTGTCCGCGGATATATTTATAAAGAAAATGCAAAGCTTCCTTGCGCGACTTCACAGTATCCTTGCGCAGCGTCTCGATGATCGTCACATCAGATGCTTCGTCGAGTTTGAGTAAAGTGATTTCCTTAGCTTTGGATTTTGCTATTTTGCCGCTGTTGTCGCTTGTTATTTTCTCACCGGCTTCTATAACAACCTCGCCACTTGAAGCGTCGATCACATCCTTGCAAAGAATGCGGCCGTACAGGGTCTCATATTTGGTTGTTTCCGTAAGCTTGGCGTTCTCGCTCTCATAGAAAAACGAGAGGATATCCTCATCCGTCTCAAGACCGCAGATCCTCAGAAGAATCGTGGCCGGCATTTTTCTGCGCTTATCGATACGGGCATACAGGACATTATTCAAGTCGAATTCGAAATCAAGCCATGCTCCGCGATAAGGGATGATTCTGCCCACATAAAGGTTCTTTCCGAATTTCGACACTTTACGCTCATCATCTTCCTCGAATATTATTCCCGGAGACCTATGCAACTGCGAAACAATAACCCTCTGTGCTCCATTTATCACGAAGGAAGCGGTATCTGTCATGTAGGGCAGATCACATAAGAACACTTCCTGTTCGCTTATGACTTTTACCTTTCCCCCCGTCTGCTTGTGCACCAGACGCAACAGTATACGGATTGGAACAGTGAATGATTTATCAAACTCCAAGGCCTCAAAAGGGCTTGAATAATTGGTGTCTCCCACAGAATAACTGACAAATTCCAGGCATAAGCTCTCATCCTCGCTTGATATCGGGAATGCATCCAAAAAAGCGGCTTGAATGCCCTGGATTTTCCTTTCGGAATTATCCTCTTCTCTCTGAAGGAAATTTTTGTAAGACTCCAGCTGTAAATCCAACAGACTAGGTAGATCAAGTAATGTGGGAGTCTTCTCAAATGAATACTGTTTTAATTTTTTCACTAAGCTTCCTCCGTAAAAAGATACGCAAATAATCGCGAATTATAAAGACACGCGAATAAACGCGAATTAATGTGAATCATTTTTTATTCGCGCCCATTCGTGTGTCTTTATTTGCGTTAATTCGCGTATTTTCGTTAGCGTTCATTCGCGTAGTTTCACTTTATCTCAACTTGCGCTCCTGCTTCTGTAAGTTTTTTCTTTATCTCTTCAGCCTCGGCTTTAGCGACACCTTCTTTGATAGCCTTTGGCGCGCCATCAACTAAGTCCTTGGCTTCTTTAAGCCCAAGCGCCACGATCTCTCGAACAGCCTTGATAACAGGTATCTTGCTTGATCCAGCATTAATCAAAACAACTGAAAATTCAGTCTGTTCCGCTACTGCTGCCGCAGCTCCACCTGCTGCCGGAGCTCCTGCCGCCGCAACCGGCATGGCTGCCGCAGCCTTTACTCCGAGTTTATTCTCCAGAGATTCTATAAGCTCTGATAGTTCAATGACCGAGAGCTTGGCGATCGCCTCTACTATTTCTTCTTTTGTTTGTGTTTGCCCCATAAAACTCCTCCTTATATATAAAAACTACGCTTTCGCTTTAGCGTCATAAGCTGCCTTAAGCACAAGCATGAACTTCATAAGTGACGCTTGCAGCGTCAACAATAAGCTCATTGACGGCCCCTGAAGTGTTCCAAGAAGCTTTGCCTGCAATCCTTCCAAGGATGGCAAGCTTGCGAGCCTTTTGATCTTGTCATTATTTATCCATTCTTTCTTGCTTGGCAATAAGCCGCCTTTGATCTTCACATTCTCATTTTCCTGAGCCCACTCCGTCAAAGTCTTGGCTATCGTCACAATATCGCCATTTTGAGGAGTAAGCAACGCTATTTCCCCTTTAAAGAACGCGCTGTCACCCGGACTCATGGAAAGATGCTCAAGCGCCTTTTTTAAAATCGTGTTTTTCACAACCCTGACCGCCCCATTGTTCTGGCTTAGTTTCTTTTTCCAGTCAAACATCTCTGTTGTATTAATACCCTTCAGGCTTGCGAACAGACAAAGCTCTCTAGCCTTGAGATCTTTGACGATATTCTCGAATAACTGCTCTTTTTCTTTTTTTGATTTCATGATCAACCTCTAAAAATTATGCGAAAAGGATAATGAAAATCCCTCTTCATCAAGCACATGTCCTGTAAAGGAAATGTATTCATAATCGGAAATCACCCATTTAAGTCCTGCGAATACGCTCGCCTCATCAACGCGGCCCGATGTCTCTTCTCCGTCTGTCAGATCCGTAAGCGTTGAACCCTTTCTGGAAAGTTCAAAGCCGATCGAGGGCTTCAATTTCCTGTTCTTGCATGACTTTTCAATCCATATGGAAAACGCTGTTTTCCAGATATCAAGCCTGTTTTCAACGTTATAGGCAGTGCCGTTGGCTCCAAGAGCCAATTTTCCGAGCTTGGCTCTCTTGAGCCCATAGCTCGCTTTCGCGGCGATTCGCGGGTTCACAATGGTCTCGGGCACAATGTTGGTTGTCATTTCCGCGGCTAGCGTCCAGCCGGAACCATTAATCTTATTGTCATATGCCCCTGAGGGAACATGCACATCATATGACCCTGCGCCTGCTGAAAATCCGATCTCAAAAAATCCTTTGCTTGGGAGCGTTAATAATATTTCCTTTTCTTTCCCTTCTACTTCGTATTCAAATTCGCCGGTCATGTTAGAGAAGTACGGAAGTCCGTTCTGTGTCCTTACTGTCGCAGAATTCGCTATAAAAAACACTGGTTTCTCAGTAATCTCCTTGTAACTAAAAGTCATCGAAAATGGGTGCCTCGGCGATGAGCCCTCTTCCTTTATATAGCCTGAATGAAGGCTGTTTTCGCCTAAAAACAAACACACCACACATGCGAAAACTCTCCCAAGTTTTGAAATTTGAAACTTCAAATTTGAAACTGCGACCTGAAACTTCAAATTTGAAACTGTAAGCCGAAATTTCCTGTTTAGAATCCTAAATCTGCTTAAGATCCGAGATTTTTGAAGCCTACTATCCTGGCGACGTCCTACTCTTCCGGCCGCGACTCAGCGACAAGTACCATCGGCCCTGGACTGCTTAACTTCCGTGTTCGGAATGGGAACGGGTGTGTCCAATCCGGTAATATCACCAGGATACTAAACTCCAGACTAGCTGTTGGTTGTCAGATGTTAGCTGTCAGTAAGACAGAATCCGCCATAAGCAGCTTCCATCTTCACCAACAACCATCAACTAACAACCAACAACATTCTTTTTAAGGGATCGAATGACATGGCAAAGTCTCACGGTCTATTAGTGGCACTTAGCTACACGCATTACTGCGCTTCCACATGTGCTCTATCAAACCCATAGTCTACGGGTGACCTTTAGCTACATCTTCTTGCGAAGATATAAAGGGAATCCTTGTTTTGGGGTTGGCTTCCCGCTTAGATGCTTTCAGCGGTTATCCACTCCAGACGCCGCTACGGAGCTTCTACCTCTGGCGAGATAACTCCCACACAGGAGGTCTGTCCAATCAGGTCCTCTCGTACTGTGATCAGCTCCCCTCAAGATTCCTACACCTACGGCAGATAGGGACCGTACTGTCTCACGACGTACTGAACCCAGCTCACGTACCGCTTTAACCGGCGAACAGCCGGACCCTTAGGACCTTCTCCAGCCCTAGGATGCGATGAGCCGACATCGAGGTGCCAAACCGGGCCGTCGATATGAACTCTTGGGCCCGATCAGCCTGTTATCCCCGGGGTAGCTTTTATCCGTTGTGCGATGGCCTTTCCATTCAGAACCACCGGATCACTATGCCCTGCTTTCGCAGCAGTTCGGCCTGTCGGCCTCACTGTCAAGCTCCCTTGTGCCATTGCGCTCAACATCCGATTTCTATTCGGATTGAGGGAACCTTTGGGCGCCTTCGTTACTCTTTAGAAGGCGACCGCCCCAGTCAAACTGCCCGCCTGGAACTGTCCCTCTCCCTGATATAAGGGAAGAGGTTAGAACCACAATCTAAAAAGGGTGGTATTTCACTATTGACTCCATCCCGCCCGAAAGCAGGACTTCACAGCCTCCCACCTATGCTACGCATTTTAAACCGCAATACAATACCAAGTTACAGTAAAGCTCCACGGGGTCTTTCCGTCTTGCCGCAGGAAACCAGCGTCTTCACTGGTTTCTCAATTTCGCCGAGCCCTCCATTGAGACAGTCCTCTTCTCGTTACGCCATTCATGCAGGTCGGAACTTACCCGACAAGGAATTTCGCTACCTTAGGACCGTTATAGTTACGGCCGCCGTTTACCGGGGCTTAAGTTCGGAGCTTTGCCGAAGCTAACTCCTCCCCATGACCTTCCGGCACCGGGCAGGCGTCAGACCCTATACATCACCTTACGGTTTGAGCAGAGTCCTGTGTTTTTGTTAAACAGTCGTAAGAGGCATTTCTCTGCGCCCTACATAAGCTTGCGCTTCATAGGGACCCCTTTTTCCGAAGTTACGGGGCTAATTTGCCGAGTTCCTTAATGGAGGTTCTCTCGCGCGCCTTAGAGTATCTCTCTCGCCTACCTGTGTCGGTTTACGGTACGGTTACGACAAAAACTCATCACGAGGTTTTTCTTGTCAGTATGGTCAGGCTGCTTCCCCTGTATTGCTACAGGGTCGTACTCGGCTTTCAGTTTATAACGGTCTGACGGATTTGCCAGTCAAACCTACCTACAACCTTAAACCCGGACTTCCAGTCCCGGGCCAGCTTACCCTTCTGCGCTACCCCTTGATTGATAACGTCTTTGCCGTAGTTCCGGAATATTAACCGGATATCCATCGCTTACGCCTTTCGGCCTCAGCTTAGGACCGACTAACCCTGAGTCGACGAACGTTGCTCAAGGAAACCTTAGGCTTACGGCGCTCAGAATTCTCATCTGAGTTATCGCTACTTATTCCGACATCCTCACTTGTCAAATCTCTAGATATCCTTTCGGTTATCCGTCATTGGTTTGACAACGCTCCTCTACCGCTCCTGCCTACCGAAGTAAGCAGAAACTCGTGTTTTCGGTGGTACCCTTAGCCCCGAGTCATTTTCGGCGCAAATTCACTTGACCAGTGAGCTGTTACGCACTCTTTAAAGGGTGGCTGCTTCTAAGCCAACCTCCTGGCTGTCTGAGCGAATTCACATCCTTTTCCACTTAGGATACACTTTGGGACCTTAAACGACGATCTGGGCTGTGCCCCTTTTGCGCTTGAAGCTTGCCCCCAAGCACTGACTCCGTTTTGACTAACACCCAGTATTCGGAGTTTGGTTAGATTCCGAAGCGGGGTTGCCGCCCGTACACTATCCAGTGCTCTACCCCTGGGTTTTTCAAAACAGGCTAGTCCTAGAACTATTTCGAGGAGAACCAGCTATCACCAGCCTAGATTGGCCTTTCACCCCTAGCCCCAGCTCATGTAGGAACTTTTCAACGTTCAACACTTCAGGCCTCCACCCCAATTTCTCAGGGCTTCACCTTGTCCAGGGCTAGATCGACTGGCTTCGGGTCTACTAACAGCTACTTATTGCCCTTTTAAGACTCGCTTTCGCTACGGCTTCCCTCATTCCTGAGATTAACCTTGCAACTGCCAGTAACTCGCCGGATCATTCTTCAACAGGCACGCCGTCGCACATTCCTCCTTACCGAAGTAAGGTGGCATAGTGCTTCGACTGCTTGTAGACATAAGATTTCAGGTTCTATTTCACTCCCCTTCCGGGGTTCTTTTCGCCTTTCCCTCGCGGTACTTGTTCACTATCGGTCACTAGAAAGTATTTAGCCTTGGAGAATGGTCTCCCCAGATTCCTACGGGATTACACGTGTCCCATAGTACTTGGGTAATCAAACTGGAAAGTTCCGTTCCTTTCGCTTACAGGACTTTCACCTTCTTTGGTCAACCGTTCCAGGACTGTTCAACTAGAAACGGAATTGTTAACTTTCTCTCAGGATTGCTCCTAAGCGTTTGATCCCCGCAACCCCTGAAATCAGGATACAGGAGTCAGGATTTAAGAAGCAGGAAGGAAGTTCTCTACTCAAGAAAATCTCTTCACTAACTTCTATCTCCTAACCGCTGTATCCTGATCTCAGGTTTAGGCTATTCCCGTTTCGCTCGCCACTACTAAGGGAATCTCGTTGATTTCTTTTCCTCCAGGTACTGAGATGTTTCACTTCCCTGGGTTGTTCTTGTTGGACTATACTCCCAGCTTTTGCCGAGATCTTTATCCAACAATTCCCGATGTTACCACCGGGACGGTTTCCCGATTCGGATATCCCCAGATCATAGGGTGTTTGCCCCTCCCTGAGGCTTATCGCAGCTTACCACGTCCTTCTTCAACTTCTAGTGCCAAGGCATCCGTCTTATGCCTGTATCAACTTTGCCATGTCATACGATCCCTTTTTGATTCGTATGTGCAGATCATTATCTGCTAGATGTCGAGATACTCTAATTTCTCTTTACATTTAGTATCTACGTTTTCAAAGAACTAAAATCTTTTTTGGAGCTGAGGGGAGTTGAACCCCTGACCTCCTGCTTGCAAAGCAGGCGTTCTCCCAGCTGAACTACAGCCCCCCTGCAATCATACCATGGGCAACTGCTCTTTCATGCTGTATTCCATGTGCGCTTAGTGGATAAAGTGGGCCGAAGTGGACTCGAACCACTGACCTCTCCCTTATCAGGGGAGTGCTCTAACCACCTGAGCTACCGGCCCCCACTATGCAATTCCTAGCAGGTTCCAACTGCCCATCTGGTACTCAGCTGCCATACCCACATCACAATCCCATCTATTATATCATGTGCGGCTTCAATAGTGAGGAAAAGAAACAGCAATGTTCAAGGAAGTGTGACTAATGAAATCTGTAAGCGCACGAAACTTGTGTCGTCAGATCGAGATCCAACTTTCAAGAGTCGTTCGACCTCAGTTTGCCTTCTTAAATTTCAAACTTTAACATTTGAGATCTTATAGAAGCAAACTTAAAGGAGGTGATCCAGGCGCACGTTCCCGTACGCCTACCTTGTTATGACTTCACCCCAATCACCAATCAAGATGTCGGTCCCACTGAGTGAGAACTTCTATCTTAACCAGCTTTCGTGGTGTGACAGGCGGTGTGTACAAGACCCGGGAACGCATTCACCGCAGCCTGCTGATCTGCGATTACTAGCGATTCCGACTTCACGTGGGCAAATTGCAGCCCACGATCAGAACTGGGGCTATTTTTAGGGATTTGCTCATCCTTGCGAATTTGCTTCCCTCTGTTATAGCCATTGTGGCACGTGTGTAGCCCTGGACATAAAGGCCATGATGATTTGACGTCGTCCCCACCTTCCTCCGTGCTTTTCACGGCAGTCTCTCAAGAGATCTCTGATTTGCATCAGAGCAACATGAGACGAGGGTTGCGCTCGTTGCAGGACTTAACCTAACACCTCACGGCACGAGCTGACGACAACCATGCAGCACCTCTGCTAGCTCCCTTGCGGGTCCCCTCCCCTTTCCGAGAGGGTACTACTAGCACTTCAAACCCAGGTAAGGTTCTTCGCGTAGCGTCGAATTAAACCACATGCCCCACCGCTTGTGCGGGTCCCCGTCAATTCCTTTGAGTTTTAACCTTGCGGTCGTACTCCCCAGGCGGCAGACTTAATGCGTTAGCTTCGGCATGGTTAGGGTCGATACTCTCCACACCTAGTCTGCATCGTTTACGGCTAGGACTACCAGGGTATCTAATCCTGTTTGCTCCCCTAGCTTTCGGATCTGAGTGTCAGTGGAAGCCCAGGGACCCGCCTTCGCCACAGGTGTTCCTCCCGATATCTACGCATTTCACCGCTACACCGGGAATTCCAGTCCCCTCTACTTCACTCAAGATTATCAGTTTTCCCCGACCTCTCCAGGTTGAGCCTAGAGCTTTCACGAAGAACTTAACAATCCACCTACATCCGCTTTACGCCTAGTAAATCCGAGTAATGCTTGCCATCTTCGTATCACCGCGGCTGCTGGCACGAAGTTAGCCATGGCTTATTCTACCTTTACGATCATTATTATCAAGGTAAAAAGAGGTTTACAATCCGAAGACCTTCATCCCTCACGCGGTATTGCTGGTTCACCCTTGCGGGCATTGACCAAAATTCCTCACTGCTGCCTCCCGTAGGAGTGGGGCCCGTGTCTCAGTGCCCCTGTGGCTGGACGCCCTTTCAGGCCAGCTACCCGTCATAGCCTTGGTGGGCTTTTACCCCGCCAACAAGCTGATAGGACGCAAGATCATCATCAAACGACTACATTGCTGCAGCCTTTCATCCTGTATTGCTACAGGATTATATGGGGAATTAGCCAACCTTTCGGCTGGTTGTGCTCCATTTGAGGGAAGATCCTTACGTGTTACTCACCCGTCTGCCGCTAGATCACCAATGTATTGCTACGCTGGTAATCCCGCTCGACTTGCATGTGTTATGCATACCGCCAGCATTAACTCTGAGCCAGGATCAAACTCGCCAAACTTGGTTCGTTCAATTACTATACCGACTCTTTTAATTACCACAAAGTTTCAGTGCGCTTACAGATTTCCTGCCTGCTCTCATTTAGCAGGCAGACTCGATTATCTTTTCAATGAACAACAAATTTTTAGCGTAAACTACCCCTATCCCTCCCTCCAAGGGACATAAAAAAGACAGAAAAAGTTGTTTACTGCTTTGACATATTCTACA
>JBHPMF010000047.1:0-17566 GCA_042563375.1 Elusimicrobiota bacterium | reverse complement strand
CCAGTGCTTACAGCCTATGAGAATGTTGAGTTTGTTCTTGATGTGCAGGGCGTGGAGCAATCGCAGCGCGAGGATAGGATAATGACGATATTCAATGAACTTGGAGTGGGCGATCTAAGAAAACGCTTCCCCCCTCAAATGAGCGGCGGACAACAACAGCGAGTGGCTGTGGCGCGTTCGATCGTCGGCAATCCCACGATCGTCCTCGCGGATGAACCAACGGCAAATCTCGATTCCGAGTCCGCAGCATCACTTTTGAAACTCATGCGGCGCTTAAACGAGGAGAAACGCGTGACATTCCTTTTCAGCACGCACGACACAATGGTGATCGATGAAGCGCAACGAGTCATAAGAATGCGCGATGGCAAGATCCAGTCTGATGAGAGCAGAAAAAATTAAACCGCATCGCTTTCTTCTTAACTACTTACCGCTTACGGCTTACTGTTTACTATTATTTGCATCGCTGCCGCTGTACGCCGAAGGCTTAAGAATAAAACCCATACGCACGATCGAGCCGGGGATCTCCATACGCCAGAACGCGGCAAGATATAGCTGGCCATCCGGGGGCAACGGAGTGTTTTTACCCGAAGGCTCCTTTTCGGTTTCCGATACCAGAGCAAGGCCTTGGGTCACGACAAAAGGCGACTATTTTTCTTTTTCATTAGCCCTTGAGGCCCGTTCGACATTCAGCTCGTCAAAAGCCAGAAGTTCTCTCTACTCTCAATCCGATGCCAACATCCTTGGAGCAAATACGCTCATCGAAAGATGGGATTGGACACGCACGCACACAAGCAAGCCTTCCACCCTCACCCAGACACGCATCGAGCGCATCAATATCGCTTTTAGTCATAGTAATCTGGATTTCACGCTTGGACGCCAACCAATAAGTCTTGGCACAAGCCACTTTATAGGAGTACTCGATGTCATAGCGCCATTTGCTCCGGGCGATATGGATGGCACTTACAAACCCGGCGTCGATGCTGTGCGCGTAAGCAAAGGCATCGGGGCGACTGGCGAAGCGGAATTGATAATGGCGCTGGCAAACCCTTCTCCTGATGGCGCGATACTGGCAAGACACAGGGCTTCTTATGATGGCACAGACGTCGAAGTGATCTTCGGGAGGTTCAGGAAAAGGACTTTGGCAGGGTTCGGATGGGAAGGAGAGATCAAGCCCTTTAGCATATGGGGGGAAATGGCGCTTTTTGAGAGAAGAAAAGCGCATGAGCACAGATGGGGCAGGTCATCACAAGCAGCTTTTTCAGGGGTTGCCGGAGGCGAGTACTCGCCTGTATCGGGATTTGTGGTGGGCAGCGCTTTTTTCTACCAGGATTTCGGTGTAAGGGAACCCGAAGACCTGCTATCAGTCGCAGCAGACGCGCCTTTTCAGGAAGGATGGACATTTTTAGCCTCGCAAAAATATTTAATGTTGACACTTCAAAAGGAATTCCACCCTCTTGTCAAAGGCGACATGGCCGGGCTTTTCAACCTGGTAGATGATTCCGCCTTATGGCAGCCCAAGGTTACTGTGAGCATAAATGACAATGCTGACATGGCAGCCTATGGATGGATAACAACAGGCGCAACACCTTCAATAAACGGCTTCTTGATATCCACCCCTTCGGAATTCGGTATGCTCGCTGACGGGGCCGGATGCTATATGCGCTGGTTCTTTTAGACACGAATTAAGCACGAATGGGGGATAAATTTTCACGGATAATACGGGGCATTGGGACATAAAGTCCTAGGACTTGGTTTCGTCCATATTGGGTCCTAAGACCCTATTTTCTGTAAATAATCCAGCCTAACCTTATAGTAAGTATGTATCATAGATACTGCATTGTATTGATCATCTTATTTCTGCAAGCACCGGCTATATCTGCACAAAATAATGCTTTTCAAACTTGGAATTCAGCCCAGAACCTATTCCATAGATCACCGATAGCTCTATCCGGTACTCATCCCATACCCGCAGAACACATTGAAACTAGGTCAGATATCGATCTATCACCTCAGCTCAAAGCATTCACAGATGGCATTGTATTACATGGCAAGCATCTGGATACCCAAGAGAAGGTATGGCCGGGATATCGCATACTTGATCAGCCGATATTGATCAATAAACCCGGGGAAGCTGCTGTTCTCATAGGTCATCCGAGTCCACCGTCAGATTACGCTCAATATGATGATCCGAACCTGCCCAAAGACGTGCCTATCCACGTACTCAACGGAGGCATCGCTAACGCTCCTCCCATGAGTTTCCATTATCCGATCAATAGCACTGATGGATTTCTGTACACGATCGATAATGACCGCGATACCCAGAAGTTCTTTCAGCTGGTAGCGCATGAAAGGTTCCATGTATACCAAGGAAGCTGGCACGCGCCTGACTGGACCGACGATGCATACCCCATTGAGAGCGTGTCTAATTTAGCGCTTGCGATGCTGGAACAGTATGTTCTGGCCCAGACGATTGAAGTATCCGACACAAAAAGCAGGGCCGATCTCGCAAAAGACTTTATAGCCGTAAGAAACTCAAGATACAAACAGTTCTCAAATGAATCGTTCAAGCTGGAACTGCGTCAGGAGTGGTCAGAGGGAACAGCCAATTATGCGGACCATATTGCTGCGGAAAACACTTATGCCTATGATGGAAAAGAAGATCTGGTGTTCATGTTAAGAGACATGCAGCTTGAAGTCAGTGGAATGAAAAAATGGCGATACTATGCCACGGGCGCTGCGATCTGCTACATCCTTGATGACCTGAAAGCAGAGAACTGGCAGAAGGGCGTTGAAAGCGGTCTAAGCCCTTACATGATCCTTGAACAAAGCCTGAGCCTGTCCGAAGATGAGGCGCAAGCCCGTCTGGCTGACACAAAGCAAAGATTTGATTATGACCAGAC
The DNA here is from genome assembly GCA_042563375.1 of Elusimicrobiota bacterium. Classification (GTDB taxonomy): domain Bacteria; phylum Elusimicrobiota; class Elusimicrobia; order JACQPE01; family JACQPE01; genus JBHPMF01. Next base: position 14,666 of record JBHPMF010000047.1, on the reverse strand, counting down.
CCTCATTGAAGCTCAAGAACTAGTCGAAGAATATAAGCGAAATACAAAAAAAGCATGGGAAGATTTCATGAATGCTCCCGGATATAGAATGAAACTATTCCCATCACCTAATGGAGGCTCTTTCAGCGCCAGCGGTAAAAAATATGACCTGGAAAACGGATGGCTTTACAGCGACGGCAAGCTTCATTATGGGGAACAGCTTTATCATCTCAAGACACAGGATAGGACGTTTTTCCTAAATTTTAAGTACCCCGATTACATTGAAACCAATCTGATCGGGGATGGAACGATCATGATCGATCAAAACCAATGGGAAATCAGCGGCAAAAACGGAATATTCCCGTTTACAACACTGCTGATCCGGGAACCCGGCCTTGATATGCATATAGACATACCCGGCACCCTAAAAGTCAATGGCCGGAATATCGAGATAAGAATAAATCAAGCCGCTCCGCATGCGTCTCCGGCTCCTCCAAGACCGCATCAAGGCTGAACAAGCGCCAGCACTATAATAAAAACAAAACTTTCTATCCTGCACTTTCTTTGAACAACCCCTGATCGCCCTTTCTATAAATTTGTTAAAAGGAAATTATTATGCTCAAACAAGACAAGCGGTTTTACAGGCTTATACAGACTACCACGTTTTTGAACTCATCGCAGAATGAGCGCGTGATCTTAAGCGAGATATTAAAAGCGATCAGATACGTGATGAATACCAGCGCAAGCTCCGTACTCCTTCTTGATAAGGCCCTCGATGAGCTCTATTTCTACGAGACCTCAGGAGGCAGCGCGCAAATACGTGAAATCCGGCTGAAGGTAGGAGAAGGAATAGCAGGATGGGTGGCAAAACACAAAAAACCCCTTATCGTGCATGATGTGAACAGAGACAAACGTTTTGCAAAACGTGTTGATAAAAAAACAGGGCTTAAAACTCAAAGCATAATATGCGTACCACTTATCGCCAACAATGAGCTATTGGGCGTTCTGGAAGCAATGAATAAAAAGAAAGGTAAATTCAATTCACCTGACCTGCAGCTTTTCATGGCATTCGCAGCACAGGCTGCCACAGCTCTTCACAGCGCGCAATTGTATTCCATGGCTCACACTGATTCCTTAACAGGGGCATATGGCAGGCGCTATTTTCAAACATGGCTCGAGCAGGATTTTGAGCGGGCAAAGCGCTATAACATGGACTTTTCCCTGGTACTTCTTGATATTGATAATTTTAAGCAGATCAATGATAAATACGGACATCAAGCAGGAGATTATGTACTGCTTGAAACCGTTATGGCGATCAAGGAGAATCTGCGCAAAACAGATATGGTAGCGCGCTATGGGGGCGAGGAATTCGCCGTTATCATGCCGCATACCCGCATCAAAGTGACAAAGGAAATATCTGTTCGATTGCGAAAAATCATTGATCACAACCATTATGCCTGGAAAGGCCAGACGATCCCGGTCACGGTAAGTATGGGTATATCAAGTTTCAACAAAAACCATCCAAGAAGCTCTGATGATATGATAGCAAGCGCTGACAAAGCGCTTTATGAAGCCAAGAAAACCGGAAGAAACAAAGTCTGCGTAGCGAAGTAACCTCCCCGGGGTCACGTCTAAAGTTTCAAGTTTTGCCGCAAAACTTGAAACTTTAGACGTGACCCCGGAAAAAGCTGTTCCTGCGGAGCAAGGCGCTCCGCAGGAGCTAAAAGGAGGGAGATATCTTTTTAGAACTTATCGTCTAGATTCTCAGAATCACCAACATTCACTGCCAAATGGCGGGTTCCTGTCAATTATCTGAGTGTTGATTATTTTCGTTGTAATTTGAGTCGGCAGGCTGTATGGCGCTGTTCTGGCGCGAGTCAACTCATCACTGTAAGTCTGATCATAAACCTTCTGTTTATTCTCTTTTCGCACATACCACCCTGTTCCAACAGCAGTCGCAGCGCCAGCGCTAAGTCCGATGATCGCTGCTGTGGCAGGAGAAGTTTTCGCGATAAACCTAAGGGCAAGCCCTGATATGACGCCCACGCTCAAGCCAGCCAGCAATCCTGAACCGATTCCCACTGCTGAACTTTTCTGCTTTGCTTTGGTTCTGGCATACACCTCAGGCTTTTCAATCTTAAAGAAAGATGTGTAATCAACTTTTGTGTCGATTTGCCCGGGACGCCACACATGTTTTATACACACCTCTTCTTCATCCAGCGCTTTGCATTTATGCTCCCCGGTTTCCGGGTCAGTATAAGGGTCAACACATTCGGTCTTTATTTCCGTATCCGTACAATCGCACCTGGCTGAAGTGGTTTTTTTGTAAGGCTCACCTTTCTCAGTGCGAATAAGGCAAGTTCCATCCGGCCTAAGTGTCCCTTCTTTACAATCTGACTTTTTCTTGATTGGAGCGCCAGCATCAAATTCTGCATTCAATGCCTGAAGCCCCTTCATTGCCTGCTCAACATCCACCGCATAAGCCGGGCACATCATTGAAAAAACAATAAGCCCTGCTATCATTTTACCGACATCCTTCATACTTCTTTTTCCTCCTTTTATCGTAATAAGAATTCCTAAATTACTTCTGTTCCAGATTATTGTTCAAATAACTCTTTTTAACTATGTATCGGGTTGTTAATCCTGTGCCCAAACCGACCATGCCAGCCACAACCGGGATCGCCACTAAGCCTGCCATACCCATGATAGCCGGGACAGGATTCACGCATACAGCGGGGCTGCGTATAAGCGCGGGCACGATCATCTTGGCCGCATAATTTAACGCCAGAAACGTGCCTGCAGTGGCCACTGCCCCTGTGCCGAGTCCCGCAATATTTCCCCTGCGGCTCGCTGACTTTTTTATATCAGCCACACTTCTTGGCTTTACCCTGAATGGACTGTTACCCGCCGTGCCATCAGTCCTATACTCGATATTTGCCGCGACCGGCGGCCTATTACCGCCAAAATCCATCCCCACCGCTGAAAGCCCCCGGATACCTTGGCCCTCAAACTCAATTTTGTCGAACTGGCTTCCCGTAAAACCATGGTCTCCCATATCCTTAGCCAATACATGGCCGGACACAACAGCAATGCTAAACATCACCGCAAACAATTTATTCTTTCTCACTTATTCCTCCTTTCTTATTGCCACTCCCTGAATCATTATCACACGAAACAGGAAGAAGTTTATAGGACACATGGGTAATTTTTAATGGGTCCAGGGACCCATGCTAAATGGGGACTTAAGCCTAGATTTGCGCTGCATAAGAATCAGCCATATTGCTTCCCTGCTATCAACAGGCCCCCGTGCTTTTGCCCTGTGGAGAATACCACAGGACTGCTTCGCTGAGATTGCCCTTCGACTTCGCTCAGGATCTCCGACCGCGCTTCGCTCGCAATGACCGGTAATTGCGGTAAAATTTATCGCAATGGCGCTGATAATCGATCACTATTCTTTCGGGCAAATTACTATTAACGGACAAAAATATACAAGCGATGTGATCATCAGTCAGGATAGTGTTGATCCATCATGGCGGAGAAAAAACGGGCATGAACTTTGCGCGGCTGACTTAAATGAAAAATGGAAAGAGAAACCGGAAATACTTGTTATTGGGACAGGATCAGACGGCTGTGTGGTAATCCTTCAAGAAATAAGGGATTATTTAAAGGGCCAAGATATCGAACTAATGGAACAAAAAACACAATTCGCGTGCCAGGCTTACAACAAACTGATCCAAAGCGGGAAGAAGGTCGTAGTGGCCCTGCATCTGACCTGTTAATCTTTCATAAGCTCGCCATCCTTGGCGACCACATCCACAGTTATCACGTGCTCTATCTCTGCCTGCGGTATAGGATGGTTCTTTTCGGGTCCCCAGCTGTTGCGGACAAGATAATATCCTGAGACGGGATCGAAACCCGAGATGATCACAGTGTGATCGCCATCAGCTTCTCCGTCAGGATACCCCTTCATGGTGGCTGCCACCGGAATCCCCTTAAGCAGATAGAAGTCTATTCGAGCCCTGCAGTCCGGACCGCATTCCTTGGAGCTGCGCATCCATCCATCCATAAAGTCCGAAAACTTCTCCGTCTCTTTTTCGCATTTTTGACGCTGCGCCCATGTCTTAAACAATTTGTCATAGCGCCTGGTCACCTCATCATAAAAACAATATTTCATGGGCAAAAAAGCGAACGGACACTTGCGCAGCAGATCTGAGCGCTCTTGCTTACGCTTCTCGCCGCGAACCGGAAGCGCCATATATTTGGAAAAAAACAATTTAGCATCAAAAAGTTCGGCAATGAGTTTTTCTTCTTTTGATTTTAGATCGTCAAAATCCCAGTACGGGTATGTTGTTTCCAGGCATATTCCGTTGATCTCTATCTTGTCGAGATCATAATCAGCCGGGTCCGCGTCACCAGCGGTATTTGCGTCATCCAATAACTTTCTCAACTCTGCCCTTTTTCCCTCAGCCTCATTATCCCTGTGTATCACCTCTTCGATCGTTGTCGGCTTAGGCTTAAGAGACCATGTTTGCAATTCATCTTCGATCTTGATCCTTTTCTCGCCTATACCTTTAAGTTTCTCTTTCATGATATAGAGCTTCATGTTCTTTAACTCCGCATACCTGTTGTAGAGAACCCATTTTTCGGAAAAATCTATTGCCTTACCATATTCCCTATAATGTGCTGCTTCAAGCAATCCCACAGCAGCAAAAGCATGGCAATATCCGAATTTGCCCTGATTAGCCGGAGGTCTATCCCCCCATTGCTCAGACAAGTTTATGCGCTCTGCGATCACACCCTCGGAAAACGCAAGCATCGGCCCAGACAGCAACACGCCCACAGCCAAAAACAAACCCGATAAACAGCGCATGCTACATATTTAACAGAGAAGTCCCCTGAAAACAAGCTTTCTATCTGACGCTCCGCATTAACAAGAAACGTGGAGCTCTTAATACGTAATACAAAACGCACGCTAAAGCATGCGACTACCGGGATGGGGACGCACGCGATTGGCCGGACATATTGAATGGATTCTCACTTTTTGTGTATGCTTTTAATATAGAAACAGCGGTACTATTAATAAAAGGCTGCAGTACCGCAAAAGCTAGCAAGTTAGCCGGCTTACCACTAAAAGTTTCTCGGAGTTGAATTTATATGAAGCCACAAAAAGTACTTGATATCCTCAAAGAGCACAGTCATAATCGCGGAGGGCTTATATCCATTCTTCAGGATGTCCAGACAGAATACGGCTACCTCCCGGAAGAAGCCCTCAGAACAGTAGCAAGTTCGACCGGGCGCGACCTGATCGATGTCTACGGAGTCGCTTCCTTTTATAGCTCATTTAGCCTAAAACCCCGGGGCAAGCATATAATCTCGGTCTGCCTTGGCACAGCTTGTCATGTCCGGGGAGGCGAACAGATAGCAGCAGAATTTGAAAGGAAATTAAAAATCAGCGCCGGCGAAACAACATCTGACGGAGAATTCACGCTTGAAACAGTTAATTGCCTGGGATGCTGCGCGATAGGCCCTGTAGCCGTGGTTGACGGTCAATATCACGGGCAAGTAAATCCGCGCGATGTTGATGCTATGGTCAAGTCGTGCAAAGACAAGACAAAGGTAGGAGTGAAAAAATGATTGAGCTAAGTGTAAGATGTATCCACTGCAACCATTCATTAATGGACAAATCACATAAGATAGATTCTCTCCCGTCGATAAAACTCAAGGCAGTTTACGGGAAAAAGAAAGGAAACCTCTATTTAAGCCGTCTCTATGGGAGTTACAAGATCCAGATGGATCTTGCCATCTCGCAAGGCAGGATCGCGCGATTTTTCTGCCCTCATTGCAAGCAAGAATTAATAGGAAACAGGGTGTGCGACAGATGCGAAGCCCAAATGGCTCCGCTTGCTCTGAAAAAAGGCGGACAAGTACAGATCTGCACCAGAAAAGGGTGCACGAAACATTTGATCGAATTCGAAGACCCTGAAGCCGAGATCAGAGCTTTTTATGACTCCTACTCAACGTTCTTCAAATGAATAAAATGCATGCCCTACCGGACATGTATTTTATTCATCCCGAACTTGATTCGGGATCCATTATGGAGTTACTATCAATAATAATTTCAAAAGGAAAAACCAATGCCGCAATTAAAACAGCTAAAAAACATCCCTGATTTTGAAAAGCTCAAACAAGCCATTCTCGCAGAACGCGCGAACATAAAAAAGTGGGTAAGCACCTGCGGCGGAACCAGCTGCTGCGCGGCAAATGCCGTCAAGCTTAAAAACGCTTTAGTCGAGGAAATAAAAAAACTGGGTCTTCAAAACGAGGTTGGCGTAAGAACAACAGGCTGCCACGGATTCTGCGAACACGGACCCCTTGTTGTCATCTCGCCCGAAGGTATCTGCTATCAAAAAGTGAAACCGGAGCAGGCGAAACTTATTGTCACGGAAACCATACACAGAAACAACATAATCGAGAATCTCCTTTATCAGAACCCCAATACAAAAGAGAATATCCAGCTGGAGCGCAACATCCCCTTTTATAAAAAACAGCGCCGCATCATCTTAAACAGCAACAAGCTCATTGACCCCACGAGCATCTTTGATTATATCGCTGAAGGCGGATATAACGCGGTTTTAAAAGTACTGGGCGGCATATCACCGGAGGACACGATCGCAGAGATCAAGGCTTCAGGGTTGCGCGGACGCGGCGGAGCCGGGTTCCCGACCGGATTTAAATGGGAATTCTGCAGAAAAGCCAAGGGCGACACAAGATACATTATCTGCAATGCTGATGAGGGTGATCCGGGCGCTTATATGGACAGGAGCGTGCTTGAAGGCAATCCCCACAGCGTGCTCGAAGGCATGATAATCGGAGCCTATGCCATAGGCTCAAGCGAAGGCGTTGTGTATGTAAGGAATGAATACCCGCTGGCTGTAAAAAACGTCCAGACCGCCATAAAACAAGCCCGGGAAGCCGGGCTTTTGGGCAAGAATATACTCGGTACAAAATTCGATTTTGACATCCATGTTGAGAAGGGCGCGGGAGCGTTCGTATGCGGAGAAGAAACCGCGCTCATCGCTTCCATTGAAGGCAAGATGGGCGAGCCCAGACAAAGACCGCCATTCCCTGCTAACAAGGGTCTCTGGGGAAAACCCACAAATATCAACAATGTGGAGACTTTGGCAAACGTGCCTATCATCATCAATAAAGGCGCTCAATGGTACTCACAGATCGGGACCGAGAAAAGCAAGGGCACAAAGATATTCTCCCTTGTGGGAAAAGTCAAAAACACAGGGCTTGTGGAAGTGCCCATGGGAACAACGATCAAGGAGATCGTATATGACATAGGCGGCGGCATCCTCGCGGACCGGGAATATAAAGCAGTGCAGACCGGCGGGCCATCAGGCGGATGCATCCCTAAAGAGCATCTTGAACTGCCTGTTGATTATGAAAGCCTGGCAAAGGTGGGCTCCATCATGGGCTCAGGCGGAATGATAGTAATGGATGATGGGACCTGTATGGTTGATGTCGCGAAATACTTCACCAATTTTTTAAGAGAAGAATCATGCGGAAAATGCCTCTCGTGCCGCGAAGGCACTCGCAGGATGTGGGAGATGCTGGCCAATATATGTGAGGGCCGCGGAAAAGAAGGGGATATTGAACTCCTAAGAAAACTCGCCGGCGTTGTCAAAGATAGTTCCATGTGCGGACTCGGCCAAACAGCGGGCAATCCGGTTCTTTCAACTCTGCGCTATTTCGAGGATGAATACCGGGAACATATAAAGGAACACAAGTGCAGGGCCGGAGTATGCAAGGCAATGATCGAATACGAAGTCATCGCCAAGAAATGCGTGGGCTGCCTGTTATGCCTGAAGGCCTGTCCGCAAAAAGCAATATCAGGCGAGCTTAAGAAACCACATGTCATTAACATAGCCAAATGCGTGAAGTGCGGCATTTGTTTCAGCGTATGTAAGGCTGGCGCTGTGCAAACAGTCCAGGCTAAATACAACGGAGAAGAAACATCCGCACTTAAGAAAAACACGAAAGAAGGAAGTAGGGAATATGCCAAATGTAACAATTGACGGAATTAAATTCAATGCTGAGCGCGGCTGGACTGTCCTGGAGACAGCTGCATTCCTGGGCCTTGAGATACCCACCCTCTGCCATATGGAAGGACTCCAGTCCTATGGCGGATGCAGGCTCTGCATAGTCGAGGTAGGCAAAGGTCCGGCAACAAAACTGGTAACAAGCTGCACTTATCCGGTTGAAGAAGGACTTTATGTGCGCACCAATTCCAAAAGGGTAATACGCACGAGAAAAATGCTCATTGAGATGCTTTTATCGGTTTGCCCGAGCTCCAAGACGATCCAGGACCTGGCCGCGAGATTCAATGTGAGCCGGGTGAGATTCAAGCCACGAAACGATGATTGCATACTTTGCGGCCTTTGCGTGAGGATGTGCAAAGAGCAGATGACCGGAAAAGCCATAGGATTTGTGAACAGGGGATATAAACGAAAAATAACAACCCCGTTCAATAAAAAATCAGAAACCTGCCGCCTCTGCGGCGGATGCATATATGTATGTCCGGTATGCATGTTAAGATGCCAGGGGCCCAATGCCGGCAATACTGTATGCGGCTCATGCATGACGCTCGAGCCTACATGCACGCAAGTTTTTGACGATTACAAGTGCTATATGGGCACGACAGGCTCCTGCGGAACCTGCGTAAAGCAAAAAGGAGAAGAAAAAAAACCAGAAGAAAAGAAAGAAGAAAAAAAAGAAGAAAAAAAGGAAGCAAAATCTAAGTAACGATTTTATGGTCATAACGACAAATAGACTAGGAGGAAAACAATGGGATTAAGCAAGTATAACGCCAGCGCAGCGACTTTAACAAAGAACAGGACCGTGGACTCTGTGAGTCCGTTAAGCGGACTCTGCGTCACATGTGTTGACGGATGCATCGGGATGTGCGAAGTCGGGAAATCAGCTATTCGCGGCAGCGAGGTGATCTACCCGCAGCCATTCGGGATCATAACAACAGCGGGAGAAAAACAATATCCTGTAGATTTTTCGCATTTCACCATCATGGGAACAGCTGTGGGCGCCCAAGGCATAGAAGCTGATTCGGATAAAGCGATATTCCCGAATGTAAGCCTTGAAACGAAAATCAGCAAAGGCTTAAAAGCCAAGCTTCCCATTGTTTTCGGAGGACTGGGTTCCACAGATGTGGCAAGCAACAACTGGGAAGGGCTCGCCGGAGGCGCAGCGCTCGCCGGGGTCCCGATGACAGTCGGAGAAAATGTCTGCGGAATGGACATGAATTCCACGATCACAAAAGGCAGGGTCACGGATTCTCCGGAACTTGCCAGAAGAGTAAAACTTTACAAAGACTGGCAGCATGGCGGATATGGCGCTATCATAATCCAGGCTAATGTTGAAGACACGCGCCTTGGGGTCCAGGAATACGCGATCTCAAAACTCGGCATTGATACTGTAGAGTTGAAATGGGGCCAGGGAGCAAAAAATATAGGCGGCGAAGTAAAGATCAAAAATCTCAAAAAAGCACGCACCCTCAAGGAAAGAGGCTATATTGTCCTGCCGAATCCACTTGAGCCCAATACTGTAAAAGCCTTTGAAAAAGGGAGTTTCCACGAATTTGAACGCCATTCAAGAGTCGGGATGGTCACAAAAGAGAGCTTCGTGAAACGCGTGGAAGAGCTTCGCAAAGCAGGAGCCAAATACGTGACCCTGAAGACGGGAGCCTATGGCCCTGCGGACTTAGCCCGCGCCATTAAATTCTCCTCTATTGCCAAGATCGACCTTCTAACAGTAGACGCTGCCGGAGGCGGAACAGGAATGAGCCCGTGGAAGATGATGAACGAGTGGGGAATCCCTCCTATCGAGCTTTTCTCCCTATTGCATAAATACTGCAGGAAACTTGAAAGCCAGGGAGCGTACATTCCTCCTATAGCGATCGCGAGCGGATTCGTGTTTGAGGATCAGATATTTAAAGGCCTGGCTTTTGGAGCGCCATATGTAAAAATGATCGAAATGGCGCGCGCCCCGCTTACAGCAGCCATGGTTGGCAAAACGATCGGCAACAGGATCAGCGAAGGCAATATCCCCGTGTTCGTTGAGAGATTCGGCAGCAGCCTGGAAGAGGTATTCGTTGAATCCCATAATCTCAAAGAAGAACTTGGCAAAGATTTTGCCAAGGTGCCCCCGGGAGCGATCGGAGTTTACACATACCTAGAGAGAGTCGGCCAGGGCTTAAGACAGCTCATGTGCGGAGCCAGAAAATTCAGTTTAAGCCACATCACACGCAACGATATCTGCGCCCTGACAAAGGAAGCAGCTGAGATGAGCGGGATCACATATGTGATGGATGTTGACAAGGAAGAAGCTGAGAAGATACTTAACAGCTAGGCCCGGATACAAACAGCTTACAATAGCCCCTGATCCCGATTGGGACAGGGGCTATTTTTTTGCTCTGCAGGATGATAGAAAATACAATAGAATTATCATGTTGAAGATGCAGCGCATTTTTCAGGAGGCCGCATGGATACCTTGGAAGCGATAAAGAAACGAACAAGCGTAAGAATGTATACCAACAAACCGATTGATAAAAAAATCCTTGATCAAATCGTGGAAGCCGGGAACTTAGCTCCAACAGCATACGGAGACCAGCCTTGGGAATTCGTAGTTGTTATAAACAAAAAAATCCTGGCTAACCTTGGAGATATCGCGAACAGCGGAAAATTCATTAAAGACTCGGCAGCGACAATAATCGTTTTCTGTAAAAACTCGAAATATTTTCTTGAAGACGGGTGTGCAGCCACGCAGAACATGATAATCGCAGCCACTGCGCTCGGGATCGGAACCTGCTGGGTGGCAGGAGATAAAAAGCCGTATATGGATACTGTCCGGGAACTGCTGGGTGTTCCCGCGGATTACAAACTGGTAAGCTTGATACCAATGGGTCATCCGCAGAAACAGACAACGACTTCGAAAAAACGAAAAGCAAGCGATGTGGTGCATTGGGAGAAATTTAACGGCAGATGATGCATCCTCTGTCATTGCGGGCATAATACTTAAAACTTGTTGCTACTAATAAGCCGCTTTCCGAATAGAAAGTGAGCTTTTAACCCTTCGAATATCAAAACCGTTTGATATTTCGAAGCCTTTTTGGATATGAAGCGGCATGGGCGCACTCCTTCTGTCATCCTGAATTTATTTCAGGATGACAAACAGATCATTAAATAGCAACAAGTTTTAAGTATTATGCCCGCAATGACAGACGTAGGTCACAATCGAATGGTCATGAAATTCATATACTGATATCCAATGAAAAAACGATTACTTATATTTATTGGGATTTTCGGAGGACTCGCTTTTTTAAGTTCTATCCTCTGGGGACCTAAAGCGGTTCTTAATGCATGGCCCATTTACCCGCCGCTGATCGCCATAGCCCTGGCATTCATCACGCACGAAGTGATCTTCTCGCTCTTTGTGGGTATATTCGCAGGAGCAGTATTGAGCTACCCTTTGGACACTTACAATAACTTCCTCTGCGCCCTGTGGAAAGGCCTCTTTAAATCACTCGACACCTACATTCACAAAAGCCTTGCTGACACTGACCACATGGCAGTGATAATATTCACCCTTCTTATCGGAGGAACAGTCGGCTTGATCAATAAATCAGGCGGAATAGAAGCGATAGTGAATTTTGTCTCAAAAAAAGTGAAAAACCCCATGGTAGCACAGCTCTCAACATGGTTTCTGGGCATTGTGATATTCTTTGATGATTATGCTAATTGCCTTATAGTGGGCAATACAATGCGCTCCATCAGCGACAAGTACCGGATTTCAAGAGAAAAACTGTCTTTTATAATCGACGCTACAGCTGCTCCTGTATCATCGGTTTTCCTTGTGTCAACATGGATAGGCTACGAGATCGGGCTGATCAGCGAATCCTTCAAGGCAAACAATATCGGCATTGATCCATATATGGCATTTATATACTCCATCCCCCACAGATTCTATGTCATCATACTCCTGCTCGCCATGCCTATATTTATCTTGATGCGCAGGGATTTCGGGCCAATGCTCAAAGCAGAGCAAAGAGCCAAAAAAACAGGACACACATTGCGGCCCGGATCAAAACCGATCGTCAGCGAAGAAATGGATAAGGTGAAAGCCGGGAAAAAAATCCCAAAAAGAGCTATAAACGCGATACTGCCTATTTGTGTGCTTGTATTCGGAGTAATATTGGGGTTGTGGTACACAGGCTATCAATCCATAGCGGAAAAATCAGGCGTTGATGCCGCCAATACTGCTCTGTTCAGAGACATCCTCTCAAACGCAAGCTCATTCAAAGCGCTTCTATGGGCGTCTTTCGCGTCATCGATATGCGCGATGCTTCTTATATTGGGGCAAGGCATAATGTCATTCTCCGATACCCTGTCTTCCTGGGCTGACGGCATGAAATCAATGTTTGTAGCGTGCATAATACTCACCCTTGCCTGGTCCATCGGCAGCATAACAAAAGACATAGGCACTGCGAATTTTGTGTGTGGAGTAATAGAAGGATCCCTATCGCACCATTATCTTCCTGTAATAGTGTTTTTAGTCGCGGCTGTCACTTCTTTTGCCACAGGCACTTCCTGGGGCACAATGGCGATACTTTTCCCGATAGTTATCCCCCTTGCATTGAATCTCGGGGGAGATGCAGGCTTAACAGGCGAACCCATGAATAACTATATATATGCCTGCATTGGAACGGTTTTATCCGGCGCTGTATTCGGAGACCACTGTTCTCCTATATCAGATACCACTATAATATCCTCAATGGCATGCGCCATGGATCATATGGACCATGTTAACACTCAGCTTCCATATTGCCTTTTTGTCGGGATAGTCGCGATGGTTGTCGGGTATCTACCGGTTGGGTTTGGATTCGCTCCGTACATATTAAACCTGATCGGGATCGTTTTGCTGGCAATATTTATTTACTTTCTTGGAACAAAAGTAGAAAAAGCAAGCGCGTAGAAATTTAAAAGGGGGTTCCCATGCGTTCAATTACAGCTCTAGTAGCAGGTTGTTTTCTTTTATATTCATCACCGGTATTATGCATAGAGGATGGTGCAGACGGCGGAATAGTGCATTTCGGCAAACACATTAAAATCTCTGCTGATCAAAATATCAAAGGAGATGTAGTTGTGTTCGGCGGATCGATCCGCGCTTTGGGAAACATCGACGGAGATGTGGTCGTACTCGGCGGCAACGCAGAAATAAACGGACACGTTGAAGGCGATACTGTTGTGCTGGGTGGAGAACTCAAGCTGGGGCCTCAGGCAATTATCGAAGGTGCTCTCACTGTTCTTGGAGGACATCTGGATAAATCAGAAGCCGCAAGCGTACACGGGGAAACAGTAGAGATGCCCGGCTTTAACTTAAATCTGGGCTCTTTGAGCGCAGCAGCTGTCCCAATGGCAGGATTTTTAGCAGGCATGGCGCTTTGGATGAAGCTGCTTTCTTCTCTTGGATGGCTGGCCTTAGCGCTTTTGGCAGGACTTCTTTTCCCAAAACAGCTTGCCCAAACAGCATCATGCGTTGAAGCTAAACCGGGGCTTTGCATACTTTTGGGGATCCTGTTCTGGCCGGCTCTTATTGTTCTCTCTGTAATGCTCTTGATATCGATCATCGGTATACCCATACTCCCTCTTGTAGCCCTTGGCATGGTAACCCTATGGTTTTGGAGCTATGTAAGCATTGGATACTGGATGGGAAGCAGGATGCTTAAAAACCAGACGGGTTTTGTGCGAAACGACTGGTTCCTCTGCGTTCTCGGGCTTTTTGTGATAGTTCTCATCTCATGGATCCCGATCATAGGGTGGCTGGCATCAATGGCTGTGTTGTTCTTTGGCATAGGCGCAACAATACTGTCAAGATTCGGAACTAAAAAGATAAGCGCTAAACACGCAAAACAAGCATAGGATCACCATGAAATTACAAACAATAATTTTACTGGGATCGGTTATTTTTATTTCTTCCTGCAATGGGCAGATCAAAAACAAAAGTCAAAAGCCATCTCCCAAAGCAAAGACAATTGAAAATAATACGCTAAAGGAGGTTTCCGTGCCATTTCACCTGACAAGCACAGCATTCAAACACGATGCAAAGATCCCCAAGAAATACACTTGCGATGGGGAAGATGTCTCCCCCGATATAACCTGGCGCGATGTTCCAAAAGGAACAAAAAGCATTGCGCTCATCATGGATGACCCTGATGCTCCGCCTGGCATCTGGGTGCACTGGATCATCTATAACATCCCCGCGGATCAGCCCGGTTTAACTGAGGGTATCAAGAAGAATGAGGCCCTGGACAACGGAGCAAAACAAGGTCTCGTATGGGGAGTAAATGAATTCAGCAAAGTGGGTTACTGGGGGCCATGCCCACCACCCGGAAAACCTCACAGATACTTTTTTAAGGCTTACGCTTTAAATACCATGCTTGATCTCCCGGCAAAAGCCACTGTCGGCGAACTGGTCAGAGCTATGGGCGATCATACGCTTGCGCAGACGGAGTTTATAGGGCTCTATAAAAGATAAAGGCTGATATATCGTGCTGCTGTGCTGCGGTGCTCCTGTGCTCCTGTTAAGAGAAACGAAGACTGGTTGTAAAAGAT
>JBHPMF010000046.1:0-17783 GCA_042563375.1 Elusimicrobiota bacterium | reverse complement strand
CGCAGGCACAGGCGGAGGCGAGTTCTTGAACGTCAGGGAAAAGTTCTTTACTTCCCCTTCCGTAACAGCCCCAAACGAATCCTCAGCCATCACCTTCCAATAATAAGTAGTCCCAAATGAAAGCCCATCCCATTTGTAGGCGCTTATTTCTCCTTGGACAGCAAGGGCCAACGAATCTGGGCTTGTGCCAAGCCATAGGGAATGGTTAATTGGATCCTCTTCAGGGTCCTGGGATAATTGCCAGGAGAGATAAACAGAGGGTGAACGGGTAACTATCTGCCCCCAAGTGCCTGAATAAACAATAGGGTATGGCGGCTGATTGTCCAGATAGTATCTTATGGCAGTTACCGCGCTTTGAGTTGTGCCGCCATATGTGTCTGAAGCTGTTATAACTATATAGTTGGTAGACCATTGGGCTAAGTCATCAAGGATATGGGTATTGCTGACAATATCTTGCGCAACAAGAGATAGGCTTGACGGATTAGGGCCTTTTAAAACCTTATAGGTGATGCTGTCACCATCAGCATCGCTGGAATAGAGCCAGCTAAACGTGTCAGAAAACGTTTCTGTTGAATGAACGCCCCTGGTGAAGGGACCGTTAAGAATTGGTGCTGTGGGATTTTCATTTTGAAAATTAACGGTTACTGAGACTGTCGGCCCCTCATTCACGCCCCCATAAGGGTCTTCCACTCTTACCTTCCAATAATAAGTGCTTCCCCATGTGAATCCTGAGAATGAATAGCTTGCTTGCTCTGTCTGAGACATCAGACTCAAGGCTGTGGGGGAATTGCCCAGATAAAGCTTGTAAGTTAAAGTATCCCAGTCTTCATCATCTGACGCTTCCCAGCTTAAAATAACTGATGAATTTCTGGTCGTGTAATTAAGATTTGAGTAATTTGGTGCTGTTGGCGCTGAGTTCCTGAAATTGACCTTAATGGTCTTTATCGCACCATCTGTCTTCGCGCCAAACTGGTCTTCCGCGCTTACTTTCCAGTAATAAGTCTGACCCCAGTTGAATCCTGAAAACTGATAGCTTATCTGATAACCGGAATGCACCTCGCTTAATGAGCCTGGCGTGTTACCAATATAAACGCGATATGTAATGGGATCGCCATCCGGGTCATTGGAAGGGTTCCAATCAAGGTACACAGTCGTATCTCTGGTTGTAAAACTCAAATTTGAATAACCCGGAGCCGTGGGTGCTGTGTTATCCAGATTGAATGTAAACTGCGCTACTGTGCTTTCTGAGCTTGCATAAGGGTCTTTTGCTAGGACTTTCCAGTAATAACTTTGCCCGAAATTAAGCCCCTGGACTGTTAAAGACGCATAGTCTGCATCCCCCGCTTTGGCCAAAGAACCCACAGATGCCCCAATCCAGACCTCATACGCAATATCGTCATATTCCGCATCGCTAGACGGATTCCATGTAAAGTCATAATAGTCATAGTGGTTGTAGATGTTACCCGTTGGCTTGATGATTACAGGATTTGAAGGCGGCGTGTTCCATAGCCACTGGACAAAACGGTATGAATCTCCCTTCATCACCGCAAAAATCCTGTCATTGTCAAAGCTGGCTATCCCGCTGGGAGAGTAATTCACTGCCCAATCAGGCTTATTGATTGTTAAAACCAGGCTTCCTGTCTCAGAGTATTTATAGATTGTTCCGTAGTCATCCTTGACATAAGCAAAGCCTTGGGAGTCAACAAACATTCCATCAGCAGCGCTCACGTTAAAGCGCGAAATCAGAGATCCAACCGGGTTGTATTTGGATATCGAGACGCCACCAGTGCCGCCTGCCAAAAGATAGATATATCCCCCTGATATGCAAATATCCCCGGTTATCCATAGGTCGTCAAGTGTAAAGGTCCTTACAAGAGAGCCGGATGGAGAAAAAACCTTTATCCTCAAGCGCCAACCCACAGAGCCGTCTTCGTAATCACGGTAAACGAAAAATATATCCCCATTAATACCCACGGCTATCTTAGGATGGGTGGTTGAGCCACCATTATGGACAAGCCAGTGATTGGTCTGTGAGCCGTTAGTAAGGGAAAACGCCCTTATGCGGAAATCATATCCTCCACTCGGGTTATAAATCTGGTCCGCCATATAAAGGGTCTGGTTGTAATTATCTATAGCGATATCTTTGGCGTAAACAAAGGCATTGGAAGCCAGAGTAAATAATTCATTTAAATCCTTGTCGTACTTACCAATATATTTATTGTTGCCAGAGGGAGTTCTAACGAAGTAGATATATTGAGACCCATCCGAGACAAAATTACCCCAATCCCAGGTAACAGGAGTTGAACTTACTAGAAGATACTCTGCCTGCAATAAGGGGGCAACCAGCAGTAAGAAAAGGGAAAGCCACATGGCTTTCCCAATCTTGCCACAGAGGACTTGCACAAAACCCCTTCTGTGTGCTATAAACAAAGTGTGCTGGTGTTGGTAGTACGACATGGCACTTAAACCGCCAGTTAGCGCTGGCGGTTTTTATTTGGCTTAGCTAGCCTTCATTTCCTCCTCTTTCTTATTTTTGAATTTTCTGATTATTTCCAAAACTTCCGGTGTGTATTTTTCAAATCTTCTTGGCCCCACGCCCTTAATCTGCTTAAATTCTTCCGGGTTCTGAGGCATAATGCTGCCGATATTTTCAAGCTCCTTTGTCCGGAATACCTTCCACAGCTTGCAACCTTCTTCCCTTGCCTGCTTGTACCTCCATTCTTTTAACATCGCTAGAAGCTTTGCCGGTGCCTTGAGCATTTCCAGGAGTACTGCCACCCGTTCCCTCCAGGAATAGCCACATTTCGGGCATGTTATCCCGACATTACGGCTGCGCGAAATGAGCATATCTCGCATTTCCTCCATGTGCTCGTCATAAAAATTCTCTTTCCCTAAGCTTTCGTTTTCCATAAATTTCATCATTACCCCCATTAAAATCGAAAAGCATGGTAATCGTCAATAAGAGATGTGAAATATATTCACGATAGATTCACGAATCGTGAATTTTTGGCTTAAAAAAGAAAATTGCCGTCGGGGGGTTAAAAACGGAGCGGACAAATTAATAAAGGAAAAATTCACGATTGGGAGAAAATGATTTATTTTTGAAGTCTTGAAAAATCGAACCCGCTAAAAATTCCCAAAGCCAGCAAATCAAAAGCGGGACAACCGCGCTCCAATCAAGCGTGGTTCCAGCATTGGGAACATCATGCCGGACAATATCTCGTTTCGGTAAATACCCCTGAAAATTGGATAATAGATCAATGAACCCCCTTGACCTGGCGAAGATAAAAGATGGGCGCCTGCTTCTTGTGATAGGGAATTTCCTCTATCGCCAGGGGGCAAGCTATTTTATGTCAAAGCAGGGATTAAACGCTGACATCGCCAAGAACGCGCAAAGCGCCCTGGAACTCGCTGAGAAAAACGACTACAAGCTCGTAGTCACTGAGATCGAGATCCCCGCGCCCAAGGACGGGATATATCTGATTAAGGAACTGCAAAAAAGGAAACCGAAACTCGAAGTGCTTATAGTGTCATTTGCCAAGAGCATCCTGAAACTGGCTGAAACTCAAAACGGATAAAAACCGTTTAAGCGACAGCGGGGCCGAGATCAGGCCGGGTCGCTGTTCCGCAATCGATCGACAAGAACATGACGCTTTATTCGATATTCATGTCATAGGAATTTTAAGAGTTAAGCAGGTTTCGCGCGGCTTTTTGATCGCAGGAGAAGCTTGCCCGCCATACCCTTATTCAAAAGGTGCTCAAGCTTGCCTGCGCTGCACAGGATTAAAGTGTCCCCCGAGGATATTCGAGACTTTCTCTCTGAGTTCCTGTGAAGTGAAGGGCTTTTTTAGGAAATTCCCGGTCAAGTCTATTTTGGCAGCGTCGGGGATCGTGTCGGGCGCGTATCCTGACATGAAAAGCACCTTGATGCGGGGTTTTTTTTCAGAGATTTTCCGGGCAAGCTCGATGCCGCCCATTCCAGGCATCACGACATTTGTAATGAGCAGGGATACGGGCGTTGGACTTTTTTTCAATACACACAACGCTTCCCCGGCGTTTGCGGCTTCCAGCACGCTGTAACCGCTAGCAGTGAGAATGCGGCAAGCCACCTTGCGCACCATTTTATTATCCTCAGCCAAAATTACGGTTTCCGCACCCTCTCGCGCTTGATGCGCGCGCGTATTCGCCCGCGATGGGGTTTTTCCGATCTGCTTTCCCGCGCGCGGCAACAAGATATTAAATACTGTGCCTTTGCCCGGCTTGCTCGTAACCACGATGCCGCCGCCGAGATGCTTTACTGTCCCATAAACCATTGACAGACCCAGCCCGGTGTTTCGACTTGAATCTTTAGTGGTAAAGAAAGGCTCGAAAATCCGTTTTTTGACATGCGCGCTCATCCCCTTACCATTATCAATGATGGAAAGCTCTGCGTATGTTCCGGGCTTAAGCTCAAGATCATAGCCGCGAAACATCTTTTTAAGCGTGACGCGCGAAGTCTTGATGGTCAACTTTCCCCTTTTACCCATTGCGTCACGGGCGTTAAGGGCCATATTCATGATGATCTGTTTCATATGTCCGATATCAGCCCTGGCAAAACACTGAGCTTCCTTAAAGTCCATCCTGAACTCAATATCCTCGCCGATAAGACGCTGGAGCATCTTACTCATGCCCGAGATCGCGCCGTTCACGTCGAAAATAACCGGCTGAACGACCTGCTTCCTGGTAAATGCCAAAAGCTGCTGCGTCAGGGAAGCAGCATATTCTCCGGCAGCGATTATCTCATCGATATCATCATGTCCTTTACCGCCCGGACTCATCTCATCCCTGAGATGCTCGCAACTGCCGAAGATCGCGGTTAAGACATTATTGAAATCATGGGCAATACCGCCTGCCATCCTGCCCAAGGCCTCCATCTTCTGCATATGGCGCAATTGCCCCTCATCGCCAAAATATTTGACCTGTCCGCCCGGGAAAGAGCGCGCGCCGGGGAGCTCCTTGTTTATATTATGCGCCGGGGAGTTTAAGATCGGATTGGGCCGCAAGGCACGCTGCGCGCCTCTCACAGCTGGTTTTACGCGTTTCGAGGAACGCAGCTTTACTCTTTTGTTTTTTCTTCTCATTTAAGGATCCGCTTCCCGCAACAGCAGCAGCGCGGCTGCTTTCAACAACGCCTGGATTTCAGATCTATTTCTTCTGCTTTGCCAAAGCTTTTTTTCGGGATAATTTAATTCCCAGGAATTGGGCCGCGCAGCCAAGTATAACCGAAGGGTACATTGGCTTCTGGAAAAAACAATCTATGCCGCAGGCATCCACGTCCTGACTCGTGATCCCCGCGGCACTTGAAATCGAAATGATCTTAACGTTATTAGCTTTGGGATGTGCGCGCAACTTCCGGCAGAAGTTAAGACCGCCCATCTCATGTAACCCGGCGTCAACTATGGCCAGGTCGGGCATACGCTTGCTTATCGCCTCCCAAGCCTGTTCGCAGTCGTAAGCAGTCTCTATCGTGAAAAGCGCGGGATACTTGGCGAATGCCTTCGAAATAACCCGCACTATCCCCCTCATATCATCTGCGATAAGAACGTGTTTCTTAGTCATATCATCCGTCATATACCAGAAAAACTCTTATACAAAATATACCAGCAAGAAATGTGTTTATCAAGGGATCAATCCGGAAATTGGAAAGCTCTGGAAATATCAAAGGCAACGCATGGCTTTGAGATTGCCACGGTATATCTTCTCAATGATGATCAAGGACATATACCTCGCAATGACACGGAATTAGCTTCATTTATCATTACGAGTCTTGTCGCATCACTTTTTATGAAGGAAATAAGGCGCGGTAATGGATCCCGGGGGGTTATTTCTTGTCCTGGATGGCTTTGAAGTAGGCGTCGAAGTTGAGGATCAGGAGGTTATCGGCATCGTCCTGGTCTGTGGCGATGTCGATCGTTTTGCCGAGCTCACCGATCATCTGCTGGCTTGTAAGCTCGCCTGATTCTGAGACCGGAGCGGACACTTTTACGAAGATATTGGACAGAGTTTTGCGCTTCTTTATCAATTTCCTGACATCAGTCTCACCGTGCGCCGCGACGGCAGAAGAGATCGCGCCTGATACGGCGCGGAAAAAATCCTTGCCTTTGCCGGCAGCGCAGCGCATGCGCATGGTAATACCTGATACTTTTTCGGATCTTGCCGACCCTGCCGTATCCCGGCCCTTTTTTGAAGCCGCGGACCTGACCACGCCGGCAGCATCCGCTACGCCCTTGCCGCTCTTGGACGCGGCTGACGCCGCAAACCTGGCTGCTCTGGCCACGCCATCGCCACCCTGCGCTGCCGCGGATCTGGCTGCCTTGAACGCTTCCTGCGCTCCACGGCCGCCTTTTGACGCAGCGAATATGACTGCTTGCGCCATGCCGGGGATGCCCTTTTGCGCAACTGCTTTGGCGGCCTTATTGGCGGCTTTAGCCACGATAACCGTGCCGGTTGAAGCATGTTTAGCCGCTTCGATCAGCCCGCTCCCGCCTTTTTTAGTCACAAAACTCGCGCCGTCCTTTATATGGATCGCGCTTAAAATCGCTAATTGCTTTAATGCCCTGCCTGTCTTTGCGAGATTGCCGCTGCAGTCACCTGGAACAGATTCCGTATTTTCTTCCTGTTTATTCATAAAAGAATCTCCTTTTTGTTTCTCATGCCATTTACCACGGCATATGTGGATGAAGCGTCATTTATCACTTTTTTAAAACTGTAATTTTCTTCGGCAATCGACACGCAAAGCAATTCCCCGTTAAAAGCGGCCCCTCCGCCGGTGACGATGAACATGTCCACCCAGCGTCCATTGGCGCCATAGTAACCTTTAAGCGCATCGGAAACGCATTTCAACAGCTCTTTATTCATATCCCATCGCGCGCTCTCGATCAAGGGCGCGACATTGTATTTCTCATCGCCAACGAGTACGTGCGGATAATTCAGCTCAAGCTCTTTCATGAGCAGATGTTCATTGACGCTGCGTCCGATCTGCTTAAAATGAGATTTAAGCCCCTGGCAGTACGCGCTGACGGAAGCGTTTGAGACCGCGTAATGCTCCAGTCCTTTTTTAAAACTCACCACATATATCTTCGTGCGCGTAAAACCTATGTCCACAATAAGAGCCGAAATATCCTTCCCGGCGCCACTCGCGTAATGGCTAAGAAGGTTCAGCGGGCTTGCCATATGGCTCAACGTGGTTTTGATAGTCTTTGACTCTTCGTTCTCGCAATAGAGGCGCCTTGAGCAGACATCGATCTCGCCATCCTTTATCTCTTCAGAGAGCTTGCGCATCTTCTCGGACTTCTCTCCGATATCATAGGCAAGGCAGATATCCACTTCGTCACCATCAAAGCAATTCTCAAACAGCGTCTTACACAAAACCGCCCAGATATGTTCATGCCTGGACTCCCACCCGAGCATAAGCCCGCCGGCAAGCACAGCGGGCCATCCCACCAGATAATCGCGGGTGTTTTTATCCCGGCACCTGTAGACACTTTCCTCAAAATCATAAAACGCGCCGGGCGGCGGATACCTCAGAGCACAGCTCGCGAAACAGCCCTTTTTCACATGATTCGCGTCGTCCTTTTGCCCGGGAGCGGAAAGGAACTTTGTATAGGCGTCGCCTATATCGAGATATATCGTGCTGGACATTAAATTATGATCCTTCGCCGCACTGAGAATGACAGCGGACCTGCGCTGCTCACTATAAATCTATTTTTCTGGGTCTCTGCTGCTTTCTTATCTGCCTGTAATCCTGTCGCTTTTTTTGCGCGCCCGAGCCCTTTACCTTAACAAGCTTGGCCGCCTCCTTGGGGGAGAATGTATCCTCAGTGTCAGGAGCTCCTGAGCGCGCGGCCATGGTGGAGCGCACTTCGCGTATCAGGGCTTTAAGTTCCGACATGTCGCCTGAAGCATCTCTCGCGTCCGATGAGACAGCCGCCCCTTCAACACTCTCGATCGCATCATCTATTTTCTTGATCCTTCCAAGCTCAAAACCAGAATATTCTTTTGAAAGATATTTTTGGGAGATATCCTCGATCAAGGTCAACGGCTCCATATTCTTGCTTCGCGCGTGTTTGGCGAGTTTTATATAGAACTTAAGAAGTATGCGCAGCACCCGCTTATTACCGTGAGGGTGGATCTTGGAGAGGATCTGCAGTAATTTTGTGGTTTCTTCATCAAGAATAAGAAAATTTCCCGGACTTTTCATGATCGCTCCTTTGCGTGATTATTCGCTCCCCTTTTTTTGTCATCCTGAATCGACTCAGCAGAGTCGCCCTGAACTTGTTTCAGGGTCTCAGGATCTCAATTCTCTTCTCTCTCCTCAAGATGACAGAGCAAAGAGATCCTGAATCAAGTTCAGGATGACAGAAAGGGGCAGTGAGGCCCGCGCATCACGCTTAATGACACGGATAGTCACCCCTGCCACGTTTTTAAACTTCGCTGGGATCGCTTTACTTGAGACTTCTAGAAATCTGTGATTATCCGCTCTATGCTGAACTCCGGGTCGACTTCCTGATCCTGCTCAACGGCTAGCTGGTCCCTGGCCACGAGCATGAAACCCACGCAATTGATATATCGCGGATTAAGACCTAAATCCTCGGATCTCACTATCCTCTGGGACACAGTTTTATCGGGCCATTCATAGTACTGCGCAAGCATATCGCGAATGCGGTCAAAAAGAAGATGCGCTCCACCCCCGATCACCGTGAAATAATCGAGGAATTCGCCCCTTCTGGAAAGCTGGGAGATATCCCCTCTTACTTTCTGCATTATCTTCTGGGCGAACACGTCGCACTGCTTATCAAGAAGTTCCTTGAAATCATACACGCCCACACCCGGGATCTCTATCTGATACTCTCCGCAAGAAAGTTTCTCCATTATCCTCTGCTCCGGGATCTTGAACTTCTCTTTACTGCTTTCAAATATAACAGTGCTGATATTCTGCGTTATAGTGTGCATGCCCTCAGGAAGGGAATCAGAAAGATTCAAGTCCGCCTCATTGCCGATAATAGGAAGCTTTATCCATGTTCCATGACCTATATCGATGACATAAGTGTTGAACACCTTCATGTTAAATTTCTTGAAAAGCATGGCCATATACGCGCCATAGGCCTGATATTGTATGACTATGGAGACCATCTGGATCCTTATCTCGCGCACCTCGTCGGTGGCCATGTTCTTGGCCTTGATGACGAGATACTTCTTGCCGTTCTCCTTGACAATACGGCCTTTCAGGTAATCAAAAAATTTGTCAGCGGTGTTCTCGCCGAGGCGCACGGTGATGCCGAACCCAAGACTCACTTTTTCCAAAGGTGATTCGCCGCGCCCTTCACGTTCGGTATTGAGGCAGAACAAGGCGGCTTGTATGCCCACGAAGGCATCATCGTAATTCTGCACGAGCCCCTGACTGGTAAACCAGTTCACACTCGGGGAATTGCGGGTCATAGCTCCCACGTAACGCCAGGCATTCTTCTTGTCGTCAAAGATCGCGAGGTTGCGTATCCATCTTTTATCGGAAGAACGGTTCATGAGCCGCCAGCTCTTCTCCATCATCTCCGTCATCGCTTCTCCGACGACAGACGAGAATGAGACAACATCCTTGTCAGCGCAAAATTTTGTGGTTGAAGTGCCGAGTTCCCCGCCTACTGGAACACAGCCATTTAAATCCTTTCCCATCCGATTCTCCTTTTTCAGCCCCCGAACAACCGCCATTTCTTCTTCGCTTCAGGCTTCACGCTCTCAGATTGCGCTTCTGCCTGATCTCCATCACCGGGCTTGGCGGGTTGGTCCACCTGCCGGCCCTGCTCTTCGTCGGACGCGTCTTTACCTTCGACATAGCTGGAGACCTCGCGGACATACTCCTCCATCTGGCTGCGTATGGCGTCAACTTCATTCTCCTTACGCTTAAGCCGGTCTTTCCAGTTATCCTCGGAAAGAGCAAGCTCTCTTTTCAGGGACGCCACCTCATCCTCTTTAAGAGAGATCTGCTCACGAGATTTAAGCTCACCGCTCCTCATCTGAGAGCTGAGATCTTCGATCTTTTTCTCCAGCTTTTTGCGCCCATCCAGGACTATTTGTATCTCTTCCTCGTCCTTCTGGTACTGCCCTTCCCAGTCTTTGGCCTTCTTCTCAAGCTCGGTTTTGAGCACTTCAAAATCCTTTTCCTTCATTTTCACGACATCATCCCAGCGCTGCCGCTCTTCCGCGAGACGGCCTTTCAATATCTTGACTTCTTCCTGAAGGTCGGAGATCTTGACACTGGCTCCCCTGGCAGAAGTATCCTTCTCATCAAGCTTCTTGTCAAACTCGCTCTGGCGCGCTCTCAGCTCGGTCTTATAGGACTCCAGCTGCTCACTCTTCGCTTTGATCTCATCATCGCTCCTGCCAAGCTTGAATTTCGCGTCAGCGTGGGAATCCTTAAGACCGGTCAATTCCCTCATCGCATCCTTATACTTCTCCTCCCACTGCGCGTTGAGCGTCTCGATTTTTTCCTTAAGACCGGTGATGGCCTCGCTTTTTTCCTCGATCTGCTGCTGCCATTTTTTTTCTTCGATCTCGAAAGCCTTGCGCCACACAGAACGATTGGATTCAATGGCTTTTCGTAAACCGGCTATCTTGGCGTCAAAATTAGTCTCTTCCATCTGTCCTCCTGTTGTTCACATTAAATAATAAATGCGCATTCTCTCACGCAGCCTGCAGACATCGATCAGATCCCGGCTCGGGCTCAGATTCCGGCTCGGGCACAGATCCTGTCACGGCATCGCTCCCGGGGGTCTCGCGCGCATGACCTTCCTGAGAGATTATCTCTTTTGCCAGCTCCATGTAATCCTGCGCGCCCCTTGAATCCGGGGCGTAATCGAAAATATGCGCGCCCTTGCTCGCTGCCTCTTTGAGTTTTACATTGATGTTTATCACGCTTTTCAAAGCCTTATCCTTAAAATTCGTTCTCAGATTATCCAGGATCTCCTGCGATATCTTGTTGCGGCGATCATAGATCGTGGCCAATGCGCGCACCTCTATAGGGTGATTGAGCCGCTCACGTATGATGCTGACAAGCTGCAAGAGCTTGCCAACGCCGTGAAGAGCGAAAAAAGACATCTCCACCGCGACGAGGATCTCCTTGCAGGCCACCAGAGAGTTGAATGTCAAAAGCCCAAGGGAAGGAGGGCAGTCGATAACCACATAATCATATCGCCTTGTCATCTTTGAGATAGCGTGAGAAAGCCGCGCTTCCCTGCCTATCTCGCTCGCGAGCTCAAGCTCCGCGCCTGAGAGCTCGATCTCAGAAGGCGCGATGTCGAAATTCTCAGCTACAGGAACGATCACTTCGTCGATGCCCGTATTTTCCTTGCTGACCAACACATGATAGATGGATTTCGCAAGAGCGGCGGTATTAATATTGAGCCCCACGCTGGCATGTGACTGGGGATCCATGTCTATGAGAAGCACTTTCTTGCCTATGCGTGCCAACGCGGCACAAAGATTGATAGCAGTGGTGGTCTTGCCTGACCCGCCCTTCTGGTTAGAAACAGCGATAATTCGCATTATGGCTCTCCTTATAGTCTAGTCTTTGTCCTTATCAACACGAGGCTCGATGTCTGAGAACTTCGATATACGGTTTGCCAGGCGTGAAAGCCTGCTAGCCGCCCAGTTGGCGCCTCTTGCCAAATTGCCTAAATTCGCAGATTCAAGCAACTTCATTATATTGTATTGCTCAAGATCCTTTATAGTCTCTTCGTTAAATATACTTTTCATTCCAATCACCCCCTTGATCTATCACGAAAGCATCAGAGTCGCGACTTCAACCACTTCCCCGTCCATGAACGGTTTTCTCAAGAATTTATCACTGCCGCCCGCGGCGATGAACTGATCTTTCTTTCCCTCAAGCTCAGCCGGATGGCCCGATATCAAAGCGACCTTCATGCCGGGACTTACCTCCTTGAGTTTCCTGCATGTGTCGACCCCGTCCATCCCGGGCATCACGAGATCCACGAAAGCCATATCGAAGGACTTGGCCTTCGCTTTCTCAATAGCGGCGTCACCGCTATAAGCGCTTTCAGCTTCAAAACCGGCGTCATTAAGTTCGGCCTCCACAGCCAGGCACACGATCTTCGTGTCATCAACGATCAATATTCTTCCTTTAGCCATTTTTCCCTCCAACAGGAATCAAAATCGTAAAAACTGAACCTTTGCCAGGAACGCTTTTAACACTTATCACGCCCGAATGATTGGTCACTATCTCACGGCTCACATAGAGCCCCATGCCGGTGCCTGTGCCCTTCTTTGTCGTAAAGAACGGATTGAATATCTTGTCCATGTCATCGTCTTTTATGCCGCTGCCGGTATCAGCGAACACGATCTCCACTCCTGAGCGCCCCTTTTCTTTTTTCACGGAGGTCGAGATAGTGAGAGTTCCGCCGTCGCTCATAGAGTCCCCGGCGTTGGCGATCATATTCAAAAACACCTGCTGAAGCTGGTTGGCATTGCCGCTGATCATGGAGATGCCGGAGTCGAGCTTCTTCACGACCTTGACTTTCCTGGCCTCGAGTTGGTGCGTGGCGAAACTCAGTATCCCCTCAATAGCTTTGTTGCAATCCACCTCGCCGTCTGAGTCAGGCGAGGTCCTTGAGAACTGCAGGAGATCCTTGATCACTTTGGCGCAAAATGTCACAGCTTCCTTGGATGAAACGACAAGCTTATAACTGGGATCATCCTTGTCTGTCCGTCTTTTAAGCACGTCCATGCTCTGTCCGATTCCCGCGAGCGGACTGTTGAGCTGGTGGGCCACCCAGGCGGCTATCTTGCCGATGGCCGCCATCTTCTCGGACTGGATAAGCTGGACCTGCGTTGATAAAAGTTTTTCATGGATAAGGGCATTCTGTATGGCAAGAGCCGCTCTTTGCGCGAATGACGTCAAGAGCTCAAGGGAATGTTCAGCGAACTGTTCTTTCGAGGTCATCATATTATTGACATTGATAATGCCGAGCACTTCGCCCCCTGCCTTCAATGGGATACACAACGCAGACCTTACGCCCTTGCGTCCTGAAAGATGCTTGAATTCCGGATAACCCTCCAGGCCATTAAGCAAAAGCCGGGATTCGCCTTTATCAGCGACAAGGCCCGCTATCCTTTCCCCTTTTTTAAGCTTTATGTTCCTGATCTTATCCGCGCCATCCCCGAAAGCCGCTTTTACCACGAGCTCATTCTTTTCATTGTCGAAAAGCATTATGGAGCCATTGTCAGCTTTAAGCATAGCTCCGGCCACATTCAGGATCAGCGGAAGCATATCATCGAGCTTGAAAAACGTTCCCAAAGACTTCTCGAACATGGCATACACGTTCGCGTACTGCTTTACCGGAATGCGGTCTCCCAGGACCCTCTCCACGACAGAAGGCAGGACTCTTGAAAAATCCTCGCCCTTGCTGATGAATGTGTTGGCGCCCCGGTTTATCGCCTCAACAGCCACGGACTCCTCTCCGCATCCTGTCATGAATATCACAGCCACGCTTGGATCCTTCTCCCGTATGCGGCTGAGCACTTCAAGACCGTTCTCCTCTGGGAGCACATAATCCAGAAGCACAAGGTCGAATTCCTTTTTTGAGAATTTTTCCAGCCCTTCCTGCCCGGAATACGCCGCATCGATCCTCAATTGCGCATTCCTGCGCACAAGGGTCTCCTTGATAGTCCTGCAAATCTCAGCGTAGTCGTCTATGACGAGGATATTGATGGAATCCATTGACTTACCGGCCACTTTTCCCTCCAATTGGGATCAGGATCGTAAAGACAGAACCCTTACCCGGAACGCTTTTAACGCTGATCGCGCCCGAATGATTGCTCACTATCTCGCGGCTCACATAGAGCCCCATACCGGTACCCGCGCCCTTCTTGGTCGTGAAGAACGGGTTGAATATCTTGTCGATGTCGCCATCTTTTATGCCGCTGCCGGTGTCAGCAAACACGATCTCCACTCCTGAGCGCCCCTTGTCTTTTTTCACGGAGGTCGAGATGGTGAGAGTGCCGCCGCCACTCATAGAGTCCCCGGCGTTTGTGATCATGTTTAAAAACACCTGCTGAAGCTGGTTAGCGCTGCCCCTCACAACGGGAATATCAGGATTGAGACCCCTCGCGACCTTGACCCGCTTTACCTCGAGCTGATGCGTGGCAAAGCTCAGTATGCCATCGATGGCTTTATTACAGTCCACTTCCCCGTCGGAATCAGATGAGTCTCTTGAGAACTGCAGAAGGTCCCTGATCACTTTGGCGCAGAAGGTCACCGCTTCTTTCGATGAGACGACAAGCTCATAGCTTGCATCGTCCTTGGCGGTCCTTCTTTTAAGCACGTCCATGCTCTGCCCGATACCGGTGAGCGGACTGTTGAGCTGGTGGGCCACCCAGGCAGCGATCTTACCGATGGCGGCCATCTTCTCGGACTGAATGAGATGAGAATAGCTCCGCGAGAGCTCCTTTCGTATCTGGGCGTTCTGTATCGCAAGAGCCGCTCTCTGCGCGAACGAGGTCAATATCTCGAGGGACTCAGTCGATAAATCCTGCGCTGGATTGCGCGCGTTGCTGAGGTTTATCACTCCGAGTACTTCCCCGTTGGCTTTCAGGGGAACACACAGCGATGACTTTATATCATCACGGGTCAAAAGATGCTTGAATTCAGGGTAGCCGGATAGACCACCCGTGATAAGTTTGGGCTCCCCGGCGGCCGCCAGCATTCCGCCCCCCGATACTCTCTCCGACCTTGATCTTTTTGCCCTCGATCTTTCCCGCTTTTCGGCCAACAACCGCCATTACCTCAAGCTCCTCCTTTCTCGCATCGAAGATCATTATCGAGCCGCTATCGGAATTAAGCATCACTGACGCGAGATTTAAAACCATCGGAAGGAGATCATTGAGATCAAAAAGAGAGCCGATCGAATTATTGACAGCCGAACAGATATCCCCGAGCTCTCTACCGACCTGCCTCTCCTTGACAGCGCGCCATATCGAAGCCCGCATGAAAGCAACGAAATTCTCTCCCTTGGGGATATAATCGTAAGCGCCTTTTTTCATGGCTTCAACCGCCAGGGTCTCTTTACCCACGCCCGTCATCATGATGACGGGCGTATTCCGGCCCATGCGTTTGAACTCACTCAAAGCTTTGATGCCGTCCATACCCGGGAGATTATAATCCAGCATCACCAGATCGTATTTATCCGCGGAAAATCTTTTGATACCCGCTTCAGCGCTATGAACCTTATCGACGCGCACCGCCGAATAGTCGGACACGATATACTGCTCGATAAGACCGGCAAGCTCCTCGTCGTCGTCTACAATAAGTACCCTGCCGCAAAATTCAGACATGCTAGACGGCGTCATCAGCGACTTTCAGTTTAAGCGCGGCTTCGCGGCCGGCATCGCTCTCAGGCCCAATCTCGACCGCTTTCTTCCACGATTTAACGGCCGTCTCCATGTTTTCCTTTTTCTCATAGCTGAGTCCCAGACGATGCCACGCGTCAGCGTTATCAGGCGCAATGCCCAAAGATTTCTCGAACGTGGCTATGGCCATGTTGTAGAGGCGCTGGCGCAAATAGACCGAAGCCAAATGATAAAGCGTCATATGATCAGCGGGATCGATATCAAGAGCCTTTTTCGCGTAATAAGTGGTGTATTCGTCGTCCCCTTTGGAAGCGTAAGCGCTCGCCATGGCAGCGTTAGCCACTGCGTTGCGCGGATCGGACTCGAGTATCTTTCGGCATTGATCCATCACCTCAGTGTGCCTTCCCTGCCCTATATAGGCAGCGAGCGTGAAAGAGCGCAGGCGCGCCGATGTGGCCACGTCAGGGTTGTGTCTTAGCCCCTTCTCGGATATATCAAGGGCCTTCTTGTGGAATCCGCACTTATGACAGGCCTCGGCGAGCATAGCGCAAGTGCCGGGATTGCCCGGGTCGAACTTCTCGGACTTCTCAAAGTATTTAACCGCTTCCTGATTGCGCCCGAGCTTCATATAAGCCGCCGCCAATGAAAGATACGCTTTCAAAGACTTCTCGTCAACCTCGATAAGGCGCGCGTAAATATCAACAGCCATGGCATACCAGCTATGAGCCATGCAGGATTCTCCGGCCTGCAACAGAAGTGCCGTGTCGGTATCCTTGAGTTCGATGGCCCGCTTATACGCCTCATGCGCATTCTCCTTGCGATTGGTCGCGGCGAACATATTCCCAATCGCCATATGAGAGCGCCCGTCATCAGGGTTGATAGCCACGGCGCGCTCAAGATGAGTGATGGCCTGCTCAAAGGAGCCCTTGTTGGCGTAGGCCTCTCCCAGTACAGCATGCACCCGGGCGTTATCAGGATCGAGTTTGGCGGCTTTCTTTTCCGCCGATATGGCTTCGTCGAAGGAGCCCTTGGACGTGTAAACGCTGCCCATAGCAAGGTACGCATTGGTCTCATTCGGGTCTAACTCGATAGCCCTGGCACAATGCTTGAGCGCAAGATCATGCTTGCCGCGACCGGCATATATCGCTCCCAGGGTGGAATGAGCGCGGGCGTTGTCGGGGTTGATCGCTATTACCTTCTCAGAACATGCCACAGCTTTGTCGTAATCGCCGTTACCGGCATAAGCGCAGGCAAGAAGCGCCAGCACCTCTTCGCTCTCCTTCGATGAAGGATCCATTTCCACGAACTTCTCGAATGAGATGATCGCTTTATCATGTATACCGCGAGCGTCATATATACGTCCGAGCATGAAATGCGTCTGCGCGCGTCCGGGATCAAACTCGAGTGCACACTCACAGATCGAGGTGGCCCTGGCAAGGTCCCCCAACTCCAGATAACTGCGGACCTCGCCAAGATCGGTATCCAATCCCGGATCGAGCCGCACAGCTTTCCTGTAGGCGAATATCGCTTCCTTGTGCATATTCATACCGGAATAGGCCCTCGCCATAGAAACATAAACGCCCACGTCATCCTGATCAAAATCAAGAGAGTCTTCCAGGGATCTGACGGCCTCTTCATACATACCCTTGCCTTCATAATGTTTTCCCAGGCCGATATGCATCCTGGAATAGAGCTTGCGCAAAACAGGTTTTTCGAACTCGCCTTTAGCCGATATTGGTTTCAAAACTTTTACTTTTTCAAAATCAGCGAGGGCTGACGCGGCGTCGTCATTGTCTAGCATGACATTACCGATGATAAGCAGGGCGCGCACGTCTTTTTGATCTATCCCGAGGGCCTTCTTCGCGCATTCATGAGCTTTGTCGGCGTCGTCGGCGGCCCAGTAAGCGATGGAAAGTACGTTCCACTGCAGACCCTCGCGCGTGGCAGAGTCCGGGAGCTTTTCATTAAGGGCTATCAGTTTCTCAGGCATCTCACCCTTAACATAGAGTCCGGCCAGCATAGCGCAAACCTGCGAGCTTGACTCACCGAGGTCGACGGCTCTTTCAAAAGCCTTCAAAGTGCGTGCGTCATCAGCTTTGGCGGCATAGGCGCGCCCGATCTCAACATGCACCTGAGCGTCTGATGATCCGAGCTCAGACGCTTTTTCAAAGTGCGCAAGGGATTCCTCGAAACAACCCTGTTTGGAAAGGATCTTTCCCAGGGATTCCTGGGCGCGTACGTTATCAGGATTGATCTCAAGCGCTTTTTCCAGCTTCGGGAACGCTTCGTCTATCTTGCCGGCATTGAAATAAAGCAGACCAAGGACAGCGTAGATGTCAGCGTTCTCGGGATCAAACTCAAGGGCTTTTTCAAGGAGGGTGCGGGCT
>JBHPMF010000045.1:0-18063 GCA_042563375.1 Elusimicrobiota bacterium | reverse complement strand
AAACTAGACATATGATTGATCGCCATCTCCGCAATGCCGCGTTTAGCCGGGAATTCGGCAGGCAGATGCGCTTTATCGCAGGACCGCGCCAAAGCGGAAAAACAACGCTGGCCCGGCATAAATTAAAAGAAGAGGCGTGCGGCAGGTGTTACTTCAACTGGGATCTGCGTTCCGTGCGCTCAAGCTATGCTCAAAATCCGTCGTTTTTTATGGAGAACTGCGCCGCAAGCAAACGCGGAAAACATTGGGTATGCTTTGACGAAATACACAAGATGCCCAAATGGAAAAACATACTCAAGGGCGCTTTTGATGAATATGAAAAAGAAATTCAGCTCATTGTGACAGGCAGCGCGCGCCTTGACTGGTTCAGGAGGTCGGGCGACAGCCTGGCTGGCCGCTATTTTCTTTTCCGTCTTTTGCCGGTTACGCTCAGAGAGCTTGCATGCAAGAAATTGACTGGCAAACCAAGCGTAAACGCACTGGATTTCATTGATTCGCGGATTGGATCCAATAAAGAGACCCCTGACGCCATGAAGTCATTACTTGAATTCAGCGGTTTTCCTGAACCGTTGACAAGGCAAAGCAAGGCTTTTCACAAGCGATGGCATGATGCATACATCGATCAGCTGATAAAAGATGATTTGCGCGATCTGACTCATATACGGGAACTTGAAAATATCGCCACGCTGATAGATATCCTGCCTTCGCACATCGGAAACCCCCTTTCTGTCAATGCCCTCACTCAAAACTTGCAAACAAGCTACAATGCCGCGAAGAACTATCTGAAAGCCCTGGATCTAGCCTATGTTATTTTTCAGATTACCCCGTACAATAAAAAAATCGCAAGGTCAGTCAAAAAAGAGAAAAAGATCTACTTTTACGACTGGACACGAGTCCCGAATCCCTCCTTCAGGTTCGAAAATTTCGTGGCAGCAGAACTTCACGCGCTCATTACCCTGTTCAATGATTCCGGGTTTGGGCCCTTTGATCTGAACTATATACGCACCAAAGATGGCCGGGAATCAGACTTTCTTATTGTAAACCAGGGCAAACCATGGCTTATCATCGAAGCCAAGCTCGCGCAGACATCCATAGACTCCCACCACTACAAGCACGCCAGAGAGCTTGGAGAAATACCCATTGTCCAGCTGATTGCGCAAAGCAACGCGGCAAAAAGAGTAAGCAAAAACTCCTACATCATATCCGCGGCAAGGTTTTTATAGAGTCTTTATAAATAAGACTCTGTTTTGCCAGCAAAGCAGAGCGCCGGGGGACAGCCTCCTAAGAGGCTCTCCTCCGGCGCTCTGGATCTAAACGACGGGGCTTACAAGGGAGCGTCATCTTTGATAACAGATATTTGGCAGCTGTTCAGCCAGAATGCCATCCAGGATATTTTGCAAGCTCTGCCTGGCTTCATAACGACCCGTGCCTTGGTTTTTGACTTCTCCATTGATGTTCGGATAAGCATGGTTGAATGAATACAAGCACCTGGTGGTGTTGAGCACATATTTCAAACCTTTCGGTGCTAGATACAGCTTTTCACAAGTCGAGTTTTCCCCAAGAATATCCGCGGCAATATAAGCCTCCTTATAAGCTTTGCGGACTGTTGGATCTAAGAGCGGGTGGAATATAAGCTTTTTCAGAGACTGCAATCCCCCGGTGAATTTTTTGTCAACCATCTGCTTCACCTCGCTCGGAGGCATGATCCTGCAGCTCTCGTCGGATCCTCTGCCGAATCCAATGAGTTTTTTTGGCTTATGGGACGGACTCCTTTTATCTTCCCGGCAAGACGCAAGTTGCACCTGTACTCCCATTGTCCGGTCCACATAATGAGTTTCCACCGGGGTGATCTCCCTGCCAATCAGGAGCTTTAGTACGTCTTTATACTCGTTATTGAGCCAAAAATCAGTAAATACGTTGTTGTGGGTGTACTCCGTGTCTTGACATCCACAGACCGCAGCATAGATACTGTTTGGCACCAATATAGACGCGCATAACGCGATCATTGCCGCTCCGGCTATTAATGTTCTGTGCTTCATTTTATTTTCCTCCTTATCTCCTCAAACATTCTCAACTGTTACTTGGCGTATACCGCCATCCGCTCTTTATTCCATGGGACCAAAGTCCCATTTTCAAACAGGCCCTAAGTCACATGATTCGCAGCCCCTGTCATTGCGCCCCCGCCTCTGTCATTGCGAGCACTTTTTCCTCTGTGTTTATTGAGGGAAAAGTACGCGGTAATCTCAAAACGCGGGAAGTAAAGATAGCAGGGGAAGCGATGTAAGCAAGCATATCTTTCATCATTAACAGCGAAGAGGCTGCCTGCCCTTAGTACTCCCCCTCTCATCGCGCAGCAGCTTGCCGCAGGCCCTGAGCGAAGTCGAAGGGTATGCCGCTCTGCAGAAGCGGGGTACGCGTGTTCCGCACGCCCTCGCACTGCAAAGCAATGCGGGGGTTCACCAGAGCCAGGGATTGCATTAGAATACCAGCGCAGAATAACAGGGGAATTTGAAAGGAAACCGCAATAACAGATAACTGTGAAAAAAGTAGAAACTAGAGGCCCGGACCTGGAATCACTATGCTTGTATTGCTCTACTTACTTATAAGTATAGCCTTTGCACCCGCCTGGACCCCCTGGCTCAGAGGGAATCTCGCCGCATCTTTCTGCCACCAAATTCCTACAATCTGGGCATCGTCTCTCCGTGGAGCATATCCTCTTGCGCGTTGCCAGACTCTTGCAGTGGGCTTCGCATTCAGAGTTACATTCTTTTGCATTATCGTACAGCGCGTCCCGACAATCCTTGAGAGGCTGCCATTCATCACACTTTTCTTGCCGTCGTGTCTTCGCGCACGCTGGTCTCTCGACACACTTCACCCGAGCATTTTCTTCTGGAAAACAATCAGAATACGCAGGATCATGGCATTCGTCCTTACAGATCGATTTAAATATATCTTCATTATTCAATTTCATATCACATGCCTTTTTATTGGCTTTTAAAGTATCTGCGTCCATCTCTTGTTTTTCTGTTGCGTCTTCGCACTCCTGCGTACACTCACCTGAAGTCATTTCCTTTCCATACTTAAAAATATGATAGTTTTTATGATTTTTACCCAGCTCAAAATTACCGCATCTGGCTTCAGGCATATTTTGACAAGTTTGTCCTGAGCTCAGGGGATTCCCGCAACCTGAACAATAGTGCCCTCCTTTTTTGCCTTGCCAGCAGTCGCTTCCGTTTTCATTGCATATCAGATCGTCTTCCCCCCTTGCTTTCACTGTCCCAGCAAAAACAATAACACCTAAACACGCAACAATAAAACCACTTGTAAGCTTGCTCATATTATCCTCCAAAATCACTTGCCAAGCATTACTATAAGTATAAGGCGCAAACCCATTCTTGTCAAGGACGCACTTGGGCCCGCGTAAGATGTCCACGAAACATATTCCGGGAACTCAATGCTGATTCTGAGCATAATATCCCTACACAACAAGGCAACTTTGGGAGATTCCCTAATGGGGATATATTGTCCCCGTTAGGGAATATCCTGAATTTTTTGATTGAAAATTCCCCCTCCCTCTGTTAAGCTATAAGCAGAACCCTTATAGGGTTTGGAGACTATCATGAAAAGGCTTATATCCGCTCTTCTTTCCGCTGCATTGATCCTTAATATCCCGCTTAGCGCAAATGCTACCAGGTCAGGCTGTACATTGCAGCAAATGGAAGACACCCTCATACTTCAATCCATGGTAATGCCTGTTTTTAACTGCAACAACAGAGGAGAAACTGTCCTCCCTGAAGCTTGCGGAGGTATCAATCCTTTCTACAAGAATTTCTTAAGGGGACGCGCCAGATGGTACGCGATCAAAAAGCTTAATGAAAGCGCGAGGACCGAGAGCTACGCAAAACTCAGAGGAGAAGACGCGCATAATTTTGCGGCTGATGTTTTTGATGTTATCTGCGAAAAACAGGACAAATACTGCCTTGACAAGGAAATATCTGGATTTTTCGGCAAACACGGAGGCAAGGTTGCCTTTGGAGCCGTATTATTCGCAGGTCCTCCTGGTTGGATATATGCGTCATATGTGGCTATGGAAGATGCCATGTTGGGATGTGACATAGAAGACATATATGACGCACTCACAACCGAAGCCGGCATCACAGCAGTTGCCCTTGTGATTCCCACTGTGAGATTGTCTAAGGGCTCGGGCAAAGGGTTGCTGTCAAGACTCTTTCGCAGATCAGCGGATGATGTGGCTGACCTGAGGGTCACAAGAACCAGCCCTCTTAAGAATCCCAATCCCCGCGGCAAACCATTGAATGCCAAGGAAGTCACAATATCAAAGGCAAAAGTAAAACCCAAACCAAAATCCAGAAACGCTCCCCGCGGCAATAGGGCGCCTGCTAACCCAAAATTCAGGGATCTGACAAGGCTGGGAGTTTCAAAGACTCTTAACAGCAACTGGTCTTCCAATGCATGGACCCATATAAGAAACGGGATCTTCAACAGCCAAACAGGCGCGCCAAGGATAGCCAAAGGCCTTCATACTCTAAGCGGCCTTAAAGAATTCCTGGGAGCAGGCGCTGTCAAGGCATTGGATATCACACAGCTCGCAGGAGGCGCGCTTAAAGCCAAAATCCCCCGCATACATTTCACAAGAGGCGCTTTTAATAAACTGCCGAGAAAAAACAAGATCGGTAAAGAATTCGGCATTAAATACCTGTTCCCTCCGAATTGGAGGGATGACCAAATAATACAAGCCATAAATTATGTGTACGAATATGGCGCACGCGAAGGAAGGCAGATCATAGCAACAGTAAGGGGCGTTAAAATTGCTGTATGGGTAGATGATGCCGCTGACCTCATCCTAAGCGCTTACCCCATATGAAAACCAAGCTTGATGAATTGAAAAAATTCATCAAAGATTACATAGCGCATCCTGATGAAGATAATGTCCTGGATTTAGACAGTCTTGTGCGCAAACTCCTTCCGGATTCCGACCTCACAGACTTTATTGCCAAGGAAATCGTAAATCTCCCTGATGATCATGATTCATTCTTCCTTGAGCTTCTCGCCAAAGCAGGGCGCAGAGAAGTGCTTGGATTCCTGGGCCCAATAGAAAATAACAAAGACGCTGATATCAGGCTTAGGGCAGCCTCAGCTTATATCTATCTTGGCGAGGATAAGGGCTATGATATGCTTGCGAATTTCATGGAAAAGTCAGCTAAATCAGACCGTCACAACGACGCCATCCCCCTTGAATGGATAATAGACACGCTTGATGAGGTAGACGACCCCAGAGCCGTAAAATTAAAAGAAAGAACTCTCTCGGCGATACAAAACAGGTCAAAAAAGAAAAGTCCGTAATACTTCTTTCCTTGCCTTGCGCCCCAGCGCCGGGCACGACGCCCGGAACCCTGTCTGTTGATTGACTTCGGTCATATTCACCCCCCTTTATTAAGTTAATATAATACAAGTACAAGGCTTACACAGAAAACCTGCTTCCAGGTCCCTCCTGTGAATGTTGCGGCATTAGCCACAACTCAGCTGTATAAAAGTGGGCGCAATCTTCCGAAACTCTGCATAAGAGTCCAGGTCGAATCTACTCACAAATTAAATTCTAAATATAGGTAGTTACATAAAAATGTCTATAAAACCAAACACAAAAACTCATATGCCGACAATGGATGCTAAGGAGCGCGCGCGCGCTTTTAGCGAAGTGAATCAGGGATACCCTTTTGCGCACGCGTCTTTTGAAGCATTGCGATGTCTGCGATGCCAGGACCCGACATGCGAGGCAGGATGCCCTGTTAATATTCCGATTAAGGAATTCATAAGCCTGCTTGCAGAAAATAAGCTCAAAGAAGCGCTTTTGCTTGTTAAAAAATTCAACAGCCTGCCCGCTGTATGCGGGCGCGTTTGCCCGCAAGAAAGCCAGTGCGAGATGAAATGCGGGGTTAATCGCGGAGGCAAATTCAAGCCGGTGGCCATAGGCCATCTAGAACGCTTTATAGCTGATTGGGAGATACAAAACGGCAGGATAGACGAAGAACTCCCGCCTAAAAGAAAAGAAAGGGTGGCGATCGTCGGCTCAGGCCCGGCAGGCCTTACAGCAGCCGGAGATTTGATCCGAAAGGGCTACCATGTAACGGTTTTTGAGGCTTTGCATGAAGCAGGAGGGGTTTTAAGATACGGGATCCCTGAATTCCGTCTTCCAAAACATATCCTTGATTTTGAGATCGAAGGATTAACAAGGCTCGGGGTCGAGATAGTGTGCAACTTCGTGGTTGGACGCACCAAGACCGTGGACGAGCTCCTCGAGGAATATGATGCCTTGTTCCTTGGAACAGGCGCAGGACTCCCCTCCTTCTTAAAGATCGAAGGCGAGACCCTTAATGGTGTTTATTCATCCAATGAGTTTTTAACAAGGATCAATCTGATGAAGGGATATCTCTTCCCGAATTACGACACCCCTGTAAAAGCAGGAAAAAAAGCTGTGGTCGTGGGATCAGGCAACGTTGCTATGGATTCAGTACGCTCAGCCATGCGCATGGGAGCCGATGAAGTTACCATAGTGTACAGAAGGACCATAAAGGAAATGACAGCCAGGATCGAGGAATACGAGCACGCCATTGAAGAAGGCGTTAATTTTAAATGGCTCACCAATCCCGTGCGCATCATAGGAGATGAGAACGGGTGGGTGAAAGCCATGGAAGTGGAAAAGATGAAACTCGGAGAACCTGACGCATCAGGGCGCGCAAGACCAGTGCCGACAGGCGAGAAATTCATCATTGAAACCGACTGTGTGGTGGTAGCCATAGGCACGAGCCCCAACCCGCTCATCGCCCAGACAACACCTGATATCAAGACCGAGAAATGGGGCGGAATAATAATCAACGAGACTACGCAGGCTACATCCAAGGCAAAGGTGTTCGCAGGAGGCGATGTGGTCACCGGATCAGCCACTGTGATACTTGCAGCCGGAGCCGGACGCAACGCAGCAGGCGCGATACACGCAACACTCTCTAAAAAAGGCGCTAACGGAAGCAAAAGCGCGAAAAGGAAAAAGAAATGATAGCTCAAAAAACAAAAAAGATTCTGGAAAAAGAAACACGAGGCAGACGGGCTTTGATCCCCCTGCTCCAAAACATACAGAATGAATATAACTACTTGCCCGAAGAAGCCATGAAAATCTTATCCGAGTCACTTAGCGTCCCGTTATCAGAACTCTATAGTGTCGCGACATTTTACAAGACATTCAGCTTCAAACCAAAAGGCAAGAAGATCGTAACCATCTGCGTTGGCACTGCCTGCCACGTAAGAGGCGCTGAAAGAACGCTTGATGCTGCAGAAAAAGCCCTTGGTGTTAAAGCCGGGGAAACCAGCGCGGACGGGGAACATACTCTAGAGACAGTGAATTGTCTCGGAGCCTGC
The DNA here is from genome assembly GCA_042563375.1 of Elusimicrobiota bacterium. GTDB lineage: Bacteria > Elusimicrobiota > Elusimicrobia > JACQPE01 > JACQPE01 > JBHPMF01. Next base: position 10,632 of record JBHPMF010000045.1, on the reverse strand, counting down.
GCCTTAGGACCCATTGTCGTGACAGGCAAAACCTATCACGGGCAGATGACGTCCAAGAAAACCGAAGAACTATTAAAGGACTGATAAAATGAAATTCAACACAATAAGCGAATTTAACAAACGATCCGCAGAACTAACAGAAAAGAAAAAACAGCAGACCAAGCGCTGTATAAGCATATGCAGCGGCACCGGCTGCCGCGCTTCCGGAAGCGAAGAGCTCGCCACAGCGTTCCAGGAAGAGCTTTCCAAAAGGAAACTCGATAAGGACGTTGAGGTGAGACGCACCGGCTGCCACGGATTCTGCGAGAGAGGACCTATCCTCGTTCTCCAGCCCGAAGGCGTATTCTATCAACAAGCCAAGAAAGTCGATGCTTTTGAAGTGGTCGAGAAAACAATACAGAAAGATGAGATAGTTGAGCGCCTCCTCTATAAGCACCCGGTCACCAATGAGAAGATAAAGCTAGAGAAAGAAGTGCCTTTCTACAGCAAGCAGACAAGAGTGATCCTTGAGGCCAATTCCCAGATCGACCCCACAAACATCGAAGATTTCATATCAGTCGGAGGGTATAAAGCTTTATCCAAAGTGCTTGAAAACATGAAACCTGAGCAAGTGATAGCGCAAGTCAAGGAATCGGGCTTAAAAGGACGCGGCGGAGCAGGATTCTCAACAGGCACCAAATGGGAGTTCTGCAGGAATTCAAAAGAAACCCCGAAATATATCATTGCCAACGGAGACGAGGGCGACCCGGGCGCTTATATGGACAGAAGCGTCATGGAAGGCAACCCGCATTCAGTGCTTGAAGGCATGATAATAGGCGCTTTTGCCATAGGAGCTGACAAAGGTTTTATATATGTAAGAGCGGAATATCCCCTGGCAGTCGAGAACCTCTATAAAGCGCTGGATGATGCAAGAGCAGGAGGATTCCTCGGCAAGAACATACTGGGCGCTAAGTTCAGCTTTGATATTGAGATATTCACAGGCGCAGGAGCTTTCGTATGCGGTGAAGAAACAGCTCTCATCTCCTCGATTGAAGGCAAGCGCGGCATGCCAAGAACCCGCCCGCCATATCCGGCGAAAAAAGGCGTGTTTGGAAAACCCACAAATATCAATAACGTTGAGACCTGGGCTAATATCCCATTCATCATCATTCGCGGAGCCCAATGGTATTGCGGCACCGGGACAGAGACCAGCAAGGGAACCAAGATATTCTCTCTGGTGGGCAAGGTAAACAATACAGGACTGGTTGAAATCCCCATGGGAATGAAGCTCTCCGAGATCGTTAACGAGATCGGCGGGGGAGTGCCCAAAGGAAAGAAACTTAAAGCTGTTCAGACCGGCGGACCCTCGGGCGGCTGCATTCCCAGCGACAAAATGGACATTCCGGTGGATTACGAAAGCTTGAACAAAGCGGGTTCCATCATGGGTTCAGGCGGAATGATCGTGATGGATGAGGACAACTGCATGGTGGATGTGGCCCACTACTTCCTGAATTTCACACAATGCGAATCTTGCGGAAAATGCGTGCCCTGCAGGATAGGCACAAGAAAAATGTACGAGATCCTCGGAAGGATCAAAAACGGGAAAGGAACCGCAAAAGACATCGAGAAGCTCGAAGAACTCGCAGAGACAGTGAAGACATCTTCTTTATGCGCGCTCGGCCAGACAGCGCCCAATCCCGTACTCACGACACTGAGATATTTCCGGCATGAATATGAGGCGCATGTTAAAGAAAAGAAATGTCCTGCGCTCTCATGCAAATCCCTCATCGAGTTCAACATCGACGCGGACAAATGCGTTGGATGCTCTGTGTGCGCAAAGAACTGCCCGGCAGACGCCATCACCGGAGAACCCAAAAAGACTTATAAGATAATCCAGGACAAATGCGTAAAATGCGGCACATGCTTGGATGTGTGCCCGCCCAAGATCGCAGCGGTGGTAAAAAAATCGCCGGTCACCAAAAAGGAGCTCGTCAATGCCTAAAGGATCCACAAAAACCATTTCAACGCCTAAAAAACAAGGCGCACTAAAACTTACTATCAACGGAGAATCCGTTTCGGTCAATGAGGGAGCAACGATACTAGATGCTGCAAAAAAAGCGGATGTCTATATCCCCACCCTCTGCCATCATGACTCTATAAAACCATTCGGGGCTTGCAGACTCTGTATAGTGGAAGTCAAAGACGCCAAGGGACTCGTGACCGCGTGCACAGCACCGGCTGTCAATGGCATGGAAGTCAAAACCGAGACTGAAAAACTGCGCAATCTGCGCAAGAACATCCTCGAACTCATACTGACAGAACACCCGAGCACCTGCTTGGTATGCGCTGAGAGCCTTAAATGCCGCGGCGCCCAGGATTGCGCGAGAAAAGTCGGCATGACCACGAGCTGCCATTTCTGCCCTAACAACGCACAGTGCGATCTTCAGATGGTCTGGGACCATATCAAGCTCACTGAGATGTCTTTGCCTATAATATACAAAAGCGTGCCCCTTGAAAGAGATGACCCGTTTTTTGACAGGGATTACAACCTCTGTGTTCTCTGCGACAGATGCGTTCGCGCATGCAAATGGGGCGTGATCGAGATGATGCAAAGAGGAAGCGATATGGCTGTTGGAACAGCAATGAACAAAACCCACACCCAGAGCAACTGCCAATTCTGCGGAGCATGCGTGGACATATGCCCAACAGGAACCCTTGTTGAGAGAAGAAGAAGATGGGAAGGCAGAGCTGATAAAAAACTCGCAACCACATGCCCTTACTGCTCGGTTGGATGCAGCCTAACAGCTTCCCTTAAACAAGGCAAGGTCATTGAGACGATTCCTGACGGAGAAGGTTGTGTTCGCGGAAGGTTCTGCGCAACAGACTTAAATTCAAATACCAAAAGAATACTAAAACCGATGATCAGGCAGGCAGGCAAGCTTGTTGAAGTCCCATGGGCCAAAGCGATCGAAACCGCGGCCAAAGCGATAGAGAAACACAAAGGCTCAGACTCAGCGCTTGTATATTCAGCGAGCCTGTTCAATGAGACCATGCTCCTGGCCCATAAATTCGCAAAAGACGTGATGAAAACAAGCAATATCATGTGCCCGCTTTCAGAAAGCGAAGAACCTTTCTGGAAAAAAGCCAATGAAGAGGGCGTAAAGAAATTCAAGCGAGCGGCTCGCGTTTCCAAAGACTCCAAAGACATGGGACTGGCTTATTTTATCGGCGAGGATGTGCCTGACGGAGCCAACGCTGATTTTGTGATCATCCAGGACATGTTTTTAACGCCCGCCGCTGAAAGATCAGCTGATGTAGTGTTCCCGGCCGCAAGCTTCTTTGAATCAGCCGGCACAACCATAAACAATGACGGGCTTATCCGAAAATTCTCTTGCCTCACAGAACTCACGCCCAACGTAAAAGAGGATTGGCGGGTGATATCCGAACTGGCCGCGAAGCTCGAAGCAAAGGGATTCAGCTATAGATCATCGGAAGATATTTTAAAAGAATTGGGGAAAGGCACTTTTTCCGCTAACAACGGGACAAGTAAACCCGCGAGCACCAAGGGAAAGATCCTCGAGCTTGGACCCCGGCTTTGCGATTTCGCATACAGAAGCGTGAAATTGTCAGATGAAATAAAAGGGATCCAAAGGATCTGCCAAGAGAGGTGGCCCGGAAAATAAGCACAGGGGGCGGGAACCCCCGCGCCCCGGGTAGTCGCATGCTTTAGCGTGCGCCTGCTCTGCGCAGAACAGAAAAAACGCACGCTAAAGCATGCGACTACCAAAAAAGAGACAGTCGCGAACAATAAAAGGAACAAATACATGACAAAACTAAAAGAAAAACCAAAGAAAAAAACCTGCGCAAGCAATGTTGTTATAGAAAAAAGCGGTTACGACACTGAATTTAAAGTTCTTGAAAAAAGCATGCTTGCTCCCAATGTCCACTTCATAAAGATTTACGCGCCGTTTATCGCACAGAAAGCCCAACCCGGACAATTCGTGATCATAATGCCGGACACCGAAGGCGAAAGAATACCTTTAAGTCTCTCTGATTGGGACACAAAAGAAGGCTCTATCTCCATTGTTATCATGGACGTAGGCACAACAACAAGAAAGATCGCGGCTCTTAAGAAAGGCGATATCATTGATGGGTGCGCCGGGCCCCTTGGAAAACCGGCTGAGATCGCCAAATACGGCACGGTTGTATGCGCAGGAGGATGTTATGGGATAGGCGCCATGTTCCCTGTGGCAAGAGCCATGAAAAAAGCAGGCAATAAGGTGATAGCCATAGTTGAGGCAAGAGGCGAATACCTGCTTTTCTGGGAAGATAAATACAAGGGCGTGGCTGATGTTGTTTTATCAGCGACAACAGATGGATCAAAAGGCACAAAAGGCCATGTCACTGACACCATAACAGAGCTTGTTGAAGGCGGCGAAAAGATCGACCGGGTCTGCGCCATTGGATGTACATTCATGATGAAGATCACCACGGAAGCCACGAAGCCCCACAACATTCCCACAAAAGTACAGCTAAACCCCATCATGATCGATGGCACGGGGATGTGTGGTGTATGCAGGGTGTTGATAGGCGGAAAACAGAAATTCGCGTGCGTTGACGGCCCTGAATTCGACGCACACGAAGTAGACTGGGAAAATTTATCTAAACGAAAAACCCCTTATCTTGAGGAAGAAAAGCAAGCCCTCCAAATATGGGAGTGCAAGACATACGGATAGAGTTTTCCCCCATTATCCCTCTCCCTTGAGGGGAGAGGTTAGGTGAGGGTGATAAAGATTAACAGACAGTAAACGAGGAAATAACATGAAAACAAAAGAAAAAACAAACATTAGACTGCCAATAACGGATGAATTCGGTTTTTACGAGATAAGATTTGAATCGATCGGAGGATTAGGCGCGCATTTGGCGGGCCAGATCCTTGGAGAGGCTTCTGTGCTTAAGATGGGGCTCAATGGCGCGCATTTCTCATCCTACGGCTCGGAAAAGAAGGGTTCTCCGGTGAAATCATTCGTTCGCCTGTGCGTGGCAGATCAAGAGATAAGGACCAACAGCCCCATAGAAACCCCGCATATGATCGCCGTATTCCATGATGCTTTGCTTAAAAACCCCACAGTTCTGGCTGGCTTGCGCCAGGGCGGAACCCTGATCATCAACTCAGGTAAGCCGTACAACGAACTGAAAGAATATTTAAAGACTGTTGAATCAATAGCTAATATCTATATAGTTGACGCGCTTTCGATCGCAGTATCTGAAAAAAGCCGCGTAAACACTGCCATGATGGGCGCAACCATCAAGCTCAGCGGATTTTTAAACGCAAACGCCATACTCGAAGTGCTTGACAATAAATTCAAGAACAAGCACCCCAAAGCAGTGGAACCCAACAGGCGTGCATTTATGCGCGGCGCAGAAGAAGTAAAGCTTGCGAAAAAAGCGCCCAAAAACATCAAGATCGGCGCAAAAGGAGCATCAATAGCAAGACCTGGCCCGGTATATGGCTATGAGACCGCACCGATCGGAGGCACTGTGATCGCGGCCGGAAGCACAGCAACAAATGACATGAGCGCTTCGCGGCAGGGATTCCTTCCGGTCCTTGATTCAGAAAAATGCATCCAGTGCGGCCTCTGTGATCTTGTGTGTCCGGATAATTGCCTTGTATGGGAACCGCAAAAAGACGCCAAAAGTAAAACCCGCAATGTCGGATCCAACGGCCATGGCACAAAAACAGTTCTTAAGGGCGTTGATTATAATTTTTGCAAGGGGTGTATGCGCTGCGTGGATTCATGCCCAAGCGCAGCCCTTACAAAAGAAAGAGAAATAGAAGGTTTCGCAAAAACACACCGGGCTATACTATTCCCGCATTTAGAAAAAAAGAAATAAGGATCAAACATATGACAAAAACAAAAGAAAAACCAACTAAAAAAGCAGGCAGAGCCAAGCAAGTCGCGGATTTTAAAAGCGGCAATGAGACTGCTGCGATCGCTGCCAAACATATCAATTTCCACGTGATGGGCTATTTCCCCATCACCCCGTCAACAGAAGTAGCTGAGAACCTTGATGCAATGAAGGCTGAGGGTGAACACACAATAAGGATGATCCCCGCGGACGGTGAACATGGCGCAGCAGGTATCTGCTACGGAGCAAGCGTGGGAGGAGGCAGAGTTCTAAACGTCACAAGCTCTCAAGGAATACTGTTCTCTTTAGAACAACTCCCTGTGCAATCCGGAACAAGATTCCCAATGATCCTTAATGTGGCTATGCGCTCAGTGAGCGGACCACTCGACATCAGAGGAGATCACTCAGATATCTACTTCATGCTCAATGCAGGATGGCTTATATTCACAGCGCGCAACCCTCAGGCCATATATGACCTTAATTTCATAGCGATCCGCGCAACTGAACATAAAAAAGTGAGACTCCCCGCTGCCATAGCTTATGATGGATTCTTCACAAGCCACCAGAAGAGGAAGATCATCACATTCCCAGACGCGAAAACCGCTAAAACTTTTATTGGCGATCAGCCGGATTGCCGTCATGCGCTCGACCCAAAGAACCCGGCCACTTTCGGGCCATATATGAATGATCCTGACCTTATAAACAATAAATACCAGGTCCATATGGCATTCGAATCAGCGATCGATCTGATCCCCAAACTATTTAAGGAGTATGAAGAACTCACAGGCAGACATTATGACATGCTCGATCTCTATAAAATGGAAGACGCTGAAGTGGCGCTATTCCTGATCAATTCAGCCGCGGAAACCGCGAAAGCCACAGCTGACAAGCTCAGACAGGAAGGCATTAAAGCGGGCGTTGTAAGCCCCAATGTGATAAGACCTTTCCCTGCTGATGAAATGCGCAAAGCCCTTAAAAACGTGAAAGCCATTGTGATCGGCGACAGGGCTGATTCATACGGCAGCCAGGGCGGGAACATGTCGCACGAGATCAAGTCAGCGCTTAAAGTCGATCCCGGCAACAAGACGATCTGCATCTCAAGGATCTATGGTCTTGGCGGAAGAGATTTCTACAACGAAGACGCGGAGATCTTCTTCAAAGAAGGTCTTGCAGCGATCAAAGGCAAGCCAGTAAAGCATTTTGATTACTATGGCGCGACCCCGGGCAACCCTGATGTCACGCCAAAACAGATAATGCCCCCGATAACCAAGGAAGAAGTGACTAAACAGCTTGCAAAAGTAACAAAGGATCCAAAAACAGGCTTGCTTGACGTGAAAACCGAACCGTTCTGGAAAATGGTCACCATGCCAAACCGCATAGCCCCGGGACACGGAGCATGCCCGGGATGCGGGATATTCTCAACGCTCAGGCAATTCTTTATGGGGATCGAAGGCCATGTGGTCATCTTATTTCAAACAGGCTGCGGAATGGTGGTCACGACATGCTATCCAAAAACATCTCATCGCGTGACTTATGTGCACAATCTCTTCCAAAGCGGAGGCGCAACATTATCAGGCTTAGTCGAGATGTATAAGGAGCGCATAAAGCGCGGCGAGCTCGCAAAAGACTCAGACATCACTTTTGTTATGGTTTCAGGCGACGGAGGCATGGACATAGGCATTGGTTCTGCCATTGGAGCAGCTAATCGCAACCACAATATGATAATCCTTGAGTACGACAACCAGGCGTATATGAACACAGGCGCCCAACTCTCATACTCCACACCCCTTGGACATAAAACAAGCACAAGCAATGTAGGCCCGGCCCAAACAGGTAAAGCATTCCACCATAAAGACACAGTACAGCTCATGGCAGCCACTCACATTCCCTATGTGTTCGCAGCAGTGGAGGGCTACCCCGAAGACTTGATCAAAAAAGCAGCAAAAGCTCAGTGGTACGCCAAGAACGAGGGCATGGCATACGGCAAGATATTATCCTTCTGCCCGCTCAACTGGGTATCAGAAGAAAGCCAGGGCACAGCCATCACGCAAGCTGCCGCAGACTGCAATTTCTTCCCGCTATATGAGGTTGAAAAAGGCAAGACTAGTATCACTTATGATCCCTCTCTGGTCAAAAGAAACGTGACAGCCAAAGACTTCCTCTCCATGATGGGCAAAACAAGACATATGGCCAAGCCCGGCAATGAAGCGTATCTCAAGGAATTCGAGCGGGAAGTAGAGCGCCGCTGGCAATTACTCAAAGCCAAAAGCAACCACCCGGACCTGTAATCAAGGCCCAATAGCAAACATGTGTCATTCCCGCGAAAGCGGGAATCCATTTCCTCTATTTGTATATAGTGGCCCCCCTTCTCCCGTGTCATCCCAGCGAAGGCTGGGATCCAGCTCCTTTTCTTATAAAGCTCTTCTCTTTTATTCTTCCTCCCCCTTTCTTCCTCACTCTCCCCGTCTCCCCCCTTGACAAAAAAATAACTCCTGCTACACTTGAAGTGCGGGAATACGGGAAACAGAACCGTGCCCAAAAAATAAAATTTAAGAAGGACAGGATCATGAAACTAAAATCACTCGCAATCATAATGGCAGGTTTATTAACATTCGGCTTTTACGCTTACGCTGAAGAAATCATAGACAGCGGATTGGAGGAAGGGTATTGGGACCCTTTTTGTACGGACACAACAGTAACACACGGCGGATTGTTCGGACTTCGTAGCCCCGAAAAGATCACAGACTACACTGACCTTGATGACACCCGCGGACAAGGATGTTTTATAACCGAATTAGAAGCCCGGGAATTCGCTGACAAGTGGATAAAAGACGCTGAGAAGGCGAAATTCAAATACGCGACAGCCCTCACTGAGGACAGGCCGGATGACCCCCTCTGCAATTACGTTGTATGCCTGCATGTTGCTGATGAATCCGATCCTGTCGCCCCATGCGAAAAAATGCTTGAGTTTGAGACATTGTCTTGCATGGAAAATATGAACGATGTAAACCGCAACGCGAAAAAGATAGCTTCGCACCCCAGCGCGGATAAAAATGAAAAGCGCGCCGCGCTCAAATTCATAAAGAAAACCCTTTCAAGCATATTGCAGGAACCACCCAAAGAGCCCCAGCGTAATAGAGAAATATGCTCTGACCAAGAATATGAAGCGGAAGCGATCAAATGCGAACTGGGGTGGTTTGACGAAGATGCTTATGGCGTATATATTGACAGAAAGAGTGCTTTTGAATCAGAATGTGCCACGAAAGATACAAAAAAATTCATCAACGACCAACTCAAGCAGTTATTAAAAGAAATCCGCGCACTAAAACGCGCTCTTTAAAACCAAACACAGCATTGCATTGCACGGGGCCAAGATAGCGCTGTGATGCCCCACGCAGGATGTATAAACCCCCCTCCAGGGACGAAGCCGGTCCACATGCCGCGCCTCTAAAACTGAATACCCGCCAGGGACGTAGGTGAAGAAGTGATTTATTCCGGAATAAATCACTTATAGCGCCGTCACAGTAAAGTCCCCTTCCACATGGACATATTGTAATTCCTATTGACAATATGTCCAATCCCTGTTATGCTTATAATATGTACCCCCGGATACTGGCAAAACGCCTGACTGATTCCGCCAGGAAATACCCCGTTGTCGCTATTCTTGGCCCTCGTCAGTCAGGCAAAACGACCTTGGCAAAAGCAGTGTTCCCGAAAAAGCCCTATGCATCGCTGGAAAACCCGGATATCCGCGCGCTCGCCATAAGCGATCCGAGAAGATTCCTCGGCCAATTCAAGAGCGGAGCCGTGATCGACGAGGCCCAGCGCGCGCCGGAGCTATTCTCATACATACAGACGATAGTTGATGAAAAGCAGCAAAACGGTATGTTCATACTCACCGGTTCGCAACACTTCCTGCTAATGGAGAAGATCTCCCAGTCGCTCGCCGGGCGCATCTCGCTGAACCGGCTTTTGCCCCTGTCGCAGGAGGAACTCAGCGGGGCGGGGATATCGCGCTCATCCCTCAATGAAACCATGTTCACGGGAGGATACCCGCGCATCATCAAGGGGTCTCTCAACCCGTCAGATTGGCTCAGCGGCTACATCGAAACCTATCTGGAACGCGATGTTCGCGACATCAAGAATGTGGGCGATCTCTCAGCATTCTACAGATTCCTGCGGATGCTGGCCCACAGGAGCGGGCAACTGCTCAACCTGTCATCTCTGGCAAATGACTGCGGCATCACGCATAATACTGCCAAGTCCTGGCTGTCCGTGCTGGAAGCCAGCTTCATCACGTTCCCGCTGCTGCCGCATTTTCAGAATTTCAATAAAAGATTCAAGAAGTCCCCGAAGGTCCATTTCTATGACAGCGGACTCCTGTGTTTCCTGCTTGGTATCACTAACGCGGACGAACTGACCGCCCACTCCATGCGGGGACCGATCTTTGAATCCTTTATTATAAGCGAGATCCTAAAGAAACGCTTCAACGCGGGACTTCGCAGCAACCTGTTTTTCTGGCAGGATAAACTTGGACGCGAAGTGGACTGTATAATCGACAAGGGTCAAAAAGTATATCCTGTCGAGATAAAATCCGGACAGACCATCACGCCGGAATTTTTCAAGAACCTCAACTATTGGAACAAGCTCTCCGGCGCCAACCCCGATAACGCCTTCCTTGTCTACGCCGGCAGCGATAGCCAGTCTCGCAGTCAGGGGAACGTGCTAAGCTGGAAAAATCTG
>JBHPMF010000044.1:0-19366 GCA_042563375.1 Elusimicrobiota bacterium | reverse complement strand
CCAGGCCTCTCCAGCTCCTGTGTCAATATCCACATTCCAGTAATTAGGACCTGCCACCCACGCTCCTGTTGAAGGAGCAGTATCCTGATCCCATGCCATGTCATCAGAGAGCCTTACAATTCTTACTTGCGTTTTTACTGAGTTTAAGCTTGTGCCGGCTATCTGGTCCAACTGGTCAGGTTTTATCCTCTCCAGATCAGAGAGATTGCTGATGCCTGTGACAGGAGAAGGAGCATCGAACTTGAATTGCCAGTGAAAAGTGGTAGCATCAGGCAGACTTCCTCCGTGTATATTGCCTGCTTTATCCTTTGCTATTGCTGTCATCCTGAAGACCTTGTTGTTCTCAGGGAAACCAGCTGGTATGGTATAACTCCATGTGCAACCTGATGTGCAATTCGCGGGGCTTACAGTGCCTGAATCGATCCAAATACCATTTCCGCACCCTGAAGTCTGCCACGCTGCTCCATCCCAACACGCAGTCAATGCCCAGCCATCAGGATCACCATCCGCGTCTTTTAGGAATCGCAAAGATACCACATCAACTTGCCCTATGGGAATATCACTTGCTGTGCCTGTGCTCGGGCTTAGATCAGTCAGATACTGGAATGAATAACAATCTCCTGAACTCGGACAATCCACATCTTCATTGGGCCAGCCCACAACAGCAGTGGGAGTTGAAGTGTCAACTGTGAATGTTGATTTATTGACCCCGCCTTCAGCAAGGTTTGTTTCCAGATTGCCTGCTAAATCCTTTGCCTTGACCTCAAGGTAATAACTTGTATTATTTACAAGCTTGCTCGGGTCAATGTAATATTCCCATGTTCCTGATGAAACACCCATTAAGGAAGTACCGTCATTGTAAGTGTTGGTAGTGATTCCGTAATTGTATGACGGGTCTTCTCCTCCTGTGTTGAAATCCGTGCCATCCCACCATTGCCCGTCAGAGAGCCTGCGGAATGCCACTTGAATGGATTGCAATGCTGTGTAAGTGCCCAGTCCTGCTTCATAATGCCGGTATGGGGGATCCGGGGAAAAGTCATTTGCCAGTCCTGTGAATGTTGTGATCGACATGACAAATCCTCCGTCAGCAGGGACTGTTATGCCTGTGATTGAAGGGCTGGTAAGGTCAATGACCCATGAGTTAGTAGTCACATTGTTCTCATAATTTGTATAAACAAAGCCTGAATCCTGTGTCTCATCCAAAGCACGGGAAATCGCGCGATAGCGGTAGCCCTTCTCAAAACTTGACGGGGAATCCGACCATGACCAGTTTTGATTATTAGTTTGGCTTCCAAGGGTATAAGTAACGGAAAACGGGTAATTCGTTTCAGTTTCTCCTGTGCCCCATCCTCCCAGTCCGGTAAGATATTCTCCATCACCCGCTCCGGAGCGATTGATGCGAAGTTTTATGCCGCTATTTACGGAATTTCTTATGCCTGCTGACGTGCCGGGGCTCGCGCAATCGTCCTGGGGAGTGTTTGGACAATCCCTGGCAGTGCCGTAAACCGTACTGTAAAGATAATTGTACGCTGAATTGTTCGCAGGCGTTGTTGTTTTTGAAATAGGCTGATCCTCATCCCACAGAAAATCAATGGACTCGGGTTTTGTCGGCTGGGTATCACCCCTGTTCCAGTTGCCGGCATTATCCTTAGCTCTTACGCTTATGTAATAAGTACCGCCACTGTCAAGATAACTTTCAGGCGTTGCAAATGACCAGCTTGACGCGAATACCTCTACGCCATCAGCTGCATCATTCCAGTGGTTACTTGCATTAAACGGAGTGGTAAATGCGCTCGCACCCTCATCCCAGAACAAAGTACCATAGGACTGGATAACAACCTGAACCTCATTTATTCCGGACACTTCCTCAAGGAATGTCCCTGAAATGCTTACAAGCTGCCTGTACCTGGTATTTGCCACAGGACGCGTAATGGTTGTCGTGGGGCTCACCGCGTCATAAAGGAACTGGACCCCCTCGGATACGCTGTCCTGCTCCTCACTGGTAACGCCATCCATGGCTCTGACCACAACAGCGTATGTGCTTCCTGTCACAAACATGGGGATGGGACTTGTCACAACAGGGGTAGACCATGTGGGCTGCTGCCAGTCCGCGTCAGTCCAGTCAGGAGTATCAGGGGCGATCGTGTAGTCCTTGTCAGTCCATTTCCACCATCTTACCCCTCCGGCTCCGGCCATCCTTTTTACGGCAACTCTGACCCTTACAACGTCGCTGTAACCAATGCTTTCATTAGGCTCGGAAGCGGTTCCGACTAGCTCTGTCAGGCCTGCGTTCGCGTAACCGCCTCCGGCTGGACTGCTGATGCTCGACACAGGCCTGTCAGCGTCGTATAAAAATTCTGTGGCTTCCTCCCCGCCCTGGCCGGGATTAGTAATCCAGGCGAACATATTGCCGGCATTATCCTTGACTTTTACCCACACCTTATATGTTATGCCATTGATCAAGGCGTTATCCAGGTCCGAGTTGGTGTAGCTGAAGGATGTCTGGTGTATTGCGGCTTGAGTCCAGTTTATCGATGTCTGGACAAGGGTGAATGAGTCGGTTGGCTCGTTCCACCAGCGCCTGTCAGTGGGCTCAGGGGCGGATGCGATCGCAACCCAGACCTCGGATATTCCCGAGGCATTGTCGCCTGTTTCAGTGAAATTCCCATAGATATAAAAGTCTCCTCCGGTGGTCGTTATACTTCTTGTGGATTTCACTTCCGAGTAAAGTGATTTGTTTGACAGCTCAGGTGTTCCGCTGGCAGCATCATCCGGCAAGGTAAAGCGCGCTGTGGAACTTGACCCGTCAAATCTGAAGAACTTGCATACAGGGGAAGTCTCCAGTTGGCCTGCAAAGTCCCTCATTCTTGAACATACTTTATAGCGCTTATCATCAGTCCAGGAGGGAAGACTGCTAAATGTCCATGTGGCAGTTGAGTCGCTCCCTGCGCCGGCATCAGTCACTACTCCCGTGGACCAGATGGGGGCGCCTCCAACAGCTACCCAGGTTGCAGCAGCATCCGGGTCCCATTCATTTACCTCTATACCATCATCAAAATCATTCAATTCAACGATCCTTACCTCTACTGTAGCGCCACCTGCGAGGGAAGCTATGGCTGTTCCTGCGATCTGATCCAGGCTGTTCACAAATAAAGGATAAGGAACAGTAACAGAAGATATAGGCGGAGTATTATCAACAATAACAATGGTCTCTGAAGTCCAGGCAGATTGATTGGAATTCGTTGTTCCATCATATTGCTTTGCCTTATCCTTAGATCTTGCCCTTACCTTAAATGTCTGATCCCCTTTCCAGATCCACTCAGCAACTGTTGGAAAATCATCTGAATTCGCGATCCAATTGGTGTCAGCGCCGTCATCAGGCACTGTAATACTTGTCTCAACCACTGTCCAGGTGGAATCAGGCGCAGCATACTCATCCCAATAATACGTGGCATCAGAGATCAGGTCATAAAAATAGATCTGCACATCTATGCCGTCTATGGAAAGCCCTGCATTGATGCCTGTTAACCCGCAATCTCCATTAGGACCCGGGCAATCCTCAGCTGTTCCCGCGATCCCATTGATATTCATGTTCGCCGGAGTATAAGCGTTTGCGCTTGGCTCCGTAAAATCGAGCACAGGAGCGCTCTTGTCGATCCAATACGGCCTTGAGCTTCCCGGGATGGAATAATTTGTATCACTATTTTCACCCCAATCCCGATAACCAACCCACATGTAGTACGTGGTTCCGCTTAAAGAATGCGCTGAATTCAAGTTTGCGTGTGTATAAGACCATGTATCAGTATGTACTTCAGCGTAAAGAGGTGTTGGAATGCTAGCAGCAAACCCCACTTCATTAAAATAAAGTCCGTTCTTATTGAATAAATAAAGGGTGACGGTTGACACATTGCTCGCAAACCAATCACCTCCGCTGTCATCAAGATCCTCATCATTAAGGGTTCCCGTGATCAGGGTTAAACTGCTGAACGACGTGTTTGAAGCGGGATTCATGATATAGCCGGTAGGGGTCACGGTATCCACTGTCACTTCCGTATCAGAAGCAGTGCCTGTGTTCCCGGATTTATCTGTCGCCTCTATATGCACTTCGAATGTTTTCCCATTGAGCCACGGACTGCCTGCTGTAACATATGTTTCGGTTGAGCATGAGTATACTCCTGAATCTTCTGATTCATAATCAAACCAATATTCAGCAACTTGATACTCACTGCCATTCCATGAATCACTGGTACTCGAAGACACGATCTTGAACTTAATGCTTTCAAATCCTCCTATTTTAATACCCTCAACTGTTTCATTGGCAGTACCCATTAATATAACGTCCGTGTTATTTGTGCCTGACAAAGGTTGTGTAAGAGCGACTGTGGGATCAATGTCATCAATCACAAAAATCCTTGTTTGGGCATCGCCTGGCGTCTCAGATGCACCGGTGCAATCATCAGATTCATAAGCCTTAGATATTACCTTATAACGATCCATGTCCCTCCAGTTCGCGGATGGGGAAGGAAATGTGTAACTTGAGATCTCTCCAGTCCCGAAATCAACATCAACGCATACGAAAGTGGACACTGATACCCACTGGCCGTCTTCGCTCCCATAATTCCAGCGATTCCAGTACATATCATCATCCTCCTGCCCGCCTTCACCCGGCAGTTTGGTATCCGCTGTTGTCACGATTATCTGGAACAAAACGCTTTCAGAATTGCTTGCTGTTCCGCTGATCGTGGTGAGCTGGCCGGCGCCTGAGTCTTTCCTGTGATGATCCTCATTCTCCGCAGGCAAAGTAATAGCCGATACCGGCTGGACCCCTGTGATATAGATCGTTATCCTGTTGGAATTGGAAGCAGCCGCTGCGATAGCTGTTTCATTGCCTGTATTATCGATTGCCTTCACATATATGTCGTAATCGCAATTGCTCCTGAAAGTAGGAGTCGCAGCATCTGTGGCTGTCCAATCATCGCCGTCAAAAGCGCTCACATCTATCCACGCGCTCGCTATAGGGCTGTCCTTGTCTCCGGCTACGCCGATATCAAACGCGGATGTTGCCGGGTTCCAGAACTTTTGCGCTTCACCTGAGCACGTGCCATTGCCGCTATCAACCTCATCCTCAAAATACGCGATCTGCATTTTTGTTGACACTGCCACAGCAAAACCGCTTCCATCATCACCTGCTGTGCCTGCTATCGAACTGAAAGCAGATGCCGCGTATGAACCGCCATGGGATAAACTGGTTATTTTTGCTGTTGGCGCGTTTTTATCGATCTTAAAGCTCCTTTGATTATTTCTGCTTACCAAAAAATTACTCTCTATGTTCTTGCTAGAGTCGATCGACACGGGAGTGGGGAATGCATTGTTATACGCGTCGTCTTTTGCGCGCATCGTGACTGTGTAAGTGCGGCCATTGATGAACTGGGCCCACATGTCCCCGCTTGTGGCATTGTAAGTATAGGAACTAGCCACAGGCGAGCCCATGCCCTTGAATGAAACACTGTCATCCGCGCAATCAACAGCAAAAGCCGTTCCATTCCAGCACCCTGTTTCCTCGTTCTCCGCTAGATCCTGTATCCGCACCTGGGCAGCGGAAATTAAACCTCCTGAACCAGCTCCGGACAAGGGCCAATCAACAGCAGTGCCCAGGATCTTGGGCAGATCAAACCCTGAGACATTACTGTACCACTCAAGCTCAACAGGCGCGAATATCGTAGAGGTGGGCTTTTCAATATCATATCTGAATATACTCGAATAAGCTGAAGAGGACGCTGTATTGCGGTACTCGTCTTTTATTGGCTCCGCATCTCCTGACTCAGCCGGACGGTATGCCTTGTCTTTTGCGTGCACATATACCTCAAAGGTATTCGAACCTGCCGGAAGGTCATTGTAGAATTTATCCGGGAGGGGATCATAATACCAGGAGTCTCCTGAGAGCGATCCTATCCAATCATCGCGATCTGCTACCCAATTGTCCTCGTTCCACCACCAGCCATCAGAAGTTCTCCTTATTCCAATGCGCACGCGGTCAATACCCGAAGGAATCCCTATTTCCGGCAGATCCTGGACAGTTCCTGATATCTGAGGCAATCTCCCGCTGAAACTATAATTCGGAGGATACTGGACTGTTGAGGTCGGAGCATTAATATCATACCCGAAATTCAAAACAGCTGAAGAGATCGAGATGTTCCCGGCATGATCCTTGGCAAAACCCGCGAAATAATAACTATGACCGCCTGTTTGCCCCTCCCTTTCCCATCCAATGTCAGTTATGGTCCAGGTAGCTATTGTCACTGCAAGGGTTGTTGTTGACCATCCCACATTCTCAACCGCATCATCAACCCAGGTGGACTGGACCACATCCCAGTGCTTGTTCCCAAGTTCCCCTTCATAGCGCACATAGAATGTCGCGCTTGAGATCCCCGCGCGATTAAGATCCAAACAGGTTGATGTTTCGCACGCAGTTCCTGTGATCTGCTCAAGGAAATTGCTCCCGTAATATCCTTCGTCGGGATAGGAGATCCCGATAAAAGGATCCTCATTATCACATCGGAAGTATCTGGTGAATACAGGTGGGTCATTGGGAGCATCATCAGTCAGATCGCTCTCTCCTGAAGGCTGCCCATCATCTCCGCCATGCCAGTTTTTCGCAGTATCGCGCCCATAGATCTCGATCTTGTAGTAGGAACCCGTGTCCCAATCCACTACGCTTGTGTCCAAGGTCCAGGCCGCGCCGATCGGAGGCTCCACCTTGATCCATGCGGCTGAAGCTTTACTTACTGTAAAGCCGTCCAATAGATTGTCAGGATTCAGATACATGGCTCCACCGGTCAACCTTGTCACTCGTATAAAAATAGCGAATTTTCCTGAACCGAAATTCATGTCCTCCTGGATATTTTCCGCGAAAGTGCCTGAGATCTCCTCAAGGTCCTCGTACCTCAGCCACGGAGCATCAGCCTCGGTAGTAGAAGTCGTGGATTTGGACGGCTCGCTAAAAGTGACAGTGGGCCTGATCATGTCGAACATGAACCTGAAATTCTCATCTGTTAATGCAGTATTATCAAGACCATCCGTTACCCTGGTCTGAACAAGGTATTGCTCCCCATTAACCCATGCGGGCCTCTTAATGGATGTGTCATCCGAGAATATCGCGGGAACAAGTGTTTGCACAGGCGTGGCAAATATCGTGTCAGGATCACCTCCATCAGCGCTGTCAGTTGAGAGCCAGATCTCCAGGCCCTGGACATCGCTCCATGAGGAACCTGTCCAGGAATATCCATCCTCTTTTGCTGCATCCGTCTGCATGACCAGAAGTTCCATCTTGGATGTGCCGATCCCGGAGCCGTCATCCGAATTTATCTCAACAGTGTCCTGCGATTTCACGATCGAATTGGAAGGAGGCGTGACTATGTCCGGAACAGGATAATCCCTGTCAATTATCATGAGCTGTTCGCTTGTCGGGGTTCCGCGGCCTTCATCTGTTGTCCTGGCTCTTACCCTTATTTTAAATTCCCTGGCACTTGCCTGAACAGTATCATTCATAAAATTCGCGTTAGTATATATCCAGGGATGCGTTGATCCTGTTATGCTGAACCATTTAGCCTCCTCATTGGCAGCGACTTGCCACCCTGATCCTGTCCAGAATTCACCATTGTCGCCGCCGCAGCCCGCATCGCACTCGATACTGAGCTGTGTATCCTGCTGTGTAGTCCCGTCTATAAGCGCGGGAAAAGGATTGTCATCGCTGCCGTCCCCTCCCAAAGGATCAACATCCATTCCGGCTGTTCCATTGATCTGGGAGAATCCTGTGACATAACCTGATAATGGGTATATATATCCTTGCAAAGGCTCTGTTACGGTGAACGTGCTTGTCTCCCAGCCCGTGGTCTGCCCGTCAGCATTGACAACCCGTATGTCATGCGATCCCACTGTGGCTTGGGTTGATATTTTGAGCCTTGCCGTGAAACTGCTCGTTGTCCAGTTGGATATTGTTGACACATACACTCCGGAATCTCCAAGATCAAGCGTGACCGCTCTCGTGTCTGCCCAGTACTGAAAATTAGACCCATTCACTGTGATGTCTCTTGTCACGCAATAAGTTTCTCCCGGGGTATAGAGCTCGCAAGTATCTGTCCCTGGATTATTAAAGAAGATACCGCCTGAGCTTTTATCTCCATCCTCATCAATAAAAGCAGTATACGCGGGAGCCGGGATATTTATCGTGTCGAGCTTAATATCATACTTGGAATCAGGATTAACGACCTTAACATCATAAGCAGCAGCGGAAGAAGCAGTATCCGGATCAAGCTGCAGAGTAGCTGTCATGGATGATGCCGTGTGGAATACAACCGAGTCCGGGACCACATTAATGGCATCCTGACTCTCTGTCTCATTAAGCATAATGCTCACTGCGGGGTTCACAGACCCTGAGAGCTGGAGGAAATCATTGCCCTGTATTAATATGTCGAATGTTTGCTGGGTAAGCCATGCCTGGTCAGGTATCACCGTGACGCTTGACACTCCAGGCGCCACGTATTGCGAAACCGGGATGAAATCAAGTTTTAAAAGCGGAGGACTACCTGCCTCATAAAGTACAGGCAAGGGATACGGGGATATGACATTGACAACAGTGTTTGGGTATCCCACGCTCGTGGCATCAGTGTTCCAGTCTTTGACTATCGTGAATTCCCCTGCTGCAGTGGCTGTTGCTGGGCCATAAGCGTAATAAAGAGAATCGCCCTGTGTTGACGTATAGATGATATAAACCATGTCGCAGTAACTGGGATGAGTTTCACGCACATACGCGATCGAGGGATATTTGAACGGAGCTGCTACCTCTCCATTTGAGTCGATCTCAATGGGATCATCAGCATCGCCTTCAGCTTCCCATGTACCGTCGCCTGTTCTGCGGTGAAAGGCAAGGTCGCCATTGGCATCTATGAAAGCAAGATACGCTGTAGTGCCATCAGAGCTCACAGCAAGGGAGAATCCCGGACCTTCGCCCCCCCCCTATTATCGAGAGGTTTTGCTCACCTATGTCCCCCACATCCCCTGACGCGGCACTTGTGAGATCAAGTATCCTCAGGATATTGGAATTTCCATCACGCCATGACACAAGCGATTTCCACGTGCCAGCGTCATTAATAGGCACAACCCCCGTGTTTAACTGTGTGGGAGTGTCAGTGTCATCTGTTGCATCGCAAGCCATTATTCCTGTGGCACTCGCCTCGGAAAGAGTGTCTCCTAGATTTATTGTGCCCACAAACCCGAAATTAAGATCGCTTAACCCGTTGTTGTAAAAACCGCCTGC
Source organism: Elusimicrobiota bacterium (assembly GCA_042563375.1). Taxonomy (GTDB): domain Bacteria; phylum Elusimicrobiota; class Elusimicrobia; order JACQPE01; family JACQPE01; genus JBHPMF01. The sequence continues at coordinate 10,050 of JBHPMF010000044.1, read as the reverse complement.
CATCACAGTCACTTCATCAGCCTGCAGTCTTGCAACTCCTATTCCCATTCCTGCTCTATGATCAAATGTCTTTTTAAGGTTTGCAGCGCAAAGCCCGCTGCTGATAGGATCGAATTCCTCGCGGCTCGCTGAATAAGTACCGCTTATGTTGCCATTGCTTAAGAGATTGCGCATGTACACATACACTGAATCATACGGGGCTCCATCGGTATTATCATCACTGCTTCCGGCCGGCACTGCTATGTAGACTGTTTGCCCGCTCTCATTGTGCCAGATGCTCGCGTTTGATACATCCCCTCCCACATCAGCCCCTGTCACCAATGTGCCGCTTGAGATGAAAGTCTGAGCGGCCCCGTCATAGGACTTCCATCCAAGGTCATTATCAACCGTGATATAGAACATCCAGTATTTGTTCATGGATACCTGGTAAAGTATCTTCCTGGTATTGGCATACCTGCTCTTTGAGTTCGTGTTCTCATCAACATCGATTGCCGCTGCTGCGGCGTTTCCGCACAGCGCAGTCAGAACAGCCAGGATAACCAGGATAATTTTACTCGTGAAAATAACATCCCTGAACGAGAGTCGCACAAAAGAATAAATAAAGGAAAGCCCTCCCCATAAGGGAAAAGCTCCCCCCTTACCCCCGCTTATGCTATTCGCTCTGCGCGGGTTCATGTGCCGGTTAGGCTCATTCGTTCCATTTTCTGTCATGAAACCCTACTTTGAATGCCAGCTATTGCGTAGTCAGGTGTCAGCTGCCAGTTAAAAACTGGCGCACTGCGCCTGCTGCGAACAGCTGGAATTAGAACTAGGGCTTTCCCCTTTTCTGCTGTTATTTCCGATCTAACACTGCTGCTTTTCCCTTCGGCTCTGCGTTTCCGGTAACCACCTTTTTTCTTTTTCCTCCCCATCGATGGGGGAGGTTAGGTGGGGGTGACACCGCTTTGATGTACCCACAGAAGCGGCATACAAGCTGCCGCGCTACGCCAGAAGGCGTGCCGAAGGAACGCTCTGATTAGAGCCTAAGTACCAGGGGGGAGCCCCGAAAGGTGAGTAATGGGGCATTGGGGATATGGGCGTTTAAGACTAGGTTTGATGAAAGGTTGTCTAACATTGATCCACTCAAACGAAGCTTGAAAAAAACCCTCATTGAAGTTGAAGCGATCGCTGCAACTAATTTTTTTCCAAGCCCCGCAATTCTTAAGATGAATTTCCCTAAAGCAAACGGATTGCTTGCCAAAAGATTCTCTACGCACACTTTCGGTTGTGTGAGTCCCATCATGAGCAGATTGAAAGCGCTGGTTTGAAAAAGCTCCTGCATGAGACTTGTGTTTCCTGAAACGCGTTTATTGTTCTCATCCCTGAACTCAAACTCACTGCTCACGCCGAACTTCATAAACGCAACACTCTGCGCAACAATGTTCTTATTTTTATCACCCTGACTCACTCTGTCATCCTGAACTTGTTTCAGGATCTCATTTGAGCTCAGGACTTCTTTTGGCTGGTAGTTTTTAGGCACAAAAATAACCACAACAACTAATGTGGTTATTAAGAATTTAATGTTTCTTCCCCTCATCCTCGCCTTCGGTAACCTAGCCCACCCACTATTGGGTGCCATGGCTTTGCGCCCCCCTGTTTTCCCAGGAGTTTGCCGTTTCGCTGCGACCTTGCTTAATACCTACCAGCAAAACCTTGTTTTGTCAAGGGGGGTCCTGCGCCGCGAAGCCGACGCAAAGCCTGGCTTGTCCAAGGCGTTCTAATGCTCTAATGTCTAATGCTCAAATAAAAGTATTCCGCCTACTGGCGCCAGCTTCACAGCGCAGAACATTAGAGCTTTAGACATTAGAACATTAGATTGGCGGTCAACTTTATGGCCGCATAGATGAATGATGAAATGGGGAAAGCATACAGAATACAGTAGACAGCATACAGGAAGAAATGATGAATGATGAATGATGAAATGGTAGCCTCAGGCTTTAGCCTGTGTTCCTTTTAAAATGTACTTAATTAAAAGAGCAGACACAGGCTGAAGCCTGAGGCTACCGGAGACTTCCATTTTCAAGAGGCTCCTCCGACGGAAAATGCCTGCCTGGCCTTGACAAAACGTACGTTATCTGGTACATATTATACAGGAGGTGATAATGACCACTTTATCAGCAAGCAAGGCGAGGGCAAGACTGTTCAAGCTTCTGGATGAATCCGCTGAATCCCACCAGCCCATCCAGATCACCGGTAAAAGGCACAACGGCATACTCATCTCAGCGGAAGACTGGAGAGCCATTCAAGAAACGCTTTTTCTTATCTCTATTCCGGGCATGCGCGAATCCATACGCAAGGGCCTTAAAACCCCTGTGGGCAAGTGCTCCAAAAAGCTCCATTGGTAAACTGGCAGCTGATCTTCACGAAACAATCTCAAAAAGACGCAAGAAAACTTGCGCGAACAGGCCTGCGTCTAAAAGCTGAAGCGCTTCTTGAAATCCTCAAGGAGAACCCCTTTAAACAGCCCCCGCCATTTGAAAAACTCGTCGGTGACCTGGAAGGTGCCTATTCCAGGCGCATCAACATCCATCACCGGCTGGTCTATCAGGTCATAAAACAGACAAAAACAATCAAAGTCATCCGCATGTGGACCCATTACGAATAACCTCCCTGCGCTGCCTTGCAATATAGAAATACCATTTCTATATTGCAAGCATGCTTCCCCTGCAAAGAAGGGATGAGGGGTGAATGATGAAATAGGAGCCTCAGGCTTAAGCGCTGACTATTATCCCGGATTTTGCATTAGCCGTCAAATCAGGAATGCAAAAATGGGACTATTCTTTCCAGTTTCTAATGCAACGCAATTAGAAAACATGACTAAAAAGCATTGATTATCAACGGGTTTCATTCTTTAATTTTTCAACCGAGAATACTCAGTTCGCCTGCTATTACCGTCGGGAATAGCGGAACTTTCCTGTTACCCCCTCACCCTAACCCTCTCCCTCAAGGGAGAGGGGAAAGAGAAAGTCAGCTGAGGATTCCGGATTTAAGGAAGAATCCTAATGCAAAATCCGGGATAAACACATGAATCAGGAAGAGCGGGATTGGTTAGCGGAGGAGGGAGAGGAAGCGGCGGGCTTCGGGGTGGGCGGGGTTGAGCTTGAGAACGTTCTCAAAGGATTTTTTGGCATTGGGACCGTCTTTGATGCGCCAGTAAACAGCAGCGAGGTTGAAGTGAGCTTGTATGTTCGCAGGATCTGCTTTTATGGACTCCTCATACAGCGAAATCTGGGCCTGATGGCCCTCTCCCAATTTTTCCTTGGCAACAGCAATGGAGCTCAATGTGCGCGAGAGTTCGGTTTTAAATGCCGAGGATACATCATCAAGACTGCTATACTTCCCGGCAAGCTCCAAGAGCTTATAACTTTTGTCTCTGCTTGATTCCCAGAACCCCTCCGCCCCTTTCCAATCATTTTCCTTAGACCTGCAGTAAGCAATGCCTGAGAAAGAACTTGGCCTTGTTCTCTTGAACTTAAGCGCGAGCTTCCATGCTTTTGTCGCGCGATCACAATCTCCGAGCTTCAAATTCCTTAATGCCAGATTATCAGCAGCTGTTGAATAATCATCTGTTAAGTCTTTATCAAAAAAGAAATCCTCATCCTCATACCTGTAGCTCCCCCTGTAAACAAAGAACGGCCATGGGTCGACATAGCGATAATCAGAATAAATTGAAGGATAAGCTGCCTGGCATTGCGGCCTGTTGTCAATGCACATGTAAGCTAAAAGCCCGTTTGAATTACGGGCAATATTGCCTGCGCTTCGCGTATCAAAGCCGGCAAGAACGTTTTTACCCCTGTTCATCATGATGAATTTCTTCCAATTCTCCTCGGAATTCAATTTAGGGCCAAGGGCAATGTCTTTATAACCCCAGTGTTCCCTTAAAGCATCCTGATACCAATAGCTCCCGGAAAGCCCGTCAGCCACTATCCTTATATCAGGCCTGGCATTGTGGTTCAGGATCTGGTTCCACGCTGAAAAGAGCTGCACATCCTCATGAAGCACGACTATCGAATTTTTGGGAGCGCTCTTATACATGTTCTTTACGTAATCATGCGCATAGAAATTATGGCGGAGACTGTTGGCTTGGGCTCCGTAGATGAGGAGACAGAGAGAGATGAGGGTAAAGATAGTAAAGATAATGTTGTTTTTGCTTAATCCCCCCCACCTACCCTCCCCCACCAGGGGGGAGGAATAAGAAACAGAGGCTTCTCTGTCTTTCTCCTCCCCCTTGATGGGGGAGGTGGGGCGGGGGTGATCAAGTATCATTCTTAAAATCACATTTATCCCCAAAGCCACCCATAATGCCACAATAAACAAGCTTGGCAGAAAGTGGTCTTCCAATACCTTTAATGCATGGGGATTGGGAGGGAGGTTGGCAAGGTAAAGGAATAACGGGCCTGTGAAGAAGAACATGAGGAGGCTGGGGAGAAGAGATGGGCTATCAGCATAATGGTCATTAACTTTATTACCCCCCACCTTAATCCTCCCCCTCAAGTGGGGAGGAAAAGAACTGGAATAGGATCGAAATGTGTAAACAATTATTCCCAGTAGAGCCAGGGCTAATCCGATCCACCAGAAGCTTTCTCCTGCTACCTTGACCCAGAAAACCGCATCATTGAAGAACATTGCCCCTTTCTCATAGGATGTTGATAGCAGATCAAGGGTTGAGCCATGGCTTTTACGCATTAATATGGCAAGCAGTTTTGACAAAGTCGAGGGGTCACCCCAGTTCATGACTGATTTCGCGTGCGACCTTATGGGCAGGTAAAGAAAAACACTCATTCCAATGCCATAAAAAAGAGCAATGAGGCCCGCAACCCTGAAAAACCGCTTTTGCCTTGTGAGTGACCTGTATATCCGCGGAAGAAAAGGCAGTGTATACACCACAGCAAGAACCGCATCCATACGAACCCCGAGTACAAGCGGAAGTAAAAGCGCGCTTAAAAAAAGATACTTCCCATTGACAGCATCCTCGCGCACTGCCTCGTGGAAGCAGATAAGCAGGAGTATGAGCATGGCAAGGCCCATGGTGTACATTTCCGACACAAACCCAAGATTAGTGGCAACGCGCGATGAAACAAACAGCGCCATTGACAACACAGCAGCTTCCATGCGCACGCCATAATAGCGGACCATGAAAAACACGCCCAAAACAAAAGAACCCGCTAAAGCAAGAGCTGAAAGCACATTCAATCGATACGCTACATTGCCGACACTGACGATACTCGCGAATATCTTTGAGAACAGGATATAGAACGGATACCCGGGAGGATGCGCGACTGTGAGGCATTTGGCAGCTGCAGCGAATTCCCCTGCGTCACGATACGGAGCAAGGGCTCCGCAAGTGTAATGAAGGAAAATCACGAATGCAAAGCCGAAGAGAAGAAAGAGTGTTCTGTTACGCATATAACAACTGATAAACTCTATCCCCCCTCACCCTAACCCTCTCCCTCAAGGGAGAGGGAATAGATGGCGCGCGGGGGATGAGCTCCCGCGCTGCATTCAGAATGAGAAAATAATTACTCTTCAAAAGCCCTGTATACCTCGTATCCTCTTAAGGCTATCAACCTGTTGCACACGGGATGCGTGTTCACAGCGCGCTGAAAATAGTAAGTCACAATATTGCCGAGCCTTCTTCTCTCTTGAGCATGTATGCCTGTGCGCGCTGCATAAACCCCGCATGGATTCTTTGGTATTTCCTGATGTATCCTCTTTTGCTCCATCGCTCCATCGCTCATTCGCTCTATTGCCTTGTACTCCCTTGGAGCCCAATGCAAAAGCCCTGATGGGATTTTATGAATTGGCACCTGGTTTGGCAGGTGAGTTGCGTAAAAAATGCCAAGAGGCTCTTTTTCAAGCCATTTTCTCTCAAACTCATTTCTTATGGCAAGCCTTGGTTTGCCCCATATCCTGTAATAATCATCACCATAAGCGCTTTTTGTGACTCCGGCATTAGCATCAAGAAAGCGGAAACGGTTCAAGCGGTATTCTTTATCACCCTCACCTTTGGAGAAATGATGAATGATGTCCTCCTTCGCCAAGGCTTCGGAAGGATTAAGGAATGATGAATGATGAAATGAAGAAAAAGAGTGATTAGTTGATCTTTCAGCCAGATACCAGGCCATGCCGAATTCCAGCTCATCAGCCCGATCAGCTATGAGAAGGCCATTATCAGGCATGCTTTTAGCGTGATTCTTGACCAGATCCCAAAGGAAAAAATCGCTTTTTCCGCTCGCCTTCGGGGTAAAAACCGTGCCGATAAGAAGCATTGAAACAATAGCGATGCTGACCGGTTTTGAGCAATCACGAAGCGCGACGATCACGATGCTCATGCTTATTATCGCAAAAGCCCCGAGAAATCTTGTCATGATATAAAGAAGAGTTTCCGACGGCGTGGCGCGGGCTATAACGAACAAAAACGGGCCGAAAAACACCAAGCACAATAACGCGAACCATTTCCAATCATTATGCTGATGCAATAATTTGCTTTTGATCAAAAGTCCTATAGCGCTGATAAAACCCGCTACTCCAAGCCATGTGAACTGGCTTAAAAGCACCTTGATGAAAAATCCTCCTATGCTGAGCATGTATGAAGGGCTCATCATAAGAGGAGCGCCCTGGGCAAGGGAAAGAACCCCATACCTGCCTCTTGTTAACACAAAGAAAAAGCGCTCCATGGTTTGCGGGTCTTCCCAGTCAAGAACAGGCTCTGCGAATGAGCGGATAGGAAGAAAAAGGTATACGGAGAATCCGAGAAGAAGAAAACAAAATGAAATACCGATTGTTTTAAGGAATTTTTCTCTATCACCCACACCCAAGACGCTTCGCGCCGCTAATGGCTTATGGCCAATAGCTGATGGCTGAGAGGAATCAGCTTTATCACCCCCGCCCTTACCCTCCCCCCTCAAGGGGGAGGGAAACATAGCGCAAGCATAGAATAACAAAGCCGGGGCAGAGAGCACTATCAAATGCTGAGAGCCAAGACCCAGCCCAAATAAGAATGCCATGAATGGCAGGCTTGCCCTCTCCCATACAGCAACTATCATGATAACCACAAGCAAGTGGTACAGAGCGAACACTTCAGATGAGATTGAAAGGTTCCAGAAAAATCCTGTTAAAGGCAGGACAAAGCACGCTGCGAGCCCAAGCCACTTCTTTAATACGCCCTCCTGAGCCAAGACCCTTTGGGTGAACGCAAAGAAAATGCATACGCTAATGGCATTGATAAATCCACTGAATATATTAGCCCTGTAAGCTGAATTGCCGAAAGGAACAAGCGTATCCCAGATCTTGCCGATAAGCACGAAAAGAGGATACCCGGGACTATGCGCAATGCCCAATGTATGGCTTGCCAATGCCAGCTCAGATGAGTCACCCCAGGCGATAGCGGGATACGCATTGAACAGGCATACGGAGAAGATCAAGAGAAACAACAATAGAACAAGATGCGCTGAATATAATTTAAGGTTCATCTCCAAAAGAGCTGGCCTGATCACCCAATTATTGATCTTCATGAATACATCATCCGCATCTTAGCCGTTGCCATTGCAAGCCACGGGGCAAACCGCTGCCTCTTTCCGAAAGAGGAGAAGAATCTATGTCTGAATAGCGGTTCTGGATCCCTTCCTTCGCAGGGATGACAAAAGAAGCGGGAATGACATGGGGAATCAATGTTTTTCTCCTCCTATTCGCCTTATCCAATGCTCCAGTTGCGGGTCAGGGCCAAGGCTTAAGGCGCGCTTGAAAACCGTTCTTGCTTCATCCATTCTGCGCAAGTGCCAAAGGCTTGCGCCCCAATTCTTGAAATTCGGCGCATAACCGGGAAATTCCTCAGCAATATTCTCATAGCAGGCAATAGCGCTCTCCGGGCCGCTGATCTTCTCTTTGATCACGCAAAGATTCGCTCTAAAACTCGGGATCTCAGGCCTCATTCCACCGGCAAGCTTGAATATGCGCCCTGATTCCACCCACTCTCCTTTATTGAAATGATCCGAAGCTATTTCCCCAACCTCCAAAGGTATGTTCATATTAGCCCAGCGAACATCCTTGCCCTTGATATGAGCTATTCTCAGGTTATTCAATGCTTTTTCCGCATCCCCAATGCTCAAATAAGTCTGAGCCCTGGCAAAAAAGTAATACGGGATGAGCGCGCGCTCCCTATACGCCTCGGACATGCTGCCTCTAAGCCCGCGCAAAGAGTATTTATCCCACATATGAAAAGGGATCTTGCCCAATGAATCCTTTCTGAACTGGATAAGCCCGGTGGGCAATAACACGCCGGGCTCGATAAGATCGAGCCGTAAAGTGTGGTAATACAGACTCTCCTTTTTAGCAAGGTGATCCTCGAATTTACGCTTGTTAGCTTCTCTTGTTTCCTTTGGAGTTTTCCTGAACTCAAAAGGATAAGGATTCGGCAGAACCAGACCTGCCCTGTCATGGACCCGGCTTTTAATATCGCCTTTTTGCAGATCCTTTCTCCTGCCTTCCGCGAACAGGAAATACGCCATGGAATACATGGTGTCATCCCCGCCTTCAATGAACAGGCGAGCGCCATAAGGAAGACTCTTGATAATGTTCCTTCCAAAATCATAACTAAGGAAATTATGACGCTGGGAAAGGTTCTTCCCCGGGGCGATAAAAAGAAAGGCCCCGATCACCAGGGCCACAAGCGCGGACAATGTCGGAGCAATACGCGAAGAGATCATTGAGAACACGGATCTTATCCCGGCCGGCGTTGACATGGCAGCAAAGATCAGGGGTATGGCGTAGAAACGGCTTAAAGCCCCTTCTGTCTGGGAGTCAAAAGGAGGATTCCCTATCCACAGGAAGAGGGGACCGGAGAGAAAGAAGCCAAGGAAGGAAAGTAATGATGAATGATGAATGATGAATGATGAATCAAAAATCAAGGGCCGAAAAACATGGATCAATGAGAATATCCACGCCAGGACAGCGAAGACTAGGAGGAAGAGGCCGGTGGGATGAGATACGATCTTTTTAACAAGGCGCTTGACCTGGTTCGCGTAATTCATGATAGTAGAAGTGTCCTGACCTTCCGTGGTAAGAGAAAAGGTGCCATAGTCTTTCCTGAGCACAAGGCGGGTCAGGCTTTCGACTGTTTGCGGATTCCCCCAGTTCATTACCGGGTTCCTTTTGGCAGCTATCGGAAGGTAGGCATGGATGGAGAAACCGATGAAGAAGAAGAGGAAGCTGATGAGGATGAAATTGATACGGAAGGATTTAACTTTATCACCCCCACCTTCATCCTCCCCCCTCAAGGGGGAGGAAAATTTTAAAGAGGGTTCTCCCTTCGCCCCGCTATCGCGGGACTGCTTCGCTGCGGGAGAGGTGAATACGAAAAGCGAAGCAGGATCATAGATTTCCCTTATCCATAAATACAAGAACACAGGGGCAAGAAAGAGGATCGTGTGATGATTGCCCAGGGAGAGTCCGCACAGGAAAGCGCCAAGAACAGGCTTGCGCGCCAGGAAAGCAGCCAGGGCAGCGACAATGCTTAAGGCCAGCATGGAGAATACCTCTGTTGACATTGAGATCTCGCCTATCAGAGGATTAAAAAGAAGGATAAGCAGGACAATACCGCATACAGCGAACCTTGAACCAAATTGAAACCAGAGCAGCCAAAGGCCGGTCAAAGCAGCAGCGCCGCACATAGCGGACATGATATTCATCCTGAATGCCAAACTGCCCGGGAAAATACTCAAGGCGATCTTGCCCAATAAAAGATACAAGGGATATCCCGGACTATGCGCCACTCCCAATACCTTGGCAGAAGCTATAAATTCGCCTGAATCCCCCACGGTAAGAGAAGGAGCGAGATTATAGAGAAGAACAATGAGGGAAACGAAAAATGCGAACAAAGAACCGGATACCAATAAGTAAGTGTTCGATGAATCCCTGTTTTCCATATAGTTCACAGTAATTTATCAAAACTGGGCACATGAGAACGCGACATTTGCATTGGGCGTTCAGATGCTTGGTTTTTTTAGGTAGCCG
>JBHPMF010000043.1:0-19775 GCA_042563375.1 Elusimicrobiota bacterium | reverse complement strand
ATTTAAAGGCTTTGGATGGCAGGATAGATAGTGATATCCGCATAAAGGCCAAGAGGTTTCCCACTATCAAGACCCTCCTTGTCGCCAGACTGTTCATAGCGCCACCAAACGCTCCTCCGTGGAAGTCAATGCCGCTTCAGCATCCATTTTTTTGTTAACATTGGTTGACTTAAAATGCCTATAAAAGTTCCCCTTTTAAAGATCGCAAAGCATGCGTTTGAACGCGATCCATTGACAGCAGCGCAGGACATCGAAGCGCTCCATGAGAACGAGGCAATGGATATACTTAAAGCCATGCCTTGTGCGATCACCTCAAAGGTATTCCCCTTCTTTCAGCCAAGCCATGCGGCCAGGCTTTTACAGAACCTGCCCGAGGAGATTTATACCGGCATTATCAAAGCGATCACCCCGGAACAAGCCGTCGCCATCCTGACCCAACTCCCAAAAAACGCTCAAGCCGCGATGGTTGCTAATTTACCGGATGCCACGAAGAAAGAACTTCAGGATCTCCTGGTTTATCCTGAAAACAGCGTCGGGCGTATCATGCGAACAGACTTTCTGGCATTCCACAGCAGCGCATCGGTCAAAGATGTAGTTCAGAGGATCCGCACCATGGCTCACAAGGGCACATTCAGTTCATACGCTTATGTGGTGGATTCCGAAAATCATCTTATCGGCGTGTTGAACATGCTCAATCTGATCCTGGCGCCGGCGAGCGCGGCGCTTGAGACCGTGATGCGAAAGAACATATTCACGGTGAACGGATTCACGGACCGCGAAGATGCGGCCCACGAGATCACGGACCGCAAATACTTCGCCCTGCCAGTTACCGACAGCGAAAACAGGCTCGTCGGGGTCGTGCGCTCGGAACAGCTGCTGACGCCTGCGCAGGAGGAGGCCTCGGAAGACTTATTGAAGATGTTCGGCGCCGGAGGCAACGAGCGCCCGTTCTCTCCCGTAGGGTTTTCCATGAGGAAACGCCTGCCCTGGCTCTATATCAACCTTGCCACGGCTTTTCTCGCGGCTAGCGTGGTCGCGCTATTTGAGGACCTCATCGCCAAGGTCGTGATCCTGGCTGTATTCCTGCCGGTGGTGGCCGGACAGGGCGGAAATTCCGGAGCACAGTCTCTGGCGGTAGTCATGCGCGGCCTGGTGATGCGTGAGATCCCAAAGCAAAGGGTCATGCAATTCCTTAGGAAGGAAGCGCTCATCGGGATCGCGAACGGCGCCCTGATCGGAGTGGTTACGGCAGCCATCGCCTGGGCATGGCATGGCAATCCCTACCTGGGGCTTGTCATCGGCATGGCCATGCTGGTAAGTCTTGCCTGCGCGAGCGTCGCCGGGGCCGCCATTCCCATTCTCATGAAAAAGATGGGGTTTGATCCAGCGCAGTCCTCGAATATCATTCTCACGACAATTACAGATGTAGTCGGGTTTTTCTCCTTTCTGGGTTTCGCCATGATATTCCAGCGGTTTTTGATGTGACATGGGCTAAGCGCACCCTCCAAAACAGATCGACCAAGAGACTTTTTAAAAGTTTCGTTGTCAAATGCTCAAACTGTATGCGAATGCGCGGCATGATCTGAAAATATCCCCTCAATCATGAATTTGCTCTAATACGGCAATATGGACCATTCAGCGCTGATCGATCAAATATTCGCCGGGTCATGGGGGCCGGTGGTCATTTTTCTTTTGCGTATCATCGACGTTTCCATGGGAACGGTCCGGACCATGCTGACCATGCGAAACGCTAAAACGATCGTTCCCGTGATCGCTTTTTTTGAAGTGCTGATATGGATCTTCGCGGTCGGTAATGCCATAAAAAATCTCAACAGCCCCTGGCATCTGATCGGTTACGCGGGGGGGTTCGCGGCTGGCAACGTCGTGGGGATGTGGATCGAGGGAAAGCTTGCCTACGGATTCGTCACTGCCCACATCATCTCAAAAACCGGGAAACAGGCGATTGCTCAAGGCCTTCGCGAAAGAGGATACGGTGTCACTGAATTCAGGGGGCGCGGGTGGGGAGGCAGGGTGCAGATCCTCCTTTCTGTTATTAAACGACGAGATGTCCGTGAACTCATCAGGGTCGCGAAGGGAATAGATCCGAAAGTTTTCGTGACAATCGAAGAAGCTCAGCATGTACGCCAAGGCTGGATTTTAGGCAAAAAAAAATAACCGGTCAGAATGCCCAGGACATTGAAAAACGAACATATTTTTTTGAAATATGCCAATTGGATCTTGTGGGCTTGCCTGAATATACCGGCGCAAACACTGTTTCCTGACGGCTGCCGGATGGCCTGGGGATCGAGAGCTTGGACTCCAAGCCAAGCCAGCTCGTATTCTGTCTGACAATATCACTGGTTTTTTTCATTGCTGTCCTGCTTATGAATTTGATCATTGACCTTCGCATGGATCCGCCTATGGGCACATACTCATCCATGGCGCCAGAGACAACATCCTGAATATAGAGCCCTTTTTTAGCGCTAAGAATGAATTTATTTATACTGCCATTATCATAGTCAACTTCGCTCGAGTCAAGCGAAACTGAAAAGAAAACAAGCACAACCAAAAGAACGCGTGACAGGACTGAGCGCACGTGGCTTGTTGCCGGCATTTTAAAATTTGGCGCGGTCATCCGCATTCTTTTCCGCGAAATAAAAAAAGCTTGCCAAGCGCTCCATTGTTTCCAAATAATTGAACACCAAAAAATCAGTCAGTGCGGAGCAGTCCACAACACTCGACTCTTCCAATGCAGCCAGATAAGCGTCCCTGTATTCCGGCTTGACTATCACATATAACATCCCGCAGCAGAGCATAACGTAATCACCGGCCGCCCTGGCGATACGCCCATTTCCGTCAATAAAAGGGTGGATATGGGCTATGCGGTATTGTGTTCGCGCCGAAAGGCTCAGAACGTCGAAGAAATTTTTTTCAGTCAAGTCTCCGGTTTGCGAGAGCGCGCTGTTTAAATCCGCGAAATACTGCTGGAGCATTGGGGCTACCTGCGACGGGTGCGCAGGCAAATGCGACGCGGCGCTTATCTGAACCTCAACAGTTCGCAGCTTGCCCGCCATATCGGGCCAGCTTTTCTCGAATATGATGCGATGCATCTCCAGCATGGCCGATACTGACAGCTCTTTTTGCTTAAGCGCCATTGCCTCAACATGCCTGAGCATCATCTGATGCCCCTGAATTTCAAGCCATGCTTTCCTATAAACCGGCGATATGTCGCCCTTATCCAACAGGCCCGCATTGTGCAGCAGTATCTGAAGAAACACGCGGTCGATCTTGACACCCTCAAGCACATTTGAATTGACAGCCTTCAGGCAGCGCAAACCAATGACGGCCTCCTCCCTGGCCTTGGGCAGCCTCTCGGCAATGCTTTTGATCCTAAAAAACAATGAAACAAGTCTTTGTCTTTCAGCTCTTGTGATTCTGCCTAAAAACATCATTTATTACCGGACCATCCGGATTCTGCATCTTGTGAAATGCCGGACATTAAGCGCCTTGTTCGCCAAGCGCGCTTCGAATAGCCGCAAGAAATTTATCATTGTCCGCCGGCTTTTGAAAGAATGCCGCTGCCCCTGCCATCAAGGAACGCTCCCTGTAAGTTTCCGGATCGCGCGCTGTCAATATGACCACCGGAACGCTTCCAAGCGCCGGATGATTTTTCAATCTTTCCATAAGCAAAAATCCGTCCCCATCGGGCAATCCAAGATCCAGAATGATCAGGTCAGGCGTTTCATCAAGCGCTGACGTAGCGCCATATGTAAAGCTAGCCTCCGAGAGGACATCGTATCCCCATCCTTTAAGTCTCAAACTTAAGCCAAGCCGCGTGTCATCGTCATCTTCCACGATCAATATTTTTTTTGCGGACGCGCGCGCATTCGCCATTGTGCTTGGGGTATAGCTTATGATCGAAGCCATTAATTCACCGACATCCTCCTGTTTCGGCAGGACCGTTGTTGCTCCCGACTGAATCACTTGCGCCCAAGATACAAGCGCGTCTCTGGCGGCAAGCGCGACGATAGGAATGGTTGCCAAGGAATCCGTCCGACGCAAATTGCGTATGATCTCGAGCACGTCTGCGCCGGAAAGATTTAAGCCGATCAATATTAAACCAGGTCGTTTGTTTTTACCCGCCTGCACAGCTAATGCGCTGTCATCAATGACGCTCACGCTAAAGCCCTTTGCTTTCAGGCGCGGAACGATTGCATTGATCATATCGACATCATCATCAATAATCAGGATATTGTTTGTCATATCGGCTCCTTAGCCGGCGCATGCCGGGCATGTTTTTCAGGGCTGAACAAAGGAAGCGTGAAGTGAAAAGCGCTTCCAAGACCGGGCTGGCTTTCAACCCAAATCCGTCCATTGTGATACGCGACGATTTCCCTGCAGATATAGAGACCGAGACCGAGACCCTTTCGGCTGACAGCGCTTTCTTTTCCCACCTGATAAAGCCGCCGGAAAATTTCCTTCTGCGCCTGGGGAGCTATGCCCGGACCATTATCAATTACGGATATCTTTCCGAAATCCGGATTTTCATCGGAAACCGCCGCCCTGATCGTCACGACACCTCCCTCTTGAATGAATTTTATCGCATTGTCCACAAGATTCGTTAAAATCTGGCGCAAACGTACCTGATCCACAAAAAAATCCTGAAAAACCTCAGGTATCTCATCTGTCAGTATGATCTTCTTTTTAGCTGACTGGACCAGAAAGGTCCTAAGGACGTCCGTCACCACGGGCTTTAAGGACACTGATTCAGGCTGAAAGTGCAGTTTGCCGCTCTCGGTTCGCGTGCTATCGAGGAGATCGCCGATCATGGAGTTCAGCTGATGCGCATTCCTCAGAGCTATATTAAGATACTTTTTCTGCTCGGGTCGTAATTCCCCGGCCATGCCGTCGGTGAGAAGGGTGACAAACTGATAGATTACATTCAGCGGCGTTCTTAACTCATGGGAGACATGGGACAATATCCGGTCTTTTACCATCAACTGCTCCTTTCGGACGCGGTCGAGTTCGGTATAAGCCAAAGTAAGCTCTTGGGTCCTGGCCCGGATATTATCCAGCGAGATCTTGATCCTGACCAGCAGCGAATTGACGATCAAAAAGAAAGAAAACCTGACCAATGCATTCCAGTATGGCGCAATGGGATTAAGATAAACCCTGTTACCGATCACAGAATCCATTAAGTGCCATGCTGCAGCGCCAATGATCGATACAACGAAACCGGCCTTCGCTCCAAAGTGCCAGCCAACCACACATATAGGAAGCAGGTAGAATATTGAAAAGCCGGCTTCCGTGCCCGTGATATGGTCGACATAGGTCACTGCCGCCAAGAGAAACACAACACCTACGGCAATAAACATTTTACGCAAGGCAAGAGGTTTGTCCGGACTTATATAACGAAAATAAGCTTCCCTAAACTTCATTTTGATTACCTTTGACACCCGCCGACATTGTTGAATAATCGGGATAATGTGGATTGGATCATTTCAATAGGTTCAAATTCTTCCGTAAAGCACTGGATCGATCCTTGAGCTCCGAAGGATCACCGCGCCGCAACGCGAGAAAATGATTTTTGGACAGGTGCCTGCAAAATCTATCTTGACAGGCCTGGGCTCCAAAGAAAAATCCCGGTCCTCGCTAGTCACAACGACCTCCCATTGAGTTGGGCCGATTTTATTGACGCCGGAGCATTCCGTCAGATCGGCACAGCCGCCGGGGCCCAGGCAAAATATTCCGACATAAAGCGCATCTCCCGCAATGCGTTCTATGACCATTGTGCTGGAGGCAAAAAGTGTGATTTCAAATTTCCCGTTTATTTCTCCAGATTCTCTGCCTTGTTGGGCCCGCAAGCCCAGCATGCGTTTATAAAATCTTAGGACAGATGTGTGAGGATCCAGGCCTGCCTCGCGCCAATTGAGTCGGCTGCGCTCAAACGTAGAGATATCCTGGGGATCCGGAATCCTGTCGCGGGCCTCGGGATCGGTGAAAGCGGAAAATTCCCTGAATTCATCGCGGCGCCCCTGCGTGATAAGTTTGCCCATCTGCGGGCTAAGGTCGGCAAAGTAGAGAAAAGGAGAACTGGCGGCCCATTCCTGGCCCATGAAGAGAAGCGGGGTATTGGGAAGAAAGATAAGCAGAGCGTTCAGGGCATTATATCCGGCCAGGTCGATCTGATGATTGAGCCTCTCCCCCATGGCTCTGTTTCCCACTTGGTCATGATTTTGCATGAAAAAAACGAATTTCTCCGGAGCCAATCCTGAAGGATCACTGCCTCTGGGCCCGCCGAAATACGCGGACTCCTGTCCTTTGAAAAACCACCCCTGCCTTATCGTCTGTGCCAGATCCGCGGGTGAACCGCTGAAATCAATATAGTAGCCATCCCTGTCTCCCGCGAGCATGACGCGCGCCTGGTGATGAAAATCATCCGCCCATACGCCGTCCATTCCCCAACCGCCGGCGGATTCTTTTTTGACCATGTGCGTCAAATTGTGCGTCAAATTGCAGTAATCTTCAGCGATAAGTCGGCACTCATAGGGATGAAGAGTTATCGGCATTTCCGGAACCGCCATTTATATCCTGCCGGCTCGCCTGCGCAGCGGCCTGTGGCTGACCTGCTGCGTAATATGGGTATCTGAGTTCTTCGGTTTTACTGTAGCCCAGGGCGTGCAAAAAGGCAAAGAGCAGTTTTTCTTCCTGACGCCTCCAGGCCTGCTCATCGGCGTTCTCGCCCACATAAATCGATCCACCCGCGATCATCTTGTGCCCTCCCGCCGATGTTTTCCTGCCGAGCAAACGCCAAAGCAATTTTCCCGCACCGGCATCCTGATTGCGCGTCCTAAGGGAGACAAGAAGCGATCCTTCATAGCGTCCTGTCACGATCGACCAGCGTGTTTTTTCATGTGTCAGCAGGAAGTCCGCCATATGCGAGACAATATCGGGTATGTCCACCTGGCACAGGTGCACTCCTATGATGTTTTTAAGCATAAAAGCGTTCTGTATGGCCCGGCCAAGAGTGAGAAAAAACGATCCCGGCCTTGGCGGATTCTGGATATGCTGCAGGGAGCGCATATTGACCCTGGGAAGCAGGGCCGCGTGCGCCGCCACGTCCCTGGGACCGGCCTCACGCGAGAGATTCTGGGTCTCAGAACCGATCCCGTAGGCAAGCGCCGTGGCGAGCTTGGGCGGTATGGCAAGATCCGCGGCCATAAGAGCTTCAGTCAACATGGTGGCTGTGGCCCCAGAGGTTTCGTCGATGAGCACTAAAGAGCCTTTGGTGTTTGGGTGTTTCGGATGATGATCGATGATTATCGCGGCTTCGCGGTAGGAAGGATAGCGGTTGTTCTGGAAAGGCGGCTGAGTGTCCACCAGAGCTACATTTTTATAATGAAAAAGATCTTGAGGGCTGAAATGGCACACAGGGACGCGCAGGATCCTGACCATCATCTGATTTTCCATTCTTCCGATGATGCCACCGTAGGCGATGCGCGTGCGTATTTTATGCAAGCGCTCCGCCAGGAACGCCAAAGCCCAGGCGCTTGCCATAGCGTCAGGGTCCGGGTGATCATGGGTGAGGATCAGCAGCGGAGAAAGGGTCTTGGCGCGTAGGGCCAAAAACTCAAGGATCGGATTTGCCATGTCTTCACTCATAAACTTTTACTCATTGGACCGCATGTTTTAGCGAAGCGCCCGCAGCATGGTTCCTGCCGCGCATGGACTTCAGTATGATCTCAACGGTCCGCGGGTCAATCTCTATGACACGCAGCGCGTCCGGTATTTTTAGGTTCGATGGATGTATCTCAACGCGCTGTTTCACGGGCCCGACCCCCCTCATATTGATGCCCATACTCAATCCCGAGGGGATCAAAAGGTCCATGTCCCGCTTCAAACCCTCTATCGTCACCCTGACAAAATTCGGATCGACCGACCCGATCTCAAGACCAGACCTTATATTATATGCGTTCACGGGAATCTGATAATCCTGTCTCATAGGCCTAAAGCCCCCGGCGAACACCAGCCATAACCCGAAGGCGAAGGCAATAGCAATGCCCTTCTCGATCCCGTTCATCTTCAGAAGCGACAGCAGCTCGGTATGTTTCACTTTGGGAGGATCCTTTTCCCTGGCAAATTGTGAGATGCGCTGCTCCAGCGTCTGCAGGTCGGGCACCCAGAATATGTCGCCGTCACGCGCGATCGAGATCTTTCCCTTTCCTTCGGAAACCACCACACACATCGCGTCCGAACGCTCCGAAAGTCCCAAGGCAGCAGTGTGCCTTGTGCCGACGCCGGAGAGTTTGCTGAAATTCTTTGACAGGGGGAGATGCGCCGCGAAATAAAGCAGCCGGCCGCTGTCAATGACCACGGCGCCGTCGTGGCAATCAGATGCGGGCTCAAAAATGCCCTGCAGAAGAGCCTCGGAAACCGCGGCGTCAGCTTTCTCGCCGCCGTCAATGTGCCTCTCCAGGGGATCCCGTCCTTTTATGACGATCAAAGCGCCAATGCGTTCTTTGGAGAACCTGCCGATGGAGCGCACAAGCATCTCAACGCCGGGGCGGGTCAGCAGGTGCGCTTTTTTTCTGCGCACGCTCCACACCGCCAGGCGCTCGAAAAAACTGCGCAGCTCGTCCTGAAAAATGACCAACAGCGCCACCAGGGCCACGGCGAACACGCCCTGAAATATCCATGTGGTCAACACCATCCCGGACTGCCTCGCGATCAAATACACCAGGGTGAATATGAGTATTCCCCTGGCAACGAACGCCGCCCTTGTTTTCTTGAACCACAGAAGGATGAAGTATACCAGGACCGAAACAAAGATAATGTCCAATACGTCAATGATCCGTATTGAACTCAGGGTACCTACCAGCGCATTGATCATAATTTTAGACCCACCTGGACATGTTAGTAATTAATAAGATGCCGGATTCAGAGCACTCTTTCAAGCAAGGAGACGGTCATATGCTTGAAGATCTTGCCCATGGGGACGATCCAGGCGTTGCCACAAGGGATGCTCAAGTGAACAGACCTCTTATCAGGCAGAACATTTTACCATGCGCTACAATTACTATTATTAAGCCATGAGATTATCCATCTCCCAAAAAATCAATGCCGGCTTTGCCATTGCGATGCTGGTATTGATCGGCATCGGTATATTCTCCTATTCAAGCGCGGCGCGGTTCATAAAAACCAGCGGCATCCTGCTCAATGATTTCATTAAGGCCCTCTGAGGCGAGGAGTTTAAAACACGGAATTATTTATGTGGGTTAAAAAGATGCTGACAGCCTGTCTGGTAATTCTTTTTTTGGTTTTTTTGTTCCAGAATACCAGTGTTGTAGATTTAAAGTTCCTGATCTGGAAAATCAGCATGTCCAGAATCATCCTGCTGTCATTGATCGCGCTTATAGGTTTTTGCGCCGGCTTCATCGTCGGAAGGATCTCCGGGCAATAGCCGTGCAAAATGCTCTAACGTTTCCCGTTGAACCAGGAGAAAAAGAGATTAAGCAAAGCAGCGAGGCTGAACAAATCCGGGGCGAACAGAAAGCCAATAACAAGGTAATATTAAAGCTTAAAAAAGAGTTTTAATATTCATGTGAGCGCAGGCATATGAAATTGAAATTTAAAGCCCAGGAAACCATAACAGACGCAGAGCTTCAAAAAGGATTGAGATCCGTAGTTATAGACGGAGTGATGAGTCACCTTATGGGTGTTTTGACAGGCGGCGTTTTTCTTGTAGCCATAAGCCTTCAGCTTGGCGCATCTTATTTTCAAATAGGACTTCTTGCCGCAATCCCCCCCTTAGCGCAGCTGATCCAGCTTCCGGCCATTTTTTTGATAGAAAAAATAGGAAGCCGCAAAACAGTGGCAGTTTATTCAGTATTAATCAGCAGATGCGCATTTTTATTGGTTGCGTTAAGCCCGCTCCTGTTCCCGTCCTCACTGGGATTATTAATATTGATTGTGGCTGTGCTTTTTTCCTCAGCTTTTGGAGGGATAGGAGGCTGCGCCTGGAATTCGTGGATGCGTGATTTAATTCCGGAAAATCAAAGGGGAAGCTTTTTCTCTAACAGATTAAGAATCGCGACTATATTGGGGGTTTTTGTTAGTCTTGCCGCGAGCGTATTTATTGATTTTTGGAAGAAAACCTATCCCCAAAATGAAATTTACGCCTATTCCGGCCTTTTCTTTGCCGGTTTTTTGGTGGGCCTTGTAGGTCTACTTTATTTATCAAGAACTCCCGAGCCTGCTGTGGCGCCTCAAAAAACAGAATTAATTAAATTACTTTTAAATCCATTAAGAGATAAAAACTTTAAAAGGCTTATGATTGCCCTGGGCTCCTGGAGTTTTGCCGTTAATCTTGCGGCTCCGTTCTTTACGGTCTATATGCTGACTAAGCTGGGATTGGGGATGTCGATGATCATATCTTTGAGCATCCTAAGCCAGGTTTTTAATTTTATGTTCCTTTCTCTTTGGGGAAAATGGACAGATAAATTCAGCAATAAATCTGTTTTGGCTGTAAGCGGGCCGTTATTCATGGCCAGCATTTTGGGCTGGACATTTACCACAATGCCTGAAAAGCACTTTTTAACCATGCCGCTTGTAGTGCTGCTTCATATTGTCATGGGGATTTCAACAGCCGGCGTGACAATAGCGTCCGGCAATATAGGGCTTAAACTTGCTCCAAAAGGGCGCGCTACGGTTTATCTGGCCGCTAACGCACTTGTTAATTCTTTTGCTGCCGGCATAGCTCCGATCCTGGGCGGAAAATTCGCTGATTTTTTTGCCGCCCGGAACCTGTCTCTTGTCCTCAAGTGGTCTTCTCCTCATAGAGAGTTGGTATTTCAGGCCCTTAATTTTCAACATTGGGATTTCTTTTTTGGGGTAGCATTCCTCATAGGATTGTATGCTCTGCACAGGCTCTCAATGGTGGAAGAACAGGGCGAAGTGGACGATGAGATAGTGCGAGCTGAATTCTTAGATGCTATTAAAAGGCCTATAAGAAGTCTTTCGTCCGGCGCAGGCCTGTATCAAATTATTTCTTATCCTTTTATCAGCAGGAAACATTAACCTGGATTTCTCAGCTGCCCCTCTTCTTGCCATCCGCCTATGTGTTCATACATGCCCTCCGTCAATACGACGCCGAAGTAGAACACGGCGGGTCGCACTGGGTTTGCGCCATTTCGCGCAGGCCCTGATAAGAATGTTCTGAGGATATTCCTCTGCGCGAACTCAGAAAATCGCAGCGCGTCTTAAGACCCATTCGCACGGGCCGTGGGGAAAAAACTTGCTCCAGATATTGGCGAACACCACCGAAACGATACAAAATACGGCAGCGCTGCATGTCGCAAGCACAAGCGTCTGGCCATCCCCCCTATCCAATACCCGAAGTATTCCAAGACCGACGATTATGTGCGCGAAATACAGGGTGAGCGCCAGGCGGCCGGCGCAAGCAAGGGATTTAAACCAAATGCGTCCGGCGAACCTGCGCTCTATCAATAAGCCAAATCCGATAACAGCGCATGCTGTTGCCCCGGCTGAAACCATAAATAGCGGCATTGGCGGAGTGAAATTTATTAACAGTATGCTTGCAAGCATCGCCTGGCTCAGCCCGAAATCCCCGTTCTCAATAATGTCGAGGAAAACAAGCGATGATATTTCAGCCAAAATAGCGCAAACCACGCCATAAAAAACAAGCTTTTTCCAGGTTGACGGGTCTTGCAGGTTTTTTCTGCCGAGCCACATGCCGAATATGAAGAATGCGATCCAGGGATAAAGCGGATAGGTTCCGTTAAAAGCGAGACTTGTGAAGATGTCCGAATCCGTCCAGTAACTCTCACCCAGGGAAAAGAATGCCAATCCATAGTCAAAATCAAAGCAGTAATGAAGGACCGGAAAACACGCAATAGCAATGCCGGTCAGCAAAAGGAGCGTGCGGCTTGAAGCATTCAAAAACAAGGCGCCGAGCAAAAAATAGATACCATAAAAATGGAGAATATCAGACTCCCAATATTGGCGAAGAAACAGACCGCAAATAAAGAATAGCGCGGCGCGGGTCAATATGATCTCGCGCACATGCCTGATATCAGAGTATTTTCCTGAGCGCGAAAGCAGTGATATTCCCATGCCTGCGAGGATCACAAATGTCGCTGCTGCGCGGCCGTCAAATAATCCTGTTATCCATACAAGCCAGCCGGGACCCGCGTCCGCGGCATCCAGATTGACCTTGAAATTGACCAATACCATGATGAAAATCGCCAGAGCTCTTGCCATATCCAGGCCTTTGTTGCGCGCGCCTGTGAGTATCGCTATGGCTTTGGGCCGCTGTAATTTACTGCGACGCGCAATGTTTACTTTGGCGTCCAGCACGGTATTCATAATATGATTCCACTAATCACAACTTTGTAAATATAGCCAGGTTTTAGAGAGCGCTAATATTTTTTGCTATTCAAAGTCGTAGCCTGCGCTGCTCTTGTTCTCATTTTCTGACTGGTCAGCATGCTGGTCTTCGCTTTCTTCGTCCGTTTCGTTCTCGATTCTTTCCGGATATGCGGTCTCCGTGTCAGTGTTTTCCTCGTGTTTCGGGCCGCAGGCATAAAGCGTGATCAAAAGGATGGCCGGCATCAATAGCATGATAATGTATCTCATGACATAACCTCCATGGTTTATTCAATCAAGCTACTAATACTACGCTCAGGAAGTCAAAAAGTTTCAAGCGGATAGCGGCTGGTTTGATTGGAAACGGCGTTATCTGCTGTAGGGAGATATAATGATTTTTCTTATTCCTTTAAGCGCTTTTTTGCTTAAATCCCCCACAAGCACAAAGTGATCTTCCCCCTCGCTCCATTTAAGAACATTGCCGGCCCAGGATGAGGCTGAAAAATCAATGTCTTCGAAATCTTCATTTACGCTGATGCTGCCCTCTTGAGCTGATATTTCCTGGCTTGAGACGAACAGGGAAAGGGTGCTTAGCCCGTTAGTGTAGCGGTAATGCAGCACCTCAGTATCCATTATTGGCACAACAGCTGCCGAGCGCAAATGGTATCCGTGTGGCAATGTTTGAAGCCAGAGGCTGCGGCCGAATTCCATGGCCTTGATATCGCTTTTGCCCCCAAGCAGTTCGCGGCTGATTTCCCTGGCAATGGGCCGAGTGTCTTTTTGGCTTGGCGCGAATTTTTCATCTGGGATGTCCTGGTTCATCTCCAAAAACGTGAAATGCGATTCCCTGACCAATGAGCCCGCATGATTGCTGTGGCGTTTTTTATATACGATGCCTGTTTCTGCATCGATCCAGAGGATTCGTTGGGGCCCTGACTTGGCTTTTTTTGGATGAAACTTTATTATGTCGAGATTCTTGCCCAGAAACATCTTTGTCCCGGCGGACGTTACTTTGAAATTTGCCAATATCATATCGATCAAAGCATCCCGGCTGAGCATTCCTTTCTTGTATTGATCGACATCGCGCTCGATAACAACGTCAAGGCTGTCGGATAGATGCCACTCCCTATTCTTGTTTTGTATCAATACTTTGCTGGTTTTCCCGGACGGGGCCAAGACCTCATGCCTCCATTTGCCGGGGGGCTTGAAATACACCTTCATTTCCTTCGCGTTGCTCTTTTTAGCGTGCCAGGTGACCGTAAGTTTTTTACCCACAAACGATACCTTTGGGGGGTTCAAAAGCATCTCGACAAGTTCCCGCGCCTCTTTAGCCTGCGCGAAACACCCGCTCCGCGGCACGAGAAGTATCGCAGCGCAAAAGCACGCGCAAAGGAGGTTTCTGCCTGTCATCAGTCTTCCCGTGCGATCACCGGCTGATAAGGCGCGGCAGCGACCGTAAATCTGTGCGTGTCCAAAAGCCTTCTGCTTGATTTGACATGTTCCATCAGGAGACGCTGAAGCGGAACAGTCTCTTCCTTCTGAAAATACGCAAGTCCTGCCACAAGCGCTATTGCCATGGCGCCGCCGGCAAAAGCCCATCGCAGCTTTGGCAAGACGAAATCCCGCAGATCGAATGTCTTTTGGGAGATCCGGTTATCCTCTTCATCCATATCCTGCTCAATGCGATTCCTTAGTAAAGAAGGCATTGCGCGAGAGGGCTGCGACTCAAGCAGGGTCTTTGCCTTGTCTGTTTCCACCATCTCCAAACGGCATTTATCGCATATTTCCAGGTGGCATATAAGATCGAGCCTTTCGCGTCCCTTTAACTCATTGTCAACGTAAGCGGATATAAACGGGGTGATATCATCACATGTCATACTGGCCTCCCTTCAGATATATACGGCTTTAGAATATCCCGCAAAAAACACCTTCCCCTGAAAATCCTTGAACGCACAGTGCCTATGGGAACGCCGAGGATCCCGCTGATGCGTTTGTAATCCATCTGCATCATATCGCAGAGCATCAGGGCTTCCCTGAACTCCGCGGGCATTTTATCCAGGGCTTTCTGTATCATGGCTGCTGTTTCCCGGTTTTGAGCCCTGGAATCAGGACTTTCGTCCAAATCATTTCTTTTTTCATGCGCTCGAATACTCTCCAGCACGCCTTCTCCCAGATCCTCGGCAGAAACGGTTTTTCTGCGAGCTGCGCTGCGCATCCTGTCCAGATAGATGTTTTGCGTAATCTTGTATATCCAGCTGTAAAAGGGCTTGCCCTTATCATATCCATCAAAACTCCTGTACGCTTTCATGAACGCTTCGGCAACCATGTCGCAAGCCTCTGTCTCGTTGCCGCAAAGGCCGAACGCAAAGGCGTAAATCCTGTTGCCATGCTCATCCAGAAGGCGGTTGAATAATTCGCGCCTGGTCTTATCCATGCCTGACACTGCCTTGAGCCTTCATTAGTATTACGTTCATAACCAGCATAAGTTCCTAATTGATTTTAGATAAAAGGGAACTTTTTAGGGGGTTTGAGCGTAGTGTTTTTAGGGACATGCAATAACATGGATACGTGGAATCGCCCAACATCTCTTAAAGGAAAGGCCTTATGGGCGCTTAAATGGACGGTTATTGTCATGACACCGCTTGGATGGATCTATATTCTGTTCAAGCTGATCCAGGATAAAGCATCCTGGCTGCCGCGGATATCTGACGCAACCCATGCTTCGTCCGGGGGTTCAAGCATAAGCGGCAGACAAGCCATGCCAAATCCATTAAACGACAAAAGAGGTGAAAAAATGAATACCAAGGTATTAGCAATGACATGCAGCAGCATGCTCCTGTTCGGACTTATCTCTTGCAAAACCACGCCGGATAGCTCTGATAGCGAAATCGCCGGTGATACGCAGGATGCAATGACTCAACAGCAGGAAGTTCTTGATTTGCAGCCTGAGCCAGAGCCCGTGTCGCCGCCGGTCATTGAAGAACCGGAAGATATGGAAGTTCCGGATGATACGGATGTCTCAGAAGAATCAGCCATTGAAACTCCTGAAGAACAGGCAGACGAGCCGGAAAGCATGACCGAAGACACAGAGACATACAACGAGCCTGAAACCAATGATTTTTCTGACGACGCTGATTACGAAGAACCTCAGGAAACAGATACGCAGGAAGACGCAGATGAGCCCGAGTAAAACAGTTCATTAGAATATAACCAGGTTTAAACCTGGTTTTTACCAGGAGGAAAACATGAGCAAAAGGATCTTTGTGGGGAATTTGCCGCTTGCAGTAACAAAGAACTGGCTTTCCGCGATTTTTGAGCCATATGGCAAGGTAGAAAGCGCCCATCTTATTGTGGGCAAGAAAACGGGCTGTTTCAAAGGGTTCGGGCTTGTTGAGATGGAAAGCGAAGAATCGGCCAAAAAGGCCATTGAATGCCTGAAAAATCTGAAGGTTGGGAGCCGCACCCTAAGGGTAGCTGAGGCCAAGTCACCGGATGATTCGTTCAATACACCAAAGATAATAAAGAATTGAAAACGCACAAGACCGGATCCGCGTATGAGATCTTTCAGCATGGTCTATACTGCTGTAGCGTCAAGATCAACGATCCGCAGCTAGCCGCCCGGCTGCGTTATGCTAATATTCCGGAGCTCTACAAGGGCACCGTTGACGATACTTTCTATTTTATTCCGGACGAGATAAATAAATCCGCCCCGCATGCGTCCGCGAAGAGATTTTTTTCAAGGGCGCTGGCGCTTGCCGGCGTGGATTTCCGATATCTGGAAGAGCTCAAAAAGGCAAGCTGTGATCCAGGCTGATAAATTGTCGCGAGAGAATCTTCCCCCTACTTTCAAAGAGGCCTTATAAGGATACAAAGCGTACAAAACCAGATTCTTTGAGTTTGATAATGAATGAGGGCGTAGAACGATTGGGAATAATGGGGAGTCCATGGAAAAGATGACGATTTTTTGCCTACTGGCTGTTTTGTGTCTTGGGAATAGCAGCGCAGTTGAAGCTGCAAAAGGCGATGGCCGGATTATAGTGGAAAAGATTGCGATTGGCTCCGGCGTCGAGAATAATAAGATTGTGGGCGAATCAGTGGATTTTGATGCATCGGCGGAACGCGTCTGGTGCTGGACAAAGATAGCATCGCAAAAACTACCCACGGTGATTAAGCACATCTGGTATTTTGAGGATAAAAAATCGGCAGAAGTGCCTTTGAATACCAAGTATCCTTCTCATCGCACCTGGAGCAGCAAGGCGGTTAAACCGGGACGATGGAAGGTGGAAGTGGTTGACGAGATGGGGGAGGTTATTGCTTCAAGCGGGTTTAACGTCAGGGGACATGTTGAGCCTGGTACAATTAAGGCTGGCATCCTCGAGAAGGGAATAGATGCAACAGGGCCTATTCAAGTTGCAAAGATGGCAGTGGCAATTGAGATAAAAGACAAAGACCCTGTCGGTGAAAGTGCGGAGCTTGATTCTGCTGTGAAGCGCGTATGGTGTTGGAACAAGATCCTCGCAAAATCATTTCCGGTCACAGTACGGCATGTCTGGTATGCTGACAAGAAAAAGGCAGGAGAGGTATCCCTGAAAATTAAGGCTCAATCCTATCGTACTTGGAGCAATAAGACGGTGTGGCCCGGGGAGTGGAAAGTTGAGGTGGTCAGCGAAGATGGCAAGCTGCTTGCCGCGAGGAACTTTACCGTAAGACAATAATAGAATCATAAACTCCAGAGAACTCACCTCAAACTTGGCTAAGTGGACGAAGCCGGACCGAGCCCCCCAGGGGATAATTATCTCGTCGAAGACGTCCCATTTGTCCCATTTATGTCCCATTTCCAGTGATGATTGGTTCATGTCCCCTTTTTGTCCCGTCTATTTTGACGCGAAGCGAGTGAACCCTTTGAGCCCTTTGGCAAATGAGTCATTTGAGCCGTTTCTGAGCCGTTTTCGGTCCGGCCTCGACCTGAGTCACTTGAGTCATTTCCGAGTCATTCTGCCGGCTGCCTCGTATTGAGCACCACGGCCCTCTAAATCTTTTTCAAGAAATGTTGAAAAGTGCCGAAAACGGTTCTTCGGAACTCCGAACTTGAGCCGCCACCTGGCCGCTGCTCTTCCACTAAAACAGGGCCTTCTGATTCCGGGGATTCAAAATGACTATTAAGATTACCTTTAAAGCGTTTATACCATTTGCCCGGAAAACCGCGTTGGATTTTGGGAATTTCTTTAATACATTCGTCTCGCAATTCCGCGTAGTTCGCAAGGATATCGAAAAAATAATAGAGGTCTTTGGCCTTTTTATCCCGTGTTGGACGGTCAACAAAGCTTAAACCTTTTTGATAGAGGTAAGCTGCTGGAATCGGCACCCTTGCTTTAAAATCAACTTTCTTGCCTTTTGAGGTCTGATCGAGGATTCTTACTTCCATATTGCATTTCAGAAGAATGTCCATATACCGAAGCAAGGTGGCCACTACACTGCCTTGGATAGAAATTGCCGGTCGGCTTTCTTTGCCCAAACGTGGCGTTAAGAAGGTAACTTCAATTTCTATTCCGTCTTTCGTTGCCTCGTATTTGACCTCATTAGGTCCCTTGCGACCAAACGATCCCAGTGAAATACCTATCTCATTTGGTTTAAATTTTTCGCGCTCCAATATTTTATTCAGTGAAGGGCGTTTGCCTATCCGCAATTTTTCAGGAATAAGTAAATCTATATCTTTTGTTCGCAATGGCTCTTGCGATGGTCTTGTTTCAGCCGCATATGCGTAATAAACGAATGGCACCCATCCTCCGGAAATCACAATATCAGGCAAATACTCTCTTAAGGAATCAAGGGCGAGAAGAAAGCTGTCTTTAAAATCATCCATTTAAGTAACTATATTCGCCACTTGGGAGCGATCCGTTTTTCAAATAAATGTTGGGCCTGCTCCTCTCCCCGGATTGGATAAGTTTTAAGGTCAAGGTAAAGCTGGATGTCGGAAACCACAGGAAAATCCTTTATCCGCTGGATACCATAGCAATACGAAGTCTTGTAGTACGGATCGATTAAAACCAGATTGTTTTCCCCCCGTTGTGACCCCACAAGGCCGGATTCGTTTTTCCAGGTCTCAATATGCGCCGCAAGCCCATCAACATAGGCATGAACTTCCCTGAATTTTGCGTGTGGCGCTGCTAGCGATGCCCCTGCGTGGTATGAATAAGCCCATTTGTGCTTTTTTAGGAATGGATGAGTTTTTAATCGTTCCATTATATTTCTCAAATCATCGGTCGGATAATAAAAGTAGTGCATCTTTTGCTTTTTCTGTCTGTAAAACTCAACCCAATCATTCAAAATGTCCTGTGGCCTGACTATTTTTAACCTGCGATCCCCAGATCGCGCCACATATCGCAATTCCTCGAGACGATGACATACTTGACTTACCCATCCAGCATTGATTCCGGCTTTCTGGGCGATTTCGTTGTTTCCCCAATATTTTTCAGGACTTTCCATCATTATCCTTAGGATAAGCGAAGATTTATCAGAAAACGGATTATAAATTTCTTCGCCTCTGAGCACGTTGCGCTCTTTGGAAATGCGATCAATATATATTCCGGGTGCCTTTATCCACGTATTGCCAATAGTATCCATAAAACAAATACCTTTCTTTTTGAGCATCTCCTGGCGCTGAGGACTTATTGCCGGCGCTATGAGCACGGGTATCATAGTACCGGGAGCGGCGTATGCTTGAAGTCGTCCGATCTTTTCATTGAAATGCGCGCTTGAGCGGCTCAGGAGAATCTCAGCGGCAAATGGAATTTTGCCTACTTTGAATATAAGGTCAGCGCTATGACGGTATTTGGGGAACTCAAGCGCAAATTGCGCTTGAGTGAATAATTTAGCCAAGACCGGCTTCAAGTTGGCGTCAATAAACATCTTTGTATTCATGTTTGTTATATGTATGTTGTTTGGTATATACCAAATATATAGCAGATAACAAACAGTATTTCAAGGGGCAATTTTATTAGTACTCGGACTACACATGGAATTCCTGAGCAACTTAATCATCCTTACCCAGAATGATTCGCGTCGCGATTGACTGGCAGTGGATGGCTTATGGCTAAAAGGAAGTTCTTTATCACCCTCACCCTGCCTCTCCCCTCGAGGGAGAGGAACAAAGAAGATGATAGCAAGTGTGGAGAAGGCTTAAATCCTGCCAAAATATTCTGAGTGGGTCTCCTGGACTTGTCATGATTAGGCGCAATATTTTTTCCCTAGTTTTCTCCCTAGTGCTAGGGTGTAAATCTTTCGACGGTTTGCGGCTGATCTGACGCAGCAAATTTTACTTGTTCGACAGCTGTCCGGTGCTTGGAGGACACTTGGGGGATCGCAGAGACTTTGGGTTATTGCGATTTCCA
>JBHPMF010000042.1:0-19799 GCA_042563375.1 Elusimicrobiota bacterium | reverse complement strand
CTCCAACCGCGGAGCTGGTTAATTCAGCACGCCCCGTAGGCATGGGGGCTCTGGTTGCCCAGGTATTGTTAACAGGATCGTATTCCTCGTTTTGATCCTGAGTACCATTATTGCCCCCGATTGCGTAGATTTTGCCTCCTACTACGGAGGTGGTTAAAACATAGCGTGCCGTAGGCATAGGAGCTTTCGTTGCCCAAGTGTTGGTGATAGGGTCATATCCCTCATTGATGTTCAACGGGCCGGTGTAACCTCCAATTACATAAATCTTGTTTCCCACTACTGAACTGGCTACCCAAGAGCGCGGCGTAGGCATAGGGGCTTTCGTTATCCAGGTGTTGGTGACAGGATTATATTCTTCGTTAACGTTAAGAAGGTCGCCATTGATACCCCCAATCACATAAATTTTGTCTCCTACGACTGCGCCGGTTAACTCACTGCGCCCCGTAGGCATAGATTGTCTGGTTGTCCAGGTGTTTGCCGCTGGATCATACTCCTCGTTTTGATCCTTACCATTATTGCCCCCGATTGCGTAGATTTTGCCTCCAACGACTGCGCTAACTACAATGTAGCGCACCGTAGGCATGTCAGCCTTTGTTGTCCATGAGTCAGCAGTCACGCTCCAGCCCGCATACTCTGTGGTGCTTGCGATGTTGATGCCTGAGCCAGCAGCGCTCAAGTTGGTAAAGGTGGAAGCATAGGCGGAAACTGTGATGGTTGTTGTTGAAAGCTCGTCAATATAGATGCTTGTGGGCGTTTCAATGAGTGTTGAGGTGGAA
Source organism: Elusimicrobiota bacterium (assembly GCA_042563375.1). Taxonomy (GTDB): domain Bacteria; phylum Elusimicrobiota; class Elusimicrobia; order JACQPE01; family JACQPE01; genus JBHPMF01. The sequence continues at coordinate 19,023 of JBHPMF010000042.1, read as the reverse complement.
AGGGCAGGGCTGGTGTAGGCCGCATCCATCTCGGTTGAAACCTTTACCTTGAAGTAATGGGTGGTGTTTGCATTTAAATTGCTGTAAACCCTGCTATTACTGGACTCTGCGCCGGATGCGGTGGTAATGCTGAATGCATTGTCTGTAGACAATACGGCTATGTAGTTTGCGCTTATATTGTCCCACGCTATCTCAATGGAGGAGTATGTGACATTTACAAAGTAGGGGTTGAGCTCGGTTAGCCACGGAAGTGTTGTGGTTGAAATAATAGGACTCGTATACGCGCTGTCGCCTTCTGATGAGATCTTGACTTTAAAATAATAGGCAGTATCAGGCTGGATATTGTCATCAAGATCATTAAAACTTGTCGTGTTGCTTGTAACAGGTCCTGATGTAATGATCGAGGAGAAATTCTGGTCCAGAGCCAGTGAAGCGAAGTACTGGCTTGTGTCCGAATTATCTTCCCAGTTTATAGTGAATGATCCTGTTGTCACATCAACGACAACAGGATTAAGGGCTGTTCCGAAATCAGATGTTTGGGTTGATATGGCCGGGCTTGTATATGCGCTGTCGCCTTCTGTTGAGATCTTGACCTTGAAGTAGTATGTGGTGCTTGGAGCAATGCCGCTTGTAAGGTTCTCATAAGTCGTAGCAGCTCCTGTAAGCGCTCTTGAGGTGATAATAGTCGTGAAATCCTCATCAGTCGCCAGCACTGCGAAGTACTGGCTTGATTGCGAGTAGTCATTCCAGCTTACATTGAATGATCCTGTTGTCACATTCACGAAAACAGGACTGAGCTCTGTTGTTAATTCAAGGGTCCTGGTGGATATGAACGGATCCGTGTAAGCAGCATCAGATTCCGAAGATATCTTGACCCTGAAGTAGTAAGTAGTGAAAAAACTTATGCCATCAGTAAGATAATCATAATTCGTTGTATTACCCGTGACAGGCCCCGATGCGATGATCGAGGAGAAAGCTTCATCCGTTGCCAAAGCTGCAAGGTAATAATCCCCTGCTCCGCTGTAATCCGTCCATCTCGCTACGAATGAGCCTGTTGTGACATCAGTGAAATAAGGGCTAAGATCAGTGGCAGGAAGAGTTATGCTTGATATGGGCGGGCTGGTGTATCCTGCGTCTGATTCTGAAGAGAGTTTTACCTTGAAATAATAGCGCGTGTCCGGAGCTATTCCAACATCAAGGTTGTGGTACTTTGTGGTGTTAAAACCTGAGATCGAGCCTGTAGCTATGATAGTGGAAAAACCCTCATCAAGCGCTAAAGCAACGTCATAGTTCCCGGGACCAATCCAATCCCAGTTGACTGTAAAAGAGCCTGTTGTAACATTGACGATCATGGGATTAAGATCGGTCTTGTAGATCGTTCTGGTGGAGATCGCGGGATCAGTGTATGCGCCATCGCTTTCAGTCGAGATCTTGACCTTAAAGTAATAGCTCGTGCCCGGGATTATACTGTGTTCGATATTGTTGTAGCTGGTCGTGTTCCCTGTGACAGAGCCTGAAGTGATAATAGATGAGAAGTTCGCATCCCTTGCCAAAGACGCGAAGTAATAATCCTCTGCTCCGCTGTAATCCGTCCAGGTCACTACGAATGAGCCTGTTGTGGTATCAGTGAAATAAGGGCTAAGATCAGTGGCAGGAAGAGTCATGCTTGATACAGGGGGGCTGGTGTATGCTGCTTCTGATTCTGTTGAGAGTTTTACCTTGAAATAATAGCGTGTGTCCGGAGCTATGCCAACATCAAGGTTGTGGTACTTTGTAGTGCTTGTGGTTACAAGGCCCGAAGCTATGATCAACGAGAATTCCTCATCAAGAGCCAAAACCGCATCATAACTAGCTCCTGAATGCCATTCCCAGTTGATAGTGAATGAGCCTGTTGTTACGTTTGTGAAGTATGGGCTGAGCTCTGTTGCCGGCAGTTCTGCGAATCTCCAGAGCTTGAAATTATCAGTTGCGCCATCCCAGCTTTCCCCGACAACCCAGATGTCATTATCGCTAATGACCATTCTTTCGCCCCAATCATTCCATCCGCTGTTGATTGTCGTTGTTGACAGGACAGAGCCTGAGTTGTCGAATTTCCAGAGAGAAAGGTCTCTATTGGAGCCGTTGTGGGGGTTCCCTATCGCAAAGATGTTTCCTGAATTATCTATTGAGACATCTGGTCCCCATCCTCCAGTCCCGCTGCCGTTGTAGATAGTTGTTGTAGACAGGACAGAGCCTGCATTGCTGATTTTCCAGAGCGCAAAATATGAGCCCGGGGAGAGTCCTTCTCCGGTCTCTCCCACAGCCCAGATATTGTCTGAAGCATCTATCGCTATCCCGATTCCCTGGTCTCTAAATCCGCCATCGATCGTTGTTGTTGAAGTGACAGCTCCGCCGCTTGTGAATTTCCAAAGCCTAAAATCCTGACTATCGCTGCTCCCGCTTCTTCCAACAGCCCAGATGTTTCCTTGGCTGTCTATGTCGATTCCCCATCCCAGATCATCATCGCCGCTGTTGAGTGTTGTCGAGGACAAGTACGTGCCTGCGCTGGAGAATTTCCATAGTGCAAAATCACTTGTTGTATTGGTGCTTGCTCCAACTACCCATATAAAGCCGCCACCTATGGCAATGCTGTGTCCTTTGTCATGAGAGCCTCCGTTAAGTGTTGTGCTGGATTGGAAATTTCCTCCGCTGTTGAATTCCCAGAGCACGAAATCTGAGTTAGAGCCGTTCCAGGTTTCTCCGGTTGCCCATACTGTGTTTGTGTTATCCACGGCGATCCCCCAGCCTGTATCATCATAACCACTGTCAAGCGTGGTTGAAGATGAAAACTCGCCGGAGGGGGTGAACTTCCAAAGCACGAAATCCTTATTCGTGCCGTTAAAGGTTTCTCCAACCGCCCAAATATTGCCTACGCTGTCTGTTGCGATATTGAGCCCATAATCATCATTACCACTGTCAATCGTGGTCGTGGAAACCAGGGATACAATAGGCGTTGCAGCAGCCTGAAGACTTATAAGACCGGTAATAAAAAAAGAAAAAATAACGTATCGTACGATTTTGTTTAAATATCTATTTTTCATAGGCTCCCCCGACGGTAATTGATTAATTTTGGTTTGCGATTTTGGACGCACAATCCCTGCTTAAATCTAACCATATTTGAAGCGTGTTTGCAGGACGGAAATACAAAAAAGAAAACAGCAAAAAGCTGCTTTTTCTGCCTAAGCGTAATCCCCTCCCATCTTTCTGTTTTACATTGCCCTTTTTAGCTTTGGCTTCAGGCTTAAGTGTTACACAGGAAGTTCTTTTTTGCAAGGTGTGTTAGGTCACAGTCGGTGGAGGGGGGTCTAAAACTTGTTCCTCTATATATAGAGGGGATTTTTACCGGTTTTACAGCTGTGCCAGATGCTTTTTCCCCGGTCGCCTCAGGCTTTAGCCTGTGTCCGCTCCGCTTGAATAAACGAGAACAGGAAAGACACAGGCTAAAGCCTGAGGCTACCAAGAGAGACAGAATAGGCGCACCCGTATGAATTCGATTTCGCTCTTCACCTGCGGAGGGTGCGGCTACCGGGAGAATCGTGGGTGGCTATCGCTTGAGAAAATCCGAAAGCCTGTCAGCGCCTTTTACTATGTTCGGGCAGTATTTCTTGATGAATTTTTCATTGATCGAGCCTGATGCGTTTGCAGCGCGCAAGGCTTTCGCTCCGTCATAATCCACGCCTGCGATGCGGAATGCCAGGCGCTCAGGAGGAAGGCCGAACTCTGTTCCGGGAAGCGCAGCCACACCGTATTCTTTCAAAAGGAGCTTACACAGCTGGACACTGTCGTTTACCCCCTCTATTTTTTTCTTTATGGTAGTCGCATGCTTTAGCGTGCGTCTGTTCTGTTTCTGCAAGAGGGCAGAACGCACGCTAAAGCATGCGGCTACCGGAGAGTGAGAGAGGCCGGGTGCGCATATCTCCGGGAAAAGATAAAACCCGCCTTCCGGCTTTGCGCAGGTGTACCCTGCTTTAGTCAATTCACCCCACAGGTAAAAGAGTATTCCTTTATGTATTTTTTTACATGAGTCAAAATAACCCTTAAGCTCTTTGTGTTTATCGAGGATCTCAAGCGCAGCGTATTGAATGGGAGTGGGCGCGCATGTATAGGTTTCGCTCGCAAGCGCGTTCAAAAGGGGTGTTAGGCGGCGAAGTGTTTCAGGCAAAAACATGAATCCAAGCCTGTATCCTCCGGCGGAAAACGCTTTGGATAGCCCTGTTGTCAGGATAGTGCCCTCCGGGTAAAAACGGCAAATGCTTTGGAACTGTTTTTCAAATGCTGTCAAAGCATATATCTCATCTGAGATAATGATTACCTGGTTTTCCCTGGCGATCAGCGCAATGGATTTGAGTTCTTCCTCTTTATATGTTGACCCAGTCGGGTTATTCGGGGAATTCAGGATCATGATCTTCGGGCCATGCCCCAAAGCAGAACATGCCTTGCTTAATTGAGCGGGAGTGATCTTGTAGGAGTCTTGGGGAAAGGTTTCGACAAAATGGATCGGCTTGTTTAAGAGTGCGGCTTGCGCAGCATAGCTTACCCAGGATGGGGATGGATGGATAAGCGGCCCTTTAAGCGCCCAAAGCGCTCCATATAGCAGCTCCTTGCTTCCCGGGGCTATAAAGGTATTTTCCCACGCCACATCATATTGAAAATATTTGCGCATGAACCCGCATATGGATTTACGGAGTTCGGGCATTCCCTGGGTCGGCAGATAATGGGCTTTTGCAGCGGATTTTTGCAATGCTTTTGCCAAAGGGGGGAAAACAGGGAAAGGGGACTGCCCGAAGCCAAAATGCACAATATCCTGTCCCTGAGCCCTGAGTTCCAAGATCCTCTGGTTTATGGCTACCGTGGCTGATTCCTTGATAGGTTTCACAATTCTTATTCCGTCATTGCGAGGAGCAAGGCGACGCGGCAATCTCAAAAGCAGAATTCGCTATTAATGTTAAATAAGCCAATTTTAGGTTGCAAACAGCTTGAGATTGCTTTCCCATTATTTCATCCGATCTATAACCTGCGCTCCCACAGCATCTCCCCAGATATTCACTGTTGTGCGCAGCATATCAAGTATCCTGTCTACGGCAAGTATCAGTCCGATGCCTTCAAGGGGGAGTCCAACAGCATTCAAGACTATTCCCATAGTAACAAGCCCTGCGCTTGGAATGGCAGCAGCTCCAACGGCAGCTAAAGTGGCTGTTATGAATACCACTATTTGCGCTTCAAGAGGAAGGTGGATATTATAGGCTTGCGCAATGAATATCACAGCCACAGATTCATATAACGCTGTGCCGTCCATGTTCACTGTGGCTCCAAAGGGCAGAATAAAATCAGCTGTTTTTTCGCTTACTCCTGCTTTTTTAACGCATTCCATGGTAAGGGGCAGGGTTGCAGCGCTTGATGATGTGCTGAAAGCCGTTGCAATCGCCGGGATCATTAGTTTCGCGAGCTTAAAAGGATTCGCTTTTCCGGCCAGCGCTAAAATCATGGGCAGTATGACGCACCCATGGATAATGAGACCCACCGTGACTGTTGTGCAATAGAGGAGCAGGCTTTTCACAGCGCCAAATCCGAATCTCGCGAGCATTACAGCCACCAGGCAGCCCACTCCGATGGGAGCAATCGTCATTATCCAGCGTATTCCTTTTATTATGAGTTTCTCAAAGCTGCTTATCAGCTTCACAATGGGCTCGCTTTCCTTGGGAATGGAAAGCGCGATCAATCCAAAGAATAACGCGATCCCTATCACCTGCAGGATGTTTCCCTTGGCGAATGATTCGAACGGATTGCTTGAGATCATGCTTACAAGTATTTGTCCGATAGAGCCAAGCACGCTGCTCGAGGCATCGATATTCGAAGTGATGACTTTCGGCATTTGCGCTGTTGCCAGATCAGTGCCCGACCCGGGCTTGATCAAATTAACCAATATCAGTCCGAGGCCGACAGCCAGCCCGGTCGTGAGGAAATAATAAAGGAACGCCCTTACCCCGAGTTTTCCAACAGCATCAAAAGTCTTGAGGTTTATTACAGACATGAATATTGACGCGAATACCAAGGGGACGATAATGAGCTTAAGGAGTCTTAGAAAAACATCGCCCAGCCCGTCCATGAATGAAATGAGTCCCTGCGAGGGGATATGATTGAGTACCGTGCCAAGCGCTATGCCGACAACAATGCCTATGAAAATATTGCGCTGGAAATTCTTTCCTAGCATAGCCCTACCATTGTACAAGTTACTGCTGCTTAATCGAAAACAGACGATGAGGAAGAATTGAGTGCGGAAGAAGAAACTATTCTTGTTTCAGCGTCTTTTATTTCAGTATGATTTTTTAAAAAGAAGTATCAGGGGGTTATTTATGTCTGACAAAATAAAGATCACATGGCTCGGCCATGCAGCGTTTCACGTTATATCTCCGAATGGGAAATCCATGCTTATTGACCCGTGGCTTGATAATCCAAAATGCCCGCAGGATAAAAAAAATCTCAACGAGCTTGACCTGATATTGCTCACTCACGGTCACTTTGATCATATGGGAAGTGCTGTTGAGCTGGCGAAAAAATTCAGCGCAAAAGTCGTGTGCATCCATGAGATCTCGGTATGGCTGGCATCAAGAGGGGTTAAAACAGCAATGGGAATGAACAAGGGCGGCGCTGTCGAGGCTGATGGTATCAAAGTCACGATGGTGAACGCGTTTCACAGCAGCTCTATCCAGGATGGCGATCAGATGGTGTATGCCGGGGAAGCAGCAGGGTTTGTTATCCGGCTTGAGAACGGATTCAAGATCTACCACGCCGGCGACACGAATGTGTTCGGTGATATGCGGTTGATCGGTGAGATCTATAAGCCTGATCTGGCCATGCTTCCCATAGGAGGACTCTACACGATGGACCCTGTTGAGGCTGCCAAGGCAATAAGCCTGCTTGGCGTGAAGCAAGTTATGCCCATGCACTATGGCACTTTTCCTCCTCTTACGGGCACCCCTGATCAATTGCGCGAAAACGCCAAAGCAATCCCTGATTTAAAGATACACGCCATAAAACCCGGTGAGGAATTGATTTTGTAGTCTTGTTCTCCTCTCTTTCCGTCTCTCCCTTAAGGGAGAGACGGGGTGGGGGTGAATAAAGTTCTCTCATGAATATGAAAACATGCCTGTGCGGCGGATGACAATTAAACAATGAAAAGCAGGAAAGCTGCCCATCTTGCCCTCCTCAAGGAAATCCTCTTTTGGTCATTCCTCGCCGCAATGATGATCCGCTATTATCAACCCGTCTTTAAAAATCTGTTTTCCCAGTTATTCCAATGATCACCAACCTGGCATCCATGCTTTGGTCGTTATGCGTTTGTTCCCTGATATTTACGACCGGAGGCTCGATCGGAACATGTATCTGCGGATATCTGGGAATCAAGGACAAGCTTTCGAAGAATCCTCTTGAAATGTTCATTTTTTCATCAATGTCCGGATTTGGGATCCTTATTTATCTTTTATGGTTCTTGGGACGTTTCGGGTTTTTCAAATGGTGGATCTTGTTATTTGTTTTCATCGTCATCAATGCTTTGCTCTATAAACACCTCATATCTTTTTTTACCGTAGCATTTGGACTTGTTAATCACATTATTATCCAAAAGGCCTGCGGGCTCGTTCCCCGTTTCTTCGTAGCGCGGCAGCTCGTATGCCGCTCTGCAGAAGCGGGGTACAAGCCCCCGCGCTACGAAGAAAACCAGAAAAAATATGAGATCTTCGACAGGATCATGCGGAAGGATTTCTCCAGAACACTTAAATTCATCCTGGTGTTTTTTATCTTTGTCGTATTAGCGCAGACTTTCTTTATCAATCAAACCCCTCCTGTTGAGCGCGATGATCTTTCTTATCATCTGTACCTTCCAAAGGCATACGTTGAGATGGGGGATATATCACCTCCGCCTTATCCGCACAGGCAGGCGTTCTATCATCAGATGCTCAACATGAGTTATGTGCCCGGGTTTGCTTTTGGCTCTGACACGGCAGCGCAAGCCATGAATTTTTGCTGGAGCATCATGTTTTTTATCGTGCTCTTGGGCTTGAGCAAAAGGTTATCCCGCAGTATGATATACGGAGTTTTTGCTTTTGCCCTGGTATTAAGCGCTGCGTTTTTCAGGAATTTGATGAGCGTGGCAGTCACTGATATGCCGGCAGCCTGTTTTACGCTGGCAGGCTTGCTCGCGCTGTTCGCTTTTGAGGATGAGCGCAAGAAAATGCCCTATTTGGTGTTATCCGCGTTTCTCACTTCCCTGGCAATGACCAAATACACCGCAGGCGGTTATGGTTTGTGCACTTGCATGATATTCGCCATAAAGAACATAAGAACACCCAAGCTTTTTATAAAAGGAGCGCTATTGTATTTTTCGTTCACGGCAGCGGCTCTTCTTCCTCTATGCTTCTATCTCTATCAAACCACAGGTAATCCTTTTTATCCGATCCCCATTGGATTCGATCTGCCATATGACCGGATCGAATATCAGATCCAGGAGCACATGCAAACAAGACCCGGCAATATGTCGGCATTGGCAAAATATTTTTGGAATGATTGGCTCGACGGAAAAACCATTGACGCGCATCCCCTTCTGGCGCTTGCTCCGCTCATACTTTTATATCCCGCGATGTTCAAGAACAGGCTCGGTCTTTTTGCGCTGTGGGGGTTGTGCGGGTTTCTATTCAGGTTCCACTTTTTCGGATTCGTTGGAGTGTATCCAAGGTATATCCTGCCCACCCACGCGACATGGGCGTTTTTAGCTGCAGCAGTGTTTTATTCCGAGATCCAAAAAGCGCGCTGGCGCAAGATCCTGTTGATGAGCATTTTGGCGTTCACGCTTACATTCCCGTTTCTGCTTAATAATACACTGTCGTTCATTAATCCATTGAGGCTTAATCTGGGATTATCATCAAAGACGGATTTTTTGAATCATTATTACAAGGGTGAATCCTGGGACATGGTTGAGAAGATAAACGCTCTTGTCCCGGGATCACGCGTAGCTGTCCTGGACCATCATTTTACCCCGTATTATTACAATGATCTTGGGAGCGGTCTTTGGCAGGTTCCGTACGGTCTGATGACGCAGGATGATGCTGACAAGATCAAACAAGAGCTCAGATCCCGGAGCATAACGCATGTTTTATTCGTGAGGCGCCAATGGGTCCCCGAAAAAACAGGCAGCGGCATCACCTTTCACGGCCGCTACTACAAGGATTTCATTAAATGTCTTTGGTGGTCAAAGAACATGAACCTGGGATTTTTAAAAGTGGTTCATCTGACCGAAGGCGGAGTTCTGTTCGCAGTAAAAAAGTAGGGATATTTGACAGATGGAGTTTCCTGTTCCGCTTTCCCCTCTCGGTAGCCTCAGGCTTTAGCCTGTGTTTGCTAAAAAAGAACTCCAGTTTAAAAGGAACACAGGCTAAAGCCTGAGGCTACCAAAGAGAGAAATCAGCGAGATGAATTAAACCCATGTCCGGCCCCCTCTGTCATTCCGGCGGAAGCCGGAATCCAGAACCTTTATCTGGGTAGAGGTAAAAAGACTGGATCCCCGCCTGCGCGGGGATGAATTAAATGCATCTCCGGTAGGGGATGCATTTAATTCATTTGATTACAGCGACTTTTTTGGTTTGATGTATGCCTGCTCCATTTATATAGACCAGGTATATTCCGCTTGACACGGTCGAGCCTTCAAGATTCTTAATGTTCCAGGTCACGCTTTTTGCTCCAGGACTGCTTATGTATTCGTTTATTTCCCTCACGAGCTCGCCTTCTATCGTGTATATCTTAATGGAAACAGAGCCTGTGGTGCTGGGATTCAAGATGATAGTCGCGTTTTCACCAAGCCTGGGATTAACATATCCTTTTGCGCCGCCTCGTATCTTGACCTTTTCATGCGGGATCGTGGCTTGGGCGCTCAGGCCGCTTCCAAGGCTTGCTGACAAAGTATCAGTGCGCATTATGACAATGTCCCATGTGCCCGCCGGAGCGCCTGCCAGGTCAAGGATCGCTGTCAACTGTGTTGCGCTTAATATATTTATCGCGGTCGCGTTGATATCAGGTATGCCGTATCTTGTAAGTTTCACATAGGATATGCCTGAAGCGAAATTCGTGCCTGTCAGGGTGACTTGTTTTGATCCTGTCTGGGGCCAGTTGTTTGGAGAGATCGATATTAATGTTGGCGCTTGATTATTTATCGTGAAGCCATTGGTCAGCGTGTCGGAAAGGCCATGGCTTTCAGTGGTTACCACGTTCCATGTTCCGGCTGCGGCTCCTGCCAGGTTTATGACGGCTGTGATCTTATTGTCATTGACCACTGTCAGGCTCGCGGCCGGGACAGTGGCTCCTCCATTGGTGAGTTTTAATGCTGTTACATCGGAAAAATTTTCACCGCTTATATCTGTGAACGAAACAATGGTGTTTGGCTGACCGCTGTTTGGAACTATGCCGCTGATGGAAGGTGAAGCCGGGTTTATGGTGAATCCATTCGAGAGAGCTGCGCTTTGCCCGTCCCATGAAGCGTTCCTTGTCACCTGGATATCCCAAAGTCCGGTTTCAGCGTCTCTTAGATTCAGGGTGCATGAGATTTGAGTCTGACCTATCACGGTTATGCCTGTTGCCTCGATGTCTGATTGCCCGGTTTTTGCGAGACTAACGGTTACGGGAGACTGGAAATTGGTTCCTGCCAGATTTGTGATGAGCACAACATCATCGCTGTACGCGTAATTCGGGGTTATCGCTGTGATCGTCGGGGTCGGAAGTATCACAGCGAAGCCATTGGCTAATTCTCCGATCTTCCCGCTTGGATTTGTGACTTTAACGTCCCACTGTCCTGTTATCGCGCTGTTTAAATTAAAAGCAGCGCTGATCTTGCTCTCGCTGGACACTGTTATGCCTGAAGCCGCAATATCGGTTTCTCCTGATTTCACAAGGGACACTGTTGTGCCCGGGTTGGCCGGGTCAAAATGGGCTCCCGTGATCTCGACATTAACGCTTCCATCGTTCATTCCATTGCCCGGGCTGATGGATCTTATTGACGGCGGGACAAGGGCGCGCCATAAGATCATGTCAAATGCGCCGTCTTTGGAGGTTTCGCTTTTTCCGGCTACAAAGACACCTCCGACCGTGTCGATCATGACAGCGTATCCGGAATCCATATCGTTTCCTCCGGCAGCGTTGCTGTGGGTAAATATTCCGTCAGAATCAAATGACATGTCCAGGGTTCCGTTCGAATTAAAACGCCACAAGGCCATGTCATAGTTAGCCAAAGCTCCGAGCGTTTTATCGCTGTATCCTGTTACAAGGATCTTATCGTCTGAGCCGATGACCAATGAGAATGCCTTGTCATCACCTCTTGAATTGTCATACCATGCTACCCCGCCGCTTGTGCCGAAGTTACTATCAGACCGTTTTGTTTGTGTGTTGTATTTCCATAAAACTATTTCAAAATTCGCCGGGCTGGCCGTTGTGTCAGTGGCGTATCCTCCCACAAGGATCATGTTGTCAGAAGTTGTCGCAAGAGCGACCGCGTAATCGGGTCCTGTTGTTCCGACGTTCACCATGCCATCAAAATTCAGATCGAAATCAGGATCGAATCGTTTTCGAACCGGATCGTAACGCCATAATGCTATGTCAAAATCTGTGGAAGCGGATGCGAACACATGGCCCGCTATGATGATCTTATTGTTTGGATCGATCAGAAAGTCCTTGCCCTCGCTTTCTTCGCTGTTCCATGTAATATAGTGCTTGTTGTTTGGACCAAAATCAGTATCAGGGTCTCCGTCAGGTTCGAATCTCCACAAAGCCATGGAAGTTCCGATTTTTCCTGTGATCAGTATGTTTCCGCCGGAGTCCAGCATGATCTTATTTCCTTGTCCATTTGCGTTGTCGTCAAATACGATGCCGTTTGTCCCAAAGTCAGGATCCAGATTTCCATCATATTTATATTTCCAGGTAGTCATCCTGGTGTAACTGATCTCATCGGGGTCGGTGTAAGTGGTGTATCCTGTTACGAGTATTGCGCCGGTGTTGTCTATTGTAAGATCAAAACCCTCGTCAGGTTTGCCTGCGGCGCCGTAAAATAGTGTTCCTGCGTCCTGGCTTAGCCTGTTAAAGTTCGCGTCCAAAGTTCCGTCATTGTTGTATCTCCATAAAGCCATGTCAAGGTTAACAGCGCTGCCCTTGTCCCTGTCCGCGCTTCCGGCTACAAGTATCCTTCCGTCAGTGTCAATATGAACAGCGTATCCTATATCATTGTCGTCCGCGTAGAGATTGTTCGAGTATGAATATTGGTCGTAGCCTTTTCTCGTTGACATGTATGTGTCGCCGAATGATGTGTCAAGGGAAACGGTCGTGTCCGCGAATATGGGGGGAGCGGGTGATAGCAGGAATAAAAATCCCAATAAGCACACGCTCATTTTGTCATTGCGAGGAGTAAAACGACGCGGCAATCCCAAGCTCGCGATGAACTTGAGATTGCTTCGCCGGAGGCTCGCAATGACAGAACTGGATATCACTCTCAAAACCCTACTCCCAATGTTATCCTGTGCTGGTCATCAAGGTCTCTTGCCAGGCTGAATGCGTAATCGATTTTCAGCGGCTCTCTTATATAACCGCAGCCCAGGGACAAAGATTGCGCGCCGTAATTGAATTTATTGCCTATCCTGAACGCGTAATTATCCGTGGCAAGCTCAAGGCCTATGCGCGGATGCGTCTTTTTTTCATTCATCTGATAGATCACATCAGCATTGAGCATTCCGCTGAACCTTTCCATCCCGATTGGGGTCAGCAAAGAAAAACCTGATCTGATCTGTCTCGGCAGACTTTCCTCGTCGGATATGTATTTTAAGGTGCCTGTCAGATTCTGGGCGGCAGCTCCAAAATTCAATCGCGATTCCGTTGTCTCAAAGATCCTCAGGATCATCCCGATGTCGCCTGTATATGCCTTTGCTGTTGCGGCTTCAGCGATCTCCGATGAAAAATATTTGAGCGTGACGCCGAACGATATCGTGGTATTTATCTCAAAATAATCAGCGATGCCGTCAGCCCGTGCGCCCCATGAGATGCCTGCCGCGATATCCTGCTGCGCCTTGACTGTTTTTTCCGTACCATCAAGCATAACAAGCTCCAGTTTGCCCGCGTCAAAGTAATTAATGCTTGCGCCGAATCCGCCGTATCTTGATGGCATGGCAAAAAGAATGGAATTATAAGTGGTGTCCACAAAAGAGTTGGTGTGGCTCAAGGATACTTCCCTTGTTTCAATAGGCGCAATGCCCGCTGGGTTATATGACAAACAATTTATATCTCCCTGATGCGCGGTAAAAGCTCCTCCCATGGCAGCTGATTTCGCGCCTATATCGTTTTTTAGCGATGTGCCGCTTGTTGCGCCAGGACCGGCAGCGTGCGCAGCAGTAGACAGTAGGCAGTAGACAGTAGACAGTAAAAGCAGATAGCAGAAAAAATCATGGAAGAATAAAATTCCATTTAACTTAGCTGATGATTTCATAAATTAAAACATAAAAGAGATCGAGACCTTGTGCGTTAGGCCCATTGCTCCGAACGGCACGATGGCGTAATCCAAAGAAAAATTCTTGCTCCTTCTTTTGTAGATCGGCGTATAATTAAATCCCAATCCAAAGGATGCTCCGGCGAACCCGTCCACATCATTGAATGTCCTGGAATTATACCCGGTTCTTGCTGCTATGTTCCAATATCTGGAGGCTGAGAATACTTTTTCCAAGCCTAATGCTCCATGCGGCCTGTTGTCCCTCGGGAACACGGTCTCAGTGCTTAATTGCCAGGAATTTCCGAGTTTGAGGCTGGCGCCTGCTTTTAATGTGATCGGCAGGGGCGCCCTGTCTTTGTCGAATCTCATTTTCCCTCCGAGATTGTGCCCTGTGAGCGCCATTCGAAACCTGCTATTAAAGTGTCCTCTGGAAAGCAGCCCAATATCAAAACTCGCTGTTTGGGCTGTTTCTGTGATCTTTGACCGTATCCACTTTACCGCAAGGCCATAAGAATAACCATCAAGTAATTTGGCGAATGGATCGAACGAGAGCAGTTCATCCTCTGTTATTAAGCAGGAAAAACCCAGGGAAACAGCCATGTCAGTCGGCTTGAAATTGCCCACTTTTGTGCCTGTTATGTCAGTCTCATCGACCTTGCCTACTGTCAGGTATTGGATCCCAAGTCCCGCTGAAACGAATTTGCTTATTTTTTGCGCGTAAGACGCGAAATCATATGTTACAGGGCCGATGTGCTGCGCGTGCATGAATGTGAACGCGCTCCCGCGGATCCTGGCAAGAGCAGCCGGGTTCCAGTATATTGATGAAGCATCATCAACCATGGCAGTGTATGCTTCGCCCAAAGCAAGGGGTCTGGCTCCTGGCCCGAGTTTTAAGAATTGCCCTGAAGCAGTGCCTTTAGCAGTGCGGGAGAATTCCGCAGCGCATAAAGGGAAGGTGATAAAGGTGATAAAGGTGAAAAAGGTGAAAAAGGTTTTAAAGGAGAGCTCCTTTTTTCCCTTTATAACGTTTATCACTTTTTTCACGTTTATCACTTTCTTCATATTATCTTTCTATCGCCACGACCTTTATCTTTTTGCTGTTCTTGCTTTCAATGAAAGCAAGGTAAGCTCCGCTGGCTGATACTGCTCCGAAATTATTCCGCAGATCCCATGAGATTATGCCTGCGGAATTCGACGTGAGTTCCCGTATCAGTTCTCCGGAATATGTATAGATCCTTATTTTGGCGTTTGCGGGAAGATTCGTGAAAGTCATGAATGCCTGGCCTTTGCCCGGTCTTACGGGGTTTGGAAATATCAGTATTTGTTCCAAATCCCCCTGCGGCTTGGCTTGCATCACCTGGAATATTGAAAAATGATCTGTTTTAGCGGTCAACAGGTTTATACCCGGAGAGACATTCGACGGCAGCGGAACCCACAATAATTTATCATCGTGGTAGCGCGCAAGGATCAGTCTGTTCTCAATAAAACCCGCGACCTCAGCATCCTGATAATAGACTTTTATCTCGATCCTCTTGCGAGGCTGCGACCCGTCCGCTGCGCTTATTCTTATCCCTTTTCCCGTGGCTTGCAGTTCAACATTGGAAGTCTGCGGGGGGAACGCGCCGGGTGATTCAATGTCGATCTGCACGGGTTTGTCGAATGCGAGGGGCGGAATATCAAGGATCACTTTACCCCCGCTTGAATCAGTGTTGAATGTAAGGATGGAGCTTTCAGTGTAATTTATGGATGTTGGGCCATACATGAGCGCCGCGGAAAGGGTGTTGGTCGAATCCGTATAGAGAGCATCCTTATTTTTCCCTCTCAAGTTAAAATAATATACAGGCCCTCCGGAAAGCGCGGTGACGGTTGTTTCTGTTAAATCTGTCTCGCTTGCGTTTTTTAAGCTTGGATCAGTCCAGTAGCGCAGGGAATAATATGTGCCGCTCGGGTTGTCGTCCGCAGCCCATGTAAAATGGATCGAGCTTTTGTAGATAGAGACTATTGAGAAGTTTATAGGCTTGACTGCTTGCGTATAAACAGTTGTGGCATCCGTGAGCCGCCCTGGTCCGGCTATGCCGTTGGCGCGCACGCTGATGCCTGCCGGAGTGTTTGTGCTTAGCCTGGTCTGTGTCCATAAGATCGAGCTTGTGTTCAGGAGCAGGGAAGAGTCTGAGGCTGAATAAACATCATAAGTGATCGCTCCTGTGACAGCGCCCCAGCCCCAAGTGATCGATGATGGTCCGATCGCTGTGCCCGATAAAGACGTTGGGACATCCGGAAGAATATATTGGTTTATACTGTCCGAATAATCAGAATAAATCCCATCACCGTTTTGAGCCTGAGCTCTTATGTAATAGCGTACGCCGCTGGTTAATCCCATAACAGAGGCGTTTGTATCCGTTGTGTGGGATGAAGAAATAGTTCCTGAAAAATCAGAGAACCTGCATGCTTGGATGTAGTATTCTGTGCCGGCGGAGTTGTCGTTATCAGACCAGGACACAGACACGGAGCTTGGATAAACACTTGTGACCGCAAGGTTTGCGGGCGGCGCAGCAAGAGTGTAAAACGTTGTTCCAGAGCTGAATGCTCCCGCAAACCCGTCTGAGTTTTTTCCCCGCACTTTGATTCCGTACGCTGTGGAGCTGGATAAGCCTGTATTTCGGAATTCTGTGTTTGTGTTGTCCCCGTCTCTGTCAAAGATCGGTTCAGACGTGCTTGCTGAATATACTTCATAAGATGCTGCGTTTGCCGCTGGGTCCCAAGTCCATGTCATTGAAGTGATCCCGATCGTGCCGCTTGAAAATCCGATCGGAGCATCAGGAAGGGGACCCGGAGTCCCCCCTGTGGTTTGAGCGGGTATCGCGGAAGTATACGCTGTTTCTACGCTGTCAGCGTTTATCGCGCTCGCTCTTATCCAATACACTGTGTCTGATGTCAAGCTTGTAAATTGCGTGTTCGTATCTGTTGTTTGATTTGAGTTCACTCCTCCTGAAAAATCCGAAGTGAGCGCGTATTCTATGTTGTAATTCGTGCCGCTTGGATTATTGTTCGCTGACCAGTTCACATCGATCGTGGTTAACCCGGGTGTTGCTGAAAGACTTGTTGGTGTTGCGGCTAAAGTGTATTTTAAAGCATTCGCTGATAGCGAAGCGCCTCCTGCGGTATAAGCCATAACATGACGCGTGTATTGCGTGTTCGGGTTCAGATATATTTCAGTGCAGGTTGTGGCATCCACATCAGCAGTGCATTTTATATTCTCATAGCTGTCTTTGACCCTGAATCCATGTTCATTAGGTGAATTATCTGTCCAGGTCCATTTTAAGGAGCTTGCGCTCATTGCTGTGCCTGTTAAACCTGTTGGTCCGGGATACGCAGGAGGAGTTGCAAGGAGTTTTCCGAATCCCCATGAGCTGTTTGGCGCGCTTCCTACCTCATCATCTGTTCTGGTGAGCGCTTCTGCGCTGACATTTCCCTCAATGGTCTCTCTTATTAGAGCTGCCGTAAGAGCAGGATCCTGGCTTAAGCGCAATGCGATCGCTCCGGCTGTCATTGGAGCTGCCATGCTCGTGCCGGCCATGTAAATATACCCGGGGTATGGTTCATTCGATTTAAATGAGTCCTTTGAATACGCTGCTATCACCTCATGCCCCGGAGCCGCAAGATCAGGTTTTATCCTGCCGTCTCTCGTGGGGCCTTGTCCGCTGAAATCAGATATTGTTCCGGGAGTATCGTTTGATCTGCTTTCTGTGACATAAGATCCGGCAGTGACAACATTCGCAGCATCAGCGGGTTGAGACACTGTTCTGGTCTGGTCCCGCGGGGTAAACTGATACGCCATATCCATGGGCATCCATCCATCCATCCTGCTTGAGCCGGTTCCTCCTGTGCGCTTCATGGTTATGCAGTATGTATTCGGATTGCCCACAGCAGAGGGATCAATGTCAATGTCTATTTCCTTATCACCATTTGGCGGGCTTGTGTTTGCGTTGGCTATAGTAACCCCCCTGTTTGAGCCCCCTGTTTCCTGTCCGCTCGTCCTTATTAACGCTGTGATCGTGCACTCATCAGTGCCGTAACTTACTGTGCAGGAGTATGCGTCTTCTCCGGGGTGCCAAAAATCAACCCAGAACCCGGAGCTGTTACCCGCTGAAATCTCAAATGTATTGGATTCAGTGGAGTATGTGAACCCATGGCTTGCATGCCAGCCGTATTGTCTTGAATTCCCGGCAGCCACTACGATCGGAGTGTTCACAGCCAAGCTGTTGACTCCGGATGACAAGTTGCTTGTGCCATCATGCGGCCCGTAATCACTTGAGAAACTCATGTTTATCACAACAGGTTTTGCGAGCGAGTTCGCCTTGCTTATGATGTAATTAGCCCCGTTAATGATATTCGTATAGGAAAGAGTTATGGGCTTAACCGCGATAATATCAGCTTCAGGAGCTATGCCTGTGTATTTTCCGCTTGAGAGTGAGCCATCACCCGCTGCAATGCTTGCGACATGGGTACCGTGTCCGTTTGTGTCAGTATGAGTTACGACACCTGCCGGGGTTCCGTCGATCTCATTGTTGATCTGTGTTTGAGTATATTCTGTGACGTCGTCGTATATAAACAATATCCTGGATGTGCCGTCATTCTTGATAAAGTCCTCATGGGTAAAATCAATGCCAGTATCGATTATTCCTACTATTACCCCGGCGCCTTTTGTTGCGCCAAAATCATCCGTGCCTTTTGATAAAGTGCCAAGACAAAGCCCTGCTTCCCCGGCACCGCATGCGCCATTCACGGTTGTCCAGCTTGAGCGCGCTATCATGAGGTTGGGCTCTAACATGTAGTCACCTTCAATGTAAACAACATCAGGATCTTGCGCGATATCATCAAGGTAGTCAATGGGCATCTGGGCTGTGAGGATCTCTCCTGCTTGAGACCCGAATGTCACAGCGCTGTGCCTGATTTGTATTATTTCCATGGTGATCCCGGGCAAAACACGCACAAGCGCTCCTGTGGCAGGAGTGGGCGCATCAGGTTTTACTGCCATGCGCTTTGACATTGCGCGCCTCTGTTCAGTGGGTGCGGTGCGCAGTCTCTGAAGGCGGGAATCGAGTTTTTTCATGTGCTCGCCTTGTCCCTGGGTGCGGGCAGAAGGGGGTAATGCGAAAAACAATGCAGCTGCAATAATGCAGATGCAGCTTCTTGTTATATTGCTGCTTTGAGACAAAAAACCCCTCTTATACATGTACTCTGATATTATAGTGGTTATCGTCTGCTTCTTTTTTATCATTGCGAGTGCAGCGAAGCAATCTCAAAAACACAGGGACCATTAAAATGCGTAAAATAAGTAAGATGTATACAACCTATTTCTCCTCCCTCCTTAAGTGGGAGGCTGGGCGGGTGGTTTCCGCAGTGTATTCATGGAGGACCCAATGTTAAAGCGCCCGATAGTTTTACAAGATGTCCTGATCGTCCTTTGTTTC
>JBHPMF010000041.1:0-20849 GCA_042563375.1 Elusimicrobiota bacterium | reverse complement strand
TTAAGAAAATCAATGACTGGCGCTGGGAAGTGCTTAAAACAGGGGGCATGCGCGTGCCGGGCATGATATATGCTTCAGAGGCCATGATAGGGAAGATCAGGTCTGATAATGCTGCGCAGCAGGTTGCCAATGTCGCGCATCTGCCGGGTATTGTGGGTCATTCTCTGGCAATGCCTGATTGTCATTGGGGGTATGGCGCGTGTATCGGGGGAGTGGCAGCGGTAGATATTAAGGAAGGCGTTATATCGCCGGGCGGCATTGGATATGATATTTCATGTCTTTCGGGGAATACAGAGATACTTTTTGATTTTGGTTATACAAAGCCAATTGCCCAAGTTAGAACTGATATAGGCAAAAAAATTCGAATGATGGATCTCAATACGGGTCGTTGCGCGCAAGCAAATATTTCTCATTTTATGGAAATCATTCCGAGGGTGTCTGTGTTTAAGGTCGTGACCATGACCGGTAAATCTATTATCGCTACCGAAGATCATCCTTTCTATACGCTGGATGGCATGAAAGAACTTAAAGATTTGGAGGTGGGCCGGCAAGTCGCTATTCGACCTTTTATCGGCGTACCTTTTGAAAATCCTGACAATTCAGTCATTGTCGACGAAAAGAAAATTACAGATACTTGTAAGAATTTAGGTCGGTCTGATTGGGCCACTAAAATTGTTATTAAAAAACTCAAACAGCGAGGCCTTTTGCCATTGTCTTGCGACAATCCATCCGTACCTTTTATATTAAAGCTCATGGGTTTTTTGTTTGGCGATGGCACCATTGGTTTTCGAGGCAGAAAAAAAGAAGGAGTTTTGTATTTCTTTTCTAAACACAGAGAGGATTTGAAAGAGGTCAGGGAGGATTTGGGCAAGATAGGATATCGCTCGGCTATTTTTACCAGGCAGACGCGGCTTTGTTACAAAGGCCGCACAAATTTTTTTACAAACCACAGTATTTGCTGCAGCGCATCCAGTTTGGTAATTTTAATGGCTGCGCTGGGAGTGCCTATTGGAGCCAAGGTCAATCAGCCTTATGAGGTTCCTTCTTTTGTGCGACATGCGCCTTTGTGGCACAAGAGGCTGTTCTTATCGGCTTTATTTGGCGCAGAGCTAACCGTGCCCCAGCCAAGAAGAAAAGTGGGTTGTTTTCACGCGCCTGTTTTTACAATGAATAAATCTGAAAGGTTGGCTGAGAACGCCAAAAAATTCCTTGAGCAAATTGCTCGAATGGCAGGAGAATTCGGCATACTGGTAACTGCTGTTAACCAACGGCGTCCATATCGTGTCAGCAGCGGTCGGAAACATTGGATGTTGGAATTGATTTTCTCCTCGAAAACAGAAAGCTTATTGAACTTGTGGTCTCGCGTGGGTTTTTCCTATAGCTGTAAGCGACGAGCATCGTCTGGCCTGGCTTCTCATTACATGGCGCTTAAGCGCCAAGTTCTCAGAGAAAGGCGCGATATTGTTTCTGTAGTCAGGAATTTGATTACCGGCGGACGGTCTGCGTATGGTGTTGCCAGACAGCTTCAGGGTGGCCGTGTGGGACCACGCTTCATACAGGACGTGGCAAGGAGGCCGAAAACACAAAATTTTGAAATCAGATTGCCAAGAAATTTTATTGACTACGAAGCTTTTGCCAAAGAATCCACGGCAGGTCTTTCTGAGCCGGATATATTCTGGGATCGCATCGTTTCCAAAGAAAGAATAGACTGGTCGAATCCGGTTTATGATCTTACCATAGACCATCCCGATCACAATTTTATTGCCAACACTTTTGTTGTGTCAAATTGCGGTATCAGATTAATACGCAGTGACATCCAAGCTCAGGACATGAAACCCCGAATGCAAAAACTTGTTGATTCCATGTTTCATAATGTGCCAAGCGGAGTGGGTTCAACAGGGAAGATCCATTTGAAGACCGGTGAGATGAAGAAGGTGTTCGTGAGAGGAGCGAATTGGGCCATAGAGAATGGATATGGCTGGCCCGAAGACAGGGGGTCGCTTGAAGACGGGGGCGTGCTGGAGGATGCTGATCCTGATATCCCTTCAAAGCGCTCAGTGGAGCGGGGGAAAAACCAGCTTGGAACATTGGGCAGCGGCAATCACTTCATGGAAATTCAAGCGGTGGATGAGATATATGATGAGAAAGTCGCTCAAGCATTCGGGCTTTTTAAGGGCCAGCTTACGATTATGATCCATACCGGGTCGCGCGGTTGCGGATATCAGATATGTGATGATTTTCTTCAGATGATGGTGCGGGCTGCCCAAAAATACAATATCAGTTTGCCTGACAGACAGCTTTGCTGCGCGCCATTGAATTCACAGGAAGGCAGGGATTATTTCGGAGCAATGTGTTCTGCTGCTAATTTCGCGCGTGCTAACCGCCAGGTGATAACCCACTGGATACGCCAGGGTTTTGAGAAAGTCCTGGGCCAAAGCGACAGGGAAATGGGATTGGGTGTTGTGTATGATGTTTGCCATAATATCGCGAAAATCGAGGAGCATGATGTGGATGGCAAAAAAAGAAAACTCTGCGTTCACAGAAAAGGAGCCACAAGAGCTTTCCCGGCAGGTCATCCCCAGGTGCCCCATAAGTATATAGAGGTAGGCCAGCCAGTGCTTATTCCGGGTTCAATGGGAACATCAAGCTATGTGCTTGTTGGCACTCAAACAGCCATGAAGGAAACATTCGGAACAGCATGCCACGGAGCAGGAAGGGTGATGAGCCGCACGCAAGCTTCAAAAAGAACCCATGGGGCACAGCTTATTAAGGAACTTGAGGGAAACGGGATTTTAGTCCGCACGGATTCGTATAGAGGATTGGCTGAAGAAGCTCCTTTTGCTTATAAGGATGTTTCGCAAGTTGTGCAAGCGTGTGAGGGTTCTGGTATATCAAAGAAAGTGGCTCGTATGCGGCCTTTGGCGGTTGTTAAAGGCTAATCCTTACAGCAGACGATCACGTCAATATATGGAGGCCAGTTGCTTGTTTCGCCTGATGTGTTGTTGGCAGCTATTTCACGGTGATTGCCTTTATCAAGGCGTTTTCCGCTTCTGTCAAAAACTTCGTGTGTATGCATATCCACGCCACCTGTGCCTCCTGGGGTCCCGGCCACGCCTCTTATCG
Organism: Elusimicrobiota bacterium; assembly: GCA_042563375.1. Classification (GTDB taxonomy): domain Bacteria; phylum Elusimicrobiota; class Elusimicrobia; order JACQPE01; family JACQPE01; genus JBHPMF01. Next base: position 17,726 of record JBHPMF010000041.1, on the reverse strand, counting down.
CGCTGTTATCCGTGATCTGCCTCGTCCAGTCAGCAGGGCATGCGGTTATGGATGGGGATACGGAGAACACGCAGAATCCTGAAGGTACGCCTCCCGGCCAATTGCTCTGCGTTACTCCTCCGAGATCGATTGCGTTAAAATACGCTGTACCGCCATTTTCATCCGGGCTGATCTTGAATGAAACCGTGATAGAGGTATCCTCTCCAGCAGCAGGAGTGTCTCTATAGCCCAGATGGTACGATCCGTCATTAGAGACTATTGACTGCCAAGTCTGCTGTCCGGCTGGCGCTGAACCGTTCCATCCATGCGCAAAAGTATGATAATTGTTCAATATGGCGCCTCGGACATCGAGTTTAAAACCGTGCTGCGGAGCTGCTGTGCCGATCCCCACCTTGCCTGTCGTGTTCGTGGCTAAAAACGCATTCTCAGTGGTTCTTAATTCAGTATATGCGCCGTATGGAGAGGGATAGTAACTGGTTATTGTCAGTTTTTCAGCCACAGCAGATACTGTTAGATAGATCAAGCCTGCGAATACGCACGCAAGAACACATTCACCGCGATTTATGGGTTTCTTGTTCCATTCCATGTTCGTTATCCGTACCTTATTATAATTTTTAATTGTCCGGGCAAACTGTGAATTTGTATATTTAACAATGATGTTCTGTTCCGGGAATACGACCAGGAACAAGGCAATGGTGAAATCACATGAATATTGATTTTTTAAAAACAGATGAACTTGGTTTTTCGGATGATGAAAAAACATTAAGGGATCTAACAAGGGGTTTCGTCTCAAGGGAGATCCTGCCGAGTATCTGCAAATGGGATGCGGGAGATGTTTCGCCGCATAAAGATTCAGAAGCATTGATCAGGCATATTGCGAAAAAACTCGCATCCACAACAGGGGTCTTCGGGGCTCACTTTCATGGGATTGAGAAATATCTCTCAGGATGCGAATTCACGCCCATAACACCCACAGCTTATGGCGTGGCTTTAAGGGAGTTTGAATATGGGGATTCGAGTCTGCGCTCTTTGGCATCTGTTCAGAGTTCGCTTTGCATGTTCGCCATTAATGAATATGGGAGTGAAGAACAGAAGAAGAAGTGGCTGCCTTTGCTTTTTAAGGGCGAGAAGATCGCTTGTTTCGGTTTGACTGAGCCGCAAGGCGGTTCTGATCCAGCGAACATGAAGACAAAAGCCAGGAAAACAAAGTCAGGCTGGGTGCTTGACGGCGCAAAAGCCTGGATAACGAACGGGTTTGCTGATGTTGCTGTTGCATGGGCGAATACCGAGGAAGGCATAAGGGGTTTTCTGGTTGAAAAAGGCGCGCAGGGTTTCACTTTCAGGCATGAGAATAAATGGGCATTGCGCGCAGGGATCGCTTCATCATTGTTTTTCAATGATTGCGAGATCAAGCAGGAAGATCTTTTACCCGGAACAGTCCAAAAGTCCGGAGGCGCGGATCTGAAATGCGCGCTTCGTTGCTTGAATGAAGCCAGGTATGGCATTTGTTGGGGAGTTGTGGGAGCGGCAAGAGCCTGCTTTGAGGAGGCAGTGAGATTCAGTAAAGAAAGACAGCTTTTTGGTAAATCATTGGCTTGCAAGCAGGAAACCCAGAGAAAATTGGCTTATATGCTCGGGGAGATCGAGCTGGCAGGGCTTCTGGCTTTGCATCTTGGAAAGCTTAAAAGTACCAATGAATTAAGCCATGTTCATGTGTCTTTGGGCAAATACAATAATGTATCACGAGCCCTTGAAGTGGCGCAGATGGCTTGCGAGCTCTTGTCAGCGGATGTTTTTAGTTTTGATGCTTATAATAGCGGCCGCCACATGAGGAACTTGCATATTGTCAAAAAATACGAGGGCACGCATGAGATACATGCGCTTGTGCTGGGCAGGGCAATAACGGGAGTATCGGCTTTTTGACCCTGCATCCCGGTTCTTCATTCCGGTAGCCTCAGGCTTCAGCCTGTGTCTACTCGCTGTTCTTGCGGCAGCTGCTGTTTCAGTGTGTGGCTTATATGGAGAACTCCATTTTCAAAGGAACACAGGCTAAAGCCTGAGGCTACCAGAGAAATGGCGAAAGATCAAAAGAGCCCCTGATCCTGACCCGTCTCGACAAAAACATCTATTGCTGGCTTAATAAAAAAATGGGAAGATTTAGCGGAACATATTTTTTGAAGGTTGGTGATTTCATATGGCAAACACAGAAGTTAATATTGCTGGTTTAAAACTCAGAAATCCTGTGATTCCGGCTGCGGGTCCAAATGTGAAAGATGGTAAGTATACTGCGAGCGCGGCAGAGGGTGGAGCAGGAGCGCTTTTGGCAAAGACGGTTTCAAGGAAAGCCGCGCTGGTGCCCAGGCCTAATATGGCCAGATATGCTTCAAAATCAATGCTTAATACCGAACTTTGGACAGAGCTTTCTTTGGAACAATGGCTTGATGCGGAATATGACATTGCCATTGCGCAGGCTCGCAAAAGCAATATCCCCCTGATCGCTTCCATAGGATACACAGCTGAGGATGTCGCTCATATAGGGCCATTGCTTGAGAAAAAGGGGATCGATGCCATTGAATTCTCGATACATTATCTTGGAAAGACTTTTGACGGAGCTTTGAACACTGCCAAGGCCTTGAGGAAAGCGGTTAAGGTGCCTATCATCGCGAAGCTCTCTCCGCATTCAGGGGACATGGGGGAACTGGTCAGGGTGCTTGAGCCTCATGTTGACGCGTTCGCATGCATTAATTCTTTCGGGCCCGTGCTTTCTATTGATATAAACAAATGCGAACCCATTATGGGCTCTGAAATGGGTTATGGCTGGCTTTCAGGGGAAGCCTTGAAGCCCATTGCATTGCGCTGTGTTTTTGAAGTGGCAAAAGCCACTAAAAAGCCTGTTATCGGAGTCGGGGGGATAACAAAGTGCGAAGACGCGATCGAATATTTCATGGCAGGGGCATGGGCAGTGGGGATTTGCACGGCAGCGATCTTAAAAGGTCCTTCTGTGTATGGGTCTATAGCCCGTGGCGTGTCAAACTGGCTTGATAAAAAAGGCTATAAGGATTTAAGCGAGATCCGCGGGCTTTACGTGAAAAAATACGGCAAAGGCCAGCGTGTGGTTAGAGATAAAGAGGAAAGTGTTCAGCTTGATATTGATAAGTGCGTGGCTTGCTCTGCTTGCGCGCGTGTTTGCTGGTATGGAGCGCTTGAAGCTCCTCCTAAGACAAAGGCCAAAGTAAATGCTTCCAAGTGTTTTCAATGCGGGTTGTGCGCATCAGTGTGTCCTTCGCGAGCTCTTTTTTTCAAGTCTCGCGATCTTGTCACCAAGATCTGATAGCGGCCATGTTAGCGGAGATATGCTTTATTTGGCCCCTCACCCTAACCCTATGGGGCATACCACAGGGCTGCCTGCTGGACTGCCCTCTCCCACAGGGAGAGGGGATGAAGAAGAAAGGGAGGGGTTAGGGTGAGGGGGAAAAGGTCTTTCGCCCGCAATCTCCGCCAACGCCAAACAGATGCTGAACATAAAGTGTGGTATTTGATCCGCAATAGACAGCTTGCGGGTCATAAATTCAGACGACAGTTTCCAATAGGGCAATATGTTGCTGATTTTTGTTGTTTTGAGAACGCTTGATAATTGAGTTGGATGGTGGCCAGCATACAGTTTTGAGTGAAAAAGAAATTGCAAGAACACGTTATATTAATAGCAAAGGGTATAGAATGATTAGATTTTGGGATAATGACGCATTGAAGAAAACCCAAGAAGTTTTAGAAGCGATTCTTATAGAATTAGGGAATCCCTCACCCTTCCCTCTCCCGCAGGGAGAGGGAGCAAAGAGAATTAGTTCAGTATAAGCAGGATTTGTATGGAATTAACCAGAATTTCAGGAGTCATTCTTTCAGCCGGGGATTCTTCGCGTATGGAGGGGCGGCCGAAGGCATTGCTCGCAAAAGGTAATTCAACATTCCTTGAAACAATACTCTCGAACTTCAATGCAGCGGGGATCATTGATGTTGTTGTGGTGCTGGGCAGGCATTCAGAGCTGATCAGGAGCAAGATCGATCTGCCTGATGATAAAGTCATAATAAACAGCAATCCCAAGGCAGGCCAGATATCCTCGATAAACCTGGCTCTTGAGCGTCTTTCTTCTGCTTCCGGCGCAGGGGGGAAGGAGGCGGGCGCCTGTTATCACGCGCGAGCCGCAATGATCGCTTTGGTTGACATGCCGTATGTCAAGCGCGCTACGATCGAACATCTGGCAAGCGTGTGGCGACATAATGCTCAAAAAATTGTTATACCTAGGTTTAACGGCAAAGCCGGACATCCCGTGATTTTGCCGTCAGGGCTCTGGCCTCAATGCGGGGATGTGCCCGAAGGCATGGGATTGAACTGGGTCATGCGCCAAAACAATGAAAACGTGGAATTCGTTGAAGTTAATGACCGCGGTATAGTCATAGATATTGACACAAAAGGCGATGTCGAGAGGATAAATTCAAATGAACAAGGCTGAGTTGGTCCGCAGGCTTGCAAAACATATCGAGGAGGGAAGACCCCTTGCTTGCGCGACCATAGTGGCGACCGAGGGTTCAGTGCCAAGGGAAACAGGAGCCAAGATGCTTGTGTTCGGCGATGGCGCCATAGAGGGGACGATCGGAGGAGGGCCGCTTGAGGCAATGACCATTGATTATTCCCTGAAAGCGCTTTCCGAGAGGAAGACACTTAAAAAAACAATTGAGCTCACGCCTAAAAAAACAGCCATGTACTGCGAAGGTAAAGTCGAGATCCTTATTGAAGTCTTTGTCCAAGATCTTAAGATCGTGATCCTCGGCGGGGGCCATATCGGGGAGAAGCTCTCAGGGCTTTGCGGCACCCTTGGCATTGCGCATGTGGTAGTGGATGACAGGAAAGAGTTCGCTGTAAGGGAAAAATTCCCAAAAGCCATGAAGGTCATCCTCGGCAAGCCTGATGCTTCGCTCAAAGATCTTCATATCGATGAAAAAAGCTTTATTGTGATCGTTACGCGCTGCCACAGTCTTGACATATCATGCCTGGCAAGCGCCATGAAAACAAAGGCTTGCTATATAGGAATGATCGGAAGCAGGAGCAAGGTGGGCGAATTTTTCAGCATGCTCCATAAAAAGGGGCTTTATCCGGAGAAAGACGAACGCGTGCATGCTCCGGTAGGCCTTGACACGGGAGGCAAGGCGCCGGGCGACATCGCGCTGTCCATACTCGCGGAGATCAATAAGATCCGCAATGGGACGAGCGGCTTGCACTTGAGAGACACGGTTTCTTTTAAGCGCAAAAAAGTTTTGGCAAAAACATAAATTGAGGATATTCGCGCTGTCTGTATTCATCGCAGTCTCTCTTTACAGCGCTCAAGACCAAAGACCGGGCGATAATATCGCGAAAATGTTCCACGAAAAAACAAAATATATTTTAAAAAAACACAGTGTGGCGTTTCCTGCCGCGAAAAAACCGAAACTTGAAAGAACAGCTCTGCCCAAGCCGGTATTCAAGGGCATAAGCGTTGAGGACGCAATAGCAAAAAGGCGTTCTGTCAGGAATTATTCTGACAAGGAGATGAGCCTGGCCGAGCTTTCCCAATTGCTCTTTGCGGGCCATGGGATCACCGGGGATGTCAAAGCGTATAATTTGAAATCCGTGCCTTCCGCGGGCGCCCTTTATCCTTTTGAGATATATCTGGTGGTGAACCGCGTAAAGGGTCTTTCAAAAGGACTTTACAGGTATATTGAAGAGGATCATTCTCTTGAATTCCTGAGAGAGGGGGATTTCTCAAAAGCAGCAAAGCAGGCTTCCATGGGGCAGAATATGCTTGAGGATTCTTGCGTGGTTTTTGCTCTTGCAGCTGTTTTCAGCAGGACATGCTCCAAGTACGCAGACAGGGGAATGCGCTATGTGTATATGGAAGCAGGCCATATCAGCCAGAATATCTATATTGAATCAGCTTCTTTGGGGCTTGGCACTGTTGCGATCGGGGCTTTCTATGATAATGCCTGGAACAAGATGTTTGGTCTTGATGGTGAGAAGGAAGCAGTGGTATATTTGCAAACTGTGGGGAAAATATAACCCTTTAATAACAAAGATTTATGAGAAGTATCAATTATTCGACTATTGGCAAAAGCCTGCCAAGGCTCGATGCCAGACAGAAAGTGCTCGGTAATCCGCTTTTTATTGATGATGTTGATTTCGGGGGAGCGCTTTTTGCGGTGACCCTCAGGTCCCCAAAGCCCAGGATCCGCATAAAAAGCATCAATGTGAAACATGCTTTAAAGGTTCCCGGAGTGGTGGATATCATAACAGCCCGGGATATCCCCGGGTCCGGCAAGTGGCCCATGGTCATAAATGATTATCCTTTTCTTGCTGACAGGCAAGCGCGATTTGTCGGAGAAGCCATAGCTCTGGTTGTTGCTGCTACTCCCCAGGCAGCCAATGACGCGCTATCACGCATTGTGCTTTCATATAAAGAGCTTCCCAATGTTACGGATCCTCTGTCAGCCATGACGCCTGAGTCCCCAAAAGTTTTTGGCAAGGATAATATATTCAGCAAATATGTCGTGAAAAAGGGTGACATAAACAAAGGCTTTAAACAGGCGCAAGTCATGGTTCATGGTATTTACCAGACCCCGTATCAGGTGCATGCTTATATCGAGCCTCAGGGGGTTATTGCGCGGCCTGAGCCTGACGGCGGTGTTACTGTATATGGATCCATGCAGTGCCCTTATTATGTGCGTGAAGCTGTGTCTGCCATGCTTGGTGTTTCAAAGAACAAGGTGAGGATCGTGCAGAAAACCACAGGCGGAGGTTTTGGAGGCAAAGAGGATGTCCCTGCTCTTGTTTCTTCGCACGCAGCTCTTGCAGCCTGGAAAACAAAAAAGCCGGTCAAGCTTATTTACTCGCGTGAAGAGGATTTTGATTCCATGAGCAAGCGTCATCCCGGCTGGGTGGAGATCAGTTACGGCGCAAAAAAGGACGGGACCATCACAGCGTGCAAAACAGCTTGTATCCTGGACGGCGGAGCGTATTCAACCCTTTCCCCGGTTGTTTTGTGGCGCTCAGCAGTGCATGCTGCGGGTCCTTATCGCATTGCCAATGTACTGATCAATGCCTATGCTGTTGCCACGAACAAGGTGCCTTGCGGAGCTTTTCGCGGTTTTGGGCAGCCTCAGGTTAATTTTGCCAATGAGTCGTTGATCGATGATCTGGCTGTGAAATTAGGCATGGATCCAATTGATCTGCGCTTGAAGAACGCGTTACGCATCGGAGACACAACAGCAACAGGGCAGAAGATAACAGAATCATGCGGTCTTGTTGATGCCCTGAAAGCGGTTCGCAAAGCCTCATGCTGGGACAAAAAGCAAAAACGTTCCAGGGTCACGTCTAAAGTTTCAAGTTTTGGCGCAAAACTTGAAACTTTAGACGTGACCCCGGGAATCGGAGTCTCGGCTAATTTTTATGGAGTAAGCCTTGGGGCTCGGGGGAAGTATCTGGACCGCGCAGGAGCTTATGTGCAGATCGATCCTGATGCGAGCGTGACTGTTTCAGTGGGAATGACGGAAATTGGCCAGGGAGCCAAAACAGTATTAGCGCAGATAGCAGCTGAGATGCTCAATGCTCCGTATGAGAATATCCATGTCATGGATGTTGATACGACCCGCACCCCTGACTCAGGGCCCACAGTCGCAAGCCGGACAACTCTTATGTCAGGCAATGCCATAGTGGATGCGTGCAAGCTTCTGCGTGAGCGTATTTTTAAAACAGCTTCATCTGCTCTTGCCTCCCCCTTGAGGGGGGAGGCCGCCCGAAGGGCGGGTGGGGGTGATAAAGAAAACGCTGTCTTGGCTTATAACGGCAAATTCAAGAAAGGCAAAAAAACAGTTTCCTTCCCTGATGTCATAAAGGAATGTTACGCAAAACGCATCAAGATGGCTGAAGAAGGGTGGTATTGCGCTCCCCCTACCAGCTTTGACATGAAAACAGGGCACGGCAATGCTTATGCCACTTATGCTTACTCAGCCAATGTGGCTGAAGTGTCTGTTGATACCCAGACCGGGGAAGTGAAAGTGGATAAGATCACCTCAGCTCATGATGTTGGCAGGGCTGTTAATCCGAATACCCTTGAGGGCCAGGTTGAGGGGGGTGTTGTGCAGGGCCTTGGTTATGCCTTGACTGAAAACCTCACTGTTACGAATGGAAAAATAGAGAATCCTGATTTTGCTGATTATGTCCTGCCTTCGATCAATGACATACCTCAGATAAAAACAATAATACTTGAGCATGCTTATTCCAAGGGGCCTTATGGAGCAAAGGGGATCGCTGAATCGCCTTTGATAGGGCCTCCTCCTGCGATCACAAATGCCATCTACAATGCATGCGGAGTGCGCGTGCGTTCCCTTCCGGCTCTCCCTGAAAAAATATATAGGCCGCGTTCTTAGGGTCTGCTGCACTCACCCGCGAACCATGAAAATTTCGGTTCGCTCCCGGTAGTCGCATCCTTTATGGGCATCCCCGCTCTCATTCTCCCCTGTGTCATCCTATCTCCCCTGTGTCATCCCAGCGAAGGCTGGGATCCAGTTCCTTAATTCAAATAAAGGTTTTCTCTCTTCTGGATCCCAGCCTGAGTTTACCCCGCCGTGTCCTCCGTAGCCTTGGCGAAGGAGGGGACTCGATCCGGGGCCTGTATTGGGATGACAGAAAATTAACTTAGCGGGGATACCTTTTATGGGTGCGTCTTTTCTGCTCATACAAATGTAGAGCAGACGCACGCTTAAAGCATGCGACTACCGAGAAAACAGAGCAGGCGCACTCATATGGACTCGACGGAGCGTGCAACGTCCCGAATATGTCCGAGGGGCTCTTCGCCTGCGGAGGGCGCGACTGCTAAAAACTGTATCATATTGCTCCGTTCGGCTATTTTCTTAACAGACCCTAAGCTCTTTTTTTCCACACAAGACCTGCTATCAGGCCTGTTCCGGCCAGAAGACCGATAAAATACAGCAGTACGGTTATTTTGAAGAATATCGGGTCATACACAAACCGGATATCATGCTTTCCGGGTTTCAGCGGGATCGCCTTAAAAGCAAGGTTCGCTTTGTAAATATATGTTTCCTTGTTATCAACAAAGGCGCGCCATGCTTTGTCATATCCGTCGCTGTAGTATAGGAGGCAGTTCTTTTCGCATGTAACTTCCATATGGCATTGGTTGGGCTCGAAGAGGGTCACCTTGGCGGAAGAATCAGCAATATTTTCTGATTTTTCTTGGCGCGTGAGCTCCTGGAATCCTTTTGGTAATGGTTTCTCTATAAAGATGAAGTTCCTGAATGCCTCGGGATCGACTTTTTTTATCTCATCCTTGATGCGGCTTCTTTCCATGACAACAGCTTGATCCACAATGCGCAGTTTCGCCATATTGACCCCGGCTGCTATGTCCATGACCTTATGGTCTCCTATATACATGAAATCGCTGAAATCCTTTGTTTCCAGGAAATGAGAGCCGTATCTTGTGTGCTTATGGTAAGCGCTGGGGATCCTTATCAGTGCGGGTATGTTCATGAGGTAGTCGTCATTGACATAAGGCGTCCTGGCTTTATCGTATTGGAACGGCGGCAGAGAGTTTGTTAGCATCGTCTGCGCGTAGATATCACGACGCTGCGTGTAATGATCGAACAGGACGCGTCTGAGAACAATAAGGTCTGTTGCTGAAAAAACAATAAAAGCAGCCAGGATGGCTGAGGTCTTGCGCTGTTTTATGAACCATATCAGCGCTGTCAGCGCCACAGTGAACCACAGCAGGTTGCGGATATTCGCCCACATGGTTTTATCAAGCATGGCAAGCGCTTCAGCATTGGGCCTGATCGGGTAGTTCGGCAGCAAGGGTATGGCAATGATAATACCCGTACATATGACAAACGAGAGTCCCGCGAGAAGGATGTTGCGCATGCGCGTTGGGGAGATATCCTCGCGGGTCATTTTAATGAGCGCGTCAGCCCCGGCGCACACGAAAAAACCTATGAATACCAGCAGGAACGCGTGAAATTCAGCAGTGTTCCTGATGATCAGGAATGACGGTATATATTTGAGCAGAGCAAAAGCAGGGCTGTTGGGTCCGAGCATCAAAAATAGAACAAGCACGGTCGTGATCAGGATCGGGCGTTTATAGCGGTGTTCGGAGAAGAATATCCCGATCACTGCGAAAAACAGGGGCACAAGCCCGATATAAATCACAGCTTCGCTTATCACGGGTTTTGCGCTGTGATAGTAGAATAATCGTTCATAATAAGGCGCAAAAAGTATGAGGATGTCTGAGATGAACGCGCAGCTCCTGCTGGATACATCCGTGCGCTGTATGAGCGTCATATCGCCAAGATACAGGGCTTCAGCCGCGTTCTTGATGACAATGGCAAAAAAGACACCCAGGCACGCGAACAGGATCTTCTTGCCGGGAAGCAGTTTGTGATATGTCAACGAGGGAATGGACTTGCATGCGATCACACATATCAAAAGTATACCCAGGACTGTTACCGAAAACATGATGTGATAGGATTGGGCTGCAATGGCAAAAATAAACAGAAAAACAGCAAGGTAAACAGGCTTGGCAGTTTCAAGGAACTTGAAAAAATATAGAGCGATCCATGGAAAAGCAAAGATACTTCCAAGGTATCCTGACTGCCACATGTAGGATATGCCCAGCGAGGACATGGTCACTGCCAGAAACCCGCAGAAAGCTCCTGCTTTGGTTGTGGAAAGATGTCTGAAAAGAGCGTAGGTGCCGGTGATCAATATCAGATACATTGCCAATAGATTGTAATGGAACAGGCTTATCAAGGGTGTTCCTGCTAATTTCCCCATGAGTATGAGCATGAATGTCCACGGGTACCATGCCCATGTCATTCCGGGTGATATGATGAAAAACGGCTGGCCGGTCTCAAGGTACGGGTCCCACAGCGGCAGTATGCCTTTCTGGAGGCAGTCAGCGAAATAAGCCCACATGGGAAAAAGCCGCATTGTGTCATGCACTGCCATGGCCTCATTCGTTATCCAAAGCTGCCACTGCGGCAGGATCGCGAGTGCAAGCGCGAGGATCACAGCGCTGATCTCGATATACCTGTTTTCAGGGAGCTGTTTTGACCCGGTCCGCTCCCGGTCTTGTGGTATCTTTTTTCTTTTCACGGGTTTTATCGGGCGGACTTATTCGAGCTTGAGCGCATTGTCCAGGATGAAATTGCCGTGGATCGAGCGTATCCAGTCCCTAAGCCCTGTATCATGGATCTTAAGCGGAAATTTCCCGATCACATCAAAGAATTCCTTGCCGGTGGTTTTATTGATGGTCAGTTTTTCGAATTCATACTTGATATCCTTGCGTTTTTTAAGTTTTATGAATTCGATCGTCCTATTGCTTTGTATAGGCTCTTTTTTGGCTGTGCCCGGGGCAAGGTCTGTAAAATGCTCCTTGATGAAATGTCCTTCAAACGGATTGTATTCAAGTTCAGGCGGAAGCATCTTGTTTTTTTGCGCTTCCTTGTCTTTTTTGGGGGCTTCGCTGTGATAGGTATGCGTGGAATAATCAATGCCCATCTCATCAGCGATCTTTGTAAAAGCAGTTTTTGAATCAATGCGTTTTTTGACTTTTTCCCGCAGCTTAAACGCCCGTTCCTGCACGCCCGGGTCATTGGCAGTGTAATGATGGAACTTCTTTGCGATGAGTATCGGCCGCAGGTAAACCCTCCAATATCGTTTTATGTCATTTGAAAAATGATTTTTAATGCACCCCAGAATATCAGGGGCTCTTGTTTCCCTGTCTATCCTCTCGACTTCCTTTTTGTATTCTTCTTCACTTATGAGCATGCCTTCGTGTACGCGCAAAACCTCTTCCATTGTTGTTGCTTCAAGCTGCCGCATAAGAGCGCCTTTTCTGCTTGTGAGCCCTCCGGGATAGCATCCCTGGGCTGCTTGCCAGTCGCCCACGTCTTTCTCAGTGATAATCCCGGTTTCTCCGATTTCAGCAACAAGACCGGCATTTCTGCCCAGGCTCGCTTCCGGGATCGCCAGGGGTTTTATGTTGCTTTTGTTAATGCGCTTCTTTGCCGCCTTTGTTTTGGCTGTTCGAGATTGTTTGCTTGCGGTTTCATGCGGCGAATCCTTCGCTGCGGAGGGTTCTGTCTTTTTATTTTTCTGCGCCTCTTTTTTTCTCCTCTCCCTTGAGGGTCGGAGATGCTCCGAAGCCTTGGCGAAGGAGTGGAGAGGCGGGGTGAGGGCGGCTCCTTTATTCCCTTGAGATTTTTTTACTTGGGACTGGATCCCAGCCTTCGCCGGAATGACAGGGGGAGTATCGGGCTGGATCCCGGCCCCGGTACTTTTTGCAGAAGCCTGGATTTTTGCTTGCGCGTGCCCACTTTTTTCCTCCCCCCTGGCGGGGGAGGTGAGGCGGGGGGGATAAAGTTTCTCCACGTTTTTCTTTTTTACGCTGTCAGGAACCATTGAAGCAACTTCTTCTGCTTTAAACTCATAAAGGCTGTTCTGCCCGTTATGTGATCTGTAGATCAGTTCATGGCCCCATGTAGAAGGCTGCCCGTTCTCATCTTCCACAGGAAGCTCAGTGAGTATCCTCATTTGAAAGAGTTCTGTCCATTTTCCAAGGCGAAGGGGATGGTCATCAGGGAGATTTAAATACGCTGAATAGATCTTTTGCGCGAACTCAGGGCTCATGTCCTCTGAGATCACATATCGCAAGCCATTGTTAATGAGGATCTTCACAGCATCAATGGGATTGACAGCTGTGTAATAACCTGCTGATTCGATCATTCCATGGTTAAAGGGATCAGCAACAACAGGCCTTTGCGCAAGATAGATTATGGCATGCCCCATGCTCCATGGAGCCATGACTCCGTATTCGGGTTTTTCCGTTAAGTCCAGATAGCCTTGTGTTTTGGGGGTGTGGTCGCGCATGCCTCTTAGCATCTCATATTCCGTGTCCGCTATCGTCAGATACCTGAACCTGCTTCCTTTCGCAAGGGAGCTCCACCACTCTGAGCATGGGATAAAAGCTCCCACAAGAACTGCCACGGTGATCACGCGCAAAAGCGTGTTCTTTCTCTGCCACACCTCGTAAGCAGTCCATGCTAAAGCAATAGCCATTGCATAAGAGAAAATGTACACATATTTGAGCTGGAGCATGACTATGGCGAATATGGCAGCTGAGAGCGCTAGGAAAGGGATGAGGCGGTATGTGTCTTTATCACCCCCCCACCTTGCCTCCCCCACAAGGGGGGAGGAAAAAGAAGCAGAAGAGAGGAATTCCTCTTTTTTACTCCTCCCCCCTGGTGAGGGAGATCCCCCTGTTTTACTCCTCCCCCCTGGAGGGGGAAGTCCTCCTGTTTTACTCCTCCCCCCTGGAGGGGGAAGTCCTCCTGTTTTACTCCTCCCCCCTGGTGGGGGAGGTTGGGTGGGGGGGATAGAGAAAACCTTTCTCCACCATTTCCTTGTGATCAATGCCCACCAGATCGGATAAGCTAAAAGCAGGTAGGTGAACATTTGGAACGCGAATCTCGGTTTTAAGCCTCCCTTGGGATACGGCATGAAAAGCGGCTGGCTTTCAGCTGTGTATTGGAGCTCAGGTTTTGCTTTGAAAAGCATTGTGCTGATACCTGAGAGTATCGGGAATAAAAGAGCAGCGCCCAGGATCCCGGTTATCAGGGAAAGCCCTGCTATTTTAAGCGCGTTCATCCCCGGCTCTTGCGCGGTTGGCTCTGTTTCTGTGGTAGTCGCATGCTTCAGCGTGCGTCTGCTCTGCTCCCTTCCGGCAGTCAGTTCACAAGCCAGAGCAATGGAGGAGGCAAAGAAAAAGAGCAATAAAGGCTGAAAGAATGAATACCATTCGAACATGAGCCAATGCGGCAGGTTGCCCCAGACTTTGAGTCCCGGGGGAGGATTAAAAAACGTCTTAAAGCCCGGAATCAGGAGCAAGCATGCCGGAATAAAAAACATCAACCAATACCACCTGCTTCCTCTTTCTCCTCCCCCCTGGAGGGGGAGGCTCCCCTGTTTTTCTCCTCCCCCCTGGAGGGGGAGGTTGGGTGGGGGGGATTCCTTTCCTGCCTCTTTTTCTCTCCCTTGAGGGCCGGAGATGCTCCGAAGCCTTGGCGAAGGAGTGGAGAGGCTAGGTGAGGGTGATTCCTTTGTAATAAGCTGAGAAACAACATACAGCATGCAGATCACCCAGAAAAGCCCTATATAAAGGTTTGTGACAGCAGGATGTACCATGTAAAAGAGCCAGATAAAAAGACCGATCCCGGCTGCCCATATTAAGGAATGTGAAAGATAGAAAGAAGGTTTTTCTTTATCACCCCTCACCCGCGCTTCGCTTGCCCTCTCCCCCAAGGGGCGAGGGGAATCGGAAGAATTGTGGGTAGGAGAATCAAGGGAATCTTTCATACTTTTTTCCTCCCCCTTGGTGGGGGAGCTCGGGCTTTTTTCCTCCCCCCTTGTGGGGGAGGCAAGGTGGGGGGGATGAAGTGTTTTCTGCCAGTAAAAGAATCCAGCGAACAATAATCCGAAAAACAGGGATTCCGCAACATGGTGGTCAAGGTGCCCCAATAAGGAATATTCAGCATGACCCGGCAATATTGCAAGGAAAAAAGCAGCAAGCAAACCTATGGTAGTGCTGAAAAAATACTGTCCCAGTATGAATACCGCGAAAATGCATGCAGCGCCCAGCACAGCCGGGATCCATGCGGCAATGACTTCCTGGCTATGGACTTGCGCAGCCCCAAGGAGCTTTATTGCGCCTACTATAAAACCGTCGAATAGCGGTCCCCAGTATCCTGAGCCTCCGTGCGGGTAATGCAGATACGGGTCATGATCGGGAAATGAAAAATTATTAGCGATCCCATACGCAATGCGGCGCATGTGATACCAGGAGTCGCTTCCGAAGAAGTAGACGCTGCCCCTGTGAAAGGCCCTCTGGTAGCAGAGCGAGCGCATGGCCAAAGCTAAGAAAAAGATCATGATCAGGTAGTGAATAGGCTTGAGCTTTTTCATTTAAGTTTTTTGATGCTCTCTCATTCTGCTTGTCATTCCCGTGAACACGGGAATCCACAACCGTTATTTTATATAGATTCTTCTATTTTTTCAGAAATAAAAACCTATATAGAAGTAGCGGTTCTGGATCCCCGCCTGCGCGAGGATGACAACAAAAATGTTCATAATTGTTTTGCTTGTTCATATTTTTTCATATTCTGCTTTGTGGGGAAAAACTTTGCTGCCATTTCGCACGATTCCTTCGCTTGTTCTTTCATGCCTTTTTTAAGGTATGCGCTGCAAAGGTTGATATAAATGTTGGCGTACGGCATTGTGCATTCAAGGCCCCTGTTATATGTCTCGATCGCTTTATCCAGCTTGTTCTGCGTTAAATAAACATAGCCAAGATTGTAATACGTGCCTGAGTCATCAGGCAGGGTTTCAAGAGCTTTTTTGTAAGCTGCGATCGCCTCATCTTGAAGTCCTTTCTTAAAAAGGGCAACACCATAATTCTTATAAGTCTGCCCGTGGTCAGGCTGGAGTTTTATTGATTCCTCGTATTGGTGTATTGCAGCGTCAGTATCACCCTTATTGGAAAGAGCTAGCGCAAGGTTATTACGCACCCTTGCGTTTTTCGGAGCTTTTGCCGCGTTATCGCTCCATAAAGTTATCTCATTCTTCCACACAGTGTTTCTCTGCAGGGTCCAAAGCCCGAGCAAAATAAGCCACGCAATACCCGCTATCTTTAGCGCGGACCATGCATACCCCCTGTCATTGCGAGCGAAGCGCGGCAATCTCAAAAGCAAGGACTGCTTTGTTGCGGCAGTTACACCATTAACAAGCCGGATCACTCCCCGCGCCCCCAAGATCACGATCCCGATCGAAGGCAGATAAACCCTATGCTCAAATATAAGGTCTATCTCAGGCATCACAGCTTCGATCGCGCAATTTCCAAAAAACCATAAGATCGCAAAGGCAGCTATGGGCTTGTTTTTCATCTGCCGGAAAGCAAGCCCCAGCAGTCCGATAATGAGCGCAACACATACTATTGTCTGCGGAGGGGAAAACAATCCTGCGGATGCTGTGTAATCATAATCAAGCATGAGCCTGTTTGGATGGGGCAGTAAAAACAGGCTTATGTAATATATGAGGATGCGCGATTCAGTCAGCAATTTGCCCAAAAACCCGAGTTGGGGCATATCAGGAGATGCAAGGTGCTTAGTCGTGGGGCTTTGCAGATAGAGGTAGGAAAGAGCAATGAATATGATCGTTAAAAATGAGAATACATGCAAGCGGTTCTTTATTTTCGCGATATTAAGATCGCACACGAACACGATCTCATAGAGGATAAGGAACAAGGGTAATGTCGCTGATATTTCCTTGTGTCCGAACGCGAATACCGCGCACAGCAAAGCCCCTATCATCCACAGGACTTTTCTTGTATTTTCCTTTGTCCATTTCCTTTTTTCTCCGCCCCCCTTGTGGGGGAGGCTGGGCGGGGGGTTACCGCATGCGAGGGATGGGATATTTACTGCTTTGATGTAGCAAATAAACCCCCCGAGAAATCCCATTGTCGCAAGAGCTGTGATCCTCTGCCACACATAAGTCACGACCTGTGTATGCACAGGATGTATAGCCCAAAAAAGCGCTGCCATGAGCAGGACCATCTCTGTTTCCTTGTAATTATCCTCTCCCTGCCCCCATCTTTCTTCTTTCTCGCTCCTTTCTGTTTTTCTCCTCCCCCCTGGAGGGGGAGTTTCCCCTGTTCTCCTCCTCCCCCCTTGTGGGGGAGGCTGGGTGGGGGGGTTCCGCTGTTTTTTTAAGAACAACATCAATAACAAGTGATAAACCAGCAGAGCATTAACAGCATGAACGATCCAATTGATCACATGATATCCGAACACCTTATTTTCCATCAGATACCTGTTAACCCCGAATCCAAGACTCGCAAAAGGCCTGCGCTCAACACCGGGGTATCGGACCAGATTCCAGATGTTCTTCAGAGACAGATCATCAATAAAAATCGCGTGATTCTTTAATATATAGGCTTCATCATCAAAGTGGAACGAGGTGTTAAAGGAATTAAGGTAAACAAAGAGCGTTGCGCCCAGGATCAACGCGTACGCTTTCCATCTAGTCATTGTGAAATTTTAGCGATTTGATCGCCTATTTCCTGACTTTCTTTTTTGCTATGGAGAGGAATTCATTTAGCGGGGGCAATGCTTCCTTGAGGTTCGCGTATAACTCGCTGAGATCGAGACCCTGGTATTTATGGACCAGAACGTCTTTTTTCATGGGTTTGCGGCGCGCAGGAATCTTTGATCGTAGAAATCCAGCACAGGTTTAAAATCCTGGTACCTGGACAAGATGCCGGCTTCCCAGGATGCTCTTTTGTCCGGATGTTTATCGATAAGCATCTTGCCGGTTGAGATGACGTTGAAAGCAAAAGCTATGGGCGCGTCATTGAGAGCATATATGTCCAGTGTAGCGCTGTATTGTGTGGATTTTTCAAGTTCAGCTGCGAGTTCATTGCATGCCCTGAAGGAACCATTATGTTTTTTCAGGTAAACAGCTATGTCAATGTCTCGAGCGTCTTTTCTCTTTAAAAAAGATCCATAGAGATAGGCAAAAAGGATATTAGAGTTTTTTCCCAGCCTTGCCTTGATGGTCCGTAGCAGCTGTTGCTTTTTCA
>JBHPMF010000040.1:0-21565 GCA_042563375.1 Elusimicrobiota bacterium | reverse complement strand
CTGAGGCGTTTATTATCCTTTAGCTGCCTTATTGCTCTGCGGACCGTGCTGTTCTTGGAGTTCTCGAGTTTTTGTATCAGAGCATTCTTAAGTTTGTTTGATGTCTGCGCTTTAGTGTTTCTTGCATTCCTTGCTGTCTGCCTTGTTCCGCTTTTGAACAAGTCTGCTATTTTTGCTGTTGTCTTTGCTGTGTGGTAGAGGTAGCTGTTTGATACTGTGCCTTTTGTTCTGGCTCCTCTTCCTATTATCTGGGTGAGTTCAAATGCGTTTAAGTGATCCACATTGGCCAGTATGTCGACATTGCCTTTGTAATCTATGCCCTGGATGCCGCGCTTGTTCGTGATGACTACCGCGTTCTCTTTAGCGAGGTTATCAGCTATCTCGAGTATCTTGGCATCGCTTGTTAGATCTGTTATCTCATAGACTTTTGTTCCCGGACTCTTTCTTTTTAAAGCGTCTTTGATGCCGAATGCATTATCCAGATCGAATATTATGGCTCCTCTTCCTTTCTTTAATGTTGTTACAGTGTCATTTGCGATATTTTCAACATGGTGTGCTCTGTCAATAGCTCTGCTCTTTGATATGGGGGCTTCTCTTTTGCCTGCGGCATTCTCAGTATTGATCTTCCTGACCCCTGAGCCTATGCCGGCCTGGATCATCTCTTCGACTGCGAGCAAGCTCCCTGACATGCCTGAGATATTAGCGTTCTTTCTTATGGCAAGGGCTTCAAGGAGCGTGGAAGAGGCCAGTGTATTATTAACGCTGACTTTACCCCCGGGTTTTATGCCTTCTCTTAAGTAAGCTCCCACTTCAAGGGCTTTTGAGCTAAATATTGATTCCCTCATGATCCCGCTCTCGCCTTTGGGGAAGAGCTTCGCGTTCTTGGGGTCAATGGTCGTGTCATTTTTGCCTTTTGTGTCCACTGTCCATGGTTTCTTGGCTTCAGGAGTGTATTTAGCGGTGAGCATGTCATCTATCTCAGCATCCTTGTATTTCTTGGAGCCTTTCTTCTTTAAAGCTTCCACTAGAGCTTTGTTCTTTAATACTCTTCCGGAATTAGGATCAATGGTAACTGCAGGCTCGTTTGTTTTGAGCAGATCAGCCGGTGTATTGACCTTCTTGGGCTTCACAGCATTAAGGTCCTTCCAGAGCTTCTCATAGCGTGATACAAGGCGGTTGGCTTTATACATGTTCTTCACGCTCGAAGTCTTGCCATCGCCTATTATGAAATTGGTCTGTTTGGTGAGTATCCCGTGGAGCTCGTCCGCGAGTACGCTTCCAACACTGTTTTCCACTGTTTTAAGTAAAGAAGCATCAGCTTTAAGCACGTTTGTCATGTGCCCGTAGCCTTCCTGCGTGAAGACTAAGTCTTTTCCTGATTCATAAGCTTCTATAAGGGGAGCAGTGTCTCCTTTCTTGTAAGCTTCCACCAGCGCGTCACCATTAACGAGCTCCATATCGAGCTGTTTGGCGATGTCAGTGTATTTAAGGGTGTGCTTGGTTTTTCCTGATGTGAACTCAATCCCTCCTGTTTCAATCATCTGTGTGGCGTTCGCTGAATCAGGCACTATTGTTTCAGTGGCAGGCGCTTTTCCTTGCGGGTGCTTTGCTCTGTGGAGTTCTTTTAAAGTGGCTTGAGCTGCCATTCCTGAGAGTGATTTGCCTGAGGCGGTTTCCGCGTGTACGTTTTCTCCTCCAACAAGGGTCTCGGTCGTCTTGAACTGGCCTGTCCTGGGATCGATCTTGACTGTTATTGTTTCCGCTGTGCCGTCAGGATTTTTGACCTCGACTTTTACCTCGCTCATCTTCTCATAAGTCTTTTTAACAGCGCCGGAAGTTACATCTTCCGGCAGGAGTTTTTTGATTCCCGGTGAGCCCGGTGTTTCGCCTTCTGCTATCTCAGAAGCTTTTTTTGCTTCTTCGAGTTTTAGGGCAGCATTTCTTCTGCCTCTTGCTCGCAGTCCAAGTCCTACTCCGAGCGCTGTGACAGCTGCCATGGACACTACCATCGTCATGGCTTCTCTTGAGCTTGAGCTTAGATCAGCGTAATCCTGGCCCACCATGGCATCAGGATTATTCCTTTTCTTCATCTTGATCTCTTCAGCTTTATAGTATGACTTCACAGCATTATTGGTCATGGGATATAGTATGCCCACTGTCATCACAAGGTGAGGGGCTTTGCCTATGAGCTTTGAGAGTCTTGGGGTGCGCCCGAGTTTTGTGACAGCCTTTGTCATGAGTTTTGAGGCTCCGCCTATTCCCTTGGCTATGGGGCCTCCTATCACAAGGAACTCAGGTACTGTCTGGGCTATGGATTGCAGTTTGTTGCGCAGTTCGAGCCAGTCAGCTTGCTTATCGAGCGCATCAGCTTCTTCTGTAAAACCCTGGGATCTCATCCAATCAGCCTGGCCGTGTTTGAGTCCTACTATCTGGTCGATATTGTTAAGGTACCCGTTGGGCCCTGTCATGTCATGCATCACGTCATAGCCGTCTGTCTGGCTCATCTTAGCGACCATGTTCGCTACCATGGTGAAATAAAGATCATCATCCATGCCTGCTAAGCGATAGGGCCTGGAATCATACTCTATCTTGGCTTCAGCTGATTGGTCGATCAGGACCTTCTTTGATTTCTTGGTGGAGAGGGCTCTTGTGAGCTCAGTGAGCTCTGGTCTGCTCCCGAAATGCTCGCTCACGCTCTTGGTCCAGTCCTTGTATCCGAGCATGTCTTTGGCGTGTCCGGCCATGCTTTTGGCCGTTTTAACGACCCAATGATCTTCCTCAGGCTTTTCTTCCTTGCTTTCTCCTTCCTGAGCCTGTTCTGCTGTTTGCCGGGCTTCTTTCTTTTCTTCTTCTGTTTTTGGTTCTGGTTTTGTCTGGCTCCAGTCATAGAGGAACCCGGCTATCTTGCTTGCATTGTTGTTTATGAAGTTTGTCGTGCCTCCGTATGATTCCTTGAGACCTGCTGCGCCCCATTTTCTCAGGGCGATGCCTGTTTCCCTGTGGCCTAATCCAACAAGGCCTCCTAAGCCCATGACTAAGTAGCTGGCAGGACCTTTGAAAAGCGTGTTGCCTACAAAGCCCACTGCTGCTTCTAAGCCTCTGAAAGCCCAGTGGTCTTTTTCTTGGGACTCTTTTAAAGCTTCATCGAGTTCTTTCGCTGTGGTCTTGGTCTGGCCGACCTTCACGAATGCTCCGCCGGGCATGAGCTGTATGAGTTTTGTGTTAGTGAATCCTATGGGAACGATCTTGCCGCGCTTATCAAAGCCTAATTGGTAGGAGTTGATCTCCTGCTTGCCTGTCACCTTATCCTTAGCGCCTAATACAATGAGCCTTACAGGCATGCCTCTTTCAAGTTCTATGTAGCTCATGCGGCCATCCTCAAGGGTCCTTGTCTGGCCTGCCTGGAAATCACCGTTCTCATCTATTATCCCGGTTGAATACCGGAAACCCGGGGCGATCAGGTCTTCGAGCCAGCTTGCTGTCACGCTGATCTGCGGGCTCTCGTCTTTTATGAAATCAAGGGAATCGAATATGTTCTTGAGCGCGTCATTGTATTCCTTGGGATCCATGCCTTTTTTGAACTTCTCAGCAGCTTCGAACGCGGCATTAAGGGTCACTATGACTTTGCCGACTTCTTCGGGCTTATTGATCTGGAGGTTTATGATCTCCCTGTAATACGGGGTGAATTCCTGTTCATTGAAGTTATAAAGAAGCTCAACGCGTATGTCAAAGGGGTTGAGGCCCACATCGAGCATCTTGACCCATACTTGTTTTATGCTCAGGGCGTCAGGGGAGTCTGAAATGAGCACTTTACCGTTGTTTGTGAGTTTTCCTTCTTTTGAGTCATAGAGCGTGGGTATGCTGATGATGCTGAAATCATTGACCCCGAGTTCTTCTAAGGCTGCGTATATGGGTCTTAGATGCTTTTTATCAGTATCCGAGAAATCAATTGTTTCAGGGTTGTTCTCATCAGCAGGGTCTTGTCCTGCGTTCCGGGCTTCAGCAGGGTCTGTGGCTGTGGCAGCGTATTTGATCTTGATGCTTTGAGCGTTATAGGGCTTTATAGCCTTGTTCTCAAGGTCGTAAACATCATTGACATCGACCCTGTAAACGACTGTCTCATAGTCCATGCCAACAGAGATAAGGTCTTTCCAGATCGCCCGTACATCAACAGCGACTTTCTCATCTGAATAGAATATCGTACCAACGTCAGTGAGTTTATTGTTCTGGTAATCGTATATCTCGGTTAATTTGATGTCTTTGGGAGCGACTCCCACGGCAACGATGTTCTTGCATGCCTGGGAAACAAGGGGTCTGTGAGCAGGGGGGATGCGTGAGATCTCAGCTTTGATACCTGCTGATGAGGGGATATTCGCTCCTGCTGCTGCTAAAACCTGATAAGGGGCTATGCCGGGGATGGTGATAAGAAGCGCGGTTATTAAAGTAACAGAGATCGCTTTCAGAATGAGGTCAGCAGGGGAAACGGGTTTGTTATCCGCGTGAATTCGCGGGTTTATCCGTGGTATTATTCGCGCAATCAGTTTATTTAATAGCCCTTCCATACGTCCTTCCGCTTATAGGTTACCAGCAGAGCCAAAAAACTACCTGAGTCTAAGTGGAAAAATGACCTATATCCGGGTCCTAGGCCAAAATTGGGCCCTAAGACCTAGGTCCTTTGGGCCCAAATTTGGTGGAGGAAACAGCGAAAAAGTGTTTTATTCCGGTAGCCTCAGGCTTTAGCCTGCGCTAGGACGCTTGCGCGTTACTTGTGGCTTATGGCTAATGGCCTATGGCTAAGCGGAGTTCTTTATCTCCGGTAGCCTCAGGCTTTCCTGTGAAGAGTACTTCGCTTCGCTCTGCATAAACTCACTCGAATCCAAGCCTGCGCCTGCTGTGTCATCCTGAACTTGTCGGGACGATTCCCGTTTACAAAGAAAAAGGACCTGCACAATTCTCTGTCATATAGGAATTGTGTTCAGGATCTCAATAAGCCTACTTCCTTTGCATATTAAAGCCTGCGGCTGCCAAACAGGACCAAATAAACACTATAGAGGAAGTGGGATAAAACCGCTAATGGCAGGCTTCCGGAAATGATTACAAAGCGCAGGGGTTTATCCCTTGCTTTTCTCCTCCCCCCTGGAGGGGGAGGCCGGGTGGGGGGGATAAAGAATCTCCTCTCTCATATCTTTCCAGAGTGTCCAGATCTTATACCCACCACGGCCTTCGCGGATGGGAAGAAGGGCGCCCACTCCCATTGCTAAGTTGCCCAGTGAGCCGGCTATGGACATGAGGAACATCCCGGCGGAAAATCCGTTATGGATAAGATCAAAGGTAGCGAGATTTACTGAGGAAAAAAAGACAGCTGCCGGGAAAAGCATTAAGCCTGCGATGATGTTTCCGGCCGGACCTCCAAGCAGTCCCCAGAAATGCTGTTTCCGGTTCTGCGGATGCAGGGGCGGGTCTTGACCGGGTTTCATGTATTTCCTGAATGTATCCGGCACAAGGCAGCCGGCTGCTTTGGCAAAAGCATAGTGTCCGATATCGTGTATCACGAACGCCTTATAGCCCGCTATTACGGAAAGCGCTGAAAATAGGAGTAACCCCAGGCTGGGCCAGAATTGGCTGTTGATCAAACCGAGGCTTTCTCCGTAAACACCGCTGATATATGCCGCGGCTTTATTGATCGACAGGAACAACAGCGGCGCGGCCAGGAACAATCCGGCGGATCCTCCTACGACCTCGTCGTTCTTCTGCATAACCCATCGTGATTTTGAGACTTTCTTGGTAGCTATCTTTGTTGATATGAGCGGTAATGGCGCTATGGCTTGCACTTCTTTCTCAGAGAGTGTCGGGTTATTTATATGCGCTACTTCATGTTTTGCGACTTGGCTTCTGTCTTGCGGGTAGAGCTTTTTAAGCAGCGGGGCCTGATGCTTGAAATAATAAACCTGATTCCTGTCTCGTCCGGCATGGACTACTATATCGGTAGGAGCGGTGTCCCTCTCACCCTGCCCTCTCCCTTGGAGGGAGAGGGAAATTGAAGAAAGTGGCGGCGCTCTTATCCCGGCTTCCATGGCGATTTCCTTTATATCCCTCTCGGTCACATCAAGCTCATAAACTTTCGTCCCGTTCTCAATGTAGTCGCCGCTGGGGTCATAAAAGGAGTATTCTTTATTATTTTTTCCTCCCCTCTGGCCGGAGAGCCGTTCCCCTATTTCTCCTCCCCCCTGGAGGGGGAGGTTGGGTGGGGGGGATAAAGAAACCAACCTTGCCTTCCCATTCTTAAACGCCCACGCGATCATCTTATTGATGACTCTCTCATGCTCTTCCTTGCTGAGTTCCAGGCCGGACGTGCGGAACGCGGGGCCCTGGGAAGATGCCTTAAGTTGAGATCTAGCCCCTCTGTAAATCCGGGAGTTCTCAAATTTCTTGAATGCTTTGTTATAGTAGTTGCGGACTTTTTTAATTAACTGCGGGGATCTGAGGAAGCGGACTTGATCTTGCCAGTATTTCTCGGTTTCTATCCATTCATTGATCTCTTTGAGAAGCTTTTTTGAGCGCGATCCCTTTTCAACTTGTCTGTTCAAGCGCTTGAGTTCTTTTTCAATCTCAGAGAGTTCCGCCTTAGCTTCTTTTATCTGCTTCATCCGCGATTTTGAGGATGTGTTGTTTACAGATGGGGGCGCTTCTGAATCGAATCTGTTAAGACGCGAAACAACGTATTCTCTGAATCCCGCGGGACCGCTTTCCCAGTTTTTCAGGATCTCGCGGTTCTTCCTGCCTATTCTGGTATTTAATGCGTTCTCAGGCATATCTTTCATCGCATGGACCAAAATGGGGTATTCAGCGGCAAACGCGTTCACCTCATCCTCTATTACATAAGGAGGGGAATCTAACCCTGTTAGTTTTTTCAGTTCTTCAAAATGGATCTTATGCTGGGTCTCATGGGCGAGCACCGGAAGCCAGAGAAGGTTTGTGAACTCAAGGGCTTTCTTTCCGGAGTAGCCTGCGTCTAGGAGTTCGTTGACCGTGCGCTCCAGCGCTTTTTTATTCAAGTAGATGGAGCGCGGGTTATCATCGTCAAACCATGCGGAAAATCCTCTTAATCCCTGGCCCCTGGGGCAAATAGCTATCTCTATGTCTGACTTTCCGGAGCTGAGTATTGAAAAGAATCTCTTGCCCTTCGGGATCCTTTTTACATTCTGGAGCATCATGTTTATCAGTCTTTCTTCGCCTTTTGTTGTCAGCTCGAATCGCTTTTTGTTTTGGGCTTCTTCCAGGGCTAACGCAGCTAAAGCGCGGTCTTTCTTGGTGACCACGCTTTCCGGCAGGTCCAGCTCCTGGCGAACTTCATCTTTGACAGCGGCTATCTTCTTGCTGCTTCTTATCCTCGCGACAAGGCGTTTTACTATCTTGGGGAATATTGCGACAAGGCTTGGATCATCCTGGTATCCGAGCAAACGCGTGGTTTCTTCCGCGCGCTGTTCCATGTCAGGATATGTCTTCTCGAATGCCCCGTAATCCCCGGCAAGTTCCGCGCTTCCATCCTCATGAATGCGGATGTTCTCGCCATGCATATCCGTGTTGTAATCGTCTTCTCCCTGCCAGCCGAGCCGGTGGAGTCTGATAGCCGCGACCGCCATGTCAACCGAAGCTTTGTCATCTATATCATCGTATGAGACGCCTTTTTCTTCAGCTATTCTTTCCTTGAAATCATCAGCATTCCACTCGCGCTTGCCATCGCGGTAATCGAATAGCATTATCCCCAAGGGTTCTTCCCTGTTGAACCATATTCGTTTGCCATATACCTTCAAGAGACCTGTGAATTTACTGAAATAAAGCGGCTTTACAGAAAGGGGGTCGTTGGGGAAATTGTCATAGATATCTTTACCAACCGTGAAATGCGCCTTCTGGATGACATTGCGGTCGCTGTGTTCACCCGGCAGTTTAAGTTCAATAGCGAATCTTCCCTGTTCATCTTCAACATAGATGATATGGCGTCTGAAACTCTCGCTCACGGGAACTATTGTAAGTTCGTTTAATTTGAACTCAATACCGGTTTTCTTTGCCCAAGCTATGGGCGCTAATGTGGATTCATTAGCGAGATCGAACGGATAAACAAGTCTTAAAAAACTTAACGCGAGCAAAAGCCGTGAAAGTTTTACCGGGTTTCTAAGAATGCCCCAAAGGGTAGGCATTCTTTCCTTTAATACTTCCTGTGAATCTTCATACCAAAGCGTTGAATTCCTGACTCGAGCCAATTTCGGGGTTCTTGCCATTGGGCTTGTTTTGGCGTTCCCGACTATATATCCGGCAAGCCCTTTCCATATAGCCTTGACGCGGCCGAGGGTCGGTCTTTGGCTTCTGCGTATCTTCTTGGCTATGGATATGAATTCCGGCCTCGATGCTTTTAAAAGCGCGGATGCTGTTGGTTTATATGTATTTGGAAGGGGAGCGATCTTTTGGATTTCCTCTTCTGATAGTTCCGGATTAAAGATATGCTCGACTTCATGATCAGCGATCTGTGCTCGTTCTGTTCTTGAGAGGGATTTTAAGAATCTTTTCTGGTGGGAGAAATAATAGACCTGGTTCTTTCCGCGTCCGGCATGGACCACTATGTCAGTCGGCGGAGGCCCTCTTATTCCGGCCATCCCGGCCATTTCTTCTATTTCTTCCTCAAGCGTTTCAATAACAAAAACCTTTGTTCCATTGGCTTCATAGATCCCTTCCGGATCAAAGAATGCATACTCGGCATTTTCTTTCTTCGTAGCGCGGGGGCTTGTACCCCGTTTCTTTGAGAGTGCCTCATTCTGTGCTGGCGGTTTTATCTCCCTTGCCCATCCATCTCTGAATGCCTGCCTTATGAATTTATTTATTACCTTCTTGTGCTCTTCCCGGTTGAGCTCCAATCCTGAAAGGCGGAATGCGGGACCGTCATCGGATTTCTTGGTCGCGTTTTTCCCCGAGAGGTTTTGCTCTGACTTTGGCCACCAGATAAAACGGAAAGCTAAATATGTAAGGCTCGCGCTAAGGCCGTAAGCGAGCAGGTCGAGGGGATCGAACGTGCCCAGCCTGGGTGTTGTCATGCTCAGTAATTCGCCGACAATCGACATTGCCGACGGTATGGCGATCATCACAAAAGCCCCGCGCTTGACGAATCTCAAGATATTTGGCGCCAGATCGCCATTGTCCGATTCGTTTATGCAGCAGCATAGCATGGCAATGGAAGAGAGATATGCTACCGCGCCGAAAGTCGGGATGGCGATGAAGTCGTTAAGCCATCCGACATTCACTTTATCCATGAGCGTCAGCGCATAATCTTCAGCATTTACCAGTGTTATATAAGCGGCTTTTCTCCAGACAGATGTGAGCAGCCGGTAACCTGCGAAAAGAATAAGCGATGATGCCGCAATAACAGATGTTAATCGATGCCAATTAATATATTTGTTTGCGGCAAAAAATTCCTTAATTCCTGAGAACTTATAAATCCCATATCCCAAAGCCGGCAGAACAAGCGGTATTGCAGTCGCCGCGATATTGATCGTAGTTTCAGCCGCGTTGGCTGTTTGTTGCGCTGCCTCACTTATGCCCGGGGTGAAGAGGGAGGCGAGGAAAACAGCTATTGGGATGAGGACAAAAGAGAATTTCTTATCCAGGTCAAGTATGGGTAATCCATCTTGTTCCGGGTCGTAAACACTGTCAAGCTTTTCTGAGGGCCCGATCTCTGCGTCCGCATCCTTAGAAACATTGGGATCGGTCTTGTTGTTTTTTCCGGAAATTTTGCCTAAAGGATCAAGGATCTGTTTTGTGCCTTCAGGTCCGAAAAGCGGCCAGACAAAAACAGACGGGGCAGTATTAACCCCTATTTCGTTTCTTACTGTGAGATGCCATGCCCAGGGCAAGAGCCTGGCGATCAGTCCTTCCACAGCGTATCCATCTTCGAATGTATCTCCGATATTTATTATCTGGGACTGTTTATATACTGCTTTTTTCTCCTGCTCCAGCCATTCCAGCACGTTCTTGACCGCTGTGCCTTTGTCGCTCAGACTTATGTGCAGATGCACGGGAAAACGATTGTTAGGATCTTTGGAGATTCTTAAGCGCATATTTGCCTGTATGCCTGCTTCACGCATGAGACGATCCAGGGTTTTGGCGAACCTCCTTCTTTTGGCAGTGATCTCAAGGGGGTGATCTATGAACCAAACCCTTGCGTTCTTTGGGTCTGTATGAATTCTGAGTTTTTCCATGGGGATCGCATGCTTTGTTGCTGTTTCTCGGATAGCTTCTGTTATGGTTTCTATCTCTGCCTGATCCCAGTTTCCGGAACTGTTGAGCAATGTTGCTTCATGGTTTTTGCTGAACTTATAGAGATTGCCTCCGTTATCAGCGGAAACCACGAGCTTATCAAGCGCTGATAATCGTTTTAGGAACAGGGAATTTAATGTGGAAATATCGCGTCTGGTTACAATGACCACTTGATTTTGAGGGTTATTTATAAGCTCGTTGAATGTCGGCACCATACTGCGCAGTGGTTTCTTGTTCCATCTGGCTATTGTGTCGTCATAATCGAGGATGATCAATCTTTTTTCATTTGAAGAAAGCATGGCTGTGAGATTGGAAGCTTGCTTGACGCTTAATAATCTTGGATGAGAAGTGAAATTAGCGAAAGTGAGTAATCCAAGAAGGAGTCTTAAAACGTGCAGTTTGATCTTGCTCAATAAAGGAGGGGTTTGCGGTCGGATATTTCTGTAGCGTTTATGCGCGTCCCACTCATCCCATACCCTGCTGCGGTTCGCATTCTGCAGGTTTTTGACGCGCTTTGGTTCTGAGATCGGCGGAGCCCGACTTTGTATGTAGCGTTGAAAATATTCAGGCAGTTGATTGTTATAAAGTTTCAGATTGGCTTTTGCGCCCGGCAGGTGCAAATTATAATATTCATTCGTTACTGCCATGGCTTCGAGCACTCTCTTGAAAGATTTAAGACTATGCTGCCAGAAACGGAACCATCCCTTTGCCTGCATAAGGAGCAGGTCAGCCAGAAAGATCATGGCTTTAGGGGGAACTTCGATATTGGCAAAGGGATCTTTTCCCGCGATCAACACGGCATTGCCGTAATCAGTTAGAGCCCGCGCTGATAACTCATTCTCACGCTGCCTGAGGTCGAGCCAATCCCAGCCTTCTATGGCGCGTTCATATTCCCTGCGCGAGATGATCCGTATGGATAGTTTGGCTATTGTTTTGCTGCCGTCGGGATTTTCCTGCGACAACCGTCTGTCGAAAACTATTGGGTTATAGCGTGTGTTGTCGAGCTCAGTGACAGTTTCCATATGCGCAGGCACTATGATGTCCAGATCCTGGATGGAATTCACATCATTGGGACCCCAGAGATAACTTCCCTTGACAAGTATTGGCGGAGAGCTCTCATGTTTGGGTTTGATTATTCCGCGTTTGGATAATTCGTTTAAAAGGGTGTTCACTTCAGTTGTGACCGAGCGCAGAGATCCAAGGCGCTTTTTAAATTCTTCCCTGGCTTTTTTATGGTTCCTTATTAATCGCCAATACCAATTATGATCGGAGCGGTCGAGCCATTGGATGATCTGATCAGGCGAATGCGCGTAATTGCGCGGCAGTTTCGTGCCTTGAATGAGCTTTGGCAGCGGATCTGCGGCCGCGGGATCCGCGAGTTTTTTATAGCGCTTATCCGCCAGGTCAATAAGAATGTTGTTCAGTTTCGGTCCTTTATCGGTGATATTAAGCCTAAAGAGTCTCCACCAGTGCGGCCATTGGTCCAGATAGTGATCGAGTTGGTCATCAAAATATGCAGGCACATGCCATCGTCCGTATGACATGCGCAGGACCTTCGCGGCTTCCCTGTCGCCTTTTTGCGCTGCATTGAAAACCGCTTCGTGCTCCATGGCTGTTTGCGCGAACACGATCGCGGGTCCGTGCAGTTCTTCAGGATCGAACCTTCTGGGCTCATAATCGGGTATGGGCACCTGTTTTTTGCGTATGCTTAGTTTTTGCTCGCTTGATGTCCAGAAGGCAAAATCATTGTAACCCGCTGTGGTCTTGGCATGGGCTCTCTTTACTTTATCCACCTTATTCTTGAAAAGCTCAAATAACGTGCTTGCTTTGAGCCGCGCTATTTCAGAGAAAGTCAGCCCCACTGCCTTGAAATCCGAGGGGTGACCCAGTATGGAATTGAGTGCTGTGAAATAATTGCGATATCCTTGATAAGCATCCGGATAATGAGTGCTGGTCCTGTAAGTGTCATCAACTGATGTGGTGCCGTCCGCTATTATCACAACAGGCTGTTTGTTTACAAGGTATTCAAGGTCTTTGTCTTTAAAGAGCATTGGGTCGAAAGCAAGCGGATGTCTGTGCATAACACGGCTTGAAACACGCGCGCCTATGACGCGGATGCCCATCTTTTCCAATTCTTTGCGGATAGGCAGAAGGGCTATACCTCCGTAAGTTATATTTTCAACCACAACGAGGGGTCTGCCTGAGTTTTCAGCTTTTGCGCGAACCTGTTCTATGAATCGGAGCAATTTTAGAGCTTCATACGTAAGATAATTCAACTCAATGTCATCCGAGGAATCTTTTACCCATTCGCGCGGCTTAAACGCAGCGTTCATTGCGGGCTGGGCAAGTTGTGAATACAGCGGATAATTCAATTGTTTGCGCACCAGAGGCAGGGTGGAAGCGTCTTTTAAGATCATGGCGTATCCCAGAGCTCTATGTATGGGATCGGAATTTTCGTACCCGCCTTTGTCTTTGAACCCGGCTATCATGTTATTCCAGGATTTAAGAAGATCTTTCTTGTTCGTTGTTTTAAGATAAGTTTCCAGCAGGTATCTGTCAGGCCAGAATCCATGCTCAAGAAGGTCTGCTATGGCATCAAGGTCTTGATGGGTATTGACCAGATCCTTGATCCGGGGGAAATACTGGGCAAAAAGGGAATGCGACATCCCTGTGTCGCCGTATAGTTCGTGGATCTTAATGTGGATCCTGACAAGGGCATTTCCCCAGGCTTTGAGCTTGCTGATGTTTGCGATTTTTCCGTGTATGGCTCCTAATCCGTATCTGAACACGTCGTAAGCTGCGATCCCGCTGCGCTTGGCAATATCAGCGACCGTGTTTATGCATATGATCCGGTTTTCGGGCGTCACTATAAGCGGTTCCACTAATGAAAGTCCGGAATCACCGCGGTTGAATATGATGTCCTGGAATATATCGACTTGTAAAGACAGTTCGTACATTGCCTGCAGGATGCGGTCATCAGCGTCTATGCCGTGGCGCCGCAGATATCCCAATGTGACGGCGAGCGAATCAAGACGAGAGGTATCAATATGCATGGCAGTATCGCCTAACAGCAGGTGCGCAGCGCGATCGATAGAGGAGAAAGCTTGTCGGCGCGATGACTCCTTACTGCTGACATTGTTGCTTGTGCGCGGCTGTGACGATTCGATAAGAGGGAAAACTTGTTCCGGGTTTACGCCCATCTTCACAAGCGCCTTTTTGATCTTTCTGTTTGAACGCATCCGGTTAATGATATTTTTGGATGCTGAACCCCAGTGCGACCATTGCGGGAGATCATGCAGGATGCCGGCTGCTGTGAATTCAAGGGCAGCATGCAATGGGAATTGGCGTTCTGTTGAAACTTTTAAGGCTATGCGGGCCACCTCAAGGTTGTGTACGATGCGCTGCGTGCCGTCGTATTGAGGCCCTTGTATGGCGCTGGATCTTCTCAGTACTTCGTAAAGCCGCGCAAGTCCCTGCAGCTGTGATGCAGATATCTCAGTGTATTGAGAATGCAATCTCTCCAGTAGCTCATCCCATAAAACATCAGCGTATCGTATTTGGCTTTTCGAACCTGTTGCTTTGATGGTCGCCTTCCGCGGGAATGTTAAGAATCCCAGTCCTAGGAAGCTGCCTATGAATGGGAGGATATCTGTTGCGGATAATTGTGCATTTATGGGATCAATAGTAGTGGCTGCCTCGCTTATTCCCGGAGTGAAGAGGGATGCTAAGAAGAGGGAGATGGGGAGGAGGGCCCAAATAAATTTTTTCCCGCTGTTGCGCTTTAGCTCGGGGGCCTCATTTGTTGCGGATATTCTGAAAGCATATACTTGGGAGTGGCCCATTAGAGGCGTTGGACCTAATTCTTTGACGTTCCTGTTGTTGAGACCTTCACTATCTAATTCAATTATCCTATCTGAGGCAATAAGTCCATTGTTTTTTAGTCCTTTATAGAGCGGTTCGGGGAGGTCCGCATCGGTATAGGCCTTATATAGGATAAGTCCGATGTTTTTTTCTTTTATGAGCTTCTCAAGTTCTTGTGAAAATGTCGGCTTCGTTGCGTTGCTTTGTGTATAGATGATAGTGCGTTCTTTATTATTTTTGTCCGTGAAATCAATGCGGAATGTAGGAAGTTGGTTCTCGCTTAGGTGTGTTACGGTGATATTTTGCGCATCTCGGGCCTCAAGGTCAGCGAGCATGATTGGTTCGAGCCCTATTATTGCCTTCCCATTGGCATACATAAGGTGCTCTTGAAGATAAGTCGGGATGAAACCTGCCGACCGATCTTCCTGGGCCATTTCTTGATAAATAGATCGCCCGATCTCTGTTGTATGCTCATCGGGTGTTTCTACTCGGAATGGATGCAGATTCAGGATATGTATTTCCCTTACGTTCGGGAACGCGTCTAATATGTGCAGGTCGATCCCGCCGGGATATACTGCGGTCTCAGGTTCCATCTGATACGGATCATATTCTTGACCCTGAGCTTGTTTAAGGTTGGCCTGTTTTTGCCCTGTGGGGAATACCATAGGACTGCTCTGCTGAGACTGCCCTTCGATTTCTCTCAGGATCTTTGGCTGCGTCGCCTTGCCTCTCGCAATGCCAGAGTGCGGGATGCCAATTTCTTGTTTTAGATTGGTTAGGATCTCTTTTTCTTTATCAGTAAGGCGGGTTTCCAGGGTCGCGATGTAATCCAGAATGAGGCGTTTGTGGGCCGGGGCGTTGTTGGCGGTGAAATATGGGTCGTTTCCAATGTTAAAGTCTTTTATGCTTTTGATGAACGCCTCATCCGCGCGGTCGGCGCCCAGTTCTTTTCTTAAATTCCAGAGTAAATAGCGCAGGGATTGGCCGTTAGTGTAATAAGTTGGTAAGTTCCCTGTCATCTCATCCGTGATCCGGCTGAATTTCGCAAAAGTATCCATACCGCCAAGCTTGCCTCTTTCACCGCCGATTTTCGGATCATTGAGCTGTGAGGCAGCTCCGTAATCAGCCCAGGCTTCTGTGAGCAGTGCGATCCCTCTGTCGTATTGTCCATAGGGAGAAATAGGCAGTAATTGGTCTATGAGATGATGCGAAGCTTCATGCGCCAGAGCGATCCGGTTCATATTCGGGAAATCTTCAAGTGTTTTTGGCATGAGAGCTATGGTCTTGAGGGCCTTTACATAGAAAGCCCCACCTGATAATGCGAACCATGCTTCAATGTTGATCTTCGCGTCTTTAGCATAGCCTTCGTCCTTGATCTTTTGCATAAGGCTTCTAAAGTAGAACATCTCCAAATGCAAGCGCACTTCTTTTATCGGAGTGTTCTCAGTTCTGAAAATCTTTATGAGATCAAGAGCATCAAGAAGCATGTATGTTTTGGCGAATTCCTCGAATTTCTCAAGCATGGTGGCATCGTCCTTAAGGATCATATTCTTCCACGCCTCGAAAGTTGCCACAGGGTCACTGAGTTTAAAAGCTTGCTTATAGAATGTCTGGTGATCCACAGCATCCAGGATGATCAAGAGTCGATGGAGCGGGGAGATGTTGGATCCTGAGAATTTTGTCCATCTGGAGGTCATTTGACTGATCAGGCCTGTTGCTTTTTTCTCGAATATGCCTTTTCCTGCCGGTTCAGGCTCGGAGACAAAAACAAGGTCAGGAGCGGGTATCTCTGCTTCTTGCGCGATTTTCTTTTCCAGGGCATTCAATTTTGGATCGCTTAATGCGGTGTGTGACGGAGGGATCAGCAGTTCCTCGCGGATCTCTCGTAAAAGTTCTTCGGTCTCGTTTTCATTTTTTGCGTCGCCTATCAGCCGCTCAACCACTTGGGGATAGATCTGCGTTCCAACGCCCATGGGGTCATATAGTATTCCGAGCAGCCCGGAGGTTTCATTGATCCTCTGCATCATGGTGGGATAGAGTTTCTTGAAAGCTCCGAAATCAGCTACCAGTTCTCCTTTCCCGTTCTTTAGAATGCGGGCATTCTCCATGTGCATGTCTTTGCCCTGGATCGTGGAGCCCTGCCAGCCGAGCCGGTGGAGTCTTATTGACGCGGCTGCTATGTCAGCTAATGCTGCGTATCTGATCTTGTCGTATCGTCCATCCCACTCGCCATGTGCGAGTTCGGATATGAAGCTTTTTGCATTGGTCAAGCGCTTGCCGTCTTCGTATTCAAAGATCGAGACGCCCAAAGGTCTTTCCGTATTGTACTCAAGGTTCTTGCCGTACATGTTGACAGAGCCATTGAATTTGCCGAAATAAACCGGTTTTACCACGCCGGGATTATCCGGATATGTATCCCACATCTCTTTCGCAATGTCGAAATGTTTCTCAAATATCATGTGGCGGTCTTTGTCTTCGCCCGGGATCTTCAGCTCCACCGCATAAGTGCCTTGGTTGTCTTCCACATAGATAATGTGCCGTCTGAAGCTTTCGCTCACGGGTACAATGCGAAGTTCTCCGAGTTTAAATCCAATATTGTTGGCTTTGGCGTATTCAATAGGGGGGAGCTCTGAGGTGTTTGCCATGTCATAGGGGTAGATCATTCGAAGGAAACTTAAAGCGATCATTAGGACCGCGACCTTTCTTGGGCTTTGAAGGATATTAAAGAGAGTAGGCATGCGAAGCTTGATGGTGTCTTTGGAGTCCTGGTACCAGTTGGTGTCTATGTTGCGCAGCGTGTTATTTTTGGGCTGGTCCTGGGCTTGAGATTGCCGCGCCTTGTTTTCTTCGTTGGATATTGAGGTGACAGGGCTCGCAATGACAGACGAGGAGTCCTTACCCTCTTCATCCTGTATGCTGCCTGCGGCATGCTGTCTACTTCTCATTAGATTCCTTAATACTGACTGAATGAGTCTTGGGTTATGTTTGGCTTGGGCGTTGGCTGCGAGGTGCTGGAAAAGTTCCCTGGAAGCGTTCGGGAGCCTGGCAGCGACTTTTTTACCCGGTGGAACCCTTCGGGATTTTACCTGTTGGAATCCGGGCAGGGATTCGAAGGCGGATTGCGGCTGCCATACAGAGTTTATTTCTAGGGGCGGGGTAACCTCCGGGGTCTCGACTGCTGTTGAGATTATCCCTTGACTTTGCTCGGGATCCTGAGCTTGTTGAAGGATTTCGTTGCTATCGCTTCTCGCAATGACGGAAGGAGGTGTTGTTGTTTGTGCATCCGGGCCTTCGCCGTAGACATCTTCTCTTAGGTGTATTGCATGTTCCAGTTTGCCAAGCGTATCTTTAAGATATCTTTCCCGCCGGAGTCCCTTTTCATCACTTTTGACTATCCACCCTATATTGAGTACTATCAAACGGTTCGCAGTATCAGCTTTGGCAAGAACATGCGGGAGCGTGGTCCATATTACTTCCCATCCTGTCTTTTTAGTGAATTCTTTAACTATGCCTAGGAGTTTATCATCAAGAATCTTATTTTCCCTCGCCCCTTGGGGGAGAGGGTTAGGGTGAGGGGTCACCTCTAAGTCCGGATATTTTTTATTAAAAAGTTTCGCATTCCTGCGCACTTTGTAGGCATACCTGGCTTCCCTGAGGTGGGGAAGTCCATAATACTGGAGAATTTTCGAACCTATCGTGCCGCCCGCAATAACAATGATGAATCCGACAGCAGCGGGGATATTGAAAAACAGGAATATTGAAAGCGAAAGCAGAGATGCTGTTACCGGGATGAGGGTAATAGCCCATAGTATCCAGTGTTCATAACTCGTTAGAGGCGCTTCAAGGGCTTGCTCGCCTTGCCATGCCTCATGCCTCTGTTTCAATGAGTGCTTCCATGAAACTTTCGGGATATCGAGTTCTTTTGCGTCAAGAAAAGGAAGATCACTGCCGCCCACATTGACGAGTTTTGCTCTTATCAGGTGGTCATGGAATTTAAAATGCCCTCTTTCCTCAGGCAGAAGTTTACCCATCTCCCACATCCGCTCGAGGATGTAAGTGAAAGGTTCAGGCGCGTCTTCCGCTGATTCCGGGGGATTTATCAGGATATCCTCGATCTCCTCCTGGCTCACTCTTGAGACGATGTCAGCGATCACGGGGGTGATGGCGTCATAATCCGAAGCATTTTTATTCCACAGCTCAGAGAGGATTTCCTCAAGAAGGGCTTTGCTTAAAGCGAGCTTTCTCTTTGTCCGGTCTTTTATGCGTTTCTCAAAGAGACTGCGTTTTGCCATTGTCTCGCTGATGAGTGAGCGGATGGGGTATGCGATAGCGAAAACTCTTTTAGGGCGCTCAAGACCTTGCGCTTTAGCGAACTTGGTCATTTCATGATACAGGGGCGTATGATGCGCTCCGCGGATTATTCTTATTCTTGTGTCAGGATCTTTTTTCAGGATGGCTCTGAGTTTTTTGGCCAGCATCGTATCTCTTGTAAGCAGCGTGGCAGCAGTGGAGTATAAATAGCTCTCATACACCCGTAGGACCGTGTCAAGGTCTTCGAGCTCCATGATGTTGTCAAAAACTTCTTCGAATTGATCTTTTGAATGAGCTTGCGTGTCTACGAGCTCTTTTGGCCAGGCCGGCTCCATCTCGATCTTGAACTTGCGGTTGTAGATGGCTTTTAAAAGCGCTTCAAGGGAGCCCTTGCCTGTTATACTGTATCCTGCCTCATCAATGACTTGCTCGAACTCTTCAGCGCCTTTTGCTGGTTCCAGCTTACCGTCAGATACATCCTGGAGAATGTCTTTTCCGTAATTCTCCGGAAGCTCCAGGACCAGGGTATCACCGTCTTTTAAGTGGGGCTTTAAAGCATTAAGCGTTTTCTCATACTGCCCATGCGCTTCATAAAAGAACATGAGCTGCGCTGTGTCGCCAATCCTTCTCCTCTCCCTTGAGGGGAGAGGCCGGGTGAGGGTGATAGAGCTTAACTTTCCAAGGACTTTGGAAACTAGAGGAAGGTTGCTGCCAAAAAAAATATCCGAAAAGAAGGATTCAGTTGATTTTTTCGTTGTGTTTTCTTTTGGAATGGCATGGCTGAATAGCCCTTCTTTAAAATATCCTGTTTCTTCCGGCAGGATCTTCCCTTCTCGCCATAGCTGTTGCGCCACATAAGCGAAGGGTTCGAGTTTTTCCGAGGCGTCCGGCGGGAATTCAGCCACTATGTTCTCGATCTCTTCCTGGCTTAATCGTGACGCGATCTTATCGGATATCGGAAGGAACTCATCGTAATAGCTTTCTTGATTCCATAGCTGAAAGAGCATTTCAGCAGCAAGAGCTCTGCTCAGAGACAGCCTTTTCATTCCCGGGTCTTTCATGGGCTTGTTAAATATTTGGCGTTTAATAAGGATCTGTTGCTGGGCGCTCTGGATCGCTGTGCCGTTTACGAATACGCGCTTTGGTTTGGCAAGGTTTGCGCGTTTTGCCAGTCTGTGGAGATTGTGATAAAGCTGTGTGTGAAACGATCCGCGTATTATCCTGATCCTGGCTTGAGGCTGTGCTTCTAGCAAGCCTTCGATTTTTTCATAAAGGGCTTTGTCTCTTTCCCCGTGGGTCGCGGCTGTTAATTCCGCGTGCTTCTCGTACGCCATTATTGCTGAATCGAGATTGCGGTTCTGCAAATGCGCTATGGCTTGCGCGTGTTGCTCGCTGCTGGCAATATTTGAATCTACGATCTCATCGGATACATCAGGCTCGGTCTCGATCCTAAGCTTGCGTTTATAGATTGCCTTAAGGGTCTTTTTTATATGGTCCTTGAATACGACACGATATCCGAGATTTTTGGCTCTGTTGACAAGCATCTCATAGGCTTTACCGGGCCGCAGTTTGCCGTCAGAGACTTGTTGCACGATATCCTTGCCTTGAGCTTCTGAGAATTCCAGCACAAGGATATCGCCTTTTCTCAGATGCGGCTTTAGCGCTTTGAATGTAGCATCCGGATTGTCATGCGTCTCATAGAAAACCATGACTTGAGCTTTATCTTTACCCCTCTCCCTTGAGGGGAGAGCCGTCCCATCTTTGCTCCTCTCCCTTGAGGGGAGAGGCTGGGTGAGGGTGATAAAGCCTGCCTTTTGAAGACTTTTGAGGGTTTTAGAAACTACCGGGAAGCTGCCACCAAAAAAAAATCTCGAAACAGACGATCTGATCGTGTTTATTGTTCGCTTGTGGTCGATATTAGCCAGTTTGCGGGCTATATATAAAATGCCCCGGAACAATGGCTGTCCGATTATATAGACGGCAATGATCGACGCGATCAGCATATGACCTTGGTGTTGGTTGAGAAATGGTTCAATGGAGGCTATGAAAACGGCAAATGGAGCAAAAACATGGAAAGCATTTGTGAACAAGAACAAGAAGGCGCCATTGATAAAACTTGTCTGCGTAGGATGAGAGTGATCGGTCTTCCCGATCACTTCATGATCCCTGAGTGATTGAACGTATGGTTTTAATGTCCACATCATGATCGGTTGCAAGGTCCAGCCCCATATGCTGTTGGGAAAGACGCGTTTGAGCAGATGAAATCGCTGAGATGTGGAGAGTAGGGCCCGGCGAGCGCTCTTGGTTTCAAAGAAATTAAGCGCATCAGAGGGCAAAAGGTTCGAAGCGTGCTCTTTGAGACCTGTCAATAATATATCAGCTGTCTGTCTGCTGGATAAGCCGTTGGCTGCGGCAGCTTCCAGGATCGTCATGGCCCACTCCGCGAGGTTCTGGCCTATGGCGAGTGAATAGGCATCATGATGGACTTTGCCGTGGTTGAAATGTTTGTGAGTCTCATTGAACTTTTCAAGTTTCTTGACATGCTCGAAATCAGCGAGTCCTGACATCCTTAGGTTCGGATAACTGAGGGATTTCTTTTTCTTGTGCAGGGTGCTCGGTCCGTTGCGGAACCAACCGAATATCACCGGGGTTTCCCATCTCCAATAATCCCATTCCCAATGCACGCCATTGTGGGAGAACGGCACAAGGGATTCATGCGCGTATCCTGCCTTAAGGAGCCGGACCATATCGTGGATCGAGCGCAGAGCAGCCTGCTTTATGGTCTTTGCTTTTTCCTTTTTTGTGAGGTTCCCGGGCAATCTATCATTGAGATACGCAAGGAATTCATCCGCGTATTCCTTTGGCAGGTAATACGGCATCATATTATTGTCTTTGGCTGAATTGCCTTTAGCGAATTTCCCGTCAAAGCGGACCACATGAGTTCCATCGGGTTGGCGGATCACAATGGGAGCTTGTATGCCGGCCTGCTCAGCTTCCTTTGTAAGGTCGGCTTCTTTTTTCAGGTTCGGCATGTAGTAGCCTGTTTTGAAAGCTATGACTGAGCCGTCATCCTGGCGGATAACAGCTG
>JBHPMF010000039.1:0-21760 GCA_042563375.1 Elusimicrobiota bacterium | reverse complement strand
CTGCGGATCATTAAACTGCGTTTAACGCGCAGGGGATTTGAGGTGATGACGTTTGAGACTGCGCTGGAAGCTTTGGCGCGGCTGCAGAATAATGCCTCTGGTAAGCCCGACCTTATAATCTGCGATATCATGATGCCCGGCATGGATGGCTATGAATTTTGCCGCAAAGTGCGCGAACTCGGGATAGAAGCGCCGTTTTTATTCCTCTCCAGCAAGAGCGCCAGTGAAGACAAAGTCCGCGGGATCAGCACAGGCGCTGACGACTACATAACAAAACCCTTTGACCCGATAGAATTAGAAGCCAAGATCGCCGCAAGATTATCGAGGCAATGACACCCGCGTTTTCCGGTGAACTGCCGCTTATCATAGATTGGCTCCAAACGGTGATATGGGGCCTGCTCGCTGCTGTTCTGCTGTTGTTCGTTATGATCATAATCGCGAAAGCCCTTGGGCAAGCTGCGCTCTGGTATGAGGAAAAAAGGCGCGGGGTGTTCATGCCGGCCATCGATGATATTATCGCCGGGGCGGACACAGGTGACATAGATGGTATCAGGCCGCGGCGTCCAGGGGACCGCCTTATTATTGAGCGTCTTCTATTAGAAACGATGACGCCTCTTTCCGGCGTTCTGGTGGATCATCTCGGCCTGCTCGCTGACCGAGCCGCGATCACCGCGTGCAGGATCCGCGAGCTTGACGCGCCCGACCTCGCGACGCGGGCGCAGGCAGCAGAGATACTCGGCCGGCTTGGATCACGCGCGAGCGTGCCCCGGCTAATAACAGCGCTCAAGCAGGAAAGCGGCATCTTTAAAACAGTGGCAGCGCGCTCACTGGGACGCATACGCGACATAAGCGCTATCCCGGCTTTGGTCGAAGGACTCGAGAACGCGGGTCCGGGAGCGGCGCGGACCTTCGCGCAAGCGATTGTATCCTTCCGATACGACGCTGTCTCTCTCATTCTCGACAAGCTCTCCGGGATGAACGAACACAAGGGCCGGTACATATCGGTTCTTGGAGAGATACGAGCGCTGGAAGCCGTACCCGCCGCAAAAGATCTTCTCATAAACGGAAAAGACCAGGCAACGCGCAAGGAGGCGGCCCGCGCTCTGGGCCGCATAGCTGATCCGGACACGGCTAAAGCCCTGTGCGAGACCATGAAAGACACGGATCCGGGCGTGCGGGCCATGGCTGCCTGGGCCCTTGGCAAGACCGCGGACGCGGCCACTTGTGAGAATGTCGCCTCATTCATGAGAGATGAAGATCCGTGGGTCAGAGCGAGGATCGCACAAGCGCTCGCGCAGCTCGGCGAACCCGGACGAAAAAAACTGCAAGAACTCAAAGATCATCCGGCAGAGGAGATCCGGACCCTGGCGAGGGAAATGCTGGAGAGCGCGGCCGCATGATCATGATCGAGCTGATCAATACTATCGCGATGGTGACAAACCAGTTCGTCCTGTTCTATTTCATAGCTATAAATTTCGGATACACGGTATTGCTCATACTTTCAGCTATAGCGCTGGTGCGCCACAAGCGCGCATTGCACTGGAGCGCTTTCGACCTGCTGCTGCGCGATGAAGAAGCGCCGGGAGTGGGCGTGGTGATGCCTGTGCATAATGAGGAAGCGGGCGTGGCTATAGCGGTGCGCGCGGTACTCAATCTCAACTACCCCAATTTCGAGGTGATAGTGGTCAACGACGGCTCGAAGGACTCAACGATGGCGGTACTCAAAGAGAAGTTCCGCCTGGTTCCCACGGCGCGATTCACCAAAAAGCACATCGACACCAAGCCCGTGCGCGCAGTCTATCGTTCGCTCTCCGTGCCGTCGCTGAGCGTGATAGACAAGGAAAACGGCGGGAAAGCGGATTCCATAAACGCCGGCATCAACGCATGCCGCATGCCCTATGTGTGCGCGATAGACGGCGATGTGATACTCGAGCAAGACGCCCTTCTTCGCATCATGCAGCCGATATCCCAGGACCCCGAACGTATAGCGGCCATAGGAGGGATAGTGCGGGTGGCCAACGGGTGTCTTGTGAAGCACGGCAAGATAATAGAGCCGCGATTGCCGAAAGAAGCGCTGCCCATGTTCCAGGTGGTTGAGTATATGCGAGCGTTCTTGTCCGCAAGAACAGGACTCCCGATGCTCAACGCCCTGCCTTTGGTTTCGGGCGCTTTCGGGGTTTTCGCTCACCGCCATATAGTCGCGGTGGGCGGGTTCAACACTTCCACAGTCGGAGAAGATATGGAGATCATCTGCGCAATACATGAGAAACTCAAGACACAAGGCCGTGACTACCGTATTCTTTTCG
Organism: Elusimicrobiota bacterium; assembly: GCA_042563375.1. Taxonomy (GTDB): domain Bacteria; phylum Elusimicrobiota; class Elusimicrobia; order JACQPE01; family JACQPE01; genus JBHPMF01. The sequence goes on along the minus strand of JBHPMF010000039.1, from coordinate 19,454 downwards.
CGGCGGATCCGGTATGCTGGACAGAAGTCCCGTCAAGCATGGCGATACTGGGCAACCAGAGGCGACGATGGCACCGGGGACTCATGGAAACACTATCCATACACAAGAAGATGATATTCAATCCGCGCTTTGGCGCGCTGGGCGTGGGCTCCCTGCCGTTTTTCTATTTTTTCGAAGGGTGGGGACCTATAGTGGAACTGCTGGGTTATTTTTCGTTCGCGGTCTCTATTATCATGGGATGGGTGGATTACCCGTTCGCTTTGACATTCCTGACAATGGCCGTAGCATGGGGGATATTGCTCTCCCTGTGCTCAGTACTCATGGATGAATTCAGTTTTCGCCGTTACACGCGCTGGAACGATATGTTGCGGATGGTCTTATATGCTTTCCTGGAGAACCTGGGTTATCGCCAGCTCAACACCCTTTTTAGAGTGCAAGGTTTGTGGAAATATCTCACCGGAGCAAAAGGGTGGGGAGAGATGACGCGCACGGGCCTGGGTTCATGAAGTGATGCGCGAAAACAAACGCTAGTGTAGCGAGTCCAACACTTCTTTACATTTGGGGTGCATGATATTTGTATTTGAGATTGCTTTGCCCGGGGCTTGCAATGACACCTGAATGGTTACAAGTTATTTGTGACTCGCTGCTTTAGGATAAAGACTCGAGCTCAGCGCGCGCTCTTTCCCACTCTTTTCGCAAAGATCCCGTCAGAGCGCTCATATCTTTAAGATCGCTGTTTGCTGCTTTCGATTCGATCTCTGCGCAGATGGAAGAAAATACCCTCATGCCGAAATTCACGCTCGCGCCGCGCAAGCGGTGCGCTGTCTGTTCCAGGGCTTTGGCGTCTTTATTGGAAAGCGCTTTATCCATCGCGTCAAGGAATTTTCGCGCGTCCGATAGAAGCTGTTCGACTATCTCAGAAAAAAATCCGGGTTGGTCCTCTCCTCCCATATCTTTAAGCTCCCGCAGGGTTGCCGGGTCAACGCTGGCTGACCAGCGCCAAAGAGCTTCTTTTAAAGACTCAGGACGCAGAGGTTTTGAGAGATAATCATCCATGCCCGCGGCCAGGCATTTTTCCTTATCGCCTTCGAGAGCGTAAGCTGTAAGAGCGATAACAGCGCTTCTGCGTCCATATGGTTCGTTGCGGCGGTATTGTTCTGTGGTTTGATACCCGTCAAGCTCGGGCATCTGGCAATCCATCAGGACTACGCGGTAAAAAGAATCTTGCATGGCTTGCAATGCCTTCTTGCCGTCAGAAACGATATCCGCCTCATAGCCCATGCGTTTGAGGATCTGCAGCACGAGTTTTTGATTGACAGCATTGTCTTCAGCCACCAGTAAACGAAAATCCTTGGAGGGCCCGGTACCGGATGTTGTTGGCGCGCCAATGCTTGTTGCAGCCGCAGCCACGGCGCTGCCCTGCGCTGCCTCAAAAGGCAGGGCGCACCAGAATCGCGAACCCTTGCCCTGTGTGGAATCAAAACCGATCTCACCGCCCATAAGGCGTACCAGCTGTCTGGAGATGGCAAGACCCAAGCCCGTACCGCCGTATTGCCCGGCAGCCACGCTCTCGGCCTGCGAGAACGCCTCGAAAAGCCGTTCTTTAGCTTCGGGCTCTATACCCATGCCAGTGTCAATAACGCTGAAGCGTATGGTTTCCTTGGCATCCGCTGATACCTGAGGCTGGACTTCCAGTTTTACTTCGCCTGTCTGCGTAAATTTGATAGCGTTACCCAGGAAATTAATAAGGACCTGGCGGATCTTGCCCGCGTCGCCGCGTACGGGAGCAGCAGCGCCAGGGTCCGCGGTCACGGATAATCTTAAGCCCTTGGCCTTGGCCAGAGAAGAAACGATCTGTACGGTTTCCCTGGCAAGAGCTTCCGGGTTGATATCCGACTGCGTCAGAGGCATCTTCCCGGCTTCCAGTTTGGAAAAATCGAGGATGTTGTTTATCAGGCTTAAAAGCATTTCACCGGAATCATGGGCGGTCTTGGCCTGGTCAGCCTGCTCGGCATCGAGTTTGCTATCGATCAAAAGGCCGGTCATGCCGATCACAGCGTTAAGCGGCGTGCGGATCTCATGGCTCATGCTGGCTAAAAATTGTGCTTTGGTTTTGGCGGCTGCTAAAGCGCCGTCGCGCGCTTTAGCGAGTTCGAGCTCAAGCCCCTTGCGGTATGTAAGGTCTATAACTACAGCGAGCACATAGGGGCAAGCGCTATCCATCACAGGATTCAATCCTATCTCGATGGGGAATTCCTTGCCGTCCTTGCGTCGCGCCATGAGATCGCGCCCTCTACCCATGGCCCGCACAGACGGATCGCGCATAAAACCCTGGCGCAGAGCCACGTGCTTGCCGCGGAAGCGCTCGGGTAAGAGCGTTTCAATAGGATGGTTTAATATCTCGTCGCGGGAATATCCGAACAGTTTCTCAGCGGCATGGTTAAAAGAAAAGATCATTCCATCCTCATCCACAAGAAGAAAAGCGCTTGGCGCGCCGTCGAATATCGCGCGGAATTTAAGATACTCCGCGCGGGCCTCGGTGACATCGCGCGCGGTGGCGTATATCGAGTCGCGCTCAGGATGGGGGACGGCCATCCAGTGGAGCTGGCGATAGGTGCCGTCCTTGTGTTTGTAGCGGTTGTCAAAAGATATCGTGCGCGCGCCCTGGGCGATCTTTGCCGTTTGCGCGGCGGTAGCGTCGCGGTCTTCGGGATGCACGAACTCGACGAAGGGCCTCGCGAAAAGCTCCTCGCGGCTGTAACCCAGGGCTTTTTCCCAGGCGGGATTGAGCTGTTTGAAATAACCGTCAAAACCCGCTACGCAGAGCAGGTCCATAGACAGGTCGAAAAAATCCTTCCAGTTAAAATCCTTATCATCCATAATCTTATTTCCTGGTGTATTTTACGAAAAAGACGTTGGTTCTTGTTCAGCGTCTTTCTGTTTTAAAGGGAACGCAGGGTGAAGGGCTAAGGGCTGAAAAATATAGGGCTAAATGGAAACAGGGGAGAGGGGGATAGGGGAGAACTACATTTTTAAAGGAACGCAGGCTTCAGCCGGAGGCTGATCCGTCCTTCGGCGGAAAAGACCTGCGGCTACCGAGACAAAGAGCGGAGATCCTGAACTCCCCACGTGTCATCCTGAACTTGATTCAGGATCTCATTAAGTCTCCTCCGAGAAACCTTAAAAGCGGTATTCCCATTGAGATCCTGAAACAAGTTCAGGATGACATGAAGAAGTAAAGGGGTCAACAAATTAGCAACAATTTTTGAGCATTATGCCCAGGATGACACAAAAAATGAAGAAAGAGGAGATATGTTTTGTTTTTGCTTACATGAGCGTTTTATGTGAAGAGGTTTGGTATAGGGACTTTTTGAATTGTTAATATCTTGGTAAGGTGCCTAAAAACGTATACCCAGGTAAGAAGATAAGCTGGAAGCGAACCATCACGGATCGCGAGATCCTGTTATTTGCCGAGCTTTCCGGGGACAAAGCGATCCATCATGTGCAGAAAGACTCTGATGGCCGATTAGTGGCCCACGGGCTTTTCACGGCAACCCTGCCCACTAAGCTCGGAGGAGACCTTGACTACATTGCGCGTTCAATACAATTTGACTTTGTTTATCCTGTGTGTTCGGGGGATACGTTGACTTGCGTGGGTATCGTGGATGCGGTCATGAAGAAACCCGGGCGCTTCAAAATAAAATTCTCTTTCACTGTGACAAACCAGCACAATAAGCTGGTGCTAAAAGGGAAAAGCTCGGGAATGATCCGGGACTAGCCTTTCTTACGCTTGAGAAAATAAGCAAGGCTGTATATCGCGCAGATCAGGACATAAGCAGGAAGAATGATCACCACAAAGATGAAGAGGAAAGGTTCTTCTGTCGCGAGTGATCCGCTTATGAGGTTATGCAGTATTATCGACGCGAAGCCCGCGACAATGATCATCCATGCTTTTTTCCAGCTGAGCAAAAATAAGTTTTGTGGGTTAATTAACATGAAGCAGGAACACTATTGCTAAATGGCGCAGAATAGTACAGATCCTTTTATTTAATGAAAGCGATAGACTCTATCCCCCCCACCTTAATCCTCCCCCTCCAGGGGGGAGGAAAAATCTTGGTATCGTCCCGTTGAGTTCAGGATGACGAAAATTCAGCACGAAGACCCGAACAGATCACGGTGCGTGTTCCCCGGTCAGGGGTCCTGCTGGCTTTAGTGTACGTAGGCTCCAAGGATCATCATTGCCATGTGAATGGAGTAGCCGTAGCATCCTTCACCCTCGATCTTATAGCTGACTGCTTCGCCATTGATCACGGTTGAGTAGGTTGGATTGATGAAATGGCCGTTCTCGTAGGCTTCAGATGTGATATTCACAGTGATGCTGTTTCCATTGAGTTCTAAGACCAAACTGTGAGTTGAAGGGTCAACTTTAACGAATCTCACCGTTGTGATGCGAGCCGCATCTCCTTCACCGCTTTTGATGACTCCTCCGAATTTGCCGTCTTCCTGCTTCTTGAATTCTGTGGTGATCAATTGCGCGTAGTGCCTCATTATGAGGGTGGAGATACCTGAGCTCTCATCAAAGAATCCCCAAGCCACGAAACCTTTGATGGCGCCTGCAATGGCATGGTCATAGACCTTCATATCAATGTTGGTTCCCTTGATGCTCCCGAGGTCATGCCCGGGCTCGCTCGGCTCATCTCCGGAGAGAGCCGCGAAGCTCTGCGGCTCCTGCTTTATCTTGGAAGGCTCGCTTGCAGCGAGGGGTATCGCGCTAAATTGATCGATACCTGTGTCAAAATTGGCAGACATGCTTTCATACTGAGCGTCCTTATGGGAGAAACCAGTATGGGTCGATACAGAGAGAAGACATGCGATCACGAACAATGTCCATTTTGCGTTTTTCATTCTAAAACCCTCCTTGAATCAGGACCGTATTGGTCACAATCCTGTTTGAGCCATTATATCTATTTCGAAAATGGCGCATTCATAAACAAACGGTTATTTTCTAAAAAAGAGGGGGAGTGTGGAGTTTTTTTTCTTGCTTTTTCTTGGTATTCGGGGGAAGGGACGCGACAGCTTGTTTTGAGAGCTTGTCGGCTTTCGTGTTTTTTTCCCTGGGAATATGCGTTATCTGAAATGTCTCGAAAAATTTCACTAAAGATCTGGCCTTATTGGCAAGAAGGATCAGATTCTCATTCTTGATCTTGAAATTTCCGCGTACTTGCTGTTCCAGTAATTTTGAATCAGTATAAACAGACAAATGTTTGGCTTTCATCTCTTTGGCGGTCTCAAGGGCTTTTAAGTACGCGCTCCATTCAGCGATATTGTTGGTGGCATGCCCTATCGCCATCGAGATCTCGCGCTTTGTGTTGCCTTCGCTGTCTTGTACTAAAACGCCGATCCCCGCAGGCCCGGGATTGAAACGGCATGCGCCGTCGATGTAGATGATTAGCTCCATATCACGCTGATCTGTCATCCTGAACTCGATTCAGGATCTCATAGGGTTTTCCGCTTAATTTTTTAAATGGAATTTTCTTATTGAGATCCTGCCCCCTAAAGGGGACTGCCCTGTGGGGCATACCACTTACTTTATAAATCGGTATCGCCCCGATAGGTTCAGGAGGAAAGAGAGTCGCCTTTGTCGCCTGCGTCAACTTTTTCGCCTTCTTCTTGTTCTTCTTGGGGCATGTAGAGGATCCTCTGGCAATTTTCACAGGCTATGAAAGTTCTTGACTTGAGCACTTCATTGATCACTTGCGGCGGAAGGGTCATTCTGCAGCCTCCGCAGGATGTTCGGTTGAGCACCGGCACGATAGCCACGCCTTCTTTCTTTGTTCTCAAGCGTTCGTAGCGATCTATATAGTTCTCAGGGATGTTTTTTGATAGATCTTTTCTTTTTTCCATCATTTCATTAAGCTTGGCCTCGAGATCTTTCTGTTCTGTTTCAATTTCCCGGTGCTTTGCTCTAAGCTGCTGTTCTTCTTTCTGGAATTCCTTTTGAGCCATGCTCTCGTCTTTTTTGATCTGGTCAGATTGTTCCAATAATTGCAGGACACTGTCCTCGATCTTGTTCTTATCGATCTTCAAATTCTCAATTGCGGAAAGGATCACTCTGTAAGCTTCATTGGATTTTACGCCTTGCAGCTCTCCGGAATGCTTTCTTATCTCTTCTTCCTTTTTAGCAAGATCCATCTCCAGATTCTTTCTCTCGATAGCTGATTTATTGAGTTCCTGTTTTTTGGCTTCAAGCGTCGCTTTATTTTGTTCGATCAACGAGTTCATCTTCTCTATCTCAACAGGGATCTCGTCAAGCCTTAACCGCAGTTTGTCAGCGTCCATGTCGTGGGCCTGAAGTTGGGTGAAAAGGTGAAGTGTTTCTTTCATGTATCATTAAAGTATAACAATTCTTGGGGACACGAATTAAATACTGGTACACGAAGTAAGCACGAATGTTGCACACGAATTAAGAATGAAGAGTAGCTGCGCCCTTTACGGGCGCCCTCTTTTCTGCTCTTGCAAATGTAGAGCAGACGCACGCTGAAGCATGCGACTACCGAGAAGGGGATAGCAGATGACTGTATATCTCCAGGAGGCTCTTTGTGTTCTTTTCAAGAGAAAATCTTGATTGCGCCCAGTCTGATAATCGTTTCTTATCTTCTTGCGTCGGCGTGTTTATCGTGCTTAAAAGCGCGGCAATATCGCTGCCTTGGACTATCCATCCGATATCAGGATTCTCTTTTGCCATGGACCTTATGGGGCCTATCGTATCTGTTGCGAGCAGCTTGAGTCCGCATCCCATGTATTCCAGGGCTTTGATCGGCAATGCCACGCGGTTCACAGGGCTCTTTTCCCGCATGAGTATGCCGATGTCGCTTGCGCAAAGATACTTCGGCACTTCATGATGTGGCGCGTTCCTGATGATAACAGACGATCTCTTGGGGATATCCTCCATGGCGCAAAGCCACTTTTGAGGCGCATAACTGAGCACGATGATCTTTGCTTTAGGCGCTTGGGTCAGGATATCGGTGATGGCTTTTTTTATCAGGTCGATCCCCTGCCAGGGTTGGGCTCCTCCTGAATAGATAAAAACCTGGTGATCGTCTTCGATCTTGAGCTCCTTTCTCGCTGCTGCGCGCAGATCATCCGAATATTTGAAATTTAACGGGATACAAGAGGGTATGACGCGCAGTTTTGACGGATCAATGCCATTGTTGGAGATCGTTTTAGCTTCATCGACAATAGCGTTTTTAAGCTCTTCCGATATAAATATGGCTGAATCAGCGTGTTTTAACAGGCTGGTTTCAAGTTTTTCCATGTGATGCCTTATGCTGTTCTTCATGATCGAGGGCATCCACCACTTGGCCGCAAGAAAAGTCTCGACTTCTTTTGAGTTCCATCCGCGGTATTCAGCGAGTACGGGGAAGTCCATTCCCAAGTGATCCCTGATCTTGAGCCCTAAGTACGCGGCCATGGGTTCCCTGCCGTGCAATATGATCTTATTTCCTGAGCCCGCAACATGTTTTTTGATCTGACCGGCTATCCTGCGTGAAAGGGAAGCAAATCCGAATTCACCCATATAAGGAGGCCTCAGCGCGTTTATGGAATCAGGCAGCAGGTTTTTAAGCGCTTTTTCCCTTTGCACGTATGCTCGCGTTGACAAGCATGAAAACCAGTCTGTTGTCACGGGAATGATCTCAAAGGAGCTGTTATCTTTAAGTGATCTTAAGATCGGGAGGATCTGGCTGTCCCAGACGCTGTTTGAGAGCCCGTTATAGGTGATATATATTAATTTACGTTTTTCCATTTAACAAATACTAGAATAAATATTAGTAGCCTTAGTATATAAAAGGGGGTAGCAAGATTATGAAAAAAAGCATAACGCTGAGCGTTGGTTTATTTTTTGTGATCGTTTGCTGCGGGTATACGAATGCGGGCGGATTAAGTGTTAATAAGTCGGGCTTGACGGATACAGCGTTTTTCAAGGCATTGAACAATTTTAAGGCGCGCATGCCGGATGCTGAAACAAAAAAAGATTTGCCTGAGACCTCCAAAAAGAAAAAGAAGAAAGACAGGAACAGGATCGAGAACCAGCTCGATTTCACGGTGAACAAGTCGCTTGACAGGGTAGAGATATATCAGGGCGACGAGGTCGAGCTTCGCGCTGAAAAAAGACATGGAAGCGGTTTTAACGGGATGACAGAGTTTGATATTCACGGCAAACTCTTCAATGAAGAGGTCTCATACGGCGATCCATGGAATTTTAAGTCTCATACGTTCGGCAACGAGCTTCGCTATGAGTTCAGGGGCGCAGATGCCAGGCTTTATTTCACGGAAGATGATTTCGGCAGGTTGAGCTTTGACGGGGATCTCGGCAAGACCCTTGATGCCAGGTCAGTCGTTGTGGTCCTGAATATGATCAATTACCTCAAGTCCATCCGCAGTTACATTACGATCAAAGGATCTGATCCGCGCGAGTCTCATCCGGCGCAGGCTAATGACTTTTCATTCGAGATCTACAGGAATTCAAATGATTTCATGTCTGTGCATGGTCCTGACGTGAGCCTCAATGTTTACAAGAGGCAGATAATCAGCAATTATGAATACGAGCTTACAGGGGAAGCATTGGGCCGCAAATTCGACTTCGGAGACCTGATGCTTGAAACAGATGATAGTTTTCTTGGTCCAAGAGGTTACCGTGTCAATACATCCGGACTCGAGATCGAAACAACGGACAGGGGAAGCGATTTCGGGCTTTCAGTCTACGGAACAGCCAATATTGACGCGCGCCTGGCTTTGCTTATTATCACCTTTGCCCAGTCAATCAGATAAGAAAATCTAGATAGGCTCAATTGGTTTCTGTTATTACGAAATGTCGATCAGTTCAAAAAGTTTCATAAGTTCTGTCCGCGGATCGCTGACCAAAAAATCCAAATTCGCGTTATTTCTCTTCATCTTTTCTTTCTGCCTTTACGCTAATTCTCTTTTCAATGGTTTTGTTTTTGATGATCCCGGAATAATAGACAGGCACCCTGCTGCGCAGGGAGTGACTGATTCATACAAGGCCTTTCTCATGCCTTATTGGCCTGAGTCCGCGGGTATCGCGATCTACCGGCCCATCCCCCTGATAAGCTTCGCGCTTGACCGCTCTGTTTTTGGCGCGCATCCGGCCGGCTACCACTTGACGAATGTCCTCCTTAACGCGGTAGTATGCGTTCTTGTTTTTCTGCTGGCGTTCGAGTTTCTTACATTAAGGGAATCTATGTTCGCGTCTCTTCTTTTCGCATCGCTTCCCATACATTCGGAAACTGTCGCGTATGTTTTCGGACGCCCTGAAATACTCGCGAGCTTGTTCTTTATCATCTCATGGCTGTGCCACAGGAGGGAAAAACCCGTATGCGCTGCGCTTGCGTATCTGCTCGCTGTGTTCTCAAAGGAGTTCTCTATCCTGCTTTTCCCGATATTCCTGATCGATGACTGGCTTTGCGGCAGGGAGATCCTGAAGCGTTACGGAAAATATATCGGCTTTGTCGCCGCTATAGCCGGATTTTTTGTGATCAGGCACTTCGCGGTCGGGCATTTTAATATGGAGACCTCATGGCAGTATTTCGCACGCGTTGAAAAGTCTGTTGTCATATTGACCATGGCGAAATTTTTCTTTATGTATTATTTCAGGCCCATGATATCGGGCATCGGGCTTTGCGCTGATTTCACCCCGCCTGCTTTGCCGCTCTCAACATTGACCGATGTCTCAAGCTGGCTGAGCCTGATATGTCTGGCTGTTATGGTTGCGGCGAGTATTTATTACTTGTTCAGGAAGAAGGCTTTCTGGGCTTTCTGGACGCTGTTTTTCTTCCTTCCTCTTGTTCCGGCATCGAATTTCATCATACCTGCCACAACATTCGGAGCGCAGCGCTATCTTTACCTGTCTTCTCTGGGTTTCGTGATGATAGCGATCAGTTTGATCTCGAAGGTATATCTTTTTTATCCTCTGCCTACGGAAAAGCAGCCGATCGAGGTTGTGAGCGGAGCCGGGGCGCGCAGGGCTAAGTGGATGCGTGTTTTGTACTATTTATCCAAGTCAAAAGCCTTTGTCACAGCCTTTCTTATCGCTGTGCTGTGTGTTTTCAGTATCAGGACGATCATCAGGAACATGGATTTCAAAAACAATGAGGCTCTTTTTAAGTCAGTGATAAAGGAACTGCCCAAGAACTCCCTTGCCCACAATATGCTCGGCATCGCGTATGCAAACAGGGGGGAATTAAATTCCGCGCTCGATGAATTTGAAAAGTCCGTTGAGATCAAGCCTGAAAGCGCTGATCTCTGGCACAATCTCGCTGTGACCTATTTTCATCTGAAGCAGTTCAATAAAGCCGCGGATGCTTACAGAAGAATTCTCGCGATCAGCCCCAATGATCGCCGCGCTCAAGTGAATCTCAAAAGCCTGGAAAGCATAGCCACTAAGCCACAGAGGTAGGAATGCTTTTTATTCTCCGGTAGCCTCAGGCTTTAGCCTGTGTCTTCAATGAAGAACTACATTTTAAAAGGAACACAGGCTGAAGCCTGAGGCTACCCACTGAGAGGTGAAACATAGGTTTGGATTCGATTCGCGGACTCACTCACCACAGGAAAGCCTGAGGCTACCGGAGAGAGAGCAGAGCAGGCGCGGGCCAAGGACCTTATTTTTGGGAACTGCCCTTGAAAATCAGGGTTGTTGCTGGTATACTATTTCAGATAAGTAGCAAATGTGATACTTATATGAAATGGCTAAGCGTAAGGGAAACACTCGAAAATTCCGGTATTTCCGTGTTTACGGATAAGGAATTCAGGCAGCTGCTGGGCTTGAGCCCGTCAGCGGCGAAATTCATGCTTATAAGATACACGGCGCGAGGGCTTTTAACGAGGCTGCGCAGGGGGCTATACTGCATAAGAGATTCCAGCCCTTCTTCCTTCGTTTTAGCGAACAGGCTTTATAAGCCATCGTATATCTCAATGGAGACCGCTCTTTCCTATTATCATTTGATCCCAGAATCTGTGCATGCGGTTGTATCTGTATCAGCGAAGCCCACCCGTGAATTCGATGTAATGGGTACTGCGTATATCTACCGTACGATCAAGAGAGATTCCTACCGGGGATATCGCATGATCAAGATCGGCAATGAGAATGTGCTCTTGGCCGAGAAGGAGAAGGCGTTGGCTGATTATCTGTACTTTGCATTCCTTAAAAAAGGCGTTCTCAGCGAAAGATTGAATATCAAGGGGATCAACAGAAAATTGCTTGTGCAATACATAAAAGCATTCAATAATCCGCGTTTCAAGGAGTGGTTTTATCATGATCTCAGAATCCCAAATACGTGAATTCGTCGTAAAATTTCAGACAACGGAATTAAATATCAGCAGGGAATATATTCAAAATATGATCCTTTCTTCTCTATATGGCGAGCCTCAGGTTGGTTTGGCTTTTAAAGGCGGCACTGCGCTCAGGATCTTAAAGCGAAGTCCTCGTTTTTCCGAAGATCTGGATTTCACAGGATGGGGAAAACCCTTCCATATAGGTGAAGCCATTGGATCGATAGCGCGTAAGTGCCGCGATGAGGGGATCAGCCTTAAATTGAAGGAATCCTATAAAACCGCTGGCGGGTGGTTTGCGCGTCTGGCCACAGAGCTTTACTCATGGCCGATCGAGATCGAAATGAATGTATCTTTGAGGGCAAAAGGGCCGGTTCAAACGGAAATGGTCCTGGCGTCGAGCGTCATATATCCGTCTTATCTTGTCAAATCTCTTGCTCAGGACGTTATGATCGCTGAAAAGGTCCAGGCGGCGTTAACAAGGAAAAAGCCCAGGGATTTTTTTGATGTTTACTTTATCCTAAGAGAGCGACTGAGTATCCGTAAGATCATTCCATTCAAAGCGCGCCTGATCTCGCAGGTTAAAACGCTCAATTCCAAGGAATTGGACAGGGAATTGAAAATTTTCCTGCCAAAGAGCTACTGGCCGGTGGTGAAGAAGCTTCCCACAGTACTCAAGCAGGAACTCGAGCGGCTTTAGCCAAAAATCCAAACTTTAAAAGAATTTTGCAGGGTCACTCATTGGAGGTCCTGGTGTATTTAAGAGCTTGCAGGAAGTCCTCAGGATCGATTCCGTAGATTGCTGCGCGCAGCTGAACCTCAAAAGCCTCGAAAACATAACCCAAAAAAAGTAAATAATCGTATCCGTTTTCTTGTATCCCTTCCGGTAGCCTCAGGCTTTAGCCTGTGTCTTTTATTAAGAACTACATTTTTAAAGGAGCACAGGCTACCCTGTGGGGGATACCACCCTATGGGGAATACCATCCTGTAGGGCATACTACAGGACTGCTCTGCTGAGACTGCAGGGCTGCCCCCCTCCGGGAGTACCCTGTAGGACATACTACAGGGCTGCTCTGCTGCGACTGCCCTGCGAGGACGAGCATCTCTCTAATTATGGAAGCTTGTCTGCTGAGACTGCAGGACTGCTTCGCTGAAGACCTGCGGCTACCAAGGCTTTCACGTCCCTGAGATTCAAGCTGGAAAGTGGCACTAGGTTCATATTAATCCATTTTTTACAAGAAAGTCGGTCAATGGCCGGAACTTGAAACGTGAAGAATATTTTCGAAGTGTATGCCTATTGAATTTCCAGAGCTTGTCTCTTTTGTATGGCGTTACAATGGGGGAGCGCGGGATCAGCGACAGATATATAAGATCAAGGAATGCCTTTTCAGGTTCAGCTATCAGATAGCTTCCTTGGCCGGTCTTGCGCAGGCTGTATCCCCATATCATATCCGGTGGAAGATGGTGTATATGAAAGTTTCCTATCGGAGTTTTGCATTTTTTGCGTCGAGCGGGTGAGACTGCATAGATAATATGAGGGATCTCCTCGATCTTCCCATATTCAGCCAGCGCGCTGTATAAAGAAATGTAGGCCGGCCATGGAGCCATAATGTGACCGACTGTTTCGTATGGATGAAAGTCAGATATCAGACTGTTGGCCCAGAGGCCTCGGCGTACTTTAGCTATAAGCTCTTGCGCTTCCATGCGGCGCAATGCGTGTGTCAAGGAATCCGGGTTCATGCCGGTGAGGGTCATTAGGTCAGACGTGGAGAATATCCTTAGATTATTTTTTTTGATCATACCGATAAGTTCTGCCAGAGACCTTGTCATATTATCATGCCAAGTAAAGCGTCCTCGACCTGCCCTTTGAGCTTGAAAAATCTTTTTGAGTCTCTATAAAGATCGATCATGCCTTCTGTGAGATAGGGGATCACTTGTCCTCCAAAATCTTTATACGTAAATGTTTCGATCTTTTGGACTGCATTCTCGATCACGTTCTTTGTGATCATCTTAGATACTTTGGCTTTATCAGCTTTTGACCCATGAAGGAGATGATGCAAGTCAAAAAGATCCCTCGCAGCATTGCGGGAGGGGGATGCCAGCGCTGATATCTTTTGAGCGCACATCTGTTCTGCGTTGTAGTATTGTGTGGCGAAGGGGGGTATCTTGTATTGCTGTAATATTGCCGGGCCGGGTATTCCACTCGCATAGACGATATGTTCTTTTCTGCGGCTAAATTCTACTTTTGTGTTTAAACAGGCGCTGGTTCCGGTGTGCAGCGCTATTTTCCATCTTTGTGTTGTTTCTGTCTGTTTTGGCTTTGTGTGAGTAAGGCGAGTTACCCCATGAGGCATTAATGATTGCGGCAACGAATTACCCTGCAATATCCCATCAACGGCATTGGCAAGCGTTTTGAGCCTGATCTGGGAAATAACGTCAAGATCCATATCTTCTGATAATCGTTGCGACATGTGAAAGAAGCGAAGGCATATTCCGCCTTTTACCGCGTAGGCTCTGCCGGATAAGCGCAGGCTCAAGTGTTGCAACAATACCAAATGAAAGAGTTCACGTAGTGTAAATGATGGATTTAACATATATCTATAATACCAGCAATTGAACTATATTTCAACTACTAGTATTATGAGTCTCAGGCTGGTGCGATTGGTTTTTTCCGCTGTCGCTTATCCCGCTTTAGCCTTTAGTTCTTACACTTCTTGCAGATCCCATATATCTCCAGGGAGTGCTTCTCTATCCTGAACCCGTATTTTTTGGCTGCCTGCTCCTGGAGTTTTTCGATCGTTGGGTCCAGGAATTCTATTGTGTTATTGCATTTTGTGCAGATCAGATGGTCATGATGCGTGTGATCGCAGGAATGCTCGTAATATGTTTTCTTATCGCCCAGGCGCACTTCCCGCGCTAATCCGCATTGGGAAAAGAGTTTTAAGTTCCTGTGTACGGTGGCGATCCCGATGCCGGGATGTTTGGATTTAAGCGCATCGTAGAGCTTTTCAGCGGTTACGTGTTTCTCGATGGAGAGGAATACTCTAAGGATGGTTTCCCGCTGACTGCTATGGCGCAGGTTTTGTTTTAAAAGGTATTGGTTTAAAATGTCTGTTTCTTTATTCATGGTTTTACCTCGATAAATCGCTTATTCCTGTTCATGCTTTCATTCCCGGTAGTCCGTTTTTTCTGCTTCATTTCCGGTAGTCGGACCCTTTATGGGTCCGTCTGCTCTACATAAAGTACGAGCAGAAGAAACGGACCCATAAAGGGCCCCACTACCGCAGGCCACTCATCGCCTTATTTCTTCCACACATATATCTCTCCTGCTAATGCTTTGTCCATGGCTATTTGGCCGCTCTCAGTGCGCGCTACGAATGCGGGGGAATTCTGGTGCAGGGTAACTTGCGCTCCCGGGACAATTCCAAAATGCGCGAATTTATGCATCCGGGAATGCGATGCAGCGTAAACATAGGCGATCTTGTATTCCTTGCCGACTTGCGCTTTATCAAGAGAGAGCACAGCGCTTGAAACTACATTCGTCTTTTCTCTGCAGCACTTGCCCTCCGGGATATGTCTCCCGTGAGGGCACTCTCTGGGGTGGCCCAGTAATGTGCAGATGCTATTCACAATTTCCGGAGCGAGTACATGTTCGAATTCGCATGCTGCGCGCTCTGTTTCCTCTGCGCTCATGCCGAGGATATCGCGCTGAAGGCGTTCAGCGAGCCTATGGCTCCTTACTATGCGCCTTGCAGTATCCTTGCCAGCATCAAGGAGTTTTATCTGATCCTGGCTTATTTTAATGAGTCCCTTGTCTTGAAAATCTTTAACTATAGTTTCGTTGAAATCATTTTCCATATGGGATTTGAAATTCTCCATATCAAGTTCATTATTCTCAAAAAGATGCCAAAGGGTCTCTAAGTGCTCGTCAATCTCGTACTTGTTCATGGGTTTCTCCTTTTTTCCAGGGTCACGTCTAAAGTTTCAAGTTTTGTCGCAAAACTTGAAACTTTAGACGTGACCCTGGAAAACCAGCCTTAGCGCCCAATTAAGTACTCCGCCTGTGATTATTGCAGCGCTTGTTATTACCAGTGTCATGATTCCTGCGTGTATCATTCCCAGCCTCTTTCCGATGGCTGCGATATTGGGAATGCAGGGAATAAACCCTGTTATTACCACAATGACCACTATCACGCTTATATATGAAAACTGCCCGGCTTTTGCCATCTCAAGGAGGACTGCTGCGCCTTGCTCATGCCTTACAAGGCAAAGGATGAATCCTTCAAGACTTTTAATAGGCAATGCCAAGAAAGTTTCCACAATGGGAGACATGAGCTTCTGGATCAGATAGAGGATCCCGAGCTTTTCCATGGAAAAAAGTATCAATGCTCCCAAAAGAAAAAGCGGCACAGCTTCTTTAATGAAATGGGTCATCCTGTAGTAGACCTTAATGGCTACGTTATTTATATCAGGCATGCGCATGGGGGGGATCTCCATTATGAAATCAGACTGAGTTTCCTTATTTATGATCTTATTGAGCAGTATTGCGGCTATTATCTCCATGCCAATAAGCACTGAGAATACCGCGACTGTGGCGCTGAACGGGAAATACGCAAGAATGGCAAGCAAAAGCCCGAGTTGAGCTGAGCAAGGGATGGTGAATGCGATAAGGAATATGGTTATATAGCGCTCGCGCCAGGTGTCAAGCATTGTTGTGGTTAAAGTGGCCATTGTCTTGCATCCGAATCCAAGGGCAATGGGAAGTATGGATTTTCCTCCAAGCCCTACTTTCTTAAGGATATTATCAGTGAGTACGCAGAGATTAGTGATATATCCAGTTTCCTCCATTATTGAGAGGATGATGAAAAACATCGTAAGTATTGGAAGAACAGTGCCAAATGCCGTGAAAAGTCCAAGGGTGAGTATGCCGTAATCTCCCACGAGGAAATCTTTTAAAAACTGTGAAGGGATGATGATCGCTATCAGTTCTGTTAGAGGCGCAAATATCTGTTGATCAAGGCCTCCTGCGATATATACAGTGCCCACTTTGCCCACAAGCAGGTAAGCAAGGTAAAGTATGCCAAGCAATACAGGCCAGCCCCATATGGGATGCCTAACGATATGCCCTATAGTTTCATGCATCTTGCCTATCCTTTGTTCTGTGATAGAGGTGACCTCGTGGGAGAAATTATCCGCCCAGCGTGTCCTAGCATCAAGGATCATCCTGCGTATCATCATGCGCCTGCTCTTTCCGGTCTTTTTGTATAGCTGCAGGGCTTTTTTGACCGCATCTTTTCCGAATTTGTCCGCGATGATACCCAGCGCATCCTTTGTAGGTTCTGCTGCCACCATCAGCAAAAATCCCCTGGGCAACAGGGTGCTCTCCACCTTTTCTTCCGTCTTTTTATTAATTCCTCCCTCCTGGCGGGGGAGGTTAGGCGGGGGGGATGAAGCAAAAACCTTATCCAACTCCCCTAAATACTCCATAACTACTCTCGGATAATCCATCAATCTTTTAGGCGCAGACGCTTCTTTGATCCTACTTATCAATTCATCAATCCCCTGCCCCTCATGAGCAACAGTTTCCAGCACAGGAATCCCGAACACCTTCTCCATTTTCCTTGAGTCCACGCGTATGCCTTTCCTGCGAGCTTCATCCGCAAAATTAAGGCATATGATCATTGGAATGCCCCATTCCATGAGCTGTGCCGTAAGTATCAAGCTTCTCCTGATATTGCCCGAATCAATGCACTGCACGATGATATCTGTCTCAGCGTCAATGATCAGATCCCTTACCGCTATTTCATCCTCCGAGAGCGTTTCAAGTGAATTGATAGCCGGTGTATCTATAAGCGTGTAAGTCTTGTTGCTGATCTTTATTTCATTTTGAACAATGCTTGTGGTCGTGTGGGGGTAATTGCCCGTGGGGGAATACTTCTCCTGAAGATGATTAAAAAGCGTGCTCTTTCCGCTGTTCGCGACCCCCAGGATCATTATTTTGTTTGTCATATCGTGTCATTGCGATCCCTGTCGAAAAGTGGGGACTGTCCCTACTTTTCTGTTAGGGCGCGGCAATCTTTAAAACATCGTCCCCGGCGTTTTCCGGGCTTAATATTGGCCAATCCCGGCAGAGATCTTTAGTCATTATTGATAATAATTATCACTATCAGTATAGCAAATAAAGGATCTGAGCCTTCTTTGTAAATTGAGCAAAAATTGAGCGCTTCTTGAGCGTGATTATATTGGCGACTGCTACCCTCTTTGGTAGGAGGCCGGAATAATGAACGTGGGTCACGAATCCTGCGATTCGCCAATTGAAGTCCGGGACATGCTACTGGCTTGTCCGGCAAAAGAACTCAAGGAGGAGAATGTGAAAAAGCAAAAGAAGAAGATACTTATTGTGGATGACGAGCCGGGCGTCGTTGCGGTGCTTGGCCGGCTGTTTCGCAGGAATGGTTACGAGACCATATTCGCGGATAACGGAAAAGAGGCTTTGGAGATCATAGAGAATGACCGGCCGGATATGGTCCTGCTCGACCTCATGCTACCGGGGCTCTCAGGCATAGAGATATGCCGGAGAGTGCGCGGCAATCCTTTGATCTGTCATATACCCATACTCATGATCACCGGCTTAAGCGAGCCCGAAGAACAGGCGCAATGCCTTCGCGCCGGAGCGGACGATTTTGTGATCAAACCATTCAGTCTTGGGGATGTGAAGGCCCGCGTTGATGAGTTATTCAAAAGACGCCAGAGCGAGGATTGAGTGAAAACGCGGAGTTAAAAGATGATGGCCGAATTGATGATCGAACGAATTGGAAATTTACCTAAATTAAAGATAAAATAAAATCAGAATACTATTAAAACTACAAAAATGAACGAAGCCACCTGTATCACCTATACCACGACCGAGATCAGCAGGATCTGCGATGTCTATCCGACAACTGTGATCAATTGGATCGAGAGCGGCGCTCTGCGCGCGTTTGTGACGCCGGGCGGGCACAGGAGGGTGCAGAGGGGCGACCTCATTGAATTTCTTAAGAAATTCAAAATTCCTGTTCCTAATGATCTGGATAATCTTCAAAAGCGGATTCTCATTGTCGAAGATGATAAAGAGATGGCAAGATTATTGAAAAGGGCTTTTGCAAAACATTCTCAGTTCTTTAATGTTGAGATCGCCTATGACGGTATTGCGGCGCTTGTGCGCGTGGGTCAACAGCTGCCTGATCTAATGATCCTTGACATAGTTATGCCGAAAATGAATGGCCTGCAGGTCTGTGAAAAGTTGAGCCAAATGCCCGGCGTAGGGAAAATGAAGATTATTACCATTTCAGGCAATAAGAGATTTACTGATAAAGATCTCAAAGACCGCGGTATTGACGAGGCTTTTTCGAAACCACTTTCCTTAAGCCGTGTTGTGCTTGCAGCTGCCAGGCTCTTGCGCGTGCATTTGCCGGCCAATCTAAAAAAATCAGCTGCTTAAAGTCACGGCAGACACTGATCATTAACAGCTAGGAGAAAATCATTAAGCGTCTTGTTAATTCGGTACATAACAAACTGCTTTTGGCTATTTTGCCTTGCAGCATAGGGGCATTGTTTTTCATTGTCCTCTGGAGCTATCAATCCCAAAAACGCCAGATACTGCATCATGCGCATCAGGGGATGAAAAACGCGGTTGCCCGCGCTTCCAATGAGATCAGCCGTGAGCTAAATCAGAAGATCGGCGACTTATTCCTGCTCACTCAAAGCCCCCTTTTCCCTGATTATCACAATAATATGGATTATCAGCTTGAGGAGGAGGCTGAGATATATCGCTTGGCTATTGAAAAACTGCTCGTTGATTTCTCAAAAAGGGTAAAAGTTTATTCTCATCTGTGTTATCTTGGCGCTGACGGAAGGGAGGTCGTCAGCATCACTGATCATCGGGCTGTTAGGGCGTATGCATCTCATGCGCAAGCTGAGTATTTTCTCAAAGCCCGCGCTTCCGGCGCCCGGGAATTTCAGTGGTCTTTTGACCGTAAAACTACGGGCAGCACGCAGTCGATCAACCTTGCCAGGCGCATCAGTTCTCCGGATGGATCCATGATCGGTGTTTTAGTGCTTGGTTATGA